>JAPUJT010000193.1 GCA_027296055.1 Planctomycetota bacterium | reverse complement strand
CCGGCTGAAACCGAACGTCATCTGGGTCAGATCGTTCGTCCCGAACGAGAAGAAGTCGGCGACCTCGGCGATACGATCCGCCGTCAGGGCGGCCCGGGGCACCTCGATCATCGTGCCGATCAGGTAAGGGAACTCCTGACCCTCCTCCGAGAGTGTGATCCGGGCGATCTCCTCCACTCTCGTCCGGAGCCGGGTCAGCTCCTCCACGGTGCCGACGAGCGGGATCATGATCTCCGGGAAGACCTTTATTCCCTC
Organism: Planctomycetota bacterium; assembly: GCA_027296055.1. GTDB lineage: Bacteria > Planctomycetota > JAPUJT01 > JAPUJT01 > JAPUJT01 > JAPUJT01. The sequence goes on along the minus strand of JAPUJT010000193.1, from coordinate 39,314 downwards.
CTCGGCCACCTCGCAAGCCGCTTCGAGAATCGCCCTCGCCTGCATGTCGTAGATCTCGGGGAAGGAGATCCCGAGCCTGCAGCCGCGGTGACCCAGCATCGGGTTGAACTCCTTGAGCGATTCCACCTTCCGTTGCACTTCCTCGATGCCGACGCCGAGCGCGGCGGCGACGTCCGACAGCGCCGCCTCATCGTGAGGGAGAAACTCGTGAAGAGGGGGATCCAGAAGGCGGATCGTCACCGGGAGTCCCTCCATCGCGCGGAAGATCCCGGCGAAGTCCCCCCGCTGCGCGGGAAGGAGCTTCTCCAGGGCCTTCTTCCTGCCCTCTTCATCCGGGGCGAGGATCATCTCGCGGAAGGCGAGGATGCGATCCTCCTGGAAGAACATGTGCTCCGTTCGACAGAGACCGATTCCCGCGGCCCCGAAGGCCCGAGCCGTCCTGGCATCCTGCGGCGTATCCGCGTTGGCGCGCACGCCGAGACGGCGTTTCCCGTCGGCCAGGTCCAGGATCTTCGCGAACTGCCGGTAGACCTCCGATTCGTCCGCGGATAGCGTCCCGTCCACGAGGACCTGCACCACTTCCGATGGCTTGCTCGCCAGGGGGCCGGTGATGACCTCGCCGGTGCTCCCGTCGATCGAGATCGTGTCCCCCTCCCGGAGGATCGTCTCGCCGACACGGACCGTCCCTTCCTCCTCGTCGATCTGGAGGGCTCCGCATCCGACGACGCAGCACTTGCCCATCCCCCGTGCGACGACGGCGGCGTGCGACGTGAGCCCCCCCGTCGCCGTGAGGACGCCGACCGCAGAGATCATCCCCTCGATGTCTTCCGGGGAGGTCTCCCGGCGGACAAGGATCGAGGCCTCGCCCCGCTCCCGGCTCCGCACCGCGGCCTCGGCGCTGAGCACCATGGCCCCCGAGGCGGCGCCGGGCCCGGCGTTGAGGCCGCGGACGAGCAGCCGGCCCTCGTCCCTGGCCTTCTTCATCTCCGCCGGATCGAAGATCGGGAAGAGGACCTGGTCGAGCTGGGAGGGAGGGACGCGGAGGATCGCCGTATCCGGATCGATCCGGCCTGCATCCAGGAGATCGCAGGCGATCTTCAGGGCGGCGGCGGCGGTGCGCTCCCCCCGGCGTGTCTGGAGGATGAACAGCTCCCCCTCCTCGATAGTGAACTCGATGTCTTGCATGTCCCCGTAGTGCTTCTCGAGGCTCACGCGAATGCCTTCCAGCTCCTTCCTTGGCTGGGGGAAATGTTTCTCGAGCTTCTCGATCGGCTCGGGGGTCCGGATGCCTGCCACGACATCCTCCCCCTGGGCGTTGACCAGGAACTCGCCGTACAGGGCGTCCGCCCCGGTGGCCGGGTTGCGGGTGAAGCAGACGCCCGTCCCCGAGTCGTCCCCCAGGTTGCCGAACACCATCGCCTGCACATTGACCGCCGTGCCGATCAGACCGGTGATGCTGTTCAGGCGTCGGTAGACCCTGGCGCGTGGGTTGTCCCACGATCGGAAGACCGCCTGGATGGACTGGAGGAGCTGGGTCCGCGGGTCGGCGGGGAACTTCTTCCCCGACTCCTTCTCGAAGATCCCGAGATACGTGGCGACCAGCTCCTCGAGCGCGCTCGCGTCCAGGTCGGTGTCGGCCTCGACGGACCGCTCCTTCTTCGCGCTGCCGAGCGCCTCCTCGAACAGGGAATGGCGAATCCCGAGGACGACGCCGCCGAACATCTGGATCAGCCGTCGGTAGGCGTCGAAGGCGAACCTCTTATCCCCCGATCGGAGGGCGAGACCGGCCACCGCCTCCTCGTTGAGCCCCAGGTTGAGGATCGTGTCCATCATCCCCGGCATCGAGACGGCCGCCCCGCTCCGGACGGAGACGAGGAGCGGATGATCCGGATCGCCGAACTTCTTGGAGGTCGCCTCCTCCAGCCCTCGTATGCTCTCGTCGACCTGCGCTTCGAGTCCTGCCGGGAGCTGCCGCCCCCCCTCGTTGAACGCCCGGCAGACCTCCGTGGAGATCGTGAACCCGGGGGGGACGGGAATCCCGAGGTTGGTCATCTCGGCGAGGTTGGATCCCTTGCCTCCGAGGAGGTCTCGCATCTTCGCGTCGCCCTCGGCTACTCCATGCGCGAAGGAATAGATCGTCTTGGACTGCGTCATCTCTCTTCCTCTCGAGGTCCTCGCTACTCTGGTTTCCGCTCGAATCCGTTTTCTTTCATCGTCGCTTCCAGATCGATCTTCCACTGCCCATCCTCCTCCCAGAGGACGGTCATCAGAAACACGTCATGGGACACGGCCTTCACCGCCATGCCCCGGCCGTCCGCCGGTCGAATCCCGGCGATCTCGGCCTTCTTGATGAGCTCGCAGATGCAGATGTCCGTGCCGGGGAATTCGATCGTGCAGAAGCCGAACTTGAATCCCAAGTAGCCGAACTGTTTCTGGCTCCGTTCGTTGAAGCAGTCCCAGGCATGGGGATCGCACTCGTTGGCGATCGCGTACTGGAAGAACTGCATCCCCCGTTCCGGGGTCGCCCGATCCTTGTACTCGGGGAGGTTTTCATCCCGGCAGGCGGGGCTCGTGCAGGCAGAGAGGGCTGCCGCCGCAACCACCAGACCTGACCACCACCTCGCCTTCATGGACCCCCTCCCAATCCTCCGTCGGAAGCGCCTATTATAGCCCCTCTCCGGTTCCAATTCGGGGGCTTTCTCGTGGGCGGTCGGGCTCGGTTCGTCTGCTACACAAGTGGTACATTCCGGGGGGATCGGAGGTGCGACCGAGGCCCTTACAGTCGACGGAATGTGGACGAAGACCTTGACTTACGTACAGCAGCCCCGCTATAATCCGCCTCCCGGGTCCAACGTATCGAACGAAAGCCCGGGAATCCCCATTACCTCTCTCGCAGGGTCCAGAGAGCGGGAATCCCAGGCCCACATCGGGAGCCTCGTGATGCCGCCAAAGCAGAAGCTGCTGGGCGAGATCCTTGTGGCGATGAAGGTCGTCTCCCCCGAGCAGGTCCAGGAGTCCCTCGAGCAGGCCAAGGCCGACGGCAGTCGGATCGGCGAGGTCCTGGTCAAGCTGAAGTTCGCCACCGGTGGGGAGATATCGAGGGCCCTCGCCAAGCAGCTGCGGCTGAAGTTTTTTCCCGGCACATCCGAGACCGAGCTCCCCCAGGCCCTGATCGATCTCGTGCCCCGGTCGGTCGCACAGGAGCACAAGGTCGTTCCCGTGCAGCGGACCGAGAAGACGATCGTGCTCGCCAGCCCGGAGCCTCTCGATCTGTTCGCCCTCGACAACCTTCGATTCATCCTCAATACCGAAGTGGAGACCGCCCTGGCCGACCCGATCGTGATCGGCGCGCTCCTTCGGAAGTATTACTCCGGGGACGGCGACGCTGGACTCGGCGGCGACCTCGAAGGCGAGGTGAGCGTCAAGGAAGACAGCATCGGGGACATGACGGGCGAAGAGGATGCCCCGGTGATCCGCTTGGTCCACAAGATCATCCTGGATGCCATCAACGACAGGGCGTCGGACATACACGTCGAGCCGATGGAGGATCGGGTCCGGATCAGGGTGCGGATCGACGGGCAGTGCGTCGAGCGCGAGTCTCCCGCCAAGCAGCTACAGGGCCCGATCATCTCGCGGATAAAGATCATGTCACGTATGGACATGGCGGAGAAACGCCGGCCTCAGGACGGGCGGATCAAGATGGTCGTCGACGGGAGGGAGATCGACTTCCGGGTCTCGTCCTTGCCGGCCACCCACGGCGAGAGCGTGGTCATCCGGATCCTGGACAAGGAGAAGAGCCTTGTCGGCCTGGATCAGCTCGGTTTCTTCGCAGGAGACGAGGCCAGGTTCAACAAGGTGATCAAGCGCCCGAACGGCATCTTCCTCGTCACCGGACCGACGGGGAGTGGCAAGACGACGACGCTTTACGCCGCCATGATGAACCTGAATCGTCCGGACGTGAAGATCATCACCGCCGAGAATCCAATCGAGTACAACATAACCGGGATCAACCAATGCGAAGTCAGACAGCGGATCGATCTCACCTTCTCGCGGATCCTGAGGGCGATGCTCCGACAGGCCCCCAACATCATCCTCGTGGGGGAGATCCGCGATAGCGAGACCGCTGATATCGCAATCCAGGCGGCCCTGACGGGACACCTTGTCTTCAGCACGCTCCATACGAACGACGCCCCGACGGCGATTACCCGGTTGATCGACATGGGCGTCAAGCCGTTCCTTGTGGCGTCGGCGATCCTGGCGGTGATGGCCCAGCGGCTGATGAGGATCCTCTGTGATCGGTGCAAGAGCCCTTACGAGCCGACCGAGACGGAGCTGCGTCAGGTCGGGCTCCGACCGGAGGACATCGAGGGGAAGGTGCTCTATCGCTCGGAAGGTTGCGAGGTCTGTGGATACGTCGGTTTTCGGGGTCGGAAGGGCGCCTTCGAGCTGATGGATATGACGCCGGAGCTGCGTGAGCTGGCGTTCCGAAAGAGACCGACGAACGAGCTGCGGAAGGAAGCACTGCGGGGAGGCATGACCACACTCCAGCAGGATGCGGTCCGCAAGGTCTTCGCGGGGATCACGACTATCGACGAAGTGCTCTGGATCACACAGTCGGCGGATCTATCGCTGTTGTAGGGGAATCTCCATGGCGGACGGCGCCAAGACCAAGGGCAAGCGAGCGGCGGCCAGCTCCGGACGGATACGTCGGCCGCTGGGGCAGCTCCTGAAGGAGAACGGTCTCGTCGACGAGGCCCAGATTCAGAAGGCCTTGAAGATCCAGAGGGAGAAAGGCGGTGTTCTCGGCGACATCCTCGTCGAGCAGGGCTTCGTCACCGAGGGGGACATGCTCTTCGTCCTGGGCGCTCAGGCCGGGATGGAAAACGTCGATCTCGACGATCTGGAGATCCCGAAGGAGGTGATCGACCTCGTTCCCCACTACGTGGCGGAATCCAACGGCATCATTCCCGTCCGTGTCGACCACGGAACGGTCGTGGTCGCCCTCTCCGACCCCCTCAATGTGACCGCTCTGGATGATCTCCGGTTCATCCTTGGCTGCGAGGTGAAGGGGGTCGTCGCCCGTAAGGAGTCGATCAAGAAGGCGATCGAGAAGTACTACGCGGAGCAGAGAAAGGAAAGCGAGGAGTCGACCCGCGTCCTGATGGAGTCCGAGGACGGCGTCACCATCCTCGATGATTCGGAGCAGAAGGTCGACCTGAACGATCTGATGCGGCAGGCGGAGCTTCCCGCCGTCGTCAAGCTCCTCAACCTGATCCTCCTTCAAGCCGTGAAGGATCGGGGCTCGGACATCCACCTGGAGCCGTTCGAAAATGAGTACAAGGTCAGGTACCGGATCGACGGCGTCCTCTACGAGATGAAGCCGCCGCCGAGAAACCTGGCGACCGCCATGGCGTCCCGTGTCAAGGTCATGGCCAAGCTCGACATCGCGGAGACGCGACTGCCTCAGGATGGCCGTATCGAGCTGGTCGTCGAGGGGAGGTCGATCGACCTCCGGGTTTCCACCCTCCCCACGATGTTCGGGGAGAGCATCGTGCTGCGCGTGCTGGACCGGGCCAATGTCGCCCTCGACCTGGAGAAGGTGGGCCTGCGGCCGGCCGATCTCGAGATGACTCGCAAGCTGATCCACCAGCCTCACGGGGTCATCCTCGTGACGGGCCCGACAGGCTCCGGGAAGACGACGACGCTTTACGCCGCTCTCAACGAGATGAACACGTCCAACGTCAAGATCATCACGACCGAGGACCCCGTCGAGTACGACCTTCCGGGAGTCGTGCAGGTCCACATCAACGAGGAGATCGGGGTGACGTACGCGAAGTGCCTCCGATCGATCCTGCGCCAGGACCCGGATGTCATCTTGGTCGGCGAGGTGCGAGACCTGGAAACGGGCCAGATCGCCGTCGAGGCCTCCCTCACGGGACATCTCGTGCTCTCCACCTTGCACACCAACGATGCCCCCTCCGCGATCACGCGCCTCGTCGATCTGGGACTGGAGCCGTTCTTGATCTCGGCGACCCTCGAGTCCGTCATCGCCCAGCGGCTCGTCCGCAAGATTTGCCCGGAGTGCAGGACCGAGTATCGACCCGGTGATGAGGAGATCTACGAGCTGGATCTCGCTCCGGCGGATGTGGAGGACAAGATCTTCTACTTCGGAAAAGGATGCGAGGCCTGCAACAGAGTGGGTTACAGGGGCCGGACGGCCCTGTTCGAGATCATGCTGATGACGGAAAAGCTCCGGCAGCTTGTGATGCAGGACATCTCGGTCCAGGAACTGCGGAAGGCAGCGAAGGAGTCCGGCATGTACACGCTGCGCGACGCCGGGCTCCTGTTGATCTCGGACGGAGTAACGACTATCGAAGAGGTGGTCCGGGAGACCATCCTCGTGGCCTAGTCGAAGAGTTGGGGTAGATCGCTTCCCAGGAGGAACGAAAGAATGGCCGTCTACGCGTTTGAGGCGCTCGATTCGAAGGGGAAGAAGGTCCGTCGGGAAATCGAGGCGGGCACCAAGGAGGATGCGGTCAACAAGGTCCGCAACCTGGGGCTATTCCCCACTTCCGTGAAGGAGAAAGGGGGGCGTGTCAGCGCGCGGTCCGCGGCGGCCGGGTCTTCCGCGGCGGCAGAAGGCAAGAAGTGGGTCTTCGGCCGCGTGAGTCAGTATCAGCTCTCGCAGTTCACCTCGCAGCTCGCGATCCTCCAGGACGCGGGCCTGCCGATCGTGAAATCTCTCAAGATCCTCGAGGGGCAGCTGAAGCCGTGCAAGCTGAAGAACCATCTGATGGACGTCTGGCAGGAGGTCGAAGCGGGCTCGGCTTTCTCCGAGGCGCTCGCTCGGCACCCGAAGGCGTTCGATCGGCTCTATGTGAACATCGTCAAGGCGGGGGAGACGGGAGGAGTCCTCGACGTGATCCTCGACCGCCTCTCCAGCTTCCTCGAGAAGTCAGTCCGTCTCAAGAAGAAGGTGATCGGCGCGTTGATCTATCCGATCGCCGTCATGACGATCGCGGCGATGATCCTCTCCGTCATCATGATCTGGGTGATCCCGTCGTTCCAGTCGATGTTCAAGGAGATCGGAGTCGAGCTGCCAACGGCCACGCTCTTCCTCCTGGCGTTTGCGGATATCGTGAAGTCCTACTGGTTCCTGATCCCCGGCATCCCGATCGCTGCGGTGATGACCCTCAAGCTGATAACAAGGACCGAGGGGGGGCGGCTCTTCATGGACCGTGTGAAGCTGAAGATTCCTCTTTTCGGGATGATCATCCGCAAGTCCACGATCGCCCGGTTCTCCCGGACCCTCGGCACCCTGATCGCCTCCGGTGTCCCGATCCTCGATGCCCTGGCCATCGTGAAGGAGTCGATCGGTAACCGCGTCGTCGCGGATGCGATCGATAACGTGCACGGGAGCATCCGGGAGGGAGAAAGCATCGCCGGTCCACTGGCCCAGAGCCACGTCTTCGACGCGATCATCGTGAACATGATCGAGGTCGGCGAGGAGACAGGAGAGCTGGACAAGATGCTCCTCAAGATCTCGGACAACTACGACAACGACGTCGACGTGGCGGTGGAGAGCATGACGAGCCTTCTCGAGCCCATCCTGATCGTGGGAATGGGCCTCGTCGTCGGTTTCATCGTGATCTCGCTCTTCTTGCCGCTCGTGTCGCTCATAGAGCAGCTGTAGGCGAACAAGGACGTGCGATACCCGACTTACCGGCCGCGCCGGCTACGTGCCCATCCCCGGCTCCGCGATCTGGTCCGGGAGTCGGAGCCGCGCTCCTCCTCTCTCGTCCAACCCTTCTTTGTCCGACCCGGAACAGGAATCCGCAATGAGATCCCCTCGATGCGGGGTGTCTACCAGCACTCCATCGATACGCTGATCCCGGAGGTCGAGGCGGCCGTGGAGGCCGGAGTCGGGGCGGTACTCCTCTTCGGCATCCCGGAGTCGAAGGACGAGCAGGGCAGCCAGTCGGCGTCCGACGACGGGATTATTCCGATGGCCGTTCGGGCCTGCAAGGAGAGGACGTCGGCCCTCGTGATCACCGACGTCTGCCTGTGCGAGTACGCGGACCATGGACACTGCGGGGTCGTTCGGGGGCAGGGCGACGGCGCCACGGTGGAGAACGATCCGACACTCGAGCTGCTCGCCCGTCAGGCTGTCGCTCACGCGCGAGCCGGGGCGGACATCGTGGCCCCGAGCGACATGATGGATGGTCGCGTGGCGGCGATCCGTCGTTCCCTCGATGAAGCGGAGTTGTCGTCCACGCCCATCCTCTCCTATGCGGCCAAGTTTGCCTCCGCCTTCTACGGTCCGTTCCGTGAAGCGGTGGAATCTTCTCCTCGCTTCGGGGATCGCCGATCCTACCAGCTGGATCCTGCCAACGCCGACGAGGCGCTTCGAGAAGTTCGAATGGACATCGATGAGGGGGCCGACATCGTCATGGTCAAGCCGGCCCTCGCCTATCTGGATCTGATCCGCCGCGTGAAGACGGAGACCGGCTATCCGGTCGCCGCGTACAGCGCGAGTGGGGAGTACGCCATGGTCAAGGCGGCGGCGGCCAACGGATGGATCGAAGAGAAGGCCGCCGTTCTCGAGATCCTCACATCGATCCGTCGCGCCGGAGCGGACATCATCATCACCTACTGGGCCCGCCAGGCCGCCGAATGGCTTGCAGAAGGCTGATACCGAGTTATGGGGGGCTAGCGAATGCGCTCGAGGACTTGCTTGGTGCAGATCTTCAGGGCCGGGAAGACGCCCTCGCCGGTCGAGGCGACGGTCGGGAAGGAGGGGACCTTCCTGGGGTTCATCTTCTCCTCGAGCACTTCCACGTCGAGGATGTTGGGTAGATCCCGCTTGTTCCACTGGATCACGAACGGCAGGTCGGCGAGCTTGAGGTTCATTTCCAGTAGATTATCTTCCAGGTTATCCAGCGATTCGATGTTCTCATCCATCTTATCCGCCTGAGAATCCGCGACGAACACGACGCCGTCGACCCCGGTCAGCACGTACTTCCGGGTCTGGTTGTAGGCGACCTGGCCGGGAACGGTGTAGAGGGAGAACTTCGTGCGGAGGCCCTTGATCTGGCCGAGATCCAGGGCGAAGTAGTCGAAGTAAAGCGTACGGTCACCCGACGTGCTGATCGACGTGAGATCGGACTTGGCCTTGTCGGGAGCCTTCGCGTGAAGAGTCACGAGGCTCGTCGTTTTCCCGCTCATGGCGGGCCCGTAGTAGACGATCTGACAGATCGCCTCTCGTCTTTCGATGCTGATCTGGGCCATCCGATCGCTCCGGGGTTTCTCTAAGGGAAGTTCGGCCGCCTGAGGGCCGAGGAGGGTACCTCCACTCCGACGGTAGTCGATTATACTTCTATCGTCAGGACCCGTCAAACCGAGGCGTCAATGGAGGTCCGTGCCGTAAAGGTGCTTCTCGTAACGATCTCCGGTCTCCGCGAGGCGCCAGATGGTGGAGCGCGCTTCCTGGGCGTCGATGTGTGCGGCGAGCTGTGTGCGGACGAGCACCAGGTCATCCCCGTGGACGGCAAAGGAGCATGAGATGAGGCCGAAGTTGAGGCTGAGGGCGGCAAGGGGCCTGTTGCCCTCGAGGTCCTTGACCGGCCCGATGATCGTGAAGAATCGGATGATCGACTCATCGTTTTCCGTCGAGGCCGAAACGGAAACCTCCTGGTGGCGATCGGGGCCGAGGGGTACGACGATGATCGTTGAATCCTTTTCCGGTCGGATCGTCCACCCGTCCGCCTTGCAGGCTTCCATCACCATCTCTTGAATCACGGCAGTCTCCTCGGCAGGGTTGTAATTCGGGCAAGTTTAGCAGGGGAGTGGATCCGTTGCAACCGCAAAATCGGCGGGCCAGAATGCCGCAACTCATTGGGATGAGGGGGTTTGTCGGCCCAGGCGTCCCGCCTTACTGCCCCGGATTTAGGAGCCCCGGAGTGCCTCCGCCAGCGCTCGAAACACTCCAATCTATCGGCGAGTCGCCATCGGAAAGCATGTTCCTCCACAGCGCCTGCCCCGGCCCGGGAGCATCCACGCTTCCGATCCAGTTGACGCCGAGGGGCTGCTGCGGAGCGAAAGGGTTGTTCCAGTTGAGGTAGTCCACGGCGAACCCGAAGGGGTCGAATAGCGCGGCGGCGCCTCGCCCCGGCGTTCCCCACGGAAACTGCACTCCTGCGTGGATGAGCCCCCCTCCTGCAGCGCCATGTCCCTCCCGGATGACGAGGACCTTGCCCTCGCCCACCAGGGTGGGGGATGGGATCACGTAGTCTACGACGAATCCCGGGTCGTTGATCACCTGGACCCTCCAGCCCCCGAGGTCGATCACCCCGCCGCTACTCGGAGGATTCAGGATCTCCGCGTAGCCGCCCTGCTCCGTCCCCACTTCGTTGAGAAGGACTCCCGCGGTGCTGCCTTCCTCGATGTCGCTCGCGATCAGCTGGAGATTCCGAAAGCCCGAGCGAGGGGTCGTGAAGGAGTCCGTGGCCCGGATGGTGATATCCGCAATGCCCGCCTGGTCCGGATCCCCGCTGATGATTCCCGTGATCGGATCCAGGGCGAGGCCGGAGGGAAGGCTTCCGGAGACGATCTTCCAGTGATAGGGGGGAGTCCCTCCCTCGGCGCTCAGGGCGAAGGAGTAGAAGAGGTTCAGGTTGTTGTCCAGCGCGGTCAGATCAAAGAAGGCCTCGGGGAGGGAGGGGGTGACCACGAACACAGTGCCTCCCTGACCCGGATTTGCCAGGCCGGGAGTTCCCGGACTCGCCTCGACGCGGAAGTCCGAGGCGATGTCTTTGTCCTCCCGGCCCTTCCGGCAGATATCGTTTTCCTGAGGCGTCTGCACCACCGAGCCTGTGAACTCATCCTGCAAGGGCAGGTTAGGCTGCCGCCCATCCGTGTTCACCGCGATGTAGTCGGTCGGCATGCCCGCCTCGCCCAGGAGGACCACCTCGAGGGGGAATGTCGCGGCCCATGGGAGATCGAAGCCCAGGAAGAACTCCCCCGGCGGATTGTCGATTCCCGACCCTTCCTGCAGGACGAGGGCGGCATTCTGACCGAGGGCCGTCCCCCCGACGAACGAGTAGGTCCCGATCAGGATTCCCGTGTCGTAGAAGCGGATCGTCCAGCCCGTCAGACTGATCGGGGACGGTCGAGGATTGTAGATCTCCACGAAGTCGGGCTCTCCCGTGAAGACCTCGTTGATCAGGAGGTGATTCGCAGGTGGAGCGACGCCCCCACGCCGGCTCTCCCCTCCGCTACTCCCGCCGCAGCCCGAGAGGATCCACCCGAGGAGCACCATGGCAGAGATAATCGTTGCCGGTCTTCTTGCAGCTCTCATGACCCTTCCCTTGGCGATTTCCCCGCCGTCCTGAGACAACCTCCCGAGCTCCTATCGCTATAAGATGAGACGAAGAAAGAGACCGGAAGTTTGCCGCCAAGTTCCGACCATCTTGCCCCCTGTCGGGGGGCATGCTATTGTATTCCAGGACGTTGCCTGGGGTCTACACGGACCCCTTTTTCATTTTGGGAATCCGTCATGCGAATCCTGGTCGTTGGCGCCGGAGTGGTGGGCTCGAATCTTGCGAGCCAGCTATCGCTGGAAGGCCATGACATCGCGGTCATCGAGGAGAAGCAGGACATCGTCCGCCGACTCTCCGATCGCCTCGACATCTACGCCGTCCAGGGAGACGGGGGCTCCCCCAGCGTGCTCGAGCAGGCGGGCATGAAGGAGTCCCAGATGGTGATCGCCGTCACGGAGAGCGACACGCTCAACATGACGGTCTGCCTCCTCGCCCACCAGAGGGGCGTGGAGACGAAGATCGCCCGGGTGCGAAACCCCGAATACTCCTCGCTCCAGAAGGACTTTCACATCGACCGGATGATCAACCCGGAGGGGTTGGTCGTCGAGTCTATCCTCAAGCTCATCGAGGTGCCGGGGACGACCGAGGTCGCCGATTTTGCCGACGGGCGTCTCCTGCTGCGCGCCTTCGATGTCGCTGCGGATTCGAAACTCACGGGGAAATACCTCCACCAGGTCAAGCCCCTGATGGAGGGGTTTCCGTTCGTCGTCGTGGGCATCTCGCGGGGGGAGGAGTTTCTCATTCCGTCCGGGAAGGATCGGTTCTACGCCGGCGACCGGATACTGGTCTTGCTTCCCAAGACATCTCTCTCCCGGTTCCTTGTGCTCCTCAATCTGGAGGAAAGGCCCGCCGAGAAGGCGGTCCTCTACGGAGCAGGGCGGCTCGGGATCAAGGTCGCGACTCGCCTGGAAGGTATCCTCGACAAGATGGTGGTGATCGAGCCTGACGAGGAAAAGGCGGCCGCCGCTTCTTCTCAGCTCTTTCAGGCGCTCGTTCTCCGGGGGCAGGCGACCGACCTCGACCTCCTCTGGGAGGCGGACATCCAGACGGCCGACTACTTCCTCGCCCTGGGCTCCGACGAAGAATCCAACGTGATGTCGAGCCTGCTTGCCAAGAAGCACGGTGCGAAGCGGGCCATCGTCCTCACCCAGCAGCCCGACTACGTCCCGATCCTCGACTCGATCGGCCTCGACATCATCATCAACCCTCGCCTCGTCACAGTCAGCGCAATCCTCCAGCACCTGCGTCGTGGCCGAATTCTCTCCGTGGTGAAGTTCCACGAGCGGGAGGGGGAGGCGATCGAGCTGGTCGCCGAACCCCACTCCGGCTCGGTGGGAAAGCCTCTCAAGAATCTGAAGATTCCGAAGGGTGCGATCGTGGGGGCCGTCTTCCGGGATGGAGAGGCCGTGATACCCGATGGGGAGACGATCATCGAGCCCAACCAGAGGCTGATCGTCTTCGCTCTCCCCGAGGCGATTCCCAAGGTCGAGATCCTCTTCTCCCGGAAGAAGCTTTTCGCCATCTAACCTGCCGAATTCGTAGCAGCTTATGAGACACCGCCTTGTTCTTCGAGTCCTGGGGAACATGATCCTGATCTTGTGTCTCGGTCTGCTCGTGACCCTGGGCGTCGCGCTGTGGCAGGAGGGCGAGTGGAAGGAGACACGGGCCCTCATCGCCTCGGTGCTGATCACGTTCGTTGCCGGCGTGCTCCTCCGCTACGTCCCCCGGAGGGGGGGGGAGGAGCGTTTCGGAAATCGGGAGGCGTTCGCCGTCGTCACCTTCGGCTGGATATCCCTGGCGCTCCTCGGTGCCCTCCCCTTCTACCTCTCCGGGGTCACCACGACGTACACCGACGCCTTCTTCGAGACGATGAGCGGGTTCACCACGACCGGGGCAACCATCCTGATCGAAATCGAGAGGGTGCCGAAGGGGATCCTGTTCTGGCGCAGCCTCACGCACTGGTTCGGCGGCATGGGGATCGTCGTCCTCTCGGTGGCCGTCCTCCCGTCACTCGGCGCCGGTGGGTTTCAGCTCTTCATGGCCGAGATGCCGGGCATCAAGGGGGAGAAGCTTCGCCCCCGGATCGCAGAGACGGCGAAGCTCCTCTGGAAGGTCTACCTGCTGCTCACTTTCTCGCAGGTGGCCCTGCTCATCTTCGGGGACATGCCGCTCTTCGATTCCATCTGCCACGCGTTCGGCACGGTGGCCACGGGAGGGTTCTCCACGAAGAATGCAAGCATCGGGAACGAATCCGCCTACATCCAGTGGGTGATCACCGCATTCATGTTCCTCGCGGGGATCAGCTTCGTGCTGCACTTCAAGCTGATGACGGGCAGCTTCCGGTCCTTCTTCCAGGACGCAGAGTTCCGAGCCTACTTCGCGATCTGTCTGGTGGCCACCGCCATCATCGCCCTGATGACGCTGACGGGTAGGGGGCAGGACCTGGGGAAGGTGGTTCGCGAGTCGGCGTTCACGGTGGTCGCGATCTCGACGACGACCGGGTACACGGTCACGGACTTCGACGTATGGCCGAACCTGGCGCGCATCATGCTGCTGCTCCTGATGGTGATGGGGGCCTGTGCCGGCTCGACCGGCGGAGGGCTCAAGGTAATCCGGATCATACTACTCTGGAAGTTCGCGTGGCGTGAGTTGAAGCGTCTCGTCCGTCCCCGGGCCGTGATAGCACTTCGCTTCGGGAAGCATACGGTCGAGGAGTCGGCGATGGCAGGCATTCTGGGCATCCTGGTCCTCTATGTCTTCACCTTCGCGATCGCGAGCGTGATCATGGCCACCTTGATGGGTGGAGTGGGTGGACACGATCTGGCGGGTCGAGAGACGGAAACCGCCGTCACATCCGTGATCGCCACGCTCGGCAACATCGGTCCCGGCCTCGGCGGCGTCGGTCCCGCTCAGAACTACTCCTGGGTCCCCGACGCCGGGAAGTGGGTTCTTTCGCTCTGCATGCTGCTCGGTCGCCTCGAGTTCTACAGTGTCCTGATCCTCATCGTTCCGCTCACCTGGCGCCGATAACCACACGAGATAGAATCAAGGCCGTATTGCTCTCCTGCGATACTGGATAGCCTCCGCTCCGCGCCTTTTGTGGAGGTGACCGCATGCCAGGCCCTCTGGCCCACTGGCTCGTCGCACGCGAGATGGCCCTTCGGCTGATGCTGGAGGCCCCCGATTCGGCGGAGTGTCTGCGCGCCCCGCCTCTCGTCGCGGTGGAGAATCGCATCCCGAGAATTTACCGGAACGGCTCGGGAAAGCTCGAAGAGCACTGGGCCCGAAGCTCCGCGAAGTCTCTGGAGGAGCATCCCGCCTTCTTCGGATTCGACGGGGGCCTGAGCGAGCACCTCTACTTCGGCGCCATCCTGCCCGACCTGGGGGACTATGCCGCCTATATCTCCCCCCCGGCGGCGATTGCATCGGAGCTGGCGCACGTCCACCGTCCGGCAAGTCTGGCGACGGCGATGGTCCTGCGGGCGCGGGAATATCTGGAGAAATGGAAGGGGATTCCGAGGAAGAGGAGGAGGAAGACCTCATTCCAGAGGAAGCTCGCCTTCCGCTACCTCGCCGTGGCGCTCGGGCACATCAGCCACATCTGCTCCGACGCCCTCCTGCACCGGTACACGAACTCGATCACCGGCGACTGGAACGACCCTTCGATCCGCTCGGACGACGGTCAGCTAGGGGATCTCGGCCGGCTCCTCTTCGAGCAGTCGGGCAAGGGACAGCAGGCGACGAGGTCTCCGATGGATCGAAAGATCAAGCTGGCGACCCGGAGCCCCTTCGTCCAGGGCATCATGACGGGACGGTTCGGGGGTCTCCACCGGATCGTGGAGGCGCATCAGGACTCCTGGGTGGCCAAGCACTACTTCAGCAGGTTCCAGGTGGACGATTCGTCCGAGTCGTGGACCGAGTTCCTCGAGCGGACCATCTCCACCGTCACGACGGAGAAGATGCTCGCCTTCGGCGTGAGGCGCGCCGCCGAGGTGATCGATCGGACCCGACAGGGGAGCGGCGGTCTCCCCGTGAGCGTCGCCACCGCCGCGCTCCCTCTGCCAGCAAAGGTCGTGGTCAACCTGGTCCGCGCCGCAACGATTGCCGCTCGGTTCATGATCGAGATGCGCAACTTCGACCTCGATTTCCGTGAGTGGTTCCACGAGCATCGCCTCGGCAGAGATTCCGTCGAGCTCGAGCGCACGCTGGAAGACCTCGTCTACCGATCGTACGAGGCGACGTATGGGGATGGATTCCGCTGGAAGCTCGGTAAGGCGGCCCTCCCCTTCGGCGTGGCCGATCTGGAGGACGGGATTGCCGTCTATTACTCCATCGTCCTGGCCAACGCCTACGACCGGGGTCTCGTCGTCCCGGACAATCCGTACATGCCCTTCGTGGCCTACCCAGCTTACCGGTCGGGGAAGGAGAAAGATCTGATCCTGTCGAAGCCGGGCCGTACGGCCGCGCAGAGTCGGACCCGGGAGGCGGATCTCGGAGGCGAGTTCCTCGATCGCCTCCTCCAGGCGGCCGACCTCGCTGCCGTGATCGGCCGCGAGGCGATCCGTCTCTTCCACGGAGAGCTCGAGCCCGAGGAGTTCCGCAAGACTTTTCGAGACTGGAACCTGAACACCGGGATGCGTATCGACGTCGGCGCCGTAGGGGGGCCCTTCGAGAGCCTCAGGGCAGGAGACCTGAGGATCAAGTTCATCTCCGTGGAACAGGACTTCACGAACACCGTCCAGACGCGGCAGCAGATACCGGGACCCGGATGGGTCGGATCGGAGTCCTGGAGGGGGCTCGGCCGGATCCTGGCGGAGAGGGGCGCGCCGATCCTGTACCAGACGATCGACGACCCGTACCGGCCGATCCCCGTGGAGAGGGCGCTCCGGCATCGCTCCGTCCTCCTTCTCGACGGGGAGGGGAGGTTACTACGCCCGCATGAACCCGACGGGATCTACAGGCTGAATCGTGATCTCGATCCGTTCTTCCACACGAGCGATCACCGGCTCGACTTCACCGAGATTCTCGCACACCCGGCGGAGGTCGATCGGATCCAGAGACCTGGAAGCGCCGTCTACTTCCGGCAGAAGAGACTCCTCGTCCAGGGAGACAGGGACGAGTTCCTCGGGGAGCGGATCGTGATCCAGTACTGGCTCTTCTACCTCTCCAGCCAGGCCAGCCTCCCCGATGTCAACTGGCTCGATGACCTGATTGAGGATGCGACGCATCACCAGGGCGACTGGGAGTTCTTCCAGATCATCTGGGAGCGATCGGCGAAGAGTCTCGACGATCGGGACGGGTGGGGGTGGGGCGAGTCGGACGCGGACGAATGGACCCCCGCATGGATCGGCACATCGATCCATTATTACGGGGAGGGGATGCGCTACGAGCGACTGCGAGAGGAGGGAAGGTTCGAGGACGGGCGGCCGGTCGTGTTCGTGGCGGAGGGGGGGCATGGCTGTCACGTTCACGAGGGGATCATTCCCTGCTTCACGGGAATGGAGGAGAAGGCAAGAAGCCGCACGGGGGAGTGGGCGAAGACCCAGGCGTGCGACTATACCTCTGCCGACGTGCGGCTGTGCCCTGAAGGGGCCGAGGTCTGGGGAAATGGACGGGAGGAAGTCTACTCGCTGATCGAGATGGAGGATCATGAGCCGTGGCTGGACTGGCCGGGACACTTCGGGAGACCTGGGGACTGTCCCGACCTCATCGACAAGGCCCTCGGGCTGATGAAGATCGCCCTACCGTGGCAGGTCTGGCTCCTGCGAAAGGCGGTGGGTCTCCTCCTCCCCGAGGGGCCGCGGGGGCCCAAGTATCGACACCCGATGCGGGAATCGATCCCGATCCGTCGCCCGGCCTACGATCTGTCGATGTGGTCCCACCCGATGGAGTGGCAGGCGGAGTTCAGCCAGCCTGCCTACATCGGGGGGGCGACGCATGAGGGGGCGGTGTTCGACGCCCTCTGGGTCGACTCCGGATCGCTGAGACCTCTCGCGGGTACGGCGCCCCGCGGGGAGGAGGTGGGTCTGCGCGTCCGCGCAGTGAACATCCCCGAAGGCTCCTCGATCCATCTCGCCATTTACAGTGGTGATTCCGGGAAGGGGAGAAGGGTAGGGGCGCCTCTGCAGGCTCGTGCCTGGAACGGAAGCCGGGGGATCTACCTCGCCACGACTCGCCTTCCCCCGGATGGAGCAAGGGGCCGGCGCTTCCACTTTCGAGGGAAGGTGGTCGGCCGACCCGAGCTCGTCTGCGTATCGGATGTGATACGGATCCCCGGGAGATGACGATCAATGACCGGCAATGGCGGTCATTGATCAGGGGAAGCAGATCCGGTAGAGAGAGGCCCTGCCCGCCTCTGCGGCCAGGCCATCGAACCGCGGCGACCCGACGATGAGCTGTGCGCGGCCGTCAGCGCCGATCAAGTCGGTGGCCCCTCCGACGAAGGCGCCGAACCCCGACCCCGGCTCTCTGGAATCGATCCGCACCGCCATCGGCTCCTGACCCACCGGGCCGCCCAGGAAGAGGAAGACCTGTCCCGCATCGCTGACGGCGGGGGCCCCCACAAGCAGATCTCCGAGCCCATCCCCGTCGACGTCGCCCACGGCCGCCAGGGCGGCGCCGAAGCGGGCGGCTTCCAGATTCTCTCCGGACGACCTCCATGTGTGATAGGCCGTCGGTCCGTTGGCGCTGCCGGGAAAGAGATAGACCCTTCCCGCCTGGGTCGCCGTCAGCGTGTCGAACTCCGGCGCCCCCACGATCACATCTGCGTACGGGTCCGGGCTCAGATTCGCGATCGCGACCGCCTCGCCGAACCGGTCGCTCTCCTGCAGGCCCGTCACCCTCCAGGATGGGTCGGCCTCGAGCCCGCCGGGTCCACCGAGAAAGAGGCGAACGTCACCCGCTGTCCGGGGAAACCGACATCCTTCTCCGGGGGCGCCGACGAGCAGGTCATCGTAGCCGTCCCCGTTCGCGTCTCCGCATGAGAGGGAATAACCGAAGTCCTCACCGCAGTAGAGGCTGCCGTAGGACTTGGACCAGCTCGCCACGGCCGGTAGGCCGGATCCATCTCCGTAGAACGCGAAGACCGCCCCCGTCCCTCCCAGAACGATGCCGCTTCCGGGGGCCCCGACGAAGATGTCGGGGAAGGTGTCGCCGTTGCAGTCCCCTGAGGCCACCGACCAGCCGAAATTTGTTTGCAGGGAGGCCTTGCCCTCGGCGGTCCACGTGGCCGACGGCAGGACACCGAGGTTCCTGTCGCCCCGGTGCAGGTAGACCTTTCCTTCTCGTGGCGAGGCACCGTCCGGATCGAAGCCAGGCGCTCCGATCACGAGATCGACGAGGCCGTCCCCGTTCACGTCGCCGGCCAGAGCGATCGAGCGGCCGAATTCGGCCCCCGGCTCTCCAAGGATTTGCCGATCGGCCGTGGAAGAGAGCCCCGAAGCTGTCCCGAGGAAGAGGTACGCCGCCCCGGAGTCCGCCGCGGTCGGCTCGTCATGTCCGGGCGCCCCGAAGACCACGTCTACATACCCGTCGCCGTCCACGTCCGCGGCGGCCGCCGCATGGCCGAGCAGGTCCCCCTTGGCGCCTCCATCGAACTCCCGGCCAGAGAATGAAAGGGCGACCAGGTCGATCCCCGGGGGGAGCGCCCGGGTCCCATTGATGAAGGGAAAGGCCGCATCCACCACGCGACCCGGGGATGGGATCACGTCGAGACCGCTTGGCGATCCGGCGACCGAGCCGGATGCCTGGTATGCCCCGTGGAAGGTGAGCACGGGGCTCGCGCCAAGCTGGATGGATGCGCAGGCGACATCCACCAGCGTTCCGATCAGCGCCAGAGAAGGCCCGGTGCCGAAGGAGTCGCCGGCGACCTGGAGATCGAACGCCTCGTTCGGATCGCCGGCGAGGATGGTCACCGCTCTCGTGAACCGGACGACGAGTCGGTCACCCTCGCTTGCGGCGCAATCGGAATCCGCGTCGATGAAAGCGACGGAGGCGATGCGCGGGGCCATCTCGCCTTCCAGGTCCAGTGCCTCGGCTCTCGCGCGAAGAGGTTCGCCCCCGCCGTACGTGATGGCGATCTGTCCCTCCGTGAGGTTGATGCCGGAGGAGGCGAGATCGATCCCGTATTCGCCGTTGGGCTCTAGACTCGCCCCGGCGTCCAGGACGATGATCGCCTGCCCGGCGTTCGGCCCGGCTACGAGGGTCGCTCCCGGACCGAAGCCGCCCGCTGGATCGACCCGGAGGGCGTCGCCGGCAGGTGGGGTTCCGTCCACGATGATGTCTCGATCGAAGAGGAGAGAGACCAGATCCCCCTCGTCCACGATCCCGTTGCCATTGGTGTCGACATACCCGGCAGACTCCAACCCCAGGGCGCCCCGACCCCCGTCTCCCCCGGGGGAGCCGAAACCCCCCGCCAGGTAGACGATCGTGGTCGCCGCGCCGCACCCTCCGGTCGCGAGCCACAGAATGGCCAGCGCGATCCGAATGCCCAGCCGGCCGTCACGCAACCGTCTCCGACGCTCTCGAATTCCTCTCTTACGACCCATGCCGATTCCTCCTTCTACATTCAGGCGCGGACCGGCAGCGGAGCGCCCATGCGGGAGGCGTGGGGCGGTCGTTTGCGCCGTCTCGGGTTGCCAGCGGAGATGAGATCGAAGGTATTTCGATCCCCTTGGACCCAGTTTGTTCCAAGGATCCTATATCCGATCCGGATCGGTCCGGCAAGCTAGAAGGCCGCGAAACGCCTCATATCGCCCCTTTCTTGACTTGCCTTTGGAGGTGTGGTAGCCTTATTGACGCTCCGCAAATGAGCTGTAGACCCTACTCGGATAATCGGTAGGGCTTGTCTCTTGCCTCTCCACCACGAGGGGACCCTTGAGGACGAATAAGGGGGAGAGAGAGGCGAGACCGAGACCTGCTGAGAAACGGGGACGGGAAGCTCACCGGTATCGGGACCACCGGTGTGTTTGAGAGGGACCCCGAGAGGATTTCATCGTCTCTAGTTAGAACGTCTAGTTAGAGCCCCGCTCGCGTGAGCGGTACGTTGAGCCGAAATCTCCTGGGGCCACAGGGGGGATCCCCATCGGAGCGCTTCCAACGGTCCACTTCGGACCCGCTCTCGTGCTGCCATCATCCAGCGGGGTCATCCGCCGCGAGCGTTCGCGCCCTGATTGCGAGTCGCGGCGGCTGGAAAGCTGGTCGAGCGTCGTGAGCACCAGACATCTCTCCCTCCTGGCCACCATTGGCTTCATGGGCTTGATCGGTCTCCTCGTCGGATGCGGGGCTGCCGTCACGGGCATCGCCGTGGGTGTCAACCTCGCCGGCGGCGGCGGCGGCGGCGGGGGGAAGCCCAACCGACTGTCGGAGGTCCGGACTCCGCAGGTCATCGGCAACCCGTACGACAAGATCACCATCGAATTCTCCCTCGTCGACGCGGAGTCGGATCCCGCCGACGTCACGGTGGAGCTCTCCACGGACGGGGGGAGCCAGTGGAGCGCCCCTACCGTTCCGGCGGGACAGCTCCTCGCTCTCTCCAGCTCCCCGACCGGCGAGCTGCATTCCTTCGAATGGGACTCGTTTCAGGACATCGGCTGTCAGAACATCTCGCGCACCGATCTGGCGCTTCGACTCACCCCGAGGGGGGTCATGCAGGGACGGTGGGGGAACCCGACCGTGTTCTCGTTCGATCTCCTCAACAATTACATCGTCTGGATCACCACGGTCCTCGGAGGAGGGATCCGCGCCAACGCCCTCGTCGGACCCACCCTGGAGATCGGCAATGACCTGATCCTCTGCGACATCACCGGCCATCGGGTCGTCCGCAAGAAAGACGCCGACGGCTCCGTGGAGGTCCTGGCGGGCACGGGGTTCGCGGGATTCAACGGGGACGGCCTGGCGGGACCCGACGCGAAGTTGAACGGACCCAGCGCGGTGGTGATCGACACCAACGGGGACATCCTCTTTTCCGACACGAACAACCACCGCATCTGCCGGGTCGATTTCTCCGGGTTCCTGACGACCGAGATCGGCACCGGCTTGCCCGGCTGGGTGGATGGGCCGAGGGCGACCGCCTGGCTGAACGGCCCGAAGGGGCTCGCCATCGACAGCGGCGGCGACCTGTACATTGCCGACTTCAACAACCACCGGATCCGGCTCTGGGATCGCCTCACCGATGAGATTCGCACCGTTGCCGGCGATGGGACGTCGGGCGCGCCCGTCGACGCGACGCCGGCGACGAGCGCGGTGATCCCCGAGCCATCCATGCTGGCGATCGATGGCGCGGGGGGGCTCTACACCGTGAGCCGGCTGGGGACGGCGGATGTGATCCGGGCGATCAACCTGTCGGGCTCGGCGATCATGATCCTGGGCGTATCGGTCCTTCCCGATACGGTGACCACCGTCGCCGGCGGAGGGGTCGAGTTCGCCGATGGGATCCAGGCCACGCAGGCCGACCTGGGAGTGATCAAGGGGATCGCCCCGGACGGGGCGGGGCTCTATCTCACCTCCTGGAATCGGATCCGGATGGTCACGGGGGCGGGCTTCCTGTCCACCGTCGCCGGGGACGGGACGATGGGGTTCGGTGGCGTGGGGGTCCCTCGCCTGCAGGCGCAGTTCGACTTCACCTCCCCCCTCGTGGGCGACTGCCTCGGTGTCGACGCGAGCGGAAGCATCTACGTCACGATGCTCGACGACGTCCGCGTCGTGAATCTCTCGGGCAGCGACTTCGTGCGCTCCGGCATCTCGATCCCGGCGGACACGGTCGGCCGGATCACGCCGGGGAGCGATCTGGAGCCGTACGCGGGGACGAAGATCCTCCTGGTCGGGGCGGGGAAGGTTGCGGCAGGACCTCCCGAGCTGCTCGTCTCCGGCGAGGTCATGATCACGGACGCCGGAAACGACCGGGTCGTGAACGTCGATCTCGCCACGGGCGCCGTAACGACGCTGGCGGGGACCAGCGGCTTCAGCGGCCTGGCGGGGGATGGGGGGCCGGCCGACCAGGCCGTCCTGGAGGACCCGGGAGGGTTGGCGGTCGACATCAACGGCAACGTTTACATCGCCGACACGGGGAACCATTCGATACGGTTCGCCAACCTGGGCGCCACCGACGTCTTGATCTACCAGGCGCCGAACACGATCACGATCTCCCCGGGAGAGATCGAGACGATCGCCGGGACGGGCACTCCCGGCGGAACGGGTGGCGTCTTTCCCACGAGCGGGGAGCTCGACTCTCCCCGGGCGCTGGCGCTGGACGGCTCGGGGAACATCTACGTAGCTGATACGGGGAACCATGCGATCCGCATGATCAATGTCCAGACCTCGACCATCCAGATCGGAGTGGTGAGTGTACTCTCCGACACGATCGGGAGGGTCGCGGGGGACGGGAACCTCGGTTTCAACGACGGCGTGCTCGCCACCTCCGGCCGTCTATCACGCCCGGAGGGAGTGAGCCTCGATGCGGTCGGAAACATCTATATTGCCGACACGGGAAACAATCGGCTCCGGCTGGTGAACGTCTCCCCGACGGCCTCCCTCGACATCTACTTCGGCTCCGCCTCGCAGCAGACCGTTCTGGCCGGGGTGATCCAGACGATCGCGGGTGTGGGCGTCTGTACCGGTCTGGGGGATTCCGGACCGGCCATCATGGCCTGCCTGCCGGCGCCGCGGTCCGTGGATGCCTCCGACGTTACGCGCAGCGGGACCAGCGCGGAGGGACCGATCCTCGTGGCCTCGGGGAACCGGGTCCGCGCGATATACGCGGGAGGGCCGGCGCCCCTGGCGCTGGGAAGCGGGATGATCGATGTCGGCAACATCGATACCGTGGCGGGGACGGGCATTTCACTTTCCAACGGAGACGGGGGCCCGGCCATCCTGGCCGATATCCTGGATCCGGAGGGGATCTACTGGGACGGGATCGCCGGCTCCGGGATCCTCCTGATCCAGGAGTCTGCGAACCTGCGGGCGGTCAACCTCTCCTCGTCCGATGTCGTGCTCGGCTCGACGACGATCTCCCCGGCCGAGATCGACACGATCGTCGGGGCGTCGATCGGCATGCCACCGATCCGGATCTCCGATCCGCGCGCCCTCGTGGCGGAATCCACCGGAGACATGTTCGTAGCCGATGGAGGCAAGCTGATCTACCACTTCGACCGGTTCGACTACCGTCTCGTCCCCATAGCTGGAGACGCCACGAGCAAGGGGTTTTCGGGGGACGGGGGGCCGGCGATCGACTCGCGAATCAATAGCCCGGCCGACATCGCGCTCGACTTCTTCGGAAACCTTGTGATCGCCGACACGGGCAACTCGAGACTCCGCGCGGTGAACCTCTCCGGGGCGCCGACGACGATCGCGGGCGTGCTTGTTGGCGCCGACGAGATACAGACCCTGGCGGGGCCGGGTGACGGCCTGATGACCCCCGTGGCCCTGGCGATCGATGCCAGCGGAGATATCTACTTCGCCGATCAGGGCACCCGGCAGATTCATTTGATCGACGGTACAAATGGCAATGTTTCTAGCGTAGCAGGCTCGGGACTGAACTTTGCGAGTGGTGGGGATGCAGGGCAAATCGGGGCAGCGGAAATATCTGAGCCCCGCTCCATCGCCCTCGACGCCGCCGGGCACATCTACGTGATCGACTCGGGGTACGTGGACGGCCTCTCGCGCGTCCGTCTGATCAACCTCCCGGCCGGCCCCGCGTACACGGTCTTCCCGGGGACGCCGAGCGAGGTGACGATTCTCCCGGGGAACATCGACAGCGTAGCCGGCGGGCGTCCCCCGGCGATCCCGATGTCGGAGGGGGAGTTCATCGACGCCTGGGACCTCCGTCTGCCCGCGCCGCACCCGGAGAAGATCCTTCTCCTACCATCGAGCATCAGCCCGGGGCAGGTCGACATCTACTACACCCACGGAGGCGGCGGCAGCCGGGTGCGTCGCATCGATGCCCTGACGGGGCTCGTGACGACGGTGGGGGGGATATTCGGAGCGACAGGCTTCAACGGGGACGATCAGCCCGCCACCATGGCGGAGCTGAACGGACCCACGGGCCTGGCATCCTTCATGGACATCAACGGGAAATTGCTCCTGCTGGTGTCGGACACGGACAACAGGAGGGTGAGACGGTTCTCGCCCTGAAATCATGAGTAGGCCGGCGGGGGGCCGGAGTGGGGAACACCTGGTCGAGGCATAGAGGGGAATGACGCAGAGGGTAGAGCAGGGATCCGAGAGGAGGATCAAGGGTGATGGGGGCGAGGGGCTGAATGACGAGGTCTTCGCGCGCCTCGTCGTGATGAAGCAACTCGCCACGCAGGAGGAGGTCGAAAAATGCCTCCGTCTGCGGGAGGACCGCACCACGAGAGGGGAGCGGCCCTCCGTTGCATCCATCCTGGTGGAGCAGGGAGTCCTGACCCGGAACGAGGCGAGTCGCTGGCTCGAGTACCAGGCGGAGCGGATCCGGGTCTGCCCGGTGTGCGATAGCCTGGTCGAGTCCGGCGGTGAAGTACGCGAGCAATGTCCGTCCTGCGGTACGTCCCTCTCCGGCGATGCCGGAGGGATCACCGGCACGTCCGTGACCGGGGCCCCGAACGACGATAGGTTCCTGGAAGCCGAGACGATCCTACGGGACCGACCGATGCCGCTGCGGGACCCGTTCTCGGAGGGCCCGACGATCGCGCGGCGCCTGCCTGCCGCCGACGACGAGACGGTCACCCGCGCCCCGGTGGCGGATCCAGCGATCCTCAAGGCGGTTCCGATCTCTCCCGACGATCCGGAGGGCCTGATCGGAAAGGTGATAGCGGGATGCGAGATCACCTCGCTGCTGGGCAGAGGGGGTATGGGCGCGGTCTACAGGGCAAGACGGCTGAGCTTGAAGAAGACCGTGGCGCTCAAGCTCCTCCCCCAGCTCTTCTCCCGATCCCCGGACGCGGTGAAGCGATTCCTGCGGGAGGCGCGCTCGGCGGGACAGCTACGCCACCCCAACATCGTCGAGGTCTACAACGTCGGGGAGGATCAGGGATACCAGTACATCGAGATGGAGTTCATCGATGGCCAATCCTTCCGGGAGGTCCTGGAGGAGAAGGGCCGCCTCCCGGCGGAGGATCTGCTGCGAGTGATGGAAGCGGCCGCCCGGGCGATGGAAGTGGCGCACCGACAAGGTGTGATCCACCGGGATATCAAGCCGGACAATGTCATGATCACCCATGATGGGCATCTGAAAGTGACCGACTTCGGGCTCGCCCGGGGGACGGAAGACTCCATCGAGGTCACTCGCGAAGGTCAGGTCCTTGGCACCCCGCACTACATGTCCCCTGAGCAGTGCGAGGGAAACGTCCTGGATCATCGGTCGGACATCTACTCGCTCGGCGTCACTTTCTACCACATGGCGACGGGCCGGAGGCCATTCACCGGAGACTCGGCGGTCGTGATCTTGCGGAAGCACATTTCGGAGCCGCCGCCGTCTCTTCGCGAGCTCGTCCCGGACCTCCCGGCGGGGATCTGCGGCATCATCGAGAAGATGATGAAGAAGGAGATCGAGACGCGCTATCCCTCCATGGCGGATCTGATCCTCGATATCGAGAGGGTGAAGCTCGGCCGGGATCTGCTGGGCGGGCCTCTTCCGGCCGCCCCCTCCGGCAGCTGGACGATACCGATAGGGGTGATCCTGACTGTCGGCCTGGCGGCGGCTGTCTTCGCCCACTCCTGGGTCCCCGAGAGTACTGCGGATCGCGCCGCGCCGATGTCGGAGATCGGCAGGGAGCCGCCATTCCCCCCATCCATCATGGAGAGTGCCATGGAGGAAGCGGCACCACCGGCCGCGGTGGAAGGGATGGTCAGGGAAAGTCCCGCCGAGCCTCCCGAGGTGATGGAGATCCCGGCCCTCGGATTGGCCGTCCGGGAGGCATGGGGCCTTCGGGCCAGGACCGTCCCCTCGGGCGAGTACGAGGTGGGGACCACCGAGATGGAGATCAACCGGAGAGTCTCGTCGGAATTCCCGAACCCGCTCCGAAGAGTCTCCCTCCGGGCAATGGAGATCTCGGAGTTCGAGGTCACCAACGACGAATATCTGCTCTTCGTGGAGGCGGGTGGCTACGACCTGCAGGAGTACTGGAGCGAGGAGGGCTGGAGGCGCATCGATGAGTTTCGGGCAAAAGACTCGGAGGCGAGGGCCCCGAGGTTCTGGCCGGATGGCAGGCCCCCCGAGGGGCGAGGGAGCTACCCCGTGGTCGGGATAGGCTTCGACGAAGCGGTCGCCTACTGCGCCTGGCTCTCCAGACTTCACCCCGATCTGGCTGGGGCCCGCCTTCCTACGGAGGAAGAGTGGGAGGTGGCCGCCTCCTGGGACCGATCGAAGGGCCGAAAGCTGAAATACCCCTGGGGCGATGGCTGGCTCGAGGGACGGGCCAACATCGGCACGGGTGAGCCCCTGCCCGTCGGCTCCTCATCGTTCGATCGGAGCACCTTCGGTTGCCAGGACATGGCGGGCAACGTCCGCGAGTGGGTGACGGGCGAGCTCGGCCGACCCGTCCTGAAAGGGGCCTGCTTCCTCCCGATGATCGCGCCGGAGACGATGGCGCGATCCGAGTGGCACCTCGCTCCCAAGGAAAGCGACAATTTCCGGTACCGGCGCTCCGACTTCACGGGGTTCCGCGTTGCCCTTCCGTCCAGGCCGGCGGTCTCCCCGGGACAGGAACAGGATGAGTAGTCAGGATCTCTCTCTCCGATTCGCGTTTGCGTGTCTGCTGGCGGCGGGCTGCGCATCGAATCAGCTGGGACCGTTCGACGAGGATCCGATCGTTCAGGAGATCCACGCGCGTGGGCCCTCTCCGATGGAGCTGCGAGTCGCTCTCGCCCCGCTCCGCATCACCTACGATCCGACGCCGCAGGATGGAGAGGGCGCGCCGGATTCGTGGGCCGTGGAGATGGATCGACACGCGATCGCGTCCGTCCGGGAGGAGCTGGAGGACGCACTCGACCAGGAGAGCCTGTTCGAGGACTTGATCGTGCTGCCGGAGGTGCCGGGCAGCGACCCGTTCCAGGCCGCCTGGGACCAGAGGGCCGATCTCCTGATCGACGTGGAGATACGTGGCTACCGCGCTTCCTACGTGAAGAGGACCGGATGGTTCGTCCCGAACCTGCTCATCTGGGGCTACGCCTGGATCCCTTCGTGGTGGGTGGCCGATGAGAGATACCGGGTGGAGATGGAGGTGAGAGTCTCCATCACGAGCGTTCATACGGGTCGGAAGGTGTGGGAGCAGACCTACACCCCCTCGCACGATAGGGATCTTGATGACTGGGAACGTGGATGGATGCTCTTCGGAATCGTTCGCGTCCCCGGGGCGCTCGGTGTGGAGAACTGGGAGAAGATCGATAGCGTCGTCGGTCCGTTCGCCGTGCGCACAATGGTCGTTCAGCTCTACGCCGATCTCCATCAAGAGTTTCGCCGGTTCCAGGATGGCCCGCAGTTCTCCAGGGGGATGACGAAGACGCTGGCTCTCATCGTCGGCGTCACGAAGTACCGTTACCGAAGTATCCGGAACATCGGATACGCGGATCGGGATGCGAGGGCCTTGCGAGAGGTTCTCTGCCAGGATGGGCTCGGCGACGTGATCCCGCAGAACTGCAAGCTGCTGATCGACGAGGACGCCACGAAGGAGGGGATCCTCGACGCCCTGGAGAATTATCTTGTGGAGAGGGCGGAGTATCCGGACACGGTGATCATCTATTTCGCCGGCAACGGGGGATCGTGGGGGAAGCAGCCCTACCTCCTTCCGTGGGATTTTGATCCGGATGACCCGGATACGACGGGGATCGATCTGAAGACGCTGGAGGGCTGGCTGGATCGGATCTCCTGCACGAATCTCGTGACGATCTTCGACTGTTCGTTTCTCGGAAAGGAGGACGGTCGTTGCTACCCCCTGCCGGGTCTCACGGGCGATCCGGTCTCCGAGTCGGCGATCGAGGGCCTGGCCAGCGTGGAGCGACGACGATGGGTGCTCCTCGGCGCGCGAGCGGGGCAGTCGGCCAACGAGCAGGACGACATCCAGAACGGGATCTTCTCCTACTTTCTTCTGGAGGGGCTGAAGGGACGCGCCGACAGCGATGAGGATGGCGTGGTTTCCCTCGCGGAACTGTTCGAATATCTGGAGGGCCGGGTGAGCCGGCAGGCGGAGCTCCGGACCGGGAGGGTCCAGACCCCGCAATTGATCCCCGAGCTCTCGGAATCCGAGGCCGATCCGACGGGCTTTCGCATCACGTCCCCACCGCCCGGTGTTCACTCTCCCGGATAATCTGCGCGTGGGTGGGCCCCACGACCTTTCGTTTTGACACCTCTGATCAGCCATGATAGGATGATGGCGTCTTCGGAAAATCCGCGGTCTGATCACGCAAGACTGTGGGGCCTCTGGGTTTGTCTCCCTTCGGGGAGTCGGACATTCGAATCGGACATTCGAATCGGACAATTGAATCGGGAAGGCGCAGGATGAGATGGCCTCGATGAAACCCGATGACAAGCCTCCGGATCAGCCGGACGAGTTCGAGAGAGGCTCCGAGCCCAGCGAGGGACTCGGTGATATTGATGCCGATCTTGCCGTTCTGATGCCCCGTCCGGACGAGACGGACACGGGGCTCGAGATCATGAGAAGAGAGACGAAGTCCTCGGAAAAGGGTAAAGGGGGTCCGTCCTCGGCGAGGCCGGCGGCTCAGAAGACTCCTGTCCCGGTCCGTCCTCCCCCTCCACCCCCGCCTCCCCCGAAAGCCGCGCCGCCGCCAGCTCCGACCCCGCGACCGCAGGCGCCTCCGCCACCGGAACCGGGGCCTGAAGCTGCGGGTGGCTTCGACTTCCATCCGGAGAAGGAGCCGGAGGGAGGGCCCGATCGCCATCGGATCCAGAAAGAGGGTTTTCACGACGACATCCCCTCCTCCTCCGAAGGAGAGAAGAAGTTCGGGGGGCCCAAGAGACGGAAGGTCGCGACCGTCAAGAGGGTGAAGGCGCGGCCGGCGCAAAAAAAACCGGCGGCCCCGGCCTCCCCCCCGGTTTCTTCACAGGCCGGGCCGGCGGAGCCACCGCCTCCCGATGAGCCCATCAAGGCGGCCTTCCCCAAGGGGCTTCCGGAAGGGTTGGGGGAAATCTCCGATGCGGCGACGCAGCGCATTCCGGGGCACCAGCGGTTCTCGGACTTGCCCGATGATGAGAGCCCGAAGTCCGAAGCGGAAGTCGACGATCGGGAATTCCTCGAACTCTTTGCGGTGGACGAGAGTAGCCCGGTTTCGCCGCCCGACCAGAAGGTCGAACTCTCCGAGGAGCCGGCCTCCCCCGCGGAGGCGGAGCCGGAGGACAAACCCGAGGTCATCGAGATCGTCGAACCGGCGTCACCTGCCGAGGAACCAGAGTCTCTCCCGAAGGCGGAACTGCAGGACCGACCGGAGGTCATCGAGATCGTCGAGCCGGCCGAGACTCCGACACCGCCTGCCAAGGGCGAGGCCGAGCTGGAGATCGACGCGTTCCCGGTGACCGGGAACGCCATGACGCAGCCTATCGGCAGCACAGATCCCAAGGATAAGCCGATCTCCGCCTACAGCACGGAGGAGATCCCTATTCCTCCCCCGGTGGATCCCCAGGATGTGGCGTCCGAGCCGGACACCATCCTGGATCAGGAGTTCCGCGAGTTCATGGGGGGAGAGGCGGAGCCCGGGGAGCCGAAGGTCCCCTTGCGTCCTAGCACCGACCCGACCGAATCGGTTCGGGAATACAAGACGGCGGAGTCACGCGATCTCGACACGCCTTACAGCAAGGAAGAACTGGAGAACCTCTTCGCCGAGGAGGCCCCCCCCACGCCGCCGTGGGAGAAGAAGAAGTCGAGACGGAAGGCCCGTTCCAGTAGGCGAGCGCGCTCCCGGCGAGCCACCTCATCGGGAAAGCTCTTGTTGCTGGTCGTCCTGCTGGGCGGGGTCCTGGGAGTGGCGCACTTGCCCAATGTATCGAAACGGATACAGCCCTTCGTGGCCAAGCAGATCGTCACACTGGGGCTGCAGAAATATTTCCCGGTCTACGTGAAGACCCCCGATGCTAAGGACGCCGAGGACGCGGGCGTCTTACCGGGCAAGGTCGACCCGGGCGATACCAAGAAGGGTCCACCGAACGAAGATCCAGCGAAGCCTCCCAGGGAAGATCCGGTGAGGCCTCCGAAGGAGGATCCACCAGAGCTACCTCCCCCGGTAAATGTGGATCCCGCGCTGAAGGCCTTCCTGGATGAGGCGATGCGATCCGAGAAGCTCGGCGTCCCCATCCTTTCCACGAGAGGAGGGCCCCGCTAGCCATGATCCGGATCGGTCTACTTCTGCCTGTGTTTCTACTCCTGATGGCCGCCGCTCCGCAGCAGCAGGGCGTTGTCCTGATGAAGAACGGCCACAGGGTGATCGGGATCATCGAGCAGCACGACTGGGGCGTGAGGGTGAAGAATCCGTTCGGTCTCTCGGGAACGCACGATATCAAGAAAGAGGAGATCGTCTACGTCAATCCCAAGGGCACGTCCGTTCCCACCGAAGTGCTCGAGAAGGGGGACTGGACCCCGGAAGATCGAGACCGTGAGGAGTTCATAAAGCAGTACCGGCGCATCAGCAAGTCTCTCGAAGACGTGATCGGGATCACGCGCAAGAAGCTAGCGCAGATCAAGAAGCAGGAGGATCAGGTCCTTCTCACGAAGGAGTACAGGAACGTGCCCCTCAGGTTCAAGGCCAGGCCTCCGCTAGGTTGGCGGAAAGAGGAGGATGGAAACCTGGTCCGGTTCGTCGGGCCGATGCGCATCGGGACCCCGCCCAGGATTCATGTGGTCTCGATGAAGGCCCCCGATATTTCCTTCGCGGAGCTGATCTCCGCCTACACGAAAGATCTGAAGGATTACCACAAGGAATCGGCGAAGTCCTGGCTGGAGTTCGATCCCGTCTCGAAGACCGATCGGGAGCAGTGGGCAGTGACCTTCATGGTGGAGCAGGGGGATCTGAGGATAAAGACCCGGCGATACATCGTCAAGAAGGGCGGGCGCCTCTTCCTCCTCATCCTCTACACCGACCCGCGCGAGGACGAGAAGAACTTCGACTTGTTTGCGCATTGGCGTCGCAACTTCGTGATCATCTAGCCTACTTCGATTCCCCTCCCTCCTCCATCAAGACACGCGGAATGCTGATGTTCGCCACGATCAAGCGGCCGACGTGCGCCGGACCCTCCTCTACCGAGAACCCGATCTTCGAGGCGCCGAAGGTGATCGTCTGATCGGCCCGTACCGCGGCCCCAAGGATCCTCCCCGTATTGCAGTCGAGACCGGATGGGCAATCGATCGCGAAGATCGGGCTGGCTCCGGCGTTGAGGGCATCGATCGCGGCGCGGTACGGCTCCCGGACCTCTCCCGAAAGGCCCGTGCCGAGCAAGGCGTCGACGGCGGCCGCCTCCTTTCCCAGGAGAGGGGCGACCTTGTCCACGGGGAAGGGACCATCCGGTTCCTCCATAGGTATTCGCATCCGTCGAACGATCTCCTGATTGACCGCCGCGTCGGAGCCGGGGAGGGGCTCTCCTCCCAGCCTCCAGACCTTCACCGGCACATCTCGATTGGAGAGGTGGCGGGCGACGACGTATCCGTCCCCACCGTTGTTCCCCTTGCCACAGAAGATCAGCGCCCGACTCAGCGACCGCTCGCTCATCGAGGAAGCGATGGCGTCGGCAGCGCGCAGCCCGGCGTTCTCCATCAGGACGAGACCTGGTACGCCAAACTCCTCGAGCGCTCGGCGATCGAGCTCCCGCATCTCTTCCCTGGAGCGAGCTCTCATGGTCCACCGGCCGCGCGCCAGACCGGACGCAGCACCTTTACCCGAAGAGATCCGGCCTTGCCCTCGATCCGGATCCGGTGGGCGCTGGGGCGGCCGTCCCCTTTCGTCCGCAGGAGATCCATCTCGACCCACCCCCCGGGTAGGATCTCACCCTGTCCGATGGCCCTTTCTGCTCCACTCTCCAGTGCGATCTTGAGGATCCGGACTGCGCCCCTGCCGACGCCGAGGACGAGCTCCCCTCGGACGCTGGAAGGCGCGCCCGGACGAGGCGGAAACACCTCGCCAAGTATCGGCATCTGACGGCCATGTTCGGCCTCGAGCCAGATCGTTCCCGATCCATCGCTGCTTCCCTCGCGGCCGGTTCCTCGAAGCCATAGATTCCAGCGGCCGTCATCTGGTCCGGGGCCCCCGGTCAACATCCGGAGCACGGAGCCGAGGTCTTCCCGGCTCAGGAGAAGCTCTCCGCTCCACTCGTAGGGCCATCCACGTTGGGCTCGAAACCCGGCGCGAAACGAGCCGGACGGCGAGGACCCGCGCAGATCCTGGATGCGAAGATCGTTGGCGCCGATGATGACATCGCCTGAGGACACAGCCCCCAGGGGAAGGTGGGCGATTTCCACGCGCACCCGGTCCACGCTCCCCCCGAGACCCGAGGGGGTGTCTCGCAGTCGGGCCTCGCCCCGTAGCGAGACCGGTATCGGCAGATCCAGATCCAGGGGAGCCATCACGATCCTGGCCGCCACCGAGCCCGAGGATGCTCCCACGTCCCTCAGCGTGAGAGATCCGTCGATCGTCCCCGACGGACGAGCCCGACGCCAGGCCCACTCCAGGTCATCCGGTAGGGCCGCCGCCAGGGTCTCGTTCATCTGGAGCCCTGTCCACGAGAACTCCAACATCTCGTCACCGGGTTGATCCTGCAGGGACAATCGACCGGTGCCCTGGAAGCGAGTCATGTTCGAGCGACCTTCCAGCGGTCGGGCGATCCGGATGCCGGAAGCGTCCGCGATGAGCATTCCCGTGGTGATCTTGCGAAGAGGATAGGGGAACACGTCCGGGCGTAGGGAGAGGTTGGCGGGAAAAATTCTCACCTCGCTGCGTCCCTTCCCGCGTAGATGAATTTCCACATCGAGCGTCCCACGCGGCCTCAGGCGATGCACCACGTCCGCCACCCAGCCCGGGAGGAGCCGGAGGTCCTGTGGGCGAATGCGTAGATTGAACGCCTTGATGACCCCGTGGAGATCGCCCCTCGCCGGGTCGGCGATCAGATCGAATCGGAGATCCCGCCAGGGGGAATGCGAGGAGCTGCCGCTCAAGCGCGCGCCTCCGCCCCGCAGGTCCACATCGACACGGTCGAGCCGAAACGTCCACGATTCGTCGGTGTTTCGGTCCTCGAGGATCAGTGTCAGGTCTTCGATCCGGAATTTGGCGATCGGAGACGCGATCAGACTCTCGCAGAAACGCAGGAAGGGGCGCAGGTCCCAGTCATCCCCTGACTCGTGGCTCCACGCCAGGGTAGCCCGTCTGAAGGTCATCCTGCTCTGGGAGGTGCGGCCCAGCATGAACTGCGACAGGCTCAGGCGGGCTTCCACTTCCTCCGACTCGATCGAGTAGAGATTGGCGGGATGTTGGAGCTGTAGATCTCTGAACCGAACGGTTCCATCCAGATCTGCCGTCGCGTCCTTGAATGAACCACGAAAACCGAACGTGCTTATCAAGCCTCGATCGATCCGCAGGCGAACGAGCGAAGGCAACGTGAGGATGCGCATGTCGATGGCGAAGACCGTCGTCACAACGGCCAGGATGGCAGCCACGGCCAGGAAGCGCCTCCGTCTCATAGGACGAGGACCCTCACCATTCTGTATTTTCCTTCACCGCCCGCTCGATTTTCCATTCCCCATCTTTCTTCACGAAATGGCAGCGAAACGAATAGGCCCTATCGGGTCGCAGGCCCGCGGAGAGCGATCCCCCCTGCGCCATGCCGACGCGGAGAGTAGCCGTGGCCCGGTCCTCCATCACCTCCACCTCGATGTCGCGCAAGACAAAGGAAACTTCGCCTTTCACCCGGCGGAAATATCCGAAGAGAGCCCTCTGAAGCATTCCGCGCGACCATTCATCCGGATCCAGCACGAAATCTTTGGTGAGGTGTGATGCCAGCTTGAGCATCTTCCCCTCCTCCGCTGCGTCAGCCATGCTGTGAAGAACGGCGCGGATACGGTCCTCCTCCGACGTGAGGAGACCCTTCACCACATAGAAGCCGAAGAGCAGGATGGCTGCCCCTAGAAGGGCGGGTAGGATTCTTCCTCTCCAGTTCGCTTCTCTGTTCATGGTGTCGGGGGCCATCCTATCCCATGGGAGGTCCCAGTCAACGCGTGAGCAACCGCCTGCTTGATGTCCGCCCAAGCGTTTGGGATAAGAGAGAGGGGTGATGGTTCACGGGGCTCTCCTCTTCTCCGGATCGAGAACGAGGGCCTCCGGCACGGGAGGCGGAACACCTTGGAGGGAGACCCGGACGTTTCCCTGATGCTCCGGGTCCAGGCGGGCGATGAGGAGGCCTTCGCCCGGCTCCTGTCCAAGTACGAGCGGCCGATCTCTCGGTTGATCTTCAGGTATCTGGGGCGAGCGGCCGATCTGCAGGATCTCACGCAGGAGGTTTTCCTTCGGGTCTACCGGGCCCGAGCGACCTGGCGGCCCCAGCCGTCCTTCCGCTCCTGGCTGTACCGCATCGCCACGAACCTCTGTCTCAACCAGATGCGTGGCCGGAAGATCACCCAGTCGCTCGATGTCGGCTCCGAGGACGGGACGGGTCCCAGCATTGCAGACCCCCGGGTGAAGGAACCGGGGGAACTCCTGGAGAAGAAGGAGCTCTCGCTGGTGATCCGGGAGATTCTGGACGATCTCCCTGCCAGCCAGAAGATGGCCGTGATGCTCAACAAGTACCAGGGTCTCGCCTACCAGGAGATTGGCGAGGCGATGGGCCTCTCCATCCCGGCCGTCAAATCTCTCCTGAGCCGCGCCCGGGAGCGGATCAAGGAGCGCCTTCTACCCTACCTGAGAAGCGGAAAGGGGCCCTGGAAGGGGATGTAGGCGGGTCATGGGTGATCTGGGGGGACACGCAGGTGCCTCCGCCTGTCGGTCCCTCGCCTGGTAAATCGTCCGGGAAATCGCCCGGAACCTTTGCCGAGGACAGTGGTTAGTAATTACGGTGGGATGCAAGCCAATCTGGGCCCGGATTGACCATGTAAGTTGTGAGTTGCCATGAGAGTTGCCATGAATTGTTCGGAAGTCCTTGAGCAACTGGAGCCTTACCTGGATGGAGAACTGACCTCCGAAGTGCGGGGACAGGTCGAGGCTCATCTCGCGGGATGCGAGAACTGCAGCAAGGTGCTCGAGGAGAAGAAGCTCACCTGGAATGCCCTGGACGCGTACACCGTCCCGGAATCTCCGAGCGTGGGTGCCTCGAAGATCATCCATGCAGCGCGGTCCCGGGAGCGGAGGGTCGGGTGGGTCCGCCTGGGGTTCGGGATCGCCGCCGCCCTCTTGATCATGCTGGCCGTCTGGCAAACTTTCGGGACGGGGATCGACGCCGATCTGTCCCCGGAGGAGCGCCAGGAGATCGTGACGAACTGGGATCTGCTCGACAACCTCGAGATACTCGAGTCGCTAGAGGTCATCGAGAACATGGACCTTCTGGAATCCGATCTTCCGGAGATCCTGAATGGATCGGAGCAGGGATAATGTCCATCTCCGCCGCCATCCTGCTGGTCTTCTCGAGTCTCATGGCGATGCCGCAGGGCGCCAAGGAAGATCGCTCCCGCGAGATGGAGCGCCGTCGCAGGTGGCAGCGTCTTTCCCAGGAGGATCAGAGCCGCCTGGTTGATCGCCTCCGCCGCTGGAAGTCTCTCCCTCTCGAGAAGCGCAAGGAGCTTCGGCGAAAGATGGAGAAGTTTTGCCGCCTGTCCCCTGAGGAGAGGGAGAGGCTGCGAAAGCGTTCCCGTCGGCTCAAGGACTTCCCCGTCGAGAAACAAGCTCAGCTCAGGCGCCTCTGGGAATCCATCGTCAAGCAGGTGCTGTCGCGCTTGCCCGAGAAGGAGCGCGAAGAGATCTTCGCTCTCCCTCCCAAGGCGCGCCGCGCTCGGATCGAGGCCCTGATCCGAAAGCATCACAAGGCGCGGAGGGCCAGGGTCGATAAGTTCATCCAATCCCTGCCGGAAGATGTCCGCAAGGAGCTGGAAAAACTACCGCCCCACGAGAGGCCCATGAGGATCCGCCAGCTCATGGAGGAGCGACGCGGCCGGAAGGGGAGCCCCCGCCGCCCTCGTCAGCGGAAAGAGGGAAACCGTCCCCATCGCCGCGCTCCATCGGCTCGGTAAGACCCCCTCCCCGGATGATTCAGTGAAGGAAAAGAGCAAGACGCGAGTGGGTTTTCTCGTCCTCGTCGCGCTGGCGATACTCTCTTTCTTCGGGGGCTGGGTGAGGGGGAGGACCTACGCACGCGCCAGGAGTTGGCCCACGGCTCCGGGGATGATCGTCGAATCGAGTATCGAGTCGGGGACCGCGATGCAGGGGGAGAGCTGGGCGGAGATCCGATACACCTACTCGGTCGCTGGTGTGGAGCACACCTCCAGCAAGATCTCGTACATGGGGGCTCGGGCCTCCCCGATCTACGCCTTGCAGATCGTGGAGGAGTTTCCGGTGGGCCAGGAGGTCCTGATCCATTACGATCCTCGGTCCCCATTGCACGCCCTGCTCGATACCGGCGCGCCGGTAGAGACCTTCGTCTTCGTCTGTGCGGGAATCTTCCTCGGTCTGGTGGCCCTGATCCTCTTCGGTCTCTCCCTCCTCCGCCCCGCCCGCCCATCTCATTCCTGAACAATTTGCTTTGCTGTTCGATTCAGGACTTCTTGAAGCGGCGGCGGATGGCGCTGGCCACCGTGAGGAACTCGGGCGTCCGTAACAAGGCGGAGGCGGCGGCGTAGATGCCGATGCCGACGAGCATGGGGATGACGACCCGCAGCGCGCGCGCCGACGTCGAGCTCCCCACGGGGGAACCGTAGGCCAAGGTGATCCAGACGGCGACTCCCATCACGATCGAGATCGAGAGGGAGCGGTAGAAGGAAGGGAGGAGACCAAGGCCCCGTAGCTCGGGGAGGCGTCTCCGGAGCAAGAACAGCAGGAGACAGAACTGGATCACGCCGGTGATCGCCGTCGCCAGAGCCAGACCTGCTTCCTGGAGGGGACCCACGAGGGAGAGGTTCAGAACGAGGTTCAGCGCGACCATCCCGGTCGCCACGCGCACAGGCACCGACTGCATCCGCAGGGAGTAGAAGGCGCGTACCAGGACGTGCTGACCCGAAAAGGCCCACAATCCGAGGGAGTAAAGGATCAAGACCCGGGCGGTGCGGACCGAGTCTACGGCCCCGAAGACTCCGCGCTCGTAGATCAGCTCGATGATAGGCATGGAGAGGATGGCGAGACCGATGGTCGCCGGCAGCGTTACGGCGAGGATTCCCTTGCAGCTTGCCGCCACCTTTTCCGCCGCTTCCTTCATCTCGCCGCGGGCCACGTGCCTGGACAGTATCGGAAAGGCGGCGACGGCGATGGCGATCCCCGTCAGCGACATGGGGAACTGTATCAGTCGATCCCCGTAGTAGAGAGCCGAGACCGCGCCATCCCCGGCCACCATCCCCACGGCGATCGCCCTGTCGATGAGGATGTTGAGCTGCATCACCGCCGCTCCGAAGATCATCGGCACCATCAGGCGGCGGATCTCGCCTATCTCCGGCGGGGCGCCTACGAGGTGAGGTCGAAACCCGATCCCGCGGGAACGCATGGCGGGGATCTGTGTCGCGACCTGCGCGACGCCGCCGATCAGGACAGCCACCGCGACCCCGATGATCATTTGGTCCGGCCGGGCCCCGAAGACGGGCGCGAGCCAGACAAGTCCGCCAATCCAGAACACGTTGAGAACGATCGGCGCCAGCGAGGGAGAGGCGAAATGACCCAGCGAGTTCAGTAGAGCCGACAGGAGAGCCAGGACGCAGACGAGGAACAGGTAGGGGAACAGGATCCTCAGCAGAGCGGATGTGAGGAGTACCTTGTCGTAGTCGCCCGAAGTCTTCAATGCCTGGACCAGGGAGGGACTATGATGGATAGTCCAGTCGAGCAAGTAGCAGCCCCCGATCCCGAGCAGGGTTAGCCCGAACAGTATCAGACCCACGCGAGTGAGAAGACTGTTGAAGAGGACCTGGGCCTTCGCCTTCCCGTCCTGCTCGAGCGTTCGAGTGTAGACCGGCACGAAAGCGGACGAGAGCGCTCCCTCCCCGAACAGACGTCGAAACAGGTTGGGCACGGTGAAGGCGATCACGAAGGCGTCCATGGCCAGGGTGCTTCCGAAGATGGAGGCGGCGATCATCGTCCGGACCATTCCCAGGATCCGGCTGAGCAGGGTCAGCGAGCTGACGACGGAAGCAGATTCCAGGAGGCGTGGGGATTTCAACGGTCGGGGATGGCCTCTCGAAGGCGTCGGGTCGCCCCCTCGAGATCGGGCGAGCTCAGGATAGCCGAGGAGACGGCTGCCGCCTGCGCTCCAGCCCGGATCACGAGGGCGACATTCTCGGGGCGAATTCCTCCGATCGCCACCAGGGGTCTTCGTACCCTTCGGGCGATCTCCGCGATCAGCTCCGGTCCGACGGGCCGGAGGTCTGGTTTGGTCGGGGATGCGAAGATGCAGCCTACCGCAATGTAGTCCGCCCCGGCGGCCTCCGCCTGGATCGCCTCGTCGACGGAATGACAGGAGACGCCGATCAGGGGAGTGTCCCCCAGAATATGGCGCGCCTCGCGGGGATCCATGTCGTCCTGGCCCAGGTGGACGCCATCGGCTTCGGAGGCCAGGGCCGCATCGACCCTGTCATTGACGATGAAAATCGCCCCGCCGGCGTCACAGGCGCCTCGGACTTCTCGGGCGATCTCGGTGAACTCTCGATCGGTGGCCTCCTTCTGCCGTAGCTGTATCGAGTCGGCCCCTCCCCGGATCAACGCGCGGACCCACGCCCCCGTACTCTCTCCTGCGGGGGCCTTCGGGAGGAGGATCTGAAGTCGCGCGGTGAAGGGGGATCGACGGGGTTC
>JAPUJT010000192.1 GCA_027296055.1 Planctomycetota bacterium | reverse complement strand
GAGCTCGCCGAGAAGAACGGGGGCCAGTACGTTCCCGTCGCGGGATGAAAGGCCAAAAAATGACGACCTTCAAATTGAGTCCATCGGATTTCGCCTTTCTCTGGGAGCAGTGTAAGCGGTGCTTCTACCTGAAGGTGGTCCACGGCATCCGACAGCCGAGCATGCCAATG
This sequence comes from Planctomycetota bacterium, assembly GCA_027296055.1. Lineage (GTDB taxonomy): Bacteria > Planctomycetota > JAPUJT01 > JAPUJT01 > JAPUJT01 > JAPUJT01. The sequence goes on along the minus strand of JAPUJT010000192.1, from coordinate 30,520 downwards.
GCCAGAATCTTCAAGGTGATCGAGGAGCTTCAGATGGAGCTTTACGAGGGGAAGCCGACGAGCGAGGTGTCGGCCGACCTGCCGCCGGGAGTCATCCGATGTGGGGAGAGGTGGGTGGAGTCCGATGTGATACGACCACCGGGGAAGGAGTCGTCTTGCTACCTCCTCGGGAAGCTCGACTCGCTGATCGAGTTCGAGGACAAGAGCTGGGGCGTCCTGGACTTCAAGACGACCAAGGTGAAGAGCGACTACATCCATCTCTATGCGAGGCAGCTGAACTCCTATGCCTATGGACTCGAAAACCCCTCCAAGAGGACACGGCCCGGCAAGGAGCCACCTCTCGCCCTCTCGCCGATCTCGAAGATAGGCCTCCTCTGCTTCGAGCCCTCCGCGCTCAGCCAGCCGACCGTGGGGCGGCACTCCTACGAAGGGGATGTGGCCTGGATCGAGATGGAGAAGAACTTCGATGGCTTCCTCGGGTTTCTCTCCGAGGTCCTCGACCTGCTCGAGGGATCGATGCCCGAACCGACGTCGTCCTGTAACTGGTGCAACTACGGGGCGACGATGGCTTCAGGACCGTTCACCGCGGGAACCACGGCGAAGCCGGGGGGCGTGGATTCCTGCCCCAGGTGCAGCTCACCGATGCGCCGCCGTGAGGGCCGGCGCGGACCCTTCCTCGGGTGCTCCCGGTACCCCGACTGCCGGGGGACGCGGGATCTCGCCGGATCCTGACTCCCAACCCCGAGAATCGAGATCTGGATCCATGAGCGAGCCAGGGGACCTCGAGCGGATTGCCAGGGCGTTTCGGATTCCTGGCAAGTGGCAGGAGGCTGCGCCCCACGGGAGCGGACACATCCACGACACGTGGGTGTCCACGTTTCGGGAGGGGAACGGGCAGGTTCGGTACATTCACCAGAGGATCAACCGGCACATCTTTTCAGACCCCGTGAGGCTCATGGAGAACATCCGTCTGGTGACCGATCATCTACGCGCCGCGAGCGGGGCGCCCTGGCGAGATGTGTTGAGAATCGTATCCGCGAACGACGGGACGGACCTGCATCGGGACGAGGCGGGGGAGCACTGGCGAACGTATCGTTTCGTGGAGGGGACCCGGAGCCTGGATCGGGCGGAGGGGGCGGACCAGGTCCGAGCGGCGGCGCGAGCCTTCGGCGCTTTCCAGAGGGTCCTCAACGACCTTGACCCGGCCAGGTTGCACGTGACGATTCCTCGATTCCATGACCTCGGCCATCGACTGAGTCAACTCGAGGAGGCGGTGAAGGCCGATCCGGCGGGCCGCGCCAGTGAGGTCGGACCCGAGATCTCCTTCGCTCGCGATCGAGCGTGGATGACGGATCGACTCGCCCGCCTTCCCCTCCGCGTGAGCCACTACGATTGCAAGCTGAATAACATCCTCTTCGACGAGGAGACCGGCGAGTGCGCTTGCGTCGTCGATCTCGACACGGTGATGCCGGGACTCTCCGTCCATGACTTCGGCGACATGCTACGAAGCATGACCCCTTCCGCATTGGAGGACGCGAGGGACGCCTCGAAAGTACGAATGGAGATCGGGCTCTTCGAGGCGGTGGCAGAGGGCTACCTCTCCGAGGCGGGGAGCTTCCTCCTGCCGGCCGAGATCGATCAGCTCGCCTTTTCGGGTCTCTACATGTCGTTCATCATCGGCGTCCGTTTCCTTACCGATCACGTCGAAGGCGACGTCTACTACAAGAAGCATCGATCTGGCCAGAACCTGGACAGGTGCCGTTCTCAGTTCCGGCTGGTGGAGTCGATGGAGAGTCAGCAGTCCGAGATGGACTCCGTGATCAAGCGCCTCGGTTACCCATCGGATACTTCCAGGCGGCCAGGATGATCCTCGCCGGGCTATCCGCTCGGCGCAGGGCCCGTTCTTTTCTTTGGTGGATAGAGGCGGCTGCCCAGCAGAAAGACGGGACACTGGGCGAGCAGGGCGGCCACCGGGGGGCCGAAACTTAGCGGAAGTTTCACGTCGATGAGATGGGTCTCGAGAAGGCCGAGGACGAGCAGGCCTGTAAGGAGAGCGGCGATCGCCCCGGCCCGGGATGCTCCGGGCCCGGAGCCCGAGGCCGATGCTCACGCCGACATACATAAGGATGACGGTGATGACGACGGCGGTCATTTCTCGGGCCGCTCGGCGTCGATCCGCGCTCTATGGGGTCGGAAAACGGTGAGGTATCCGATGACGGTGAGAGCGGCCATCGCGACGAAGCATCCGCTGAGCCAGAGAATGGAGACGGGAACCCCGAGCACAAGAGACGAGGAATTGAAGATCATCCCGGTAGCGGGGAGTAGGGTCAGCAGAATCAACAGGGATGTAAAGGACGAGCAGGACGTGACTGCGGGGTCGATCGTCGGTTCCACGTGCAGCCCATTTTAGCCGAGTCACACAGACTCGAGGGATTGACGTACGGGAAGGCTACCGACGGCCCGCGACGATCTCAACCCGGACGATGCCTTTAGTGGAAAATGCAGGAATCGTTCAAACTATTTTCGTCTCTTGGCGCGCTTGCAAGATAATTCGTCAGGTCGCTGGTTGATCTCCGCGGTCCCTGGGACTACACTTGGCGCTTCCCTCAGAACCTACAATCAGAAGAGGGTCGCGCCTGCACCATTCGTGGCCATCAGCAGGTTCGGGTATCGGTCGTTTTCAGTTCATAACGAATATGTTGCTCAGGTGCCTTGCGCCGTATGCGCGGGCGCGCCTTGTTGAATCTTTTTGCGGAGTCCTGCACGAGGGGTTTCCCCTCGGGGGGGAGGAGGGAATTGATGCGAAGAGGATCGCATGGTATCGGCCAACGGATGCCATTGGCAGTTGGCCTCGTGATGGCTGCGGCAGTGCTGGTGACGGCTTCCCCGGCCTGGGCGCAAGCGCCCGTCGTCGATGGTTTCGTCAGGGATCCCGTCACGGGTGTCGTCGAGGCGCCTTACGTGATCAACGGGATCACCTACACGCAGGATCAGGTGAGCGGCGATTTCGCCGGCATCCTCTACGAGGCGACGAGTGGGGGCACGCTCTACTTCGCCTTCGAGCAGAGCGTCTTCATCAACGACAACACGTATGGAGTAAACGCCATCGGCTGGCCCGGGAGGAGGGGGCACCGTCTCAAGGATCTGCTGAACAGCGAGCACATGAAGGCCAAGATGTTCGATTGCAACGGCAATCTCGTGCTCGAGTACTTCCTCGATTACGCCACGCGAGATCGGGTCTCCGGCGTGATCGAGAATCGCGGAGTGACAGGCGGGGACGGGGAGATGATCCTCGGAGACCCGGCCGTCATCACCGGGTCCGAGTCGTCCCTGGTGTGGGATTTCAATCTGGCGAGCCCGACGTGGGCGGACAAGGATACGACGAACCCGCAGCGGGTTCCGACAAACACGTATGATCCGGGGGCGACGGCCGATCCGGACGCTCCGTGGATCTACCCGCTCGTCTACGAGTGGAGCGTCGCCGATTCGGCTTTCCCTGCAGGTTTTTGCGGGGCCCTGACGATCACCGAGGTGCACAACTCGCCGTTCAAGACGGGCAACCCGGTTCCGATTCCGGTGCTGAGGCTCCGCAAGACTTCGGATCCTGTCAGCGGGTCTGTCGTGGACCCGGGACAGGTGATCACCTTCACGATCACGGCGACAAACGTGGGGACGAGTACGCTGACCTCCGTGACGATCACCGACGTGGTTGACGACAACCTCGACAACGTGGTCGTCCTGGACGGCGGCGTGTATGACGAAGGTAGCCGGACGGCGGCCTGGGGTCCCTTCGACCTGCTCCCGGGCGATTCCGTGTCGGTGTCCTTTCAGGCCACGGTCACCCCGGTCGACATCGCCCTCGGGGACTGTCCGAACGGAATCCAGATCTTCAACACGGGCGTTGTCGAATCCCCGGACCTTCCGACACCGGCCGAGACGAACACGACGCAGCATTGTGTCAACCCGGCGCCGGTCCTGACGATCACGAAGGTCGTCAATCCGGACGTGGCGAAGCCTGGCGACACCGTCTCTTACGCGATCACGGTGTCGAACACCGGTGCGTCGCCCGCAACCAACACGGTCCTGACGGACGATCCGGATGAGACCTATATCGCTTCTATCAGCAACATCAGCAACGCTGGCGTCTACGATGGCAATATCATCACCTGGTCCCTGGGGACGCTGAATCCGAGCGATGTCGTGGTGGTCACCTATGACGCGACCCTGAAGGACGCCTCGACGGGGCTGTTCCTGCAGGGGAATACGCAGGTACCGAATACCGCGACCGTCGATTCGGAGGAGACGGAGCCGATATCTGATGATGCGCTGGTTATCGTGCCGACGGCGGCCAACCTCACCATAGATAAGTCCGGCACGCCGACGACGACCTCCCCCGGAGGCGTGGTCAGCTATTCGATCACCCTTGGCAACGATGGGGATGCGCCGGCCTTCAACGTAACTCTCACGGACGATCCGGATGAGACCTGGGTGGCCTCGATCAGTAACATCAGCGATGGAGGCTCGTACGACGGAAATCTGATTTCCTGGAACATAGGCACACTGAACCCGGGCGATACGGTCACGAGAACCTATGACGCTACGATGCAGGCCGCCGGGGTGTTCCCCGCTGGCAGCACGCTGGTGCTCAACACGGCAACGGCAGACTCGGACGAGACCGATCCCGTCCAGGACGACCAGACGGTCACCGTCCTGGCCGATGTGGACCTGAGCCTGACCAAGAGCTCCAGCACTTCCGTTGTGACTCGCACCGTCGAGAACACCGGCAGCATCGACTCGAACGAGAGCGTACCGGAATCCTCGAACACGACTACCGACATGGGCGTGATTTCTGCGACCCAGATTACCTATGTGCTGTCCTACAGCAATTCGGGCAACGCGGACGCCACCGGAGTGACGATCAGCGACACGCTGCCGGCCGACACGAAGTTCGTCTCGGCCGACAACGGCGGAGTCTATGATGCCAATACGAACACGGTGACGTGGAGCATTGGCACCGTCGGCGTGGGCGGCAACGGGACCGTCACCCTCGTGGTGGAGACGACGAACTCTTAACGACGAGATCGAACGGAGACATCAGCACGGGCCGGGGAACTCGGTTTCCCCGGCCCGTTACCCATCGCGGATAGTGTCCGGCCGTCCACTCGGGGGCTCTGGGCCGCCGCAGCAAAAAATGTCCCATCCGGACAGCTCATTTGAGTTCACCGGGTCTTGCATTCCCCTCCCCAAAATGTACGATCGAGCGATTGAATGGCAGTTCCCTGGGGGGGGGGCCGCCATCTTCTCCAACGATTCGGGAGGCTAAGATGCGCTCGGTCAGCTCAAGTTCTGTGATCGGTCTGGTCATGCTCTCGGTGACGATAGCGGGCTGCGGTGGCGGGGGCGGTGGCAAAAAGCCGGGTAACTCCTCTCCGATCGTCGGTGCGCCGTCGGGGCCGGGCACGGTGGTGGGCTCGGACCCGACCTACACGACGGTGGTGAACATCGGAGATTTCCTCGACCTCAGCGTAATCGCGACGGACCCGAACACGACGGAAATGCTGTCTCTGACCGGCACGATCACGGGAGGAACCTTGCTCCCCGGCCAGGCGGGGTTCACGAGCATATTCCCCGCCAGCATGTCGGGAACCACTGGGGTGACGCTGTCTCTCCTGGGGACGGCGGCGATGGGGGGAGACATCGAATTGACCTTCGACGTGGTCGACGCTCGGACCGCGTCTCACACGATCACGCTCACGATCTTCATCAACTCGGCCCCGATCATCTCGACGCCGACGGGTCCCGGAGCCGTCGCAGGCGTGGACCCGGACTACACGACGATCATCAACACGCCGGCCTCGCTTGCCTTCACGGTTACGGCGACGGACGTGGATGCGAGCGACACGCTGACGTTGATCGTGTCGATCACCGGAGGAACCCTCACGAGCGCGCAGGCTGGATTCACAACCTTCCCGACGATGGCGACGGGCCCCTCGCCGCAGCAGCTTCTCTTCGACGGGACGGCCATGACGCCCGGGAGCCTCCAGTTGACGATCGATGTCCTGGATGGTGTGGGAGGCACCGATCAGATCACGCATACGATCACGATCAACGCCTCTCCCCAGATCGGTCGCCCGACGGGCCCCGGGACGGTCGGGGGATCGAATCCGACCTACACGTCCACCGTTCCCTTGGGGGGGTCGCTGTTCTTCGACGTCGTGGCGACGGACGCGGACCTGACCGACACGCTCACGTTCACCGCGAGTTTGGCCCCAGGGTCTCCGCTGGATGAGGTGCAGGCAGGATTCAACGAGATGCTTCCCCTGCAGATGACGGGGATGGGCTCCGTGGCGCTGACCTTCACGGGGACGGCGGCAATGCTGGGATCCATCCAGATCGACTTCAGCGTGGATGACGGGAACGGCGCCACCGACATGATCACGCACACGATCCAGTTCAATTCGACCCCGCAGGTAGTTCAGCCGACCGGGCCGGGGTTGGTAGCGGGATCGGACCCGACGTACACGGGGAATGTAAACCTCGGAGATTCACTCGACTTCATGGTGTCGGCCACGGATCCCGATGTGGGCGATCTGATCACGCTGTCGGTGATGGAGGCCGCCGGCGGAAGCATCACGGCTGCCGATGCAGGATTTGCTGTCCTCCCGGGACCGACGACCGGAGCATCGCCACAGACTCTCGCGCTCACGGGAACGGCGGCGATGGAAGGGTTTGTCATCCTGACGATCAGCGTGGATGACGGCCGCGGCGGGATCGACACGATCACGCACACGATCACGGTGAACTCACCGCCAGTGCTGGGGATGCCAACCGGGCCCGGAACCGTGGGCGGGACGCCGCCGAACTTCACCACGCAGATCAATGTCGGGGATGCACTGAACCTCATGGTGACGGCGACCGATCTGAATGTCGCGGACACACTGACTCTCTCCGTCATGAGGACGGGGGGGACGTTGCTCGTCGCTCAGGCGGGATTCAATCCACTGCCTGGATCCTCGGTGGGAGCCTCGCCGCAGACCCTATCCGCCACGGGAACGGCGGCGATGGGCGGGAATATCGTGCTCGTCTTCGACGTGGATGACGGAAACGGCCTCACAGATCAGATCACGCTGGATATCTTCATCAATTCGACTCCCGTGATCGGGCAGCCGACGGGTCCGGGGGTCGTGGCGGGGGCAGACCCTGCGTACACGACGATCGTCAATCTGACCGACTCGCTCGTGTTCGATGTCACGGCGACGGACACAGATGCGACCGACACGTTGACCTTTACCGTGACGGATACCCTGACGGGAACCATCACGGCGGTCCAGGCCGGGTTCGGTCTGCTACCGGGGCCGTCCGTAGGGGTCTCCGCCCAGATGCTCTCCTTCACCGGGACGGCGGCCATGGAGGGCGACGTGGTGCTGATGTTCCTTGTGGACGACGGTAACGGCTCGACGGACACGATCATGCACACAATCCTGGTGAATTCGTGTCCGCTGCTCGGAATGCCGACGGGTCCGGGAGCGGTGATGGGGACGGACCCGACCTATGACACGACCATCAATCTCGGCGCCGTGCTCGCCTTCAGCGTGACGGCGACGGATTTGAACGCCTCCGACATGTTGACCCTCACGGCGACGGCGTCGGGGTCGCTGACGCCCGGCCAGGCGGGCTTTGGGCAGGCATTCCCGATCGTACTGAATGGACCGTCCCCGTTGACAATCAACCTGACGGGTACCGCCGCGAACGCGGGGGACATCGTGCTCCAGTTCGCCGTGGACGACGGGAGCGGCTGCGTGGATATGATCACACACACGATAAACATCAACACGGTGCCCGTGATCCAGATGCCGACGGGTCCCGGGACTGTGATGCCGGCGGGTCCGGACTTTACGGCGACCACGTTCATTGGTGATCCGCTCGACTTCATGGTGACGGCGGTAGACGCGGACTTCGACAATGTGATGTTCAGCGCCACGGCGACCGGGGGCACGCTCCCCGCGGACCTGGGGTTCGATCCGTTTCCCCCCACGACGATCGGGATCGCTCCCCAGACGCTTACCTTTACCGGTACCGCGCTGATGTTGGGTTCGACCAACATCACGTTTGACGTGGACGATGGCCGGGGCGGCACGGACATGATGATTCTCACCGTCACGGTTGTTCCGGACACGACCCCCCCAGGGATGATCACGGATCTTTCGGCCAGCTATTCGGGGGGATTGGACATGATCCAGTTCAGCTGGACCGCTCCCGGGGATGACGGGATCATGGGGACGGCCACCTCCTACACACTGAAGTTCTCGCCGACGCCGATCACGAACGACACGGAATTCAATGCCGCAGCAACCTATCTCCAGGCCTGGACGCCACTGCCGGGCGGGAGTACGGAGACGCAGGTCATCGATCTCTCGCTTGTCGGCTACGGATGGTATGCGGGGGTGGGGTACTTCTCGATGAAGGCAGACGACGAGGTACCTAACACGAGCCTCCTGGGCGGTCAGCTTACCGTGGACACGAACATCGCCCCAGCTTCCATTTTTCCGGTTACCACAGTTGACTTCGGAGACATCGCGTTCGGGAACTCGGCGACCGTCAATCTCGACTTCACGAACAATACGGTGCTGGTCGATCTGAATCTCGTCGCGACGACGATGATGGGAAATCCCGAGTTCACGATCATGTCGGGCGGCGGCCCGAACGTCTTCATCGCCCCCGCGGCGACACATTCGATCGTCGTGGAGTTCGCTCCGACGGTCGCGGGAGGCTTCGCGGCAACTCTGGATGTCGACCATCCGGATACCAACTTTGCGACGCCATACACGATCTCGTTCACGGGCCGCGGCGTGAACGACGTGCCGGAAGTGACCTCGCACGGCTTCAACCCGCATCCGGCTGCCGCGAGCGCGATGGTCATGGTGACGGTGGAGGTGACCGATGACAACAGCAACCTGCCTGGTTTGAACGATGTCACGAGCGTCACGATCGATCTGTCGATGGTGGGCGGGCCGATCCTGCAGCCGATGGCGTTTTTTGGGGACAACGGGCCGAAGATAGGCATCTATGACCACACGTTCATGACCGCGGCCACTCCTGGCGTGTACGAGCTTCCGGTGACGATGACCGACACGACGGGCGCCACGTCAATCAACATTCTCAGCCATGTCGTCACGGCGGGGACCGTGCGCGTCGTGCCGGCGTTCGGGACGATCCAGGCGGCGATCAATGCCTCCGTGAACGGGGATGTGGTCCTCGTTCAGGATGGGACCTACTCGGGCGCGGGGAACCAGGACCTCCTGATGGGCGGCAAGCTGATCGTCGTGATGTCCGAAAACGGCGCGGCCACGACCATCATCGACCCTTCGCCCAGCGGTCGGGGGTTCTTCATGAGTAATTCGGGCGAGACGAGCGCCTCCGTGATCCTCGGCTTCACGATCCAGAACTGCACCGCGTCGGCGATCGACTGCAGAATGGACGCCTCCCCATCCATCCGGGAGTGCACCTTCTTGTCGAACACCAATGGCGCCCATGGAGGAGCCATCTCCCTGGACGCCGCCGGAGTGGGTCCGGTGGCTCCGGTGATCGTCGAGTGCGACTTCGACATGAACATGGTCGACCCGGGGTTCAATGACGGAGGCGCGATCTTTGCCGCCAATATGGCCACGCCCACGATCCGGAACTGCCGGTTCACCAACAACAGCGCGCGACGAGGAGGGGCGATCCTGGCGGACGACTTCGTGGGTACCTCGATGTCGATCAGCAATTGCAGCTTTACCTCTAATTCCGCGAACAGTCGTGGCGGGGCGGTCCGGATCTCGGAAGGTACAATCACTGACTGCACCATGACGAGCAACACGGCGATGTTCGGCGGGGCGTTCCAGGTGTCGAGCGCCTTCGGAACGATATCGCTGACCGGATGCATTTTCACGGACAACGAGGCTCAGTCGGGCGGTGCCGGCGCTCTCGATGACGGGAACCCGATCGTCACCATGACCGACTGCACGTTCACCAGTAACCGCGCCATAGGACCCGGGCCGGACGGAAAGGGCGGGGCCTTCTTCACTTCCGTGGTCCCGTCGGTGGGGTTGACCAACGTGATCCGCTGCACTTTCTCCGGGAATTCTGCGACCACGAACGGTGGGGTCGCCTATCTCGAGAGCACGGATGGATTCATCTTCAGTGATTGCCTGATGTTCGGAAACAGCGCCGTTGTGAATGGGGGAGCGATCTATCTCTCTAACGCTCCGATGACCGATCCCGTGCAGATCCTCAACTCGACGATCGCCGACAATTCGGCGGCGAGCGGAGGCGGGATCTACGTGCAGGACGGCTACCTGACCGTGACCGACACGATCGTGTGGTTCAACACCGCAACGGACGCCTCGGATCAGATATTCATCCGCGGTGCGGTAACAGTATTTCCTACCATGACGTATTGCGATGTCGATACGGCCGGGCTCCTCGACGTCGCCGTACGGATCAATTTCGGGGCGGGATACGCGGGAGGCCCCGGGAACCTGGCCGCGGATCCCCTCTTCGTGACCGGGGCGAGAGGGAATTACTACCTGTCACAGATCGCCGCCGGTGAGCTGATCGACTCTCCCTGCCTGGATGCGGGCTCGAACACCGCCATGTTCTTTGGGCTCGACCTCCGCACGACTCGTACGGACGACGTGACCGATGTGCTCGTTGTCGACATGGGCGCCCACTTCGCTCCCTGACTCTGATCCTCGAGCCTGTCTGGCCGGAGGACGGATCTTGGACTATTATTCTCAGGGGCATGGAGGCGTCTCGCCTTGGATCTGCAGGGCCCACTCGACTTGTTCGGACTCGAGCCGCTTCTACGAGTGGCCGAGCATAGCCAGAGCTCGTTCGGCATCACCGTAGAGCATCCGATCGCGAAGGGCGAGGTCTTCGTCTCGTTCGGGTTCATCACCTGGGCCCGTGTAGGTCGCTCCCTGGGAAAGGAAGCCCTGCTGACCCTCGCGTCCTGGACGGGCGCCAAGTTCCGACTCACCCCCGGCGCTCCCACGACAAAGAACCGCGAGCCGATGAGCCCCCGGGCCGTTTTCGAACGGGACCTGAGAGATTCGGAGCCTCTGCACGAGGTAGCCCTCCAGTACGTGCCGATCCAGGGGGAACTCAGCGCCATCGACATCCGACAGATCCTCCACATCTTCTGGCTGGGAGGCGGTGCAGCGAAAATGCATGTCTCGAACGTATCGGAGGAAGGGGAGATCGAGCTGGAAGCCGGCCTCATAGGAACAGCCAGAGTCGGCAGCCTCGAGGGAAGGGAGGCAGTGGAGCACATCCTGGGAATGGAAGGATGCAGCGTGGAGATCCTTCCGGGGGGCATGCCGATCGAGCAGGACGATTCGCTGCCGATCCATCTCTTTCTGGATCTGCCCGAGGAGGCGGAGGAAGAGGTGGAAATCACTGAAGTCGAGGACTTGGAGTTCGAAGATGCGCCCCTGGTAGAGCAGATCAAGAAGGCGAAGAAGGGAAACGTTCGAGAGAGGGTGCTGGCCGCTTGCTCCAGTCGGGATGAGGTGGCGATCTCCGTCGTCCAGGAAGGCAACGTAACCACCGACCTCGCCGAGACGTTGGCGAGCAAGGCGCTCACAAATTCCGTCGTGCTGAAGTATCTGGGCGAGGACAAGATGTTCGGGGGCCGGCCCTCGGTGGCGCGAGCCCTCGTCTTCAACCCCTCCACGCCGCCGGGAACTGCCGCGGATCTCCTGGATCGGCTAAGGGATGCCGATGTCCGCCGCGTGGTCAGGGACTCCGGCGCTCACTCCGAATTCCTGCGCACGCGAGCCAAGAAGCTCCTCGATATCCGCAAGAAGAAGCGCAAACTCTAGGATCTGTGCCTCGATCTCAGTTGCAGGTGATCGTGAGCATGTAATCGTTCGCGAAATCGAATCCGTGCACAGCGAACGAGATGTTCGTCGTCGCATTGAGGTAGTCGTCGATGTTCCAGTTGGTCGTCGATGTTCCCTGCGCCCCCGCCGGTGAGCGCATTCCCGTCATGTCGATCGTGATCTGATCCGTATCCAGCGCCGGATGGAGGGAGGCGAAGATCATCGCCGGGATGCCGGGCGTCGTCCCGGGGGCGGCGATGTAGATATCGTTGTCCCCCAGCAGGGTCTGGATGGTGATCACGATGGAGGTCGTGCTCGCCGGGACGGATGCCATGTCGATCTCATAGAAAACAGTCTCGTTCGGGTCACTGTAGTCTGGCGGCGAGAGGAATCGACCCATCAGGCTTCCCGAGTCGCTTCCGCCACACGTCGTCGTCAAGGGGGTCTGGACAGGAGTGTCGAAACAGGTGATGGAGAGTGAATAGAGCGTCGGGTTCGTCTGACCTGGAAGCATCCGGCCGCTCACCACGAAGCCAATGTCGACGCCCGAAGTGAGGTATTGCACGAGAGTTGGCGTGTTGCTCGACTTGAAGAACGACGTGATTCCCGATGGAACGAGGGTGAGGTAGTCCTCCGGGTAGGGATCGAACGGAGAGGGCTGGATCGAGTCGTAGACGTAGTTCGAGATCACCGTGCTCCCCGCAGCGATGCCGGGACCCGACAGGTAGATATTCGTGTCGCCCGTCCCCGCGGCAGAGGAGAAGATCGTGATCATCTCGGCTCCAGGAGGGACGGCTGTTACCCGGTAGTAGTGGTTCTGCTGGTAGTTGAGCAGGTCCGGAATGGCTGGAAACGTGTCTAGCCCCTCGATCGAGAGGAAGGTCATCGTCGAACCGCACGGCGCATCGACGACGGGTGGCGGGCCGACACAGACGATCCCGACGTCGTAGCTGGCGCCCGCCGTCACGGATGCGACGACGAAGACCGGGTCATTCGTCGCCGCCAGAAAATCGGACAGCGTAAACGTGGGGCTCGCGATTCCGAACTCGTTGATACACCCCGTGTCATCGATCGTGATGCTGTCGGTCGGACCCAATTCCGTCGAAGAGAAGTAGTAGCTGGCGTTGTTCACATCCCCGAAGGGGGTCCCCGGCATTCCGAGGTGCAGGTCGGCGTTCCCCGCCGTGCTATCGACCGTGATCGTGATGCTCCTGGTACTGGGATCGATCATCGGGATCTGGTAATGCTGCACCGCGTCGGTGTTCGACAGGTCGATCGGCGTCCCGGCCATCCGCGAGAGCGAGGCGGAGATGGAGACTCCGCACTGGAGGCTGTCGATAGGCGGACCGAGACAGTCGATCCTGACGTCATAGCTGGCTCCTGCCGTCGCGGACGCGACGGCGAAGATCGGGTCGACCGTCCCCCCCAGGAAATCGGACAGGGTGTAGGTGTTGTTCGCGATCCCGAGGCCGTCGATGCACCCGGTCTGATCGATCGTGATGCTGTCCGTCGGACCCGTTCCCATCGAAGAGAAGTAGAAGTTGGCGTTATTCAGATCCCCGAGGGGGGTTCCTGGAATCCCGATATACAGGTCGGCGTTTCCCGTCGTGCTATCGACCGTGATGGTGATCCTCGTGGTTGCAGGATCGATCATCTCGATCTGGAAATGCTGCACCGCCTGGGCGTTCGACAGGTCGATTGGCGTCCCGGCCGTCTGCATGAGCGATGCGGGGATGGGGATCCCGCACTGGATGAGAGTCTCGTTCGTGGGCCTCGGCACCGTACCACCGTGATTCCCTCCGCCCCCGCCGCAGGCCGAAAAGAGCACCGAAGTCACCGCGAGAGCCGCCGCCAGGCATACCCCATCCCGTGAGCGCATGATCCTACCTCCCCGGGCGCGCACCTGCCGCGACCCGAATCGAATGACTGTCCCGAAATGTCCTAGGACCGAGAATTACCTAGAAGGAGAAACTACCTTACCCCATCCAAATGCTAAGCGAACCGCGGCACGCTTGTCAACGGGAATCGTGGCAGGTGGGATAGCGCGCTCAAATCCAGGATCCGTTGAGGATCTTGATGTGGCCGCCCTGCATCGTGAAGGAGACCTTGCGGATGGCGGCCATGTCGGCCAGGGGATCCCCATCGACGGCGATGATGTCGGCGATCATCCCCTTCTGGAGCGTCCCGAGACGATCCTCCCAGCCGATGGCTCGGGCGCCACCGAGACTGGCGGACGACAGGGCTTCGAGAGCCGGTACGCCCGCGTAGATGAGTCGCTCGATCTCCGTGGCGTTATCCCCGAAGCGGATGCCGATGCCGCCGGCGAAGTCGGTCCCGACGGCGAAGGGGACGCCTGCCTTGTATGCCTTCTGGAAGTTCGAGAGCTGCGATTCCTCGGCCGCCTTCGCCTTATCGATCGCATAATCGGGAACGCCCATCTCCTTTCCCTCGGTGACAATCTTGTGAATGATCGCAAGGGTCGGGACCAGGGTTACCTGCCGCTGCAGCAAGAGGTCGATCCCCTCCTCGTCGATGAATGTCCCGTGCTCGATCGTGTCCACGCCTCCCTTCAGGGCGGTCTTGATCCCGGCCGATCCGTGTGCGTGCGCCGCGACACGAAGCTCCAGGCGGTGAGCTTCGTCGACCATCGCCTCGACCTCGGTGAGTGTGTACTGGGACTGATGGGGATGATCCCTCTCGGAGAGCATGCCTCCCGTAGTACAGATCTTGATCAGGTCTGCCCCCTCCCTGAACTGCTCCCGCACCGCCTTGCGACAGTCGTCGGCGCCATCCGCGAGACGGAAAAAGGCGTGCGCCGTCACCCAGTCGATCGGGAAGGAGTGGACGTCGGCATGCCCCCCCGTCTGGGAGATGATCGCTCGGGCGGCAAGGATACGAGGTCCCGGTATCACTCCCTCATTCACCGCGTTGCGCAGGTGGATCGCCACCGAGCTTCCCACGTCCCGGACCGTGGTGAACCCCGATTCGACCATCCTTCGCAGACCCGGAACGCACCGTATTGCCGCCAGCTCCACCGGGGTGAGGACGATATTGGGGATGCTGAAGTGCTCGATACCGAGGAGGTGGACGTGCACGTCCATGAAACCGGGCAAGATCGTCTTTCCGGAGAGATCGATCTCTTCGGTTTCACCCTGACCACGGATCTCGCTCGGCAGGCCGACCGCCTTGATCCGGTCGCCCTCGACGAGGACGGCTCCCTGTGCGATCGGGGGCTCCCCCGTCCCATCGATGACTTGTGCGCCTGTCAGCAGGTACGACATGAATTGACTTTCACCCCGAACAAAGATAGGAAGAAGAAAGCGTAGTCGACACCGTGACTCGATTCAAGAGGAGAGGACGATGAGCATTCCCTCGGTTCGTGCAGCCGTCCTGCTTGCCGCCATGCTCCTCGGGACAACCCTCTTCGCAGTTGCCTGCAAGGATGAGATCGAGATTCCCGGAAAGATCCATACCCTCCTCCCCTTCGATGCGATCAAGGCGATCAAGGAGCCCACCTTCGTGTCCGCGGATAAGGCGCGAATCCCCGACGAGGCACGCGTGATCGCGGTCACCTTGGGTGACGAGAGGCGGGTCTATGACCCCAATCTCCTGAACCTCCATGAGATCGTGAACGACGAGGCGGCAGGCAAGAAATTCGCCGTTGCCTGGTGACCGGTCGCCGACGCGGCTGTGGTCTACAGCCGGGAGATCGGGGGAAGGACACTCACCTTCGGCGTGTCAGGGAAGCTCCTGAAGAACGCCCTGATCATGTTCGACTACGAGACGAAGTCCCTCTGGCCCGTGATGATGAACCAGGCAGTCCGGGGAGAGATGGCGGGCACCAAGCTCGAGCAGCTTCCCGTCGTGGAGAAGACCACCTGGGGGATCTGGAAGGCGGCGCACCCGGAGACCATGGTCCTCTCGGTCGGAGGCCGGGAATACATCCCGCTTAACGTCTATGCGAAGCGGTTCGCCGACGGGAAGGTGGGGGCCCGACCCATCGAAAACGAGGACCCTCGGCTTCCGCCGTTCGAGAGGGTCGTGGCCCTCGCCATCCCGGGAGCCGATCGGGCCTATCCGGTCGACCGGATCCGGGCCTCCAGCGTGATCCAGGAGGACGTGGGGGTGGTGCCCGTCGTCCTGGCGATCGCGGCGTCCTCCGGCTCGCTCGGTGTCTTCGACCGGCGGGTCGGGGACGACGTTCTGAGATTCAAGGCCGAGCTGAACGAGGAACGTCTCGAGGACGAAGAGGGTACGCTGTGGGAACTTTCATCGGGGAGGGCCATCGAGGGGCCGAGAAAAGGCCAGCAGCTCGAGCGACTTGGCGCGCGGGACGTCTTCTGGTTCATCTGGGCCGACTATCACCCGAAGACCACCATATTCGGCGGTCCGTCGAAGGAAAAGGGGGGGTGGACCGGCAAGGAGTGGGGACCGAGAGGCGAGTAGGCCGGCTTCCTAGGAGTCTTTACGCGCCGCGATCAGCTCGTCCAGCTCTTCGCGGAGCTTCGGGAGAACATCCGCGTACGAGTAGGCGCCGATCAGTTCCTCACCGCGCTTCAGGTTGACGAAGGTTGGAGCGCACCAGAGCCCGAGATCCGCATCGTCCGTCTCACCGGGACCGTTGACGCGGCATCCCATCACGGCGATCGTCACATCGAATTCCTCGGCGTACTTACACAGCTTCTTCACGTTCTGTGCAAGATCGACAAAGGCCTCGTTCTCCACCCGTGAGCAAGACGGGCAGGAGATGATGTTGAGCCGGTGAGACAGGTTCGCCGGGACCGACCGGAATCTTCCGTGCGCGACGTCGTCGAGGATCTGTCGGCCCGCTTCGATCTCCTCATGCTTTCGATCGTTCGGAACAGTCAGGGACACGCGAATCGTGTCTCCGATTCCGCGCGACAGAAGCTGTTCGAAAGCGATGCGCGTCTTGATCACTCCGTCCGGCGGCAGGCCTGCCTCCGTCACGCCGAGGTGGAGAGGCACATCGGGACGTTCCTCGGCGAAGAGGCGGTTCGCTTCGATCACCTTGGCCGGGTCCGAATCCTTGAGGGAGACGACAAAGCGATCGTAGCCGAGTTCGTCCAGGATCTCGGCGTGCTCGACGGCGGAGCGGACCATCGGGGCGATCGAGTCGTTCGGGTACTTCTCGGCGAGAGCGGGATCGACCGACCCGCAGTTCACCCCGATACGGATCGCGCAGTCGCTCCGGGAAGCGGCATCCACCACGGCGGCCACCTTGTCTCGAATCGGCTTGGACTTCTCGAGGTGGTGCAGATGGCCCGGATTGTAGCGAATCTTGTCGACGTGCGGGGCCACGAGAGGAGCGAGACGGTAGTTCTCCTGAAGATCGACGGAGAGTACCGCGTCGGTCCCCCCGCGGATGGCGGCGAGGGCCTCTGCATCCGACTTGCTATCCACCGCGATCCGGACGATGTCGGCGCCGGCCTCGACGAGGTAGTCGATCAGCGCGACCGTCGCCGCGACGTCCTGCGTCTTGGTCGCTGTCATGCTCTGGACGGCGATGGGGTGGCCATCGCCGACCGTGACACGGCCGATGGAAACAGAACGCGTGGGGTTGCGAGGCATGGGTTTGGCGACCATGGGGGTGGATTCTATCGTCGAAAGAGCGGGCCTTCAACCGGTGGTCAGCGGCCGGCCGCCAGAGCGGTGACGGTGGCTCCCGTCGGGAAGTCGATGTCTTTGTCGAGGAAGTCGAGCTCTATCCTGCCCTTCCTTTTCACGATCTTGTAGATCTTGATCTTGGATGTGGAGACGTCGGCGACGAAGAGGAAATTTCTTGCCACGGCGATTCCCTGGGGGTCGAACCCGGGAGCGAAGGAGAACGTGTCAAGAATGGCCCCTGTGGAGTCGACGTGGTAAATCCGGGCCTCTCCCGTGACACGATCCACGCCAGCGGTGTAGATGCCTTCCCGGAGACCGGCGTCCATCCCACCCGACAGGTCGTAGCAGTTTGTCGGATCCAGAGGGTCCCGACAGAAGCTTGTGCTGTACTGGAGAGCGCCCGTGCCCGGATCGAGGGCATCGATGATCTCCTGGCCCTGAGTGGGATCAAGGGCGAGAAGCCACTCGCCATCGTAACCGAGCGATTCGTAGGAAAAGTAGGCCGGTTGCGGCAGTGCGAGAGCGTCCACGCCTCCCGGAGAGCTTTGATCAGGGAGGATCCGCCAGATGGTCCACTGGTCGCTGGGGTCGATCAGATACAGGATCTTCCCCTCGCTGTTATAGGCCAGAGCCGTGCCAGAGACCGAGATCGGAGTCGGGACGGGGTAGAAGTTGCGAAGGAAGCCGGTATGGGGGTTGAGTTCCTGTATCCACTGGTTGAAATCGTCTGCGATGAACAGCCGAATCGTGCTCAGCGCGGGAGGCTTCTTTTCCTTATCCTTCTTGCATCCGTAGGAGAAGGCGATCACCGCCGTCAACACCAGAAGCGCCGTCCAGAGAGCCGAGCTTGTTTTCATTCCACCAGGTCCTACCAGGGCACCGGGGAGGCGATCCTCGTGTAGGTCCCTCCCGTGATGCCCGCCATGTCGCGGAGCAGGTCTTCGAAGTTGGCCCCCAGCTCGATCCCGAACGTGTGCATCTCTGCGTTCTGCAGGTTGGCGTTGAACATCCGGCAGAGCTGATCCGCATCGCTCTCTACTCCCCGGGAGGGGCAGTTCCACTCCCCATCGGTGATCAGACAGATCGTCTGGTTCGTCGGATCTATCTGGAAGGCGGCCTCCACGGCGAACGTCGTGGCGGTCCCCCCTTGGGCAAACCACGTATTGATCCATGCTATCGCTGAGTCCTTATTGGCCTGAGTCGCCGGGACCGGAGCGGGCTGCCACAACGAGTTGGCAACACAGAGAGGAGGAAAGGTCGAGCTGTAGGTGATGATGTCGAACCGGAAGTTGTTGGGCAGCTCGCTCACCGAAAATATCAGGCGATCCTGAACGAGAGCGAGCCTCGTCTGTGTCACCCACTGCCCGAAGCGATTCTCGAAGCTAACGAGGGGAAATCCGGGACCCATGCTTCCCGATCGGTCCACGATGAAGATCACGCTGTCGGACGGGGAGGTGAGCTGCCGGCCGAACAGGGGGAAGGTGTTCAGTCTGGCCGCCGCCTGTTGTACCGTGAAGTTCAGGCCGTTGCTCTGCTGCCCCGAGACATCGACCGTCACCACCCCGGAGTTGGTGAACGGGACCTTCACGAGCAGGGAGGTCGGGTCGGCCCCGAGGACCTCGGCGGGGATCCCATCGAAAGTCACGATGTTGTTTTTCGGGATCGGATTGAAGCCGGATCCTTCGATCACGATCGAGGTCAACTCCGGAGCGGAAGCGGGCTTGAGTGCGTCCAGCGTGGGCGGCGGCGGCGCGGGGTTCGTCACCATGAAGTCCGTGGTTGTCGAGCCCGTCTCGGGGCCTCGCCTGACGACGACGGGTCCCGTGGTGGAGTCATCGGGGACGAGGACAGCGATGGCCGAAGATGTAGCGCTCATCACCGTGGCCAGGATCCCGTTGAAGCGGACCTCGTTGTCGGTGGTATTCGTGGCGAACCCGGACCCCTGGATCGTTACCGGGTCTCCCCACGCCCCCTGGCCGGGACTCACGCTGATGTTGGCTGACAGGTTAGGGGCCGGTGTCCAGACGCAGAAGAAGATGGCGTTGCTCTCGAATCCTGCCACCTCGACGGTCACGGGTCCGGCCGCTGCCCCGCTCGGAATGACGGTGTCCAGCCGTACCTGGCCTGGAAGTCCCATCGCTGAGAGTGTCTGCGCCACGGTGCCGTTGAAACGGATGATATTTTCCTGGAGGACGAGGGAGAAGTTGATGCCGAGGAGGCTCACCGAGTTCCCGACGAACCCGGAGCGTGGCGTGACGTCCACGAGCGTCGGGGTCAGGTACGTATAGACATGATCGGCGTTGCTCGTGAGGCCTCCTACCTGGACGACCACCGGCCCCGAAGTGGCTCCAGATGGGGCAAAGCAGACGAGCTGTCCGCCCAAGGCCGAGATGGCAGCCGTCTGCACGCCGGCGCTCCCGTTCCAGTCGAACAGGATGATGTTTTCCCCCGGAATCGGAGAGAAGTTGAGCCCCTGAATCGTCACGAGGGTCCCCGTAGGGCCCCTGTCCGGCAGGATCTGGATGATCTGAGGGCCCCCGAGGATGCTGAAGTCCAGGGAGTTGCTTATCTTCCCGTCGATCGTCACCGTCACCGGACCGGATGACGCTCCCAGCGGCACGGTGGTCACGAGGGCGTTGGTGCTGGCGGCCGTGACCGTAGCGATTCCGCCGTTGAACGAGACGATGTTCCTTGCCGGGTCGAGATCGAAGTTTGCCCCGATGAGCGTGCGTTGATCTCCGAGGAATCCCGAAGAGTCGCTGAGATTGATGAGGACGGGTCGGGCCGGGTCATAGACGGGGTCGGGGTAGACCTTCTTCTTGCGCCGGTCCTTGCAGCTTGCCGACAGGGCAACGAGAACGATCAAGGCCAGGAGACCGATCGTCCGAGATCTCCCCATCCACGAAATCAGCGCCGTCGTCATCCGTTCCTCCTCGCGATGGGCAGGGCGCGAGCGCCGGGCCATCAGTTGGCCACGTTGTAAGTCCCTCCGGTCAAGTCGGCAACGTCTTGCATGAAGATTTGGAAATCACCAAACCCGTCCACCGCGAAGGTGTGGACCTGCGCCCTTTGCGTGTTTGCCGTCCGGATCTCGCATAGATGTGAGGCCAGGCTCGTCGGGCCGCATGAGGGGCTTCCGTCCGAAACGAGCAGGATCGTTCTGTTCGTCGGCTCGGCGGCGAGGGCGGCGGCCACCGAGATCCCCGTGTCGGAAGATCCGGACGGGACGAGCGACGTTAGGAAGTTGTTGATCGCATCGGCCTTGTTCGTCGCATCGGCGATCTGCATGGACGGTTGCCAGGAGAGCGGACCGCAGTCATAGACAAAAATGTTGAACTGGAAGCCGGATGGCAGAGCATCGATAGCGGCTGCCGTCCGATCCTTCACCAGGTCGAGGCGTGTCGCGCTCGTCACGAGACTGCCGAAGCGGTCGGTGAACACTCCCGAGCCGTTGCAGCACCGCCAGCTCATCGTGCCCGAGATGTCGATCACGAAGATCACGCTGTCGGTGGGTGCCACGAGGCTCTGCCCGAAACAGGTGAACGTCCCGTTCGTCGCCGCCAGACCGGTAACGGTGAACGGCAGTCCCCCCGCGCTCGGCTGTCCTGCCACATTGACCGTGACCGGTCCGCTGGATGTGAGGGGAACGCGAACCAGCATCGCGTTGGCCGACGACCCGAAGATTTCCGCCTCCACTCCGTTGAAGAACGCTCGGTTACTTCGACGGTCGGGACTGAAGTCGGTGCCGATGATCGTGACGAAGTCGCCCTCGGCTCCCATGGGGGGCACGATCTCGATCAGCCCCGGGGACGGCGGTGGGGGCGTCGTCACGGTGAACGGGAGTGCCCAGGTGGCCACGAGGCCGCCGATCTCGAGGGTGAGCGGGCCGGTCGTCGCTCCGACGGGAATCTCGGTGTTCAACGTCGTGTCGCTGCCCGAGAGAGACGGGGCGATGGTGCCGTTGAACCGGACCACGTTGTCCGCCGCGTTGGGGGAGAAATTGACGCCCACGATCAGAATGGGGTCGCCCACCGCCCCCGAAATGGCGCTGAGGGCCGATATTGAAGGCGTGGGGGGCTGCTGGACGACTTCCAGACAGAACGGCATTCCGTTGGTGATGCCGCGACCCCCGGCCACCTCCACCGTCACCTCCGCCGTCCGGGCCGCCGGAGGAACGGCGATCGAGAGCGAGTCTCCGAACGAGCTGGCGAATTGAACGGGTGACTGCACACCGGCGATACGGACGATGTTCTCTGCCGGATCGGGGGAGAAGTTCTCTCCGGACAGGACGATCGCCGATCCGACGACGCCGTAGAATGCCTGGACGCTGTAGAGTCTGGGCGTCGTCACCTCGAAGTAGACGGCGTTGCTCGTGTCCGGACCTACCATGACCTGGACGTTTCCCGAGACCGCCCCGGGGGGGACGAAGCACGTCAGCTCGGAGGGTAGCACCGTCAGCGCCGGCGTCGGCACTCCGTCGAATGTGATCAGATTGTCCTGACGGAGGGGACCGAAATGACGGCCCTGGATCGTGACGAGGGCGCCCTCGGGGCCGAAGTCGGGCACGAGGCGCGTGATCTTCGGGTTCTTGATCGCCGTGAATATGAGCTCGTTGCTGTCGCGCCCGCTCACCACGACCTTGACCGGCCCGGTATCCGTGCCGGTAGGAACGAGGACGGTGAGCACGTCAGATCGGGCCAGAAGGACCGTCGCTTCGACAGTCGATCCCGCGGAGGTGAACAGGACCTGGTTCGCGAGGACGTTGGTTGAGAAGTATCGACCCTCTATGAGGGTCACGTCCCCCTCGCCCCCGGTGTTGGGGTCGAGGCGGGTGATCTCCGGCGCGTGTTTCTTCTTGGACCTTCTCTTGTTGCAGGCGGGGGCGAGAAGGAGGAGGGCCACGAAGGCCGCGAGAACGATCAGTCCCTTCCCTTTCACCTCATCCCTCCTCTACCTCGGTGGGCCGCCTCGAACGGACCAACGAACTGTATGAAAGAAGACGACACATTACAGCGGTTTGTTTCGTCTATTTGTTCGTTCCCGTGGACCGCCCCAGCCCATTCCCGTACGGGAACACTGGTGCATTTGAAACCATCCCTTCGAGCGAATCAAGTCATTTCGCGAGTGTGACATTCTTGACACATACTGGCTCCTGAAAGCCGCCTGGGCTCTCTTGCAGGGGGCAGGGATGCATGCTATCCTCCCCGACCTTCCACAAATGAACCTGCTCGAAAACTCGGTTTCCAGGGAGTGATTCGGTGAAGGATCTGGTCCAGCTCGCTATCGACACGGCCAAGGCGAAGGGCGCCACTTATGCTGACGCCCGGGGCGTCGAGATCTGGCGGGAGGACGTCGCCACGAAGAACGGCGCCTTGGGGCAGGCCGACTTCTCCGAATCGGTGGGTCTCGGTGTGCGCGTGATCGCCGATGGGGCCTGGGGGTTTGCCTCCACGGCAAACCTCTCCAGAGGGGGCGTGGAGAAGGCGGCTGCACTGGCGGTGGAGATCGCGAAGGCCAGCGCCACCGTGACGAAGGAGAAGGTCAAGCTCGCCCCGGTGGAGAAGGTGATTGCGCGCTGGGAGACCCCGATCCTCTACGATCCGTTCGAGATCAGTCTGGAAGAAAAGGTCGGGCTCCTCCTTTCGATCGACAAGGTCCTCCGCGGCGTGAAGGGGGTCAAGGTTGCAGAGGGAAACTTCACGTTCGTACGGAAGAAGCAGGAGTTCGCCTCCACCGAGGGATCGAAGATCGGGCAGGTGATCACCATGTCGGGGGTCGGCTACAGCGCCACCGCGGTCGGCGGGGACGACGTCCAGAAGAGGTCGTACCCGACTTCATTCCGGGGCCAGTTCGAGAACCGGGGGTACGAGATCGTCGATCGGTGGCCCTTGCTGGAGAACGCCCAGCGGATCGGAGAGGAGGCGGTGGCCCTTCTTTCCGCGCCGCAGTGTCCGCAAGGCAAGAAGGATCTGATCCTGGAGAGCTCTCAGCTCGCGCTGCAGGTCCACGAGTCGTGCGGACATCCGATCGAGCTGGATCGTGTTCTCGGGACGGAAGCGAATTTTGCCGGCCAGTCGTTCCTCACCCTGGAGAAGCACAAGAAATTCGAGTACGGCTCCAAGAAGGTGCATCTCACTGCCGACGCGACGGCG
This sequence comes from Planctomycetota bacterium, assembly GCA_027296055.1. GTDB lineage: Bacteria > Planctomycetota > JAPUJT01 > JAPUJT01 > JAPUJT01 > JAPUJT01. The sequence continues at coordinate 6,879 of JAPUJT010000192.1, read as the reverse complement.
CCAGGTGGCGCGGGAACGTTCGGCTACGACGACGAGGGAGTGCCGTCGAGGAAGTGGGACATCGTCAAGGAGGGGCAGTTCGTCGGTTATCTCACCTCTCGCGAGACGGCGGGGGTGATAGGACTGGATCAGTCCCAGGGGACGATGCGGGCGGACGGATGGAATCGGATCCCGATCATACGGATGGTCAACGTGAGCCTCCAGCCCGACAAGGGATCGCTCGGCGAGCTGATCTCGGATACGGATGATGGGATCTACATGGAGACGAACCGCTCCTGGAGCATCGACCAGCGTAGGTACAATTTCCAGTTCGGGACAGAGATCGGTTGGGAGATCAAGAAGGGGAAGAAGACCCGGATGCTGAAGAATCCCACCTACGCGGGGATCACGCCTGAATTCTGGCGGTCGTGCGACGCCGTATGCGGGCGAAAAGAGTGGGTCCTCTGGGGGATTCCGAACTGCGGCAAGGGACAACCGGGGCAGATCATGGCCACGGGTCACGGCGCTGCGCCCGCCCGCTTCCGAGGTGTGGACATCGGGGTGGCGTATGCTGACTAGAGAAGAGGCAAAGAGGGTTCTCGACGCCGCCCTGGCCGCATCCGATGCGGACGAAACCGAGGCGTTTCTCGGCGGGGGGATGTTCGCCCTCACTCGATTCGCCAACAACATCATCCATCAGAACGTCGCGGAGGAGGGGACCACGCTCTCCGTGCGAGTCGTGATCGGCAAGCGCACGGCGAGGGTCACCACGACCAGGACGGATCCGGACGGGATCAAGGCGGCCGTTCACAGGGCGAAGGCGGCGGCCAAGATGTCGAGGGAGTACCCCGACCTGCTGCCTCTCCCCGAACCGGCGGACAGCAAGAATGTCGACGCCTACGACGAGGCGACGGCCCGTCTTTCCCCCATGGATCGGGCCGGGAAGGTGGCCGAGGCGATCCGGCCCTCCGAGAAGGCGGGACTCTGGACAGCCGGGTACTTCTCGAACAACACGGGAAACATGGGAAGCTGGGGAGAGTCCGGGATCTTCGCGATCGCCAACTCGAAGGGACTCTTCGAGTATTATCGCGCTACGGAGGCGGGCTTCTCTCTCACGTCGTTCGCCGGGGATTCGTCCGGCTGGGTCCTCGCATCATCTCGTCAGGCGTCCAAGATCCCTGTTGGCGAACTGGGGGAACGGGCGGCGGAGAAGGCTCAGAGGAGCCAGGACCCGAAGGCGATCGAACCCGGCCGGTACACCGTGATCCTGGAGCCCGCCGCGGTAGGAGACCTCTGCTACTTCCTGGCGGAGGGTTTCAACGCCCAGCAAGTCGACGAAGGACGCTCCTTCCTCTCAGGGAAGGTCGGTGAGACCGTCTTCGGTCAGAACATCGATATCGACGACGATCCGTACCACCCTCTGATCCAGGGGAGGCCGTTCGATGGGGAGGGGGTCCCGACGAAAGTAGTCTCCCTCGTCGAGAAGGGTGTGGTGAAAGGACTCGTCTACGACCGGAAGACGGCGGCGAAGCTCGGCAAGGAGCCGACCGGCCACGGACTCCCGGTCCCCAACGTAGAGGGAGCGCACCCTTCCTCGATCTCGATGAAGGGGGGGACGTCGTCGATCGAGGAGATGATCAAGTCGACGAAGAAAGGGATCCTCGTCACGAGGCTCTGGTACAACCGCCTCGTCGATCCGATGAAGCTGATCATCACCGGCATGACGCGTGACGGGACCTTCTGGGTCGAGGACGGGAAGATCAGCCATGGGATCAAGAATCTACGCTACAACCAGTCCCTCATTGAACTGCTGAACCACGTGGATGCGGCCACCCCCCAGGAGCGGATGTGGGGCTACGCGGTCCCCGGAATCCTCGCCAGGGAGTTCAACTTCACCAGCGTCACCCTTTTCTAGTTGATGACACGCCGGACGTTCTTGACGCTTCTCTCTTCTTTCTTCGCCGCCTCTTTGCTCGGCGTGAGACCTCGCCTCACCCGCCGCCCCTTCGGCTCGCAAGCCCTCCTTCCTCCTCTGCAGCCTGCAGGCCGCTGCTCCGGATTCGGAGATAAGGGGACACTCACTTAATTAGATTCGAATTAAGGGGACACTCACTTAATTGGATCGAGATAAGTGAGTGTCCCCACAATTCGGAAGTGCTTGTTCTGGTGGCTCTTACGAATTAAGGGGAATTAAGGGGACACTCACTTAATTAGATCGAGATAAGTGTGTGTCCCTTTAATTCCGTGGTGCAGGGACTGCCTTCGGCGTGGAGGTAGAGGGAATCCCTCGGGAAATCGGGACCCACCGTGAGGATGGTGGAGGAGACGGTCCCGTACTCCTCTCCGTGCTTGCAGATCGGATATTTCTCCGGCCCCACGCCTTCGTGGCGGGCGAGGAATCGTTTCAGCGATTGGATCAGGTCTCCCCGCTCCGCGATGGACCACGTGCGGTCGAGGGTGGAGTCGACGGGCAGTTGATCGAGATCGTGATCGTTCGTCAGGATGTGGACCCCCTCATCGACGTCCTGGACCCGGGTCCCTCCAGAATTGTAGGTGACGAACCCATCGTTCCCATGGGCGACGAAGAGGTTGAACGGGTTGTAGCCTGGGGTCGGGGGGCCTGGCAGCGGAGCCTCCACCACATGGAGATCTCGATCATCGGACAGGGAAGAGATTTTCCAGGGAGTGACGTCCTGCTCCAGGTCCTCGAGATACAATCGGGCCGCCGCGGCATCGGGCTGCATGAGGACAGCGACGGTCACCTGCCCCCGGGACGGCCGCGCTGGGTTTCGATCTCCGCCTGGACGATTCGTGATGGCGGCGATCAAGCCCTTCTCGTTCACTCCCAGCCAGGTTCCCCCAGCCGTTCGATCCGATCCTGCGAAGAACCGGATCGGACCACGAACGGATCGGGGGGGTCGCGATGGCCGAGCGTACGCTTCGTCCCGATTCGCTGCGACCACCCAGGGCCAACCTTCCACCCTGTCCTTCAGGATCAGGAGCACGCACATCGAATCGTCACTCCTGCCGTCGATTTAGCCGTCGTGAGAGACCTCGACTGCCGGACTCGATCCGATCCAGAGTCCGGCGCGCATCATTGCGAACCGCATCATCTTCGTCGTGTTCGGCGCGGCTTCGCAACGCCTCCTCGATCATCGACCGGCCTGCTTCGTCAGAGCGGCGCCAGGCCGCGGCGATTGCGCCGACGGCCCTCCGGCGGACGGCGGATTCCAGGTCGGTTTCGGCGACATCCAGGAGAGCGGACAGGCTCCCGGGCGTGCTCCGTCCGGCCAGGGCCGTGATAGCGAGTAGACGGGTGTCGGCAACCGGCGATGTCTGGAGCTGCTCGATGAAGATCCCTTCCGACCGATCATCCACGAACCTGCCCAACATGCCGATGATCTTTCGCCCCAGCTCGCGGTCATCCAGGGAGAGGATGAGCTGGAGCACCTCATCCCACTGGTCGGGATCGTCCCGGAGGCTTCGTCCCAGCCGGGCGGTCAGGGCGTCCGCCTTGCTCTGATCTCCGATGACGCCGGAGAGCTCCTCCTCGGTGTAGGCGACTCCAGATTCCTTGTGCCACTGAGTCTGTGACGCTATTTCCTCGAGCAGGCTCACGAGACGAGAGGCCGTCTCGAGGGGGGGCTCATCGGTCGATTCGTGCGACTCGGCGGCGTCACCGACATCGGAGGAGACCGCTGGTGTCGGGGCGCGAGGCGCCCCCTCGACGGTGGCTGGCGAGGTCACCCTCGCCTCGGGGCGTGACAAGGGTCTCTCCGCCTGCCGTCCTCCCTCGTGCCGTGGTTCGGGAGGTTCCGATTCGTTGGATCGAATTCCGAAAACGAGAGCGGCCGAGAGCGCGATCAGCGCTCCGGCCGCAATGATGATGACGAGTCTCACGGCGGGTCTCTAAGGATGCGTTGCGTATCCGATGGCGATGTTGCTGGTGCTCGCTTGCTCTCCCTCGTACCACATCTTCGACGGGGCGATCGTCTCCCACGCCGATGCGAATATGAGGAGATCATCCCAGGCCCCGGACGGCCCCACGTCGAGAACCGGTAACGGCATCCCCAGCGCGTCCCCGTACTTCGACCAGGTGATCCCACCATCGATCGAGAGGGCGAAACCGATCTTCTCGAAGGTGACTGGATTGATCGAAACGCCACCCGTGTAGAGCATCCAGAACGTGGGAGAGCCATCTTCGATCACCCTGGGGAGTGCCACCCCCGGGTCGTCGAAGGACCCGCCCGTCGGGCTCATGACCGGGTTGCCGGCGTGTTTCGTCCAGGTTGCGCTGTCCAAGGACGTCGCATACCCGATCTGGATCACGGACCCCGGGCCGAACACATCCACTCCCGTATACCACATCTTCCATGTCGGGCCATCCTGGACCACGCAGGGGAATGCGACCGCCCCCGCGTCCCAGTCCCCAGGCAGCCCCACTCCCAAGATCGGGTTCAGGCCGAACTTGGTCCAGCTGATGCCATCGGCGGACGTGGCCATTCCGATCTCGGTCACCCCAGCGGTGTTATCTCCATTGTAATACATGATGAACCGCCCATTCGGCGCGTCGTAGACCACGCACGGGCCATCCAGGTAGTCCTCGTCGAAATCGCCCACCGCTCCCTGAGTCAGCACGGGGGCGCCGAGCTTCACCCAGTTCACGCCGTCCGGAGAAGTGGCGTAGCCGATACCGGGTGTATTGGCCTGGTCTTCCCCCCAGTGCCACATCATGTAAGTGGGAAACCCGCTGGCCGGACCGAGGACGTTCGGCTGTCCCACGTTTCGGTCGTCCCAGGCGGTCGGCGGCGAGGCCGTGAGCACGGGGTTGCCGGGCCACTTCACCCAGCCTTCCACGATATCCAACGTGGCGGTGCTCGGCGAGCCGAGCGTCGCCCCGCCCATCGGGTTGGTGAGAGCGAGGTTCAACTGTTCCGTGGATTCGGCCAGGACGTCATGGATGATGACGACCTGGAACATCTTGTCCGCCGAATCGCCATCAGTCCACATCAGCGTGCCCGCGGCCGCCGTGTAATCCGATCCCGCCATCGCCGTGCCATCCGTCGTGTCGTAGTCGACCGAGACCGCTCCGGCGCTGCCGCCGACGCGACTCACGATGATGTCCACAGGATCGGCATAGGCTCCGGCCGTGTAGGTAGCCGAGCTGAACTCGATGCTGCCGGGGCCGGGGACATCGTTGTCGGTGATGGTGAGCCCGGAAGCGAACGGTGTTCCAAGGGTCGCCCCACCCGTGGGGCTATCCAGCGACAACGTGAGGGTCTCGTTGGTCTCGATCATCGTGTCATCGATGATGACGACGTCGAATGTCTTGGGGGCGGAGTCGCTCGCGCCCCACATGAGTGTACCCGCGGTCATCGTGTAGTCGTCCGGCGCCACCGCGCTGCCGTCCATGGTTGCGAAATCCACCGTGACGGGATTCGTCGTATCCCCCAGGCGAGTGACATCGATGGTGATCATCCCGACCCCTTCATCCGTCAGGTAGGAGGTACTACCCAATTGTAGGGTCACGTCGTCGTCAATGATCGTGAGGGTCGCGGTGCTCGGGAAGCCGGTGCTGGCTCCTCCCGTGGGGTTGCTGATGGTGATGGTGACGTCCTCGTTCGGTTCCACTCCCGGGTTATCCAGGATGGGGATGTCGAACGATTTGTCCGAGCCATCGATGTCGTTCCACATGAGGGTCCCGGAGGTGGCCGTGTAGTCCTGGCCTGCCGTGGCGCCGGCGTCCGCCGTGTCATAATCGACGGTGACGATTCCGCTGAGCCCATTCGTGCGACCCACGCGGATATTGATCATGCCGCCGTTCTCGTTCACCTGATAGGAGAAGGCTCGAAGGACGAGAATGCCCGGGGCGTCATTGTCGATGATCGTCAGCGTGCCTCCGCTCGGCGTCCCCAGCGATGCCCCCCCGGTCGGAGCGCTGAGGACCAGATCCAGGTCCTCGTCCCCTTCGATGTCGAAGTCGTTGATGATGTCCACAGTGAACTGCTTGTCCGCGGAGTCCTGGTCGCTCCACATGAGGATTCCTGACGCGGTGATATAGTCCGTTCCGGCCAGGGCAGTGCTGTCGACCGTGTCGAAACTGACGCCCACCACGCCCAGGTCGCCGCCGACGCGGCTCACGGTGATCGTCGCCTGGGCGGTGAACTCATTGACCTGGAAGTTTGCAGCGGTGAACTGGATCATCCCGGGCTGATCGTCATCGATGATGGTCAGGACCGCCGTAGTGGGGAGTGAGAGTCCCGCCCCACCCATCGGGTTGGACAGGGTGATGTCCACGTCCTCGCTCGTCTCCGGGTTGGGGTCATCCGTGATCAGGATGTCGAACGTCTTGTCGGTGCCATCCCCGGCGTTCCACATCAAGGTCCCCGACGCTGTCGTGTAGTCCGCGCCGGCCGTGGCGCCGGCGTCCGCCGTGTCGTACTGCACACTGACGGCGTCTCCCACGCCCCCGACCCGGTTCACGGTGATCTGGATCGATCCGGCGTCCTCGTCCACCTGATAGGTGGCGGAGCTGAGCCGGAGGCTTCCCGGCATGTCGTCGTTGAGGATCGTGAGGGTCGCCGTGTTCGGCGTGCCCAGGGTGGCGCCCCCCGTCGGGGAGCTGAGGCTCAGATCCACGATCTCATCCGTCTCGACGATGAAGTCGTCGTTGATCGTCACGAGGAATGACTTGTCCGCGGAGTCTCCGGCGGTCCACAGGAGAGATCCCGACGTCGTGATGTAATCGACCGGCGCCACGGCGGTGTTATTCATCGTGGCGAAGCCCACCTGTACCGCGTTGGCCACGGAGCCCAAGCGGCTCACGAGGATCAGGGCCTGCATTCCGCTCCCCTCATTCTCGCTGAACGTGGCCGAGGTGAACTGCAGGGTGACGTCGTC
>JAPUJT010000191.1 GCA_027296055.1 Planctomycetota bacterium | reverse complement strand
TGGCTCCATCCTCCTCTGCCGCCTCCCCCAAACGCTCGCGACCGACCGCCGCCCACGAAACCCGCGAGAACGGTCGGTCTTTGGCTCCGTCGCCGTAGATCCTGACCCGATCGCGATGCATCATGAATAGTCTCGGCTAGTAGAGTCGAGGACGGGCGCGGCGCCTCGCCCGGACCTCTCCTCACCCTGGAACCCTCGCGACTATGAGCACGATGATGTCCGCATGCACGAATCGTCGCTGTTCGATGGTGAGGCCTGCGGCGGCGATGTGTTCGCGGGTGCGCCGGTCGAAACCGGCTCCATAGGCGAAGCGGATCCAAGGCGCCCACAACCGCATCACGAGGCGGCGGAGGGGATTCTCGGAAAATGCGTATTCCAGGAGCACGATGCGACCACCCGGCTTGACCACGCGCGCTATCTCCCGCAGCGCGTCGGGCTGCAGTTCGTCGGGTAGGACGCAGAAGAGAAACGTCGCCGTGGCCGCGCAGTAGGTGTCGTCGGCAAACGGCAGGTCCAGGACGTTCGCATGCGCCAGTTCGATGTCCCGGCCCAGCTTCCGGGCTCGCCGTCGCGCGCGCGCCAGCATCCCGGTAGATAGGTCGATGCCCGTCACCTCCGATCCACCGGGATAGTAGGGGAGGTTCCGCCCGGTGCCGATGCCGCAGTCGAGCAGCCGAGTCGCCCCGGTGACTTCCTTGAAGACCTCCGACCGGATCGCCCGATAGCGCCCCAGCTCGAACGGCAGATCCAGAAGGTCGTACAAGGGCGCAATCCGATCATAGATCGCGCCCAGCCTCCCGATGGACTTGCCGGCTCCGACCATCACGCCTCGATGCCTCCCGAAGATGTGTCGCCGGTGACCTGCGACCACGGCCTGCCCGCGCCATCGAGGATCTCTCCCGTAGCGTATCGGACCAGATCGCGGAGTATCCGCCGACTCCTGGCGTACGCCATCCATGATCCCCCTCAGCGACATAGGACTAGATTCATGGCGGTTTGGACCCAGGCGGCACATCGAACTATTCGGAGCATGTCACCGATCGACTCAACGCAAGACCCGCCGTCGAGATTCGATAGGGGCAATTGTCGCCGTCCTTTCCTTCTCGACCTCGACGTCCGGCTCCCAACGGATCCGCCGGATCCATCCGTCTTCCCAGGACGGCCACCAGAAGATCTTGTAGTGACCGGCCGGCAGCTCCTCGAATGTGTACTGCCCGGCGTCGTCCGTGACGGTAACGAACTTGCCCAGGGGTCGCCACGTCGAGAACAGCTCCAGAAAGCGTTCCTGATCCAAGCGGACGACCTTGACCTTGCACCCCTGCAAGGGCTTGCCCGCATCGAGCAGCCTCCCCTTCAGTGAGCCAAGGGCCAGCAGGTCTCTTCGGATCTCCTCCTTCAGGCTCGCAGCGTCCTCTTGTGGCAACCTCTCCCCCGATCTCGGGGGAGGTTCGCGCTCGCCTCGGCCCAGCTCGACCAGGAGGGCATCACGGGACTGCTCGAGGACGATGCCCCGGAGAGGTTTCTCTCTTCCTTCGAGGTAGATCAGATCCTTCCCCCCCATGGATCCTCCGACGTCGTGAGCGACCTTCTCGATTCGCTCACGAGGGATCTCGATGATAATGGAGTCCTCTCCAACCGTCCTCACCACGTAGTCCTCGCCCGGGGTCGTGGCGCATGCGGCCAGTGTGAGAAGCAGGCCAATTTGGACGCCGGGTCCCCAAGAGGAATGGCTACTCTCCGAGCGCGGTTCGAGGACGTGCGCCTGCGGTCTATTTCTCCTCTTCATCCTCATCATCCTCCTCTTCCTCCCAGGGGTATTGGGAGATGAGGTAAACGACGATCGCATCGACGTCCCGATCGGAAATCGAGGTGCCCCACGTGGGCATCTGAAGAGGCGGCTCCGGTCCCTCTGCAACTCTTTTGCCTGGCACGCTTCCGTGGCGGATGCGATCACGGATGGCCTGATACTGGGCAACAACGATTGGGAACCTCTCGATGGGTGGGTCGTCCTGCATAGATGCAAGATCGCGGCCTTCCTGGATCAGTTGAATGAAGGTCTGCGCGTCCTCGCGCTCCCAGAGCTGGAACCGGTCAGCGAGGGTGTCCAAGGCCGGGACTGTGTCCTTAATGTAGTTCGGGTTGGGAATGCCGCCGCGACCTCCTTCGCCATGACATACGTAGCACCCGAGGTTACGGAACAGGTACTCCCCGCGCTTCATGAATTCCTCCGGCCTATCGCCGATGTCCGGGGGCCCCGCCAGCGATCGAACGTAGCGGATGATCTCCCACACATCCGCATCAGGGAGATCGAAGGAAGGCATAGGCGTTCCCGGCATCCCCACGCGGATGCGGACGAACAGGGCTTCCGGGCTCGAGCTTCCCTTGAAGACCCCCGCCGTGAAGTCGCGCGGGGTGATCGGGTAGTCATCGGAGGTGACCAGATCGTCGCGCTCCCGACCGGTACCATCCTCCCCGTGACACGTGGCGCAGTTCTCGAGGAAGAGTGCTCGCCCCCGAGAGGATTCTTTCGCAACCTCCACCTTTTTTCCAGGAGTCGTTCTGGCGAGTATCGCCCGTTGGACCTGTTCGACGGTAAGAAGATCCCCATCCTCATCGGGCTCGGAGAGCTTCTTCCGCATGCCTTCTTTCGTGAGGTGCCGGACGTAGGCGACCACCGCCCTTAGATCCTCCTCCGGAAAGCGACTCCAGGAGGGCATGGCGGACCCCAGCATCCCTCGCTTCACCACGCCGAGGAGATCCTCGTCGGTGGGGACGCCGTTGGAGGTGGAGGCCAGCTTGAACTCGCCTCGGTGGAAGTTCCTGGGCCTGGGATCGAGGTAACGGGCCATCTGCCCGTCCCCGCCACCTGTTGGACCATGGCAGTAGGTGCACTGCTTGTCGTAGAAGGCCTTTCCTCGGGCCAGCACCGCCTCCGCGTCGTCGGGTCTGGTCGACTTTTCCGACCCATCAACCACCCGGAGCGGCCTTCCCATCCACGAGAGTCCCCACAGGATGGTGACGGCCAGTAGCGATACCGTCAGTCGCATCTGATCCTCCCCAAAGCTCCGACATCTCTGAACCTGCACGGGGTCATGCCGATGTCATCCGAATTCGACCACACGTACCAGGCTAGGGTTTCAACGTGACTTTCACGTCCGCGCCCGCCGCGATCTTAACTTCCTGGGAGAACTTGAGCTGCTTCTTCTTGAGCCGCTCACCCCAGACCCGCAGCTGGTACTTCCCAGGGGGAACGTTCCGGATCTCGAACGATTGGTCATCGATCGAGGTCTTCGCAAAGTACGGGGTCTCGACCACGACGATGTAGGCGACCATTTCCGCGTGCAGCTTGCAGAGCTGCGTATACGCGCCGGGCTTCTCGAAGGTGTGGTCGCGAGTCTGTCCCTCGTCCCAGTTCCCGAGATCGTACTTCTCGCCGCTGGGGGAGAAGACGTTGTGCGTCACGCTATCGTTGTTCTTGAATTCGACCGTGGTCCCCACGAGAATCGGCAGGACCCTCGGAGTGAAGGTCAGTTTCGTCTGGTCGATCGACCCCTTCTTGCTCGGCGGTGCGAACACCTTGCCATCGATCCGGTCGATGTAGACGACCATCGGGTATCGCTTGGCCCACCGATTCTTGACGACCCCGCGGATCTTTCCGGTCCCTTCCCGCAAGAGCGCGATGCACTCGCAATTCTCGTCTGACGAACAGGTCGCGCAGGGGCAACCCTCGCACTTCTCGCCTGCCGTACACTCGCAGCGCTCCGCCTGGTACCCAGCTCCGGGGCAGGGGGGAGGGTCGGTCTTCTGCTCGTCGCCCCACCCGGTGCTGACCCAGAGACCGGCGCTTACCAGGGCAGAAGCAAGAATGAATCTGATCGATACTCTCATAGCTCGAGCCTCCTTTCCTTTCCGGCATCCGGAATCACTTCCGCCGGACCCGGGGCCTAGTGATCGTGTCCGCCTCCGCCTTCTTCCTCGACCACCTCCCCAGCGAGAGGCAAGGCGATGTTCCTGGCGAAATGAAACCCATGCTCCCCTCCGTACATTGGTGAGAGCGTGGTCTCCAGCCGTGCCTGATTCAGCTCGTTGATGACGACGACCTTCACATTCCCGTAGGGAAGCTGTACGGACCCTCCGGGGGGAACCTCCGGATCCAGGAGGGCCAGCGAGAACGATATGTTCTCACTGGCGGATGGGGAGACCACGAGGCCACGATCGATCAGCATGATCGGCGTCCCCACCGCCAAGATCGCCAGCAGGTCGTCGTCCGGAGAGTTCGGGAGCGCCAGCGGAAACGATAGGGGGGCGGCCGGGGTGAACTGCGACCCGTCCCAATCGAGGTTCTCGAACTCGAACTCGATCTCCGCCAGCCACTTCATGATCGATTCCGCATCCCTCTTCATCTCCGGCACGGCCACGTGCAGGTGCACGTCGTACGCTCCGATCGGAAGGGCGCCGAGGTCGAAGTTCCCCGCGAAACGCGGTCCCTCCTCCGTCTGGACCACTTCCAGCACCTCGTCGTCGAGCCACGCGATGGAGGTCGCCTGCTCGATGAGGGAAAGCTCCACGTGGTGGTAAGTCGGAACGTCGTCGAACAGGTTCTCCGGCACATGCCCCGTGGCGGCGGATGCGCCGATCTTCACCATGAGGTGGTGAGTCTTGTCGGGCCCGCGGTCGTCCTTCATCCACATGTTGAACATCAGCATGATGCTCGAGTTGTCCCCGGTCACCTCTTCGACGTGGGCCTCACCGCTGATCCCGGAGGCGTTCATCTCATTCAGCGTCACCACCGAATCGTCGGGACCGCTTCCTTCCGCCACGAGCTGGGTCCGACCCATGTCGCTGTAGAGCGAGATCGTCGACTCACCCGGACCGGGGGTCTCATCCAGAATCGAAGCGTAAAGGATGTAGCCGGCGGCGGGCGCCGCGGCGGTCTGGTCATGGGGCACTCCGTCGATGTGCCATTCGTGAACGAAATGCCCGTCGTCCCCCATCACCATCGGCTCTTCCATCAACGACCAGATCTCCTCTGCCGGCACCGCCTCCACGTGAAAGTCATATCCATAGGATGAGGCCCCTCCGATGTGGAATTCACCCCCTTCCTCCAGGCCCACCAGGCGGACCCCTTCGAACCGCACTGTCGCCGGAAACGTCCAGTACCCGTAGGTGTCCTGATCCCGAAGGGAGCCGGGCGGGTCCGCCGTCACCTCCACGGTGAAGGTGGGTTCCTCGCGCCAGAACGGATCGTGCTTCTCCGAGCATGCGGGCAGCGCCAGCGCCCACCCGGCGGTCAGACAGAGGACCCAACCTGTGAATCGCATGAGAGCCTCCTTCGTACTCGTTGCGCTACCCGCCTCCGCGGGAGCGAGACGCAATCTCCTAGAACGCCACGTTCAGCCCCAATTGGAAGATGTCCGGCTCATCGGTCTTGTCGTCGATCGGGATTCGACCCTCCACCACGAACTTGACGTTGGCGCGAGCAAGCACCGTGATGCTCGGAATGATCCGGCGAACATCATCCCCAGGGCCCTCGATGTTCGAATACTCGAAACGGGTGGCCGAGATCAGCCAGGGCAGGATCACCCAGTCCAGCTCGACGAACGCGACCTCCGAGGTGACGTCCTCCCGATTCATCGCCAGGTCGCTGTCCTTTCCGAGCATCACGGCTCCGAAGAGGTCGAAGTCCCCCAAGTTCAATCTGCCATCGAAGCCGAACCTGTAGAACCGGTCGTCGAAGACCCTCCCGGTGATCGCGGGATCATCCAGGCGATTCGTGCCGTAGTAGCCGAAGGTCCCGAGGGTGAATGAGTTGTCCGTCCAGTTCTGGGTCTGGACGAGCGTATCCCCCCCGCCGGCTCTGGAGCCATCGAATCCGATCCCTCCGATCTTGAATGCCAACCGGCCGTAGAAGTCTTTCTCCGAATTGTTATCTGTATCTGCCGTCCCCGTGGTGAGGCCGGCGACGTACCGCACTCTTCCCGCCACCGATCCATAAGCCTCCAGGGAGGAGAGCGAGGGCTCCAGAGTGAAGTCGTTCTCACCGACCATGAAACTGTTCAGGGCGTATGGGGCGAGGGTGAGACGCCAATAGTGATTGGAGAACGGGATAGCCCCGGGCTCCATCCGGCCAACCCTCACGTTGAGCAGGTGGGGAGGAAGCCCATCCCAGATCCCGCCCTCCACCAGCCAGTCCAGGTTCATCCCAAGGTTGGTCGCCACGAGGAACGCCCGCTCAACCTCTACCTCCTCGCCCAGCTGCACCCGCCCCCAGAAGGCGAGGTCCGAACCCAGGTTGGCGCCTGTGATCAATCCAACGCTCGTCGGAAAGTTGAAGTCGACCAACGGACCGTCACTCCCCTGTTGTCCCGCCGTCCGGGTCACGCGAAACGGAAACTCGAGGCCGATCGGGGCGGATCCGGGGATCGAGTTGGGCCAAACTCCCTGCGGGAAGACCTCCTTCCACCCTTCGGCGCCGAGACTGACGGGTACCTCCTTGACGTAGAAGTCGTCGTCCTCCGGGAGTTGATAGCCGTTCATGCGGAAGGCGTTCCCGAAGTCGTTCAGGCGGGGGAAAGCCACGTGACACGTTGTGCAGGATGTCTTGTACTTTCTAGAAAAGCCCGGGTGGGCCTCCGCCACTTGCCGGTCCGCCGTGAGGACGATGACGAGCATCAACATGAGGACAGTCACAAATGACCAGCCGATGAACCTCTGTATGTGTCTCACGCTACCCCTCCTATCAATGGTCGTTTCCGGGAGGAACCTGGGTACGGAGGTCCTGCTCAGCCGCGGCGACCGCGACATCCTCCAAGCGCCGGGCGAGGTCGGCCGCCGCCTGAAAGCCGTCGAGAGTTATCGTTGCACTCGCATTCATCACCCTGCAAGAGGGCAAACGGCATGCCGCGGGCGGAACCCCGTGGGGTAAAGAAACTCCGATGGGTCTGGACTGCTTGATTTGCGTCTAACCCGATCAGCTGCCTGCGTAGCTCCTACTCGCTGCGGATGAGCGAGGTCTGAGGCCGAGGCGCGCTGGGCCGGGCTCCCCCCGATTCTGGGTCATATCCCCCTTCGTGGGGGAAATGCCCCATCCATAACAGCCGACACCAACCGCCGCAAGGCGATACAGCGTTCCGTCTCCCCTTCCACCTGCCGGGATTCACATGCCCCTCGAGAATCATCGCTCGCTCGTCCGCCGTTGGAATGTCCTTTGCATCTTTGCGTCGAGGATCGATCGGACGAGAGACCTTCGAAAAACTGTGAGGCATATATGTCGATCTTCTCGTGCTTGCCCACATTTCCTGCATGTTATTCGCGCTGGAAGCCGTCATAGGGGGAACTACAAATCTGTGGTCGCGGTGTGATCGCGACGGCGTTCAACCTAGGAAATTCCGGTTCAGAAGGCCTAGTTGGAGGAAGGATCTATGAGGCACCTCGTCAGGGTGATGGCCCTCGTTATCGTGGCCGCTATGATTCCGGCTTGTGGTGGAGGAAGCGGAGGAGGGAGACGGGGCGGCGCCACCCCACCCGCGGCACCGACGGGCCTGACCGTCACGGCCGGAGACGTGCAGGTCTCGCTCTCCTGGAATGCCTCCGCGGGGGCCGATACCTACAACATCTACTACGCCACGGTGACCGGGGTGACGAAGGCGAACTACACGACTCTCCCGGGGGGAACGCAGGTGGCGGGCATCACGACCCTGTCTACGATCTTCCAGGGCCTTACGAACGGGACGACCTACTTCTTCATCGTGACGGCCGTGAACGCGAACGGCGAGAGCGCCGAGTCGGCCGAGGCTTCGGGCACACCCTTCTCGAGCGGCGGCACCGGAGGCGGTGCACATGCCGGAGCCATCACGGTGACGGTGCTCAACGAGTTCTCGCTCGCCCCCCTGGCGGGTGCCACCGTGACCCTGGAGCAGGCCGGTGCGCATGCGGGGAACTCACCTCAGTTCACGGACGCGGCAGGCCAGGCTACGCTCACCGGCGTCCCCGCAGGCGTCTACAAGGTCACGGCCGTGGTAGCAGGGTTCACTACATTCACCATCGACGGCACAGACGCCGCCGAGGTGACCTTGCCGATCCTGGACAACCTATCCGCTTCGGTGACCGCCCACGACCTCGCCCCCACGGGGCTGACGGCCGCGGACGTGGCTCCATCACCGGGGAACAACAACGGCTTCTCCTTCACGAGAAACCTCGACGACAAGACCTTCGTGGTTTCAGACACCGGGGCCGGGCCCTTCATCGAGGAGGATCCCCGGGGATCCGGCATCACGCCTGGCTACAGCCTGATCAACGGACAGCCCGTCGCGGCAATCCTGTTCACCATGGACATGGCCGCAGGAACGGCCATCAAGATGGGCCACATTCACTACCCGACCGGTGTTCCCGCGGGCGACATCGTGATCCCCTTGCAGACGGACGCCTATGATCGGCAGGTCGAAGGGGACGTGACCGTGCCCGGCGGCGGCCTGGTATTCGATCTCCAGGCGGGTGATACCCTCAGCCTCATAGCCTGCTCGCATCTCGGGAATCAGGGAGATCTGGGCGTGGGGCTGAACACGCAAGACCCAACCGCCACCAGCGCGACCACGGCCACGTTCGATATTGCCACGGGCAACCAGCTGAACGTCTTCCAGATTGATGAGGACGAGAGCTATGCGTACATCGCGCGCGTCCGCAACGACGCCACCGGCACGGATGATAAGGAGTCGATCGAGCTGCTCCGCGGCAGCTTTGCCTCGCTGACGAGCCCGGTCGCTTTTTCGAACATGAAAGAGCCGGTCAGGACTGTTGCCACCTCCGGGACCGTCAACCCGACACTCGGCTGGTCCGGCCCCGATACCCCCGGGCTTGGAGGCGGCCTGTACCGGGTGACCGTGATCGATGATGCGGGCACGCTCGTGTGGAAGATTCTGGCGCGAGGCGACTTCCTCGCGACCACGCTGTCACCGCTGGCCGACAGCCTCGCGACGGCGACCATCTTTGACATCAAGCTCGAGGGGGTCTTCGTCGCTCGCTTCGACTTCAACTCGTTCTCCCTGGGTGCCGTGGAGGCCACCCATGTTCAGCGCGCGAGCCATACTATCGTCCACGTTGCGCCGTAGAGACGTGGTAAGGTCGGTCACCAACTGGATGGATTTCATGATCGCGATCGCCGGCGTGGACGGGGGGGTCGAGCTGCACGTGCCGGAGAAGAAGGAGGCGTCGGAGAGTCATGGAAGGAAAGAGCTTTCTCGAGCTATTGGGAATCCACGAGTCGCTGCTGGCGATGTTCGGCCGCCATCAGGAGGCCCTCGTCTCCGGGAATCTCGAGGCGGCGCGATCCATCCTCGAGCGCTTCGATTCGGAAATCCGGGAGCACATCCGACTGGAGGATGGCACGCTGATCCCCATATTCGAGGAGCGAGCCGGCGCCATTCCGGGGGGCGACCCGAAACTCTTCCAGGCCGAGCACAGGAAGATCGAAGCGTATCTGGATGAGATCCGCCCTGCGACGGAGAGCCTCGAGTCCGGAGACGCCCGGGCGCTGATCGAGTTGCTGGAGCGAGAGTACCTTCTGAAGCAGCTCCTCATGCATCATGACCTGCGCGAGAAGAACATCCTTTACCCCGAGCTGGACCGGGTGACGAACGAAGCGGAGCGCTCCCGCTTGATTCACGGCTCGAGTCCGGGCTAGGAAGTGGGAATCGAGAACTAGTGGATCGGGAGCGAGATGAGGACTCTCGATCCCTCCTTGGCGGAGGGATCGAGAGTAATGGCCCCCTCGTGGGCCTCGATGATCCAGCGGACGATCGAGAGCCCGAGCCCCGTGCCGTTGGCCTTCGTCGTGAAGAACGGATTGAAGATCTCGTCCCGGACCGATTGAGGGATTCCCGGCCCGGTGTCCTCGATAGCGATCTCCACCGTCTCTTGCAGAGGCCGGGCTACTAGGCGAATACGGCCAGCCTGATCCATGGCCTGAGCGGAGTTAAGGAGCAGATTCGTGAAGGCCAGCTTGCCTTGCTGAGGATCCAGGAGGACGTCCAGCTCATCGGGGACGACCACATCCACCGTGACCTCGGCGAAGGCCGGATCCTCCCGGAGTAGCGCAACGACCTCATCGCAGAAGGTCTTCAGTGAAATCCGGACCTTTTCCAGCACGAGCGGCCGGGAGAATATGAGGAGATCCTGCACGGAGACATTGAGGACGTCGATCCTGTCCAGGATTTCCGTCAGGATCGCATCGTCCCGCGGCGTGCCCCGAAACTTCGGGCGGAGCGTCTCCAGGGCGCCCTTTATGCCGGCGAGCGGGTTCCGTATCTCGTGCGCGACGTTGGCCGCCATGAGACCTACGGTGGCGAGCCGCTCTCGATCGAGCACTTTCTGTTCCAGCTTTCGTACCTCCGTCACATCACGAGTGATCACCTGAACTCGGATCAGCTCCATATCGTCGCCGAATATGGGAGAGAGGTTGCTGAGGTAGTGTTCCCGCTTGAGAGTATCCGGATGGATCAGGGTGCTCGGCACGTTTTCCACTCCCGCTCGAGTGGTCGCGATATGATCGATGGCGACCCGCATCTTCTCCTTCGATTCCGGGGTGTGGAGAGACTCGAGTAGCGATAGACCCCCTTTCAGGAAGTCGTCCCTCGAATGGCCACAGAGCCCCCGGTTCACGTAGGTCATCCGCCGGTCTGGAGTGAATGCCCAGATCAAGTCGGTCGCGGTCTCCACGATGGCCCAGTGCCTCGCCTCGGTGCGTTTCAACTCCTCCTGCTGGATCATCTCGTGGTAGGCGTCTAGCGCGATGTTCACATCCAGAATCATCGCCTTCTGGATGGCGATGATCGCTCGAGCCGCCTCCTCCGAGTCTTCCATCGGCTCCGTGGCGAACGCCTCGACCAGGGAGCTCAGGAAGAATCCATAGGCCCCGAGAAACCACTGCGGTTCCAGGCCTACCCGGACATGGGTTCGACCGATGGAGAGACGACGCTCGAAATAGGCCCGGTCGATCCTGGACTCCGAAAGGCTGAGGAGGTATTCGACAAGGATTCCCTTGAGCCTGCCCATATCCGTGCGATCGAGGATCACTTTCAGCTCCGGAAATCGGAGAAGATGATCGTAGAATGCGGTGACCACGCCCGGGGCGTGCTTCTTCAATACAGGCCCCAGCTTCCGGAGGGTTTCCTCATCCTCCTCCGTGATCCGAAGAAACTTCTTCCGGATCTCCAACTGCTTCTGGATGTCTTCCGGTTGCGCCGGACCAGGCATCGGGTGCCTCCTGGAGACAGGGCTCAAGCTTGACGCACATTGTGCCTGACTCCCACCCCTGATCGTCAAGGTATTGTGGAATTGTGAAATTGAAGCAACAGCCTGGAGCAAAGGCCGCATCCGCGTCGTGCCGCCTACGCGGAGACGGTGGGCGATGTCGGTGAAGAGTCCGTCGTCCGCCTCCCCCTCGCTGGGGCTATCGGCCTGGTTCTCCTTGGAATCGTTTTCGAGCAAGGGAAACCGCAGGGGGCTCTCACCGGCTTCGGCCGATGGTACGCGGGAATCGAGTAGGAAGACGACGATCCAGAGGATCGGCTAGGTGACTCGGCACTGCGAACAACAGGTCCCGATCGCCTCCATAGCACGGCCCACCTCCGCCTTTTCCTCATCGGTCAGGAACTGCTCCGCCATGGGGAAGAGGAACTCATCCTCCTTCTGTATGTGCGCTCTAAGGAGAAACAGGATCGCCGTGGCGCTGGATCGAACCGCGCCTCCGGCGTCGGCCCCGGACTTCACCTCATTGACCGCCCGCCTGAGGTCCTCCAGGTACGCCTTCTCTGTCTCGTGCTCCGCTAGCATGGCCGAGATCGGACCACCTTCAGCGCCTATGTGTCGGGCCAGGACCGGGAAGAGGATCTCCTCCTCCTTCCTGCGGTGCAGAGGGAGATCGGCCTCGAAGAACCTCAAGACGTCTTCCAGCATGGCGAGGTCCAGATCTTTCAAGGCGTCTTCCAGCTCACCCAATCTGCTCAGAATCACCTGGTGCTCCCGACTCAGAATCGTTGTCAGCGACATGTCTCCTCCCTCCCAAGCGATCGACTCCGTGCCTGCCCATCGGATCTCTCGCAGGATTACAGAGCGATAAGCGTGCCGGCCTACCCGTTGCCTCGGCGGCCGGGGCTGCGCCTCCTGAGAGACTCCGACCGGCATCCACCCATGAGAATTCACCCACGTATGTGCGGAATTCCCCTCCATCCTGTAGCGACTCTCGGACGCCCGCCCAGCTGAGGGCGATACGATCCCCGGAGGCAGATCTCTTCGACGCCCGGGTGCTCCATGGCGACGAGCGAGATTTCCCCATGTCGGTACAAAACAGGGGAAATATCCTCTCCTTCGAGGTGTGTATGGGAGAATCTACGCAACCCTACCAGGCGCCAACTTTCGTAGAGATTTGGCATCCAAATTGCGTTACGGAGATACGAGCGGGCCGTCTCCCCCCACGGTCGAGCGCGAGTTCGAGGGACGCAAGTTCGAGACGCACAATGACACGGCTGTTGGTTTCGACTAGGAAAGAAACGAGGTCACGCTGGTTCGGGTGGAGGAGCCGATCCTCACGAGGGCCGAGAAGCACCTGAACTCGATCGGAATCCCAGCCGGGACAGGAGGTCGCGATGAGAGCCACCGGGGAAGTGGGAAGGGCCGCACGGGGGGCCCTGGAGATCGGCGCAATCTATCGACTCCTCTCGCAGGGAGTTCACCCTCCCGACCCGGAGCGGCGGTCCAGTCTTGTGCGGGATCTGGTTCGAATCGAGTCCAACTCACAAAGTGAGCAAGGTGGCCTTTTCCCGAAGATCATTGAATATCTCATCGTCCTGAGAGAATCCCTCGAAGAGACACCCAAAGACGAACTAGTCGAGTCCTGGACGAGGCTCTTCGGGAACACGATCCAGGGTGAGAGTCCCCCCTATGAAGGGCAATATGGCGACACCGAAGTGTTCAGACAGTGGGGAGAGCTCGCGGGTATCTCGGGGTTCTACCATGCGTTTGGGCTTGAGGTCTCGTCGGAAGTCCGCGAACGGGCGGACCACCTTAGCGTCGAGTTCGAGTTCCTTCATTATCTCGCGTACAGGGAGGCCAACGCCCTAGAGCGACATGGCAGCGACAAGGCGAAGATCTATCGCGACGCGAGAGGAAAACTCCTGGTCGCTCACACGCTTCTATGGGTGCCGGAATTCACTCGCCGGATGGAGCGGATTGTGAGCTCCGGATTTTACGCTCACCTGGCGCGGCTGACGCGCAGATTTCTCGAGGAGGAGGGGAAGCGACTCGGTCTCGAACTCAATGAGGGTGATCTTCCCATCCGAGCCGACGAGCCACTCTCCGAAGTCTCTTGCTCGACGGAAGGAGGGCCACCGTGATCTCCATATGCAGGATAGGGATGCAACGACAGTCTTCAGTCAAAGGAGGGGCGTATGTGAAGATCCGCTACGACCCCAGCCTGGTAGAGGAAGTCGTCTACCATACGATGCGCCGGTTGGAGGTGATGGGTGGCGGACGGCTCTCGCGATCCTATCGACGAAGGCGCAACAGGTGTTACAGGTTCTCCGACCCGACCGAGCGGGAGCGCGTCTTTGTCGCTCTGCACAGGGAGCTGTTCGAAGTCTTCGGGTTCGACAGGGTCATCCCCGAGATCCTCGGAGAGTTCCCGGAGCTGGAGGGGCGGATCGCGGAGGGCAGCGTGGAGAGGGTCCGGAGGGTTCGAGACGAAGGAGTAGAGTTTTTCGTGCGACCGGACCCTCAACAGCGGCGAACGATGGTCCTGAAGATTCGCGTGGAGACCTTTCTCGAGCCCGAATTCTTGCTGAGGTTCTTGCGCCACGAGATCGGCCACGTGGCGAACATGGTCGACCCCTCATTTCGATACAAACCCGACATCGCCATTCCGGGAGAGAGCTCGGCCAAAAGGAATCTCGTCATCGATCGCTTCCGACTCTTCTGGAGCATCCAGGTAGATGGACAGATCGTTCGGCGGGGTAAGGAGCCCTTGAGCTCGCGAGAAGACCGTCGGAGGGAGTTTCAGGAGGCTGTGGCCGATCCCGCGTCCCGGGGGGCCTTCGATCACATCTGGGGAGGGCCTCTCCACTCCCAGGCGGACCTCCTCCTGGCCGCGGAGGATCCGATGACGCTCCTGCAGGCGGTCCGCACCGGGCGAGATCGGAGCGGGGAGACCCGGCAGCCGGGTCTCCCGTGTCCGGTCTGCGGTTTCCCCACGGTGGACTGGGCGTCCGATCCCGAGTCGTTGTCTGCCAAGGTCGTCGCGCGGATTCAGGCAGAGTCCCCCGCGTGGTCCCCGGAGAAAAGCCTCTGTGCGCGATGCGAGGAGATATACGCCCTCCCCGATCCTGGCTACCTGCCAAGGCCGGTTCTGCGGTGAGGGGATTGATCGGGAAGATGAGAACCGGGCGACCGCCCCTGTCCAAAGCAGACTTCAAGTAGTTCCCCGTTCACATAAACACCATCATCTCTCGCCTGAACAGAGGGTCCCGCGCGCATGGTTCAGGAGGCCCCCGGCAAGAATGACCTCACGCTCTCTGGGCGAGAGCGAACACCCTGCCATCATATCTTTCGACTGATTCAGATTCCTCAGGGCGAACTCGCGCCCCTCGAGTATGTTCCGGCGAACGTCTCGAGCCTCCAACATGTCATCCTGTTCGAGATCGTCATAGTCCGATCTCTGCAGAAACGCGAGTGGCAGGATGCCGAAGTTGATCAGGTTGGCCCGGTGAATCCTTGAATAGGACTTCGCCAGAACGAATCGCACTCCGAGAAACATGGGGGCGAGGGCGGCGTGCTCACGGCTGGAGCCTTGACCGTAGTTCTCACCCCCAACCACAGCGCCGCCATCGGCCTCGCGCGCCCTATCGGCAAAGGTCGGATCGATGCGAGAGAAGACGAATTTCGATATGGCCGGTATGTTGGACCGCAGAGGGAGAATCTTGGCGCCGGCGGGCAGGATGTGATCCGTCGTGATGTTGTCTCCCACCTTGAGCAGTACCCGGGCGCGGATCGAGTCGGGCAGATCCGGAGCGATGGGAACCGGCTTGATGTTGGGACCGCGGATCACCTCTACCGAGTCGCCATTTTCCGGGGGCGCGATGACCAGTCGATCGTCCGCCAGAAAGCGCTTCGGCAGACGCACCCTGACCGGCTCTGCCAGATCCCTCGGGTCGGTGATCCGACCCGCCAGGGCGGTCGCTGCCGCCACCTCGGGGCTAGCCAGGTAGACCCGGTCATCGGGCGTCCCCGATCGGCCCGGAAAGTTCCGGTTGAAAGTCCGGACGCTTGCAGCTCCGGATGCAGGGGCCTGTCCCATCCCTATGCAGGGACCGCACGCCGACTCGAGGATGCGCGCCCCCGCTCCGATCATGTCCGCCAGCGCCCCATTTCGAGAGATCATTTCGAGGACCTGGCGCGATCCCGGGGTGACGACAAGGCTGACGTCGGGATGAACTGTCTTGCCGCGCAGGATGGACGCCACCCTCATCAAGTCACGGAGGGAAGAGTTCGTGCAGGATCCGATCGCCACCTGCTCGACCTTCGTTCCAGCCACCTCTCTGACGGGGCAGACATTGTCCGGACTGTGCGGGCAGGCGATCAACGGCTCGAGCTCGGATAGAGGAATCGTGATCTCCTCCTCATACCGCGCACCGGCGTCGGCGACACACATCCGCCAGGCACTCTCACGCTCCTGGGCTCTCAGGAATTCGCGCGTCTTCTCATCGCTGGGAAAGATGGACGTCGTCGCGCCCAGCTCCGCCCCCATGTTGGCACACGTGGCCCTTTCCGGAACCGAGAGGTATTTCACACCAGGTCCGTGATACTCGATGATCCTCCCCGCGCCGCCCTTGACCTTGAGTTGGCGCAAGAGCTCGAGAATGATGTCCTTCGAAGAGACCCAGGGCCGCAGCTTCCCCAGGAGCCGCACGCCCAGAACACGCGGCAGCGTGATGTGGTAGGGCCCGCCCGCCATCGCCACGGCCACGTCGAGCCCTCCGGCTCCGATGGCCATCATCCCAAGGCCTCCCGAAGTCGGAGTGTGACTATCGGAGCCGAGCAAAGTTCCCCCCGGAACGGCGAACCTCTCCAGATGAACCTGGTGACAGATCCCGTTTCCGGGACGCGAGTAGTAGACTCCGAATCGAGCAGCGACCGTCCGAAGGTATCGATGGTCATCCGCATTCTCGAACCCCGTCTGGAGGGTGTTGTGATCCACATAGGAAACGGAGAGATCGGTAGCGACTCGGGGGAGCCCAAGCGCCTCGAATTGAAGGAACGCCATCGTCCCAGTGGCATCCTGGGTGAGCGTCTGATCGATCCGGATCGCGAGCTCCTCCCCAGCCTCGAGCCGTCCCGAGATCAGGTGCTCCTCGATAATTTTTTGAGTGAGGTTCCTGCTCATCTTCATCCCAGGACCTAAACGACGGATCACCCCATCGACGGATGAGACGGCGACCCTGCAGGGAGACCGGCGATGACCTGGACTCAATTCGGATCTGGCTGGCCGAGCGACGGGGCCTCTTCCCTGGAGAGCTGGAACTTTTCGATCCGGTAGCGGATCTGGTCGCGTGTCATGCCGAGAAGCCTCGCCGCCTTCGACTGGTTTCCACGAGTCTGCTCCAGGGCCTGACGAACAAGATCCTTCTCTAACTCTTCGAACCGGATCCCCTCACGGGGCAGCGTGAGCAGCGCCCCCCCCCGGGGGGGCCTGTCGCGGCTGGGGAAGAGCGGAAAGTCCTCCGGGCCTAACCACTCCTTTTCACCGAGGATCATGGCGCGTTCGATGGCGTTGCGGAGCTCGCGGACGTTTCCGGGCCAGGGATAGTCTTTCAGATGAGCGAGGGCCACCTCGGACACTCCTCGCACCTTCTTCTTGAATTCCTTGTGGAACCCGTCGACGAAGCACTTGACGAGGAGCGGGATGTCCTCCGTCCGGTCCCTGAGAGGCGGCATTTCGATAGGGATGATCTTGAGGCGATAGTAAAGGTCCTCCCGGAATCGTTCCTTCTTCACCTCCGCCTCGAGATCGCGATTCGTGGCGGCGATGATCCTCACGTCCACATGGATGTCCTTCACGCCTCCAACTCGCTTGAACGCTCGCTCTTCGAGGAAGCGCAACAGCTTCGATTGAAGGGCAAGCGGCATATCGCCGATCTCATCCAGAAAGACTGTCCCTCTGTCGGCGAGGTGAAAGAGGCCCTTCTTTTCGGACTTCGCGTCCGTAAAGGCCCCCTTCTCGTGGCCGAACAGCTCGCTCTCTAGCAGCTGGTCCGGCAGAGCGGAGCAGGTAATCGTCATGAACGCAGAGTTGGCCCGATCGGAAGAGTAATGAATCCCCTTCGCCAGCAGGTCCTTTCCGGTTCCACTCTCCCCCTGAAGCAGGATGGTGGACGCCCCGGACCGCGTGATCTTCTCCACCATGGAATAGATCTCGACCATCTTGGGACTTTGACCAATGAGCCGACCCATCCCGAAGGCTTCCTTGTGACTTTCCCTGAGTCGGCGCACTTCTCGTCGGAGCTCGGTGGTTTCCAGAGCCTTCTGGATGTTCATCACCATCTCGTCCATGTTGAATGGCTTCGTGAGATAGGAGAACGCCCCAAGCCTCATCGCCTCCACAGCGTTTTCGACGGTGCTATAGGCCGTCATCAGGATCACAGGAACTTCGGAGAAGTCGTCACGGACTTTCTCGAGAACCTTCAGGCCATCCGTGTCCGGCAGGCGGTAGTCCAGCACGAGCAAGTCGAACTCCTCCTCCCCGAGGAGTCGAAGGCCCGTCCGACCGTCTCCGGCCTCCCCTACCTCGTACCCCTCCTTGGAGAGCCTCTCCGAGAGGGAGTAGCGGATCAGCTTCTCGTCCTCGATGACCAAGATGCGCTCTCTTGCCATGGTGGCTTGCCTCACTCGCTCCAGTGGCCGCTCGCCGCCAGCCTTCTCTTCAATTTCCTCTAGTCCCCAGAGGCAGGGAGAGCAAAAGCCTGTCCAGACCGCTCCCAATCCCGGCAATCGCCGCTAATGATTGATACCAATAGCAATAGGCTCGATGCAAGCGTTTCGCGACTGTTCGATCTCGAGAGAACCGGGGGAGGACCTCAGGGGGATTTTACGCACCCTCGCCATGAATCTGGGGAAGATTCCCCATTCCTGGATATTGGCAATGAAGAGCCACCCATGCCTCGACACGTACACATATAAGATGATGTGGCTACTTCGAGGCTCGACCCGTGGGGTGAAGAAACTCCTGG
This sequence comes from Planctomycetota bacterium, assembly GCA_027296055.1. Lineage (GTDB taxonomy): Bacteria > Planctomycetota > JAPUJT01 > JAPUJT01 > JAPUJT01 > JAPUJT01. The sequence continues at coordinate 1,158 of JAPUJT010000191.1, read as the reverse complement.
CTGTAGGGGTCCATTGTGATTGACCGACCCGATATGGCCAGATGAAGGCCTCACAATCTCTAGGAGCAAAAAAAAAGGGGCGGCCTGGGAGGGCGCCCCTTTTCCAGGATGTAGGGAGGAGCAAGGCCAGCGCCGACGAGGCCCTCCCTCTCGGCCCTATCCCCCGTTCCCGTTGCTCACCTTGATCCCGAGCACCTGCTCGACTGCTCCACGAATCTCACGGAACAGGAACAGGTCCAGAATTTTGCCCAAGGCGTCGCCATCTAATCCACGGCGGTCTCCCCCGAGTCATGGGTTCCAAGGGCGACATGCATCGTGCGCCCCGCTTCCCAGCGCGGAGGCAGGCGTTCCAGGCCGGCGGGGCGTCTCGGCGGCGAGGTCGCTGATCTAGGTGCGTACGGTGCTGTAGCAGGGCATGGTGGGCCTCCGTCATGAGGTCTACCTGGGATCCACGAGCTGCTCGAAGTGAAACCACAGAACACGCGAGTAGCGGACCAGGATCGGGGAGAGGATTGCGAGAAATAGAAAGGCAATCACGAAAGTGGTCACCAAGGATACGCCAAAGCGCATCAAGACGATCACCCCCGGCAACGCCACGATAATGGACATCCCGTAGCTGAAGTACATCGCACCGAGAAAGTACCCGGGCTCTCTCACATACTCCAGCTGGCAGACGGGGCAGTTCCGGTGCATTTTTAGGATTCCACTGAACACGGCACCTCTGAAACATCTCGGACACCTGAGCATCAGTATGGCCTGGATTCGTCTCATCCTACCGAGGTGGCGGGGGTGGGGACTCATCGGCCGGTCGCCGCCCCCCCCTTCGGGCGAGGTGACGGATCTTGGCGGAGGCTTCCAGAAAGCTCTCATCGCCGTCGTACCAGTCGGCGCGCTTGAGGACCCCGACTTGCTCGGCGGTGGGGGTGGAGGACCGGGCACCGCGAGAGCCTCCCCGAGGATTGTGATGGCGATCATCGCTGACTGAGCGACCCCCCACCTGATGCTGTCTCCCTATGTATGTGTAGTTGGAAGGTCGGCTGCATTTCTCCGACGGTAAAGAACTCACTTGCCCTTCGAGGTAAGGGCGTCACGGTATAGACGAAGGGCGTTCACCGCGTGGTAGATCCCCCCGTCACTGAAGGCATCGTTGGGATGGCT
>JAPUJT010000190.1 GCA_027296055.1 Planctomycetota bacterium | reverse complement strand
AAGGGGAGCGTCATCAGCTTGGAGGATGACCTCGGGTTGCCCGGAGAGCCCTCGATACCGTACTTCGAGCTCGCCTACGGCGTCGCCTTTCGGCTGCATTTCGGATTCATGTACAGCGTCCGGGAAGGCGACGAGAGGCAGGATGGAAACACCCGCTTCAATGGACACATCATCGGGGTGGCCGGCGACACCCTCGAAGGACGTTCAGAGCTTCTCACCGCCGACTTCATGCTTGGGAGCACCATCTACCGGAAGGGCGCGGTTCGCGTCGAGCTGCTCACCGGTGGGAAATTCATCCATCTCGAGAACCGCATAACGACCGACAACCCCACGGCGAACCCCAAAAGCTCCACCGATGTCGTGGACGTTCCTGCCCTCTACATCGGCTTCGGCGGGCACGTCCTGCTCAGCCAGACCTTGACGTTTTACGCCCGCTATCTCTACACGCAGTTCGCGTGGGAGGTGTTCGATGTAGAAAAGTTCTTCTACATCGATCTGACCCTCGGGTTCACCTACCTCCTCTGGCCAGGAGTCGGCCTCTCCGTCGACTACCGCTTGATAAGACTGGAAATCACGGAGGATAATAGCGGTCACGAAAGCGACTACGACCTGTACGGCAACGGCGTAGGCATCACCTTGTTGTTGACCTTTTAGAGCGAAGCCACTTCGCCCAGGCGCGAATCCCCGCCTCCCCCTCCTCCCGGTCGTCCCCAGGATAGGGCCCGTACTTCTCTCCAGATATCGTCCGCAAGGCGTCCCCGAGGGCCTCGATTTCGCCCCGAGGGGCCTCTGATCGGACCGCCGCCTCGAGCCCTTTCAAGAGGGCGGCCGCCCCCTCGCGGCCCCCGATCCCCTTCAGAGCCAGGATCGCCGCAAGTCGAAAGTCCCATCGGTCATGCCCGAACTGGGATCGCAAGTAGGGGATCGCCCGCGGTCTGGCAATGGTTCCGAGGGATCGAATCGCCTGGAGCCGGATTCGTTCGTGGGTCCCTGGGGCCCCCGCCTGCCGGCCCAGTGCATCGACGACAGGATCGGTAGGGAAGAAAGCAAGGGCGGCGGCGGCGGCCTCTCCGGGAAAGGGATTGGGCACTTGGACGATCCCTTCACCCTGACCCACCTCCATCATCGCGGGCGCCTGCATCATCTCGAGGAGGGCAGGGATGACCCTCTCGACCTTGAGTCGACCGAGGGCGAGAATCGAAGCCTGCCTCACCCGTCCGTCCTCGTCCTCGAGTCGCCTCATGAGCGCCTCCGCGGCGCCTGCGCCGCCAAGACCCCCCAGGGATCTGCAGGCGATCTCGCGTACCCGCGGTTCCGGGTGAATGGAAGCGCCGATCAGGAGCGGCCGGTCCTCCGGCTGCACCTGGTCCTCGAGCACGAGCATCGCTCCCAGAACGACTCTCGAGTCCTCGGAACGGAGCGCCTCTCGTACCCGCGGTAGGATTTCGGGGTGGTTGGCCAGCGCGGGTTCCCGACGCAAGTAGTACGCGGCCCTGAGGGCATTGACCCGGCTGCCGGACTCGCCGGCCTGGAGCCGCTCGAGGATCGGCGTCGCCACATCCGAATCGTGGATGTGCTGCATCACCCTCCGGATTCCATCCACATAATCGATGGCGGCCGCCCCCCCCGAGAGACCGTCGATCAATCCCCCGTAGATCCGCGGAAGCGAGGCCCTGACCGCCTCACTCTCCCCGGCCCAGGGACGCTCGATCAAGGCGGCGATCATGAAAGCGGCCACAGATCGGTCCTCCGTGGAATCGCTGCCCAGTCGATCCAGAAGCAACTCGAGGTCTTTCTGATCGATCAGGTCGAGGAGATCGTCGAGATAGGCGTCCCGGCTGTCCGGGTTCCGGATCTCGGCCAGGAGCAGGGGGATGGCCAGCGGGGACCGTAGCCGGATGATCTGCCCGAGCGCCTCGCGCCGCTCCAGACCCTCCGCCTTCTCATAGCGCCGCTTGAGGAGCGCGAAGCGGACGACGGGAAAGGCAGCCCAACCGAGAACGACCACGATTCCCGAGAAGAGTATGAGCAGGGTGACGCGTCTTCGGGGCCAGGGGCGCACAGCGGGGCGGCGAGGGGGTTCGGGCCTCTCTGCCCCCACCTGAAAAGCTTGTGCCATCTGCACTCCTCCTCCTGGGCCGGATCGGTGACGGCCTCCCCCACCTGAGGCCAATCTCCGACCACCAGGAATTCTATCAGGAACGGCGCGGAACGGTCCGCCACTCTTGACAGTCCCTCCCCCATCTGATATTCGGTCAGACAAGTTCCTCGAAGATGAGCTTACTGGCCTCACGGCCGCCCCCGCGGGGGAAATTTCTAGAAGGAGATCCGCTATGCGCGCTCTCGTCGCCGGTCTGTGTATCTGCTTGTTGAGCCTGCCCTTCCTTTTCGCTCAAGAGAAGGAGATGGAAAAGCCTGCCGTGAAGGAGGATGCCCGCTTCACGCTGTTGAAGGGCCTGGTGGGCGATTGGGTACAGAAGGATGAGGAAGGGAACTGGGGCAAGGATACCTTCATCCGCTACAAGCTGACAGCCGCCGGTTCCGCTCTCGCGGAAACCACGGCGATTGGCACGCCGATGGAGATGCTGACGGTCTATCACCAGAACGGCGATGCCGTCGTGATGACTCACTACTGCTCCATGGGGAACCAGCCCAAGATGAAGGCGGATGAGCAAACCGACGACAAGAAGCTATTCTTTGCCTGCGACGGAGTCTCCAACGTGAAGTCGCACGACGATCCACACATGCACGGCCTGACGGTCACTTTCGAGGACGATGATCACTTCGTGGCCGCGTGGGACCTGTTCGGCGGTGGGAAGGTGACCCAGACTCACACTTTCTCCTTCCAGCGAAAGGGCAAGTAGCGCCCCGTAACAAACGACGAGAATACAAGGGCCCCTCCGGCATGTTGCGCCTGGGGGGCCCTTCCTGGTACCATCTGGATGGAGCCCGCGGATTCGCCGCGGACAGCGAAAGAGGGTCCCATGGAATCGCCCGAAACTCCCGATCTTCGAACCCGGGTCCAGACACTGCTCGACAAGGCGATCAATCCAGCCGTCGCCATGCACGGCGGCGAGATCATCCTGATCGATGTGAAGGAAGACGTTATCTACATCCAGATGGGGGGTGGCTGCCAGGGTTGCGGGGCAGCCGACGTCACCCTCCGGGCCGGAGTCGAGCGCATGATCAAGGAAGAGATCCCCGAGGTTAAAGAGGTTCTCGACACGACGGATCATGCCTCGGGGGCCAACCCCTACTACGCCCCCGCCAAGTAGTGCCGACAGCTGGACGTCTCCTCCTTCTCCTCCCAACACGTACGTATCGCACGAAAGACTTCCTGGAGGCCGCTCGCGGCCTCGGCGTGGAAATCGTGGTCGGATCGGAGGAAAAGAGCACTCTCGAGGGGCACCGGCCCGAGAACCTCATGACCCTGGATTTTCGGGACCCGCCGGCGTCGGTCCGACGTGTCCTCGAATTCCACCGCGACCGTCCCGTGGATGCCGTCGTCTCGGTGGATGAGCCCACCGCCCTGGTGGCTGCCGCCGTGGCAGACGCCCTCTCTCTCAGGCATCATCCGGTCGAGTCCGCCGCCGCGGCGATGAACAAGCGGCGGATGAGAGAGGTCCTGCATGACGCCGGGATCGCGGTCCCATCTTTCGCCACTTACTCGGTGGACGACGACCCCGCATCGATCGCCCCTCACACGCACTATCCCTGTGTGCTCAAGCCGGTAGCCCTCTCGGCGAGTCGAGGCGTGATCCGGGCCGACCGCCCCGAGGAGCTCGTCTCCGCGTTCGTCCGTATCCGGGCTATCCTGGAGAGCCCTGACATCCCGCCGGATGCGGAGGCGACTCGCCAGATCATCATCGAAGACTACATCCCCGGATTCGAGGTGGCGCTGGAGGGTCTGATGGATGGTTCGGAGCTCCGGGTCCTCGCCCTCTTCGACAAACCCGATCCTCTGGAAGGGCCCTTCTTCGAGGAGACGATCTACGTGACCCCCTCCCGGTTACCCGAGGTCCTGCAGTCAGAGATCGCGCAGGTGACGGGGCGCGCCGCGGCGGCCCTCGGCCTGCGGGATGGTCCGATTCATGCTGAGCTGCGCGTCGACGGTGAAGAGGTCCGGCCGCTCGAGATCGCCGCAAGATCGATAGGGGGTCTTTGCTCCCGAGCCCTCCGGTTCGGAGCTGGCACTTCGCTCGAGGAGGTGATCATTCGCCATGCCCTTCGCATGGAGATCGAATCCCTGGAGCGAGAGGATCGGGCGGCGGGCGTGATGATGCTGCCCGTCCCCCGGGCGGGCAATCTCGTCGATGTCCGGGGCCAGGATGAAGCGCTGGCCGTCACCGGAGTCGATGGGATCGAGATCACCGCTCACAAGGGTCAGGCCTTGATGCCCCTTCCGGAAGGATCGCGATACCTCGGCTTCATCTTCGCCAGAGCAGAGACTCCGGAAGAGGTGGAGGCCGCGTTACGCGAGTCCTTCGGGCGGCTCGAGATCGTGATGGAGGACTCCCCAGGAACGGGGATCTCTCGAGGAATGTAAGCTGGAATGCGGGTGAAGTTGGGGTGATCTAACTGCCGAGATCTTTTCGGACGCTCTCGTCGGCCGCGTCGAAGAGAGATTCCCAGGTGTCGTCTTCTTCCGGAGCCGCCTGAGCCGGAGCGGGCGCCGGTCGAGCCGCCGGGGGTGTCGCCTTCTTCTTCTTCTTCGAATTGCCGGAGTTTCCCGAGTTCCCCGAGTTTCCGGCCCGAGCGGCCGGCTTGGGCGCCTTCTCCTTGGTCTGGATCACATCGTCCTCGGGCAGGGCATCGTCGAGGGCCGCCTCGGCGCTCTCGTACCCGATCCCCTCGGTGTGGCCGATCGCCTCGGTGTAGCCGATACCGCGAACGCTCGCTCCCGACGGGCCGAGCTGGAAGAGGTGCGGGAAGAGCCTCTCCAACGACTTTCTCACGTCCCCCATCGTCGAGATGAAAGGCTGCACCTCGCAGCCGGTGATCTGCTCTATCTCTCCCACGACCTCCTGGTTCAGCATGCCGGCCATGGCGACGACCATGATCTTGCCGAATGAATCGAGAGGGACGAAGAGGTGATCCAGCATGTACTGGACCGGGATCTGCTTCGCCATTTCCTTGGGGATATCGTATGAAGACGCGACGATGAAGGGGAGCTGGAATTGATCGCAAAGCGTGTTCGCGATCTTCTCCTCGGTGATGTAGCCAAGGCGTACGAGTGTCTCTCCAAGCATTTCTCCGGTATTGCCCTGGGCCTCCAGGGCTTCCTGGATCTGCTTGGTGGAGACGAGACCCTCGTTGACCAAGATCTCGCCGAGGCGCTTGCGAGTGAACTTCGAGACGTTCGCCATGGGCCGCCTAGGGCTCCTACCCGCGATGGGTAAGGAGCACATGGACAGATTGACCCCCCTCGCCCCCCGCAATTCCTAGCGCGCGCGGTCCGTGCGGAGGGGTAAGAAACATCAGATTCTATCCCCCTCCCGCAGACCTGTCAAGGTGAGGAGTCCATGGGAGGCAAGGGTTTGCGACGATGCGGGTGTCCGTTCCCTAGATATGCGCCAAGTGTGTGGAGCACGCCTTGGGAGGACTTTTTTGGGGGTATTCCGCGTCACTGCCCGGGGGAGCCGCCTCCCTCTCCCGGGCCGGATCGAGAGGCCATGACATTGACCTTGGCCTGGATCTCGGAAATGGCCCTGTAGGCGGGCTTGACTGCCTTGATGCTGAGGTAGAAAGCGACTCCCGAGACGATCAGCGCGACCAGGAATGCCACCGCCAGATGCCACCACTTGGGCTGCGGCTCGGCGAACCGCGTCGCATCTCCATCCTCATCCTTCCACTCCCCGAACTTGGCCAGCCACGCATTGAATTCGTCTTTTCCCAGATAGAGTGCGTGGGCGTCTTCCAGTTGCTGCCGCCCTCTGCGGAGACCGGTCAGCCCCCCGCTCAGGCTATCGACGCTCTCCTTCAGGGAGGCGAGGTCGTCTTCCATGTCCACCGTCGACTCGTAGGCGCGGGCGGCCTGCCCGCCCAGCTCCTCCATCTTGTCCTTCGCTGACGCCTGGCCCTCTCTCAGCCCGTCCAGAAGGCCCTGATTGCGCCTGATGAGGTCATCCAGGCCGCTGCGCCCCGCCTCGGCACTGTCAATACCAGCGCGGAGATCTTCCATCGAGTTCTGCATATCGGTCAGCTGCTTGCCGACCGAGCTCTGGAAATTCTGCAGATCCCCGAGCTCGACCTGAAGATCCGTCAGCTGGGACTGAACCTTGATCAGTTCGGCCGCGGTGCCCTCCTCCCCTCCATCGTCCCCCTGGACAAGCTCCTTTGCCTTGTCACCTGCCTTCTTGGCCGTCTTATCCGAGGGCTTTCGGGTCTTGTCATCTGCCGGGACCTTCGTCTTCTCCTTCGCAGATTTGTCTCCGGAATCGGCCCGTCCCCGAGACCTGCCCCGACCTCTTCCCCTCTCAGGCTGCACCTTCTTCTCGACCTGCTTGCTGTCCCCATCTGACTCCTTGGAATCGCCCTCGCCGGTCGTTGAACATCCAGCGAAACAGATGATGAATACACTCCAGAGGACCATCCGTATGATTCCGTTTGCCTTTTCAGCGACCATGAAGACCTCCGGATGAGGACCTGTTGATGAGCCCGAACTTCTTCCAACGAAACGATTCTCAATCTGTGTCGACGATCAGTTCCGTCTGCCCCGGCGGCGGGGATCCTCGGAGTCCATCAAGGGGACCCCGAAGGTATCTTCTCTGACAGCCTGGGCAGAGGTGGAACCGGAAGGACCGATAGACCTGATCTTCCAGCTCTTCTGCCGACATCTTCTCGCAAGCTTCCAGGAGCTGGCGGATCTCCTCTCGTCGGTCCTCGCGGTAGTCCTGCTGGGTGATCTCCAACGGGTCGTACGCCGCATAGACCCGGATATCGACGACGTATCGAACAGATTCCTCCACGAGCAGCGACTTGCTGCACGCGTCGCACGAGATCCCGGTGATCTCCAGGTCACCGGACATCAGCGAAAGAACCCCAGGATCCAGTCGTTTTCGAAGATCTCGGCATAGGTCGCCACTGCGAGGAGCGCCACGTAGACGATCAGGATGCCCATCAACACCCGATCCCGCTTGCCGGAGGAGCCCGAAGTCGCGTCGGGCTTCTGGACCCCACTGCCTCCGTCCCCCGTCGGATTCGGGGCGCTGTTGGATTCCACCTAGACCCCCTCTAGCGCGCCCACAAGGTCCTCCAGGAGGTCCTCGATCTCCTCCACGCCTACCGAGAGTCGGATCAGGCCGTCCTCCAGACCAATGCGCACCCGCTCCTCGGGCGGGACCGAGGTGTGCGTCATCGTGGCCGGGTGGTCCAGGAGCGATTCGACACCTCCCAGGCTCTCTGCGAGGGCGAAGAGCCGCGTCCCCGTCGCACAACGACGGGCCGCCTCCACGCCTCCCTTGACGATGAACGAGACGATCCCACCGAATCCGTCCATCTGCCTCTTGGCGAGGTCATGTCCCGGATCTCCGTCGAGGCCGGGATAGAAGACCCGATCCACCTTCGGATGGCCCTGGAGGAACTTTGCAACTTCCATTCCGTTGAAGGAGTGTCTCTCCATCCGGAGAGCGAGAGTTTTCAGGCCGCGCAGGAGGAGGAAGCAGTCCATCGGACCGGGGACGCCTCCCACGGCGTTCTGATAGAAGGCGAGATCCTCCCCGACCTTCGGATCGGCCGTGATGATCGCCCCTCCGATGACATCCGAGTGCCCCCCCATGTATTTCGTCGTGCTGTGGACCACGACGTCGAATCCCTTTTCCAGCGGCCTCTGGAGGAACGGCGTGGCGAAGGTGTTGTCCGCGACCGTCCGGATTCCGCGCTCGCGGCCTATCTTCGCGACCGCTCCGAGATCGGTGATACGCATCAGAGGGTTGCTGGGAGTCTCGATCCAGATGATCCGCGTCTCCTTGCGAACGGCCGCCGCCGTCGCTTCGAGATCCGTCGTGTCGACGTAGGAAAATTGCACCCCGAATTTCTCGTAGCATTGACTGAAGAGTCTCCTCGTGCCCCCGTACAGGTCCTCCCCGGCCACGACGTGATCTCCGGAGCGGAGATCACGCAGGACGCAGTCAATGGCCGCCATGCCGGACGAGAGGGCAAGCCCCACCGCTCCCCCTTCGAGGGCGGCCACGCAGTCTTCCAGGGCCTTCCGGGTCGGATTCGCCGTGCGGGAGTAGGGGTAGCCCTTGTCGACGCCGGGCTCCGCCTGGACGAAGGTGGAGGACTGGTAGACGGGAACCATGATCGCCCCCGTCGACGGATCCGGAGGCTGGCCGGCATGTATCGCCTTGGTCGAGAAGCGCATCCGCTGTCCTACCGGGAGGTCATGTATGCGATCAGATCGTACCGGGTGATTATATCGAGACCGTGGTCCGTCCGAACCAGGACCGCGTTATTGTTGCCTCTGAACAGACGGGTGACGTCATCGATGGGGGCGTCGGATTCGACGACGGGGAAGGGGGGGCCCATCACATCCGAAACGACGACGGCCGTCGTGTCCTTGTGGTCCACCAGGAGATCCACCATCTGCTCCTCGCGCAGGCTGCCGACGCAGCCCTCGTCCTTGAGCACGGGGATCTGGGAGACGTCGTGGGACTTCATGAGGGCCATGGCCTCGAAGATGACGGATTCGGTGGCAACGTGGATCAAGGAGCGAGCTGGGTGCTCCTTGCGGCGCATGATGTCCATCGCGGTGGCCTCGTCGGTCGTCTCCAGCATGCGGTTTTCCTTGAGCCACGCATCGTTGTAGACCTTGCTCAGGTAGCGCTCTCCGGTGTCGGGGATGAGGACCACGATCAAATCGTCCTTCTTTCCCTTCCTGGCCACCTGCAGTGCGCCCCAGACGGCGGAGCCGGATGAGCCGCCGGCGAATATGCCTTCCGTGTGGGCAAGCTTGCGTGTGGTGACGAAACTCTCCTTGTCCGTCACCTGGATCACCTCATCCAGAATCTTCAGGTCCATCGTCTCGGGAAAGAAGTCCTCCCCGATCCCCTCGACGAGGTAGGTGTGGGCATCCACCACCTTGCCGGTGCGGAAGAACTCGGTGTAGACGGAGCCGATCGGGTCCACCCCGATGATCTTCACCTTCGGATTCTGCTCCTTCAGGTAGCGCCCGACGCCGGTTAAGGTTCCCCCCGTGCCCATACCCGCCACAAAGTGAGTGATCTTGCCGTCCGTGTCCGCCCAGATCTCCGGTCCGGTCGCTTTGTAGTGGGCCTCGGGGTTCATCTGGTTGGAATACTGGTTGAGGTAGATCGAATTGGGGATCTCCTTGGCGAGTCTCGCGGCGACCGAGTAGTAGGATCGGGGGTCCTCCGGCTCCACGGCCGTGGGGGTCACGATCACTTCAGCCCCGAAGGCCCGTAGAAGGAGGATCTTCTCCTGGCTCATCTTGTCGGGCATCGTGAAGATGCACCTGTACCCCTTGACGGCGGCCGCCAGGGCGATGCCGAGCCCCGTATTCCCCGACGTACCCTCGATGATCGTCCCGCCGGGCCGGATCTTGCCCTCTTTCTCCGCCTGTTCCAGCATCACGAGACCGATCCTGTCTTTCGAGCTTCCTCCAGGATTGAAAGACTCGACCTTGGCATAGATGATTGGAAGTAGACCGCGGGAAAGCTTGTTGAGACGGACGAGCGGTGTGTTTCCGATGGTGTCGAGAATTGTGCTGTAGATCATCCGCCCAAGATCCAGGGGAGAGGCAGAAACTTCGAGTGTGACGGATCCACCGTAGGGCTCTGTAGTCCTCGACGGGATTATCTCACCCGGCATCTCGGAAGTCAAAGCAGATTTGCCGTCCCGGATCCCCTCCCACCGTCGCGGGGCCGCCTGCCCCGATTCCGGCTGGCCCGACCGCTTGTTGACATCATGGGAGCCTGACTTACTATGGAATAGACAGCCGTGGTGACGGAAGGAATCGCGAATGAAAGTCAGCGGGCGCTCCAAGAAACTCGACATCTTGAAGGCGTATGAGCATCTGAAGAAGGAGGCGGATCGCCACCAGAAGGTCATGCACGGGCTGTCCGAGGAGTTCTCCAGCCTCCGGGGAGACCACAAGAAGCTTCAGGAGCGGACGGATTTCATCGATGGCCTTCGCCGACAGCTCACGTCGCTGAACGAGCGAATGGATCTTCTGACGAAGATCTCACAGGAGTTGAATTCGCTCGATCTGGACCGGATCCTGGATGTCTGTGTCTCGAAGATCCCCTTCCTCGTGAACGCCAAGTACACGTCCGTCTATCTTTACGACCCCGAGAGGGAGGTCCTCGTCCTCCGCAAGAACAATCACGATCGCACGATCCAGAAGGAGATCTCCCGATCGGATACTCGAAGCCTGATGGGGCTGGCCCTCGATCGCGAGGGTATCCTGGTCATTGATGACCTGGGCGAGTTCGGTCGCAAGTCCGATGTCGACATCCTGCGACCCTACGCGGATGCATACACCACGAATTCATGCATCGTCGCCCCCCTGATCGTGGGAGATCAGATTGTCGGCGTGATCAACTTTGCCGACCGGAACGACGGCGTCCCCTTCAGCGCGAACCTGGATCTGCAGCCGATACGGACCCTGGTCGGCGTCCTCGGGGCGTCGATCCGAAACATTCAGCTCTACGAGCAGGTTCGGCGACAGTCCACCCTGGACGGGCTGACCGGACTGATGAACCACACGGCGTTCATCCAGACCCTCGAGAGGGAGGTGAATCGGGCCCGACGATACAAGCCCTCACTTTCCCTCGTCCTGACCGACGTCGACCAGTTCCGCTCCCACAACGCCAACCTCGGGCATGAAGGAGGCGACGCCATCCTCGGACTCGTCGCTCGAGTCCTGGCCAGGACGCTACGAAGCGTCGATCTCGCCGCGCGCTACGGGCCCGATGAGTTCGCCGTGATCCTTCCGGAGACCCCCCTGGAGGGAGCGACCAACCTCGCCGCCCGACTCCTCGAGGAAATCGAGAAGGAGGAGTTTTCTTTCCGGGGAAGAAGCTACTCGATCTCTGCGTCCGCCGGTGTCGTCTCCCTCACCTCGGAGATGACGCAGGCGGAGTTGCTCTCTCTCGCCGAAGGAGCGATTCGAGGCCTGAGGGACAAGGGGGAGCGCGGCCTGGTGGCGACCGTCTCCAGTCCGCCCGAAAAAGGCTAGATCGGAAATACCGGAGATTCAGGGTTCGATGGGTCCGGATGCCTGGGAGATCTGGACGTATCGCATCCGGAGTTCGGTCAGGACCGAGTTGAGATAGCGCTCCTCGTCGTCGGTGAGATTCCCCTTGGTCTTCTCCTCGAGGATGGCGAGCGTGTCGATCCCGAACTCGGCCTCGGGGAGGCGTTTCTCCTTGGCGCCGGTCGTGGGATGGGCCACCTCACCGAGAGAGATCATCACGTGGGACGCGAGGGTCGTCACGTGAGTGAAGAACGAGGCGCTCGGTAGCTCATCCTCCTTCTGGGCCTCCGCGGAGCTCTTCTTCTTTTCCTCCTCGACCTTCTGCTTCCAGCCTTCGTCGACTTTTTTCTCCATCCCGCAATTCTCCTCAGCGCTTCTGTGCGGCCAGGGCCCCCTGCTGTCGGCCCTCAGCGTATTCCAGCGTCGCCTTGACGAACGAGGCGAACAGCGGGTGGGCCTTGTCAGGGCGAGACCGGAACTCGGGATGGAACTGGGTACCCAGGAACCAGGGATGATCTCCCAGTTCGATCATCTCGACGAGAGTCCCGTCCGGCGAGACCCCGGATAAGGTCATTCCCCCCTCTTCGAAGTCCATCCGATAGGCGGGGTTGAATTCGAATCGATGCCGATGCCGTTCGAAGACCTCCGGCTGCCCGTACGCCTCGCGCGCCTTCGTCCCCTTGGCAATTCTGCATGGATAGGCGCCCAGCCGCATCGATCCACCCTTCTTTGTCACGCTCATCTGCTCGGAGAGGAGGCAGATCACCGGATGCGGCGTGTCCGGTTTGATCTCGGTGCTATGGGCGTCCTCCTTCTCGATGACGTTGCGGGCGAACTCGATACAGGCGCACTGCATCCCCAGGCAGATCCCGAAATACGGGATGCGCTCCGTGCGTACGTGCCCGATGGCGCGAATGATCCCCTCGATCCCTCGCTCCCCGAAGCCGCCCGGGACGATCACACCGGAGAATCCCGCCAGGAGGCCCTCGGGTCCCTCGTCGTATATCTGCTCGGCCGACACCTGACGCACCCGAACCCGGGTGTGGTTCGCGATCCCCCCATGCGTGAGGGCCTCGAAGATCGACTTGTACGAGTCGGCGAGGTCGGTATATTTCCCTACCAGAGCGACGTCGACCGAGTGCTTCGGCCGCCGGATCACATCGAGCATGTCCTTCCAGCGGCTCAGGTCGGCATCCTCGGCGTCCAGATTCAACCGGTTCACGATGATGTCGTCGAGTCCCTGCCGGTGGAGGACCGCCGGCACCTCGTAGATGCTGAAGTCGACATCCTTCTCCTCCAGGACGGAGGGGACCTCTACGCTGCAAAAGAGAGCGATCTTCCTCCGGACCTCGTCCGACACCGACTTCTCCGTACGGCATATGATCACGTCGGGCTGGAGACCAATCTCCCGCAGCTTTCCCACGCTGTGCTGGGTCGGCTTCGTCTTGACCTCGTCGGTGGCCTTCAGGTGTGGAAGAAGTGTGAGGTGGATCGTGATGACGTTGGCGCGGCCCACCTCGAGGGTGAACTGCCGGATCGCCTCGAGGAACGGCAGTCCTTCGATGTCTCCTACCGTCCCTCCGATCTCCGAGATCACGACGTCGATGCCCGGCTTCGCCAGGGCGCGCATCGTCCTCTTGATCTCGTCGGTGATGTGGGGGACGATCTGAACCGTCTCCCCGAGATAGTCGCCCCGCCGCTCCTTTTCGATCACGCGCAAGTAGATGCTTCCCTGCGTGACGTTGGATGCGCGGGTCGTCGTCTCTCCGGTGAACCGCTCGTAGTGGCCAAGGTCGAGATCCGTCTCTGCCCCATCATCGGTCACGAAAACTTCTCCGTGCTGGAAGGGGTTCATCGTGCCCGCATCGACGTTGATGTATGGATCGAACTTCTGCATCGCGACGCGGAGGCCGCGATTCTTGAGGAGCATCCCGATCGAAGCGGCGGTCAGCCCCTTCCCGAGCGACGAGACGACTCCGCCGGTAACGAAGACGTGCTTGGCCATTTAGACGCCTTTCTTTCGCTGATAGCGCTCTACGAAGTTCCCATAGTCCGACGGTGTATCGATCCCGAGGAATCCCGATCGGGCGCGGGCCACCCGAATTCGAATCCCCCGCTCCAGCGCCCGGAGCTGCTCGAGGCCCTCTGCCTGCTCGAGAGGTGTGGGTGATGCCGCCGCAAGCTCGAGGAGGGTTGATTTCCTGTAGGCGTAGACGCCCAGATGTCGCAGACCGGCCTCCGTGCCTTCATTCCAGGGGTGCGGGATGGGAGCTCGGGAGAAATAGAGGGCGAATCCGTCTCGATCGCATACCACTTTGACCACGGAGGGATCGTTCGATTCGTCCTCTCCCTGCACCGGATGCGCCAGAGTGCCCATCCGGATCGAGTCGTCATCCACGAGGAGCCCGACGAGCGCATCGATGTCCGCGGGATCAATCTCGGGCTCATCCCCCTGGAGGTTGATCACGATCTCGAAGGGGAGATCGCGTGCTACTTCCGCCACGCGATCCGTGCCGGATGGATGGTCCTTCGCG
>JAPUJT010000019.1 GCA_027296055.1 Planctomycetota bacterium | reverse complement strand
CCGATGCGGACGCCTTCGAGCTCCTTCGCTCCCGCCCGGATCACTTGGATCTGGCGCGCTTCAGCCTCCTTGCTCAAGCGGGCGACCTCCCGCTCGAGGGCGGGGACCGTCTTCTTCAAGGCGGCGTTGCTCCGCGTCAGCTCGGCCACTCTCTTCTTCAAGGGGCCGACGGTGGCTCGCACTTCCTTTCGGGCGAGCCGGACGATCTCCTCTCGGAGTACGGCGGCGATGTTCGGCATGGAAGAAACTCCACTGTGAGTTGGGCCTGGAATGGGATCGGGAAGAGACGTGTATGGTGCCCAATACGACTGCAATCGTCAATCGTAGTTGATTAAGGATCTGGATCTTGGGGCTCCGAGATGATCTGGAGGCGGGGCGCGCTCCCTAGGCTTGGTTTGTTCGGCGGTGGAAACGGAAGTGGGAATCCCTTGATAATAGATACTGTTGATATATACTAGATACCATGAGTCCCAGAGATAACCCCTTCGACACGGCGATCCTAATTCGGATGCACTCGGAGCTCCACCAAGCACTCCAGAGAGCAGCAGCACGGGACAGGCGCACGCTCGCGGACTATTGCCGGATCGTGCTCGAGGACCACCTTGCGAGGAACAAGAAGCGGAGATAGCGCGATGGCGAAGGGAACCGGTTCGCAGGAAAGCACTTCGGCAGGTCGGCAAGCAGTCCTCTATGCCCGCGTCTCCAGCGCCGAACAGGAGAAAGAAGGCTTCTCCATTCCGGCGCAGCTCAAGGCTCTCCACTCCTACGCGGTCTCGCACCAGCTGAAGATAGTGCAAGAATTCGTAGACGTCGAGACAGCCAAGCAAGCAGGTCGGACGCAGTTCGATCTGATGGTCAGGTTCCTCCGCCAGCATCCCGCCGGCACGATCGTCCTGGTCGAGAAGACCGACCGCCTCTATCGGAACTTCCGCGACTACGTGACCCTGGATGATCTGGGGCTGGAGATTCACCTGGTGAAGGAACGAGAGGTCCTCAGCAAGGACAGCCGTTCCCACCAGAAGTTCATACACGGGATCAAAGTCCTGATGGCCAAGAACTTCATCGACAACCTCTCCGAAGAGGTCAAGAAGGGGATGGCCGAGAAGGTGGCCCAGGGCGACTTCCCTCACCAGGCACCCATGGGCTACACCAATGACAAGCTAAAGCACACCATCGTCGTGGACTCGGACAGGGCACCGTTCATTCGGAAAATGTTCGAGTGGTACTCGACAGGAGAATACTCCCTGGAGGATATTCGGAAGCGGGCCGTGGCAGCTGGGATCAGACCCAACGGTCCCGGAAGGTGCCCGATCTCCAAGAGCTTGGTCGAGTGGACTCTGAAGAACCCCTTCTACACAGGTCTATTCCGCTGGAAGGGCGGGCTGTATCCGGGAAACCACGAACCGGTAATCTCTCAGGAACTATTCGAGAAGGTGCAGGCCGTCTTCAAGTCACACGAGTTGCGGCGAGGCAAGCAGAAAGTTCGCCGGTTCGCCTTCGGGGGGCTGATGACGTGTGGGAGGTGTGGCTGCAGCATCGTCGGTGAGCTCAAGAAGAAGCGTTACATCTACTACCACTGCACCAACGGCCGCAAGACGTGCGAGCGGAAGTACCTCCCGGAGCACACCCTGGAGGGGCAGTTCGCAGACCTCGTTGGCCGGGTAGTCATCGACTCCGAGACGGCAGAGTGGATCAAAGAGGCCCTTCGGGAGTCTCTCGAAGAAGAGACCGCCTTCCACCGGCAGGAACTCGAGAGGCTCACCCGGGGCATAGAGAAAGTGAAGTCACGGCTGAACCAGGCCTACCTCGACAAGGTCGACGGCAACATCACCGAGGAGTTCTGGGCCGAGAGGTCGAGTGAATGGCAACAGGAGCAGTCTCGCCTCATGGCCGAGATGGAGCGACTTCAAGCGGCCGACGGGCAGTACCTCGATGATGGGGTCCGAATTATCGAACTTTCGCAAAGGGCGCAGGAGCTTTACCTTACGCAGCCTCCGGCCGAAAGGCGCAAACTGCTCGGATTGCTACTATCGAACTGTACTCTGGAGGATGGCCGCATCGAAGCGACCTACAGGCAACCCTTTGACATCCTGGCGGTTATGGCAGCGGAGCCGCTCCCGGCAACAGGCGATGATGATGAGGTAGTTGCGGTTTCGCAAAGATGGCACGCCCGGCAGGACTCGAACCTGCGACATTCGGATTAGAAATCCCATTAGCCGCTCACACGCGATCACCCCAACCTCTTGCCCGGCCTAGATAAACGCCTGTCACTCCTAGAGATGAGAAATGGGGCGGTGCGAACTGGCGCTCCCTCAGACGACCCCCCGCGAACAGAAATTACTACCGTTGGGCCTCCTGGTGGGCCTCCCAGGATCGGGACCCGATGGAGGCCCAGGAGAGATCCGGCCGACTCCAGGCCCTTGATCGGCCTCCGAGATAATTCTAGGATTGCGAGCAACCAGACACGATCCCCGCCTTTGAATGTGCCTCTTCTTCGGAGGGCCAGGCCATGATCCGGGCGCACTTTGCTTCCCTAATAACGATCATAGTTTGTTTGCCTCTGTCCATTCCGGTCCTCGCTTTCGTGCTCGACGGCGGCGAAGTCCATGATGCAGGAAACGACATTCATGGAGATCCGCTGCCTCCCGGAGCTCTCGGTCGCTTCGGAACTTCTCGGTTCTGCGCCGCAGGCCAAATCATCGAGGTGGCGATCTCTCCCGATGGGTCGCGAATCGCCACCGCTGCGAACACGGGGCTGACGGACGTAATCGAAGTCTGGGAAGCTCCGTCTGGCAAGAAACTCTTGCGCCTGGAGGACCGGCGAGAGTTTGGCGCGACGGTGGACTTCTCTCCCGACGGGAAGAGCATCGTCATTGGGGGTACTGCAAAAACCTTCGGGCTCTGGGACTATGATAAGGGCCAGCGAACTCTCCCTTTCACCGGGGTCCAAGAGAAGATCTACAAGGCCCGTTTCCTCACCGGAGGCGATCGGGTCTTTGCCATCGACAAGGATGGATCCGCTGGATTCTGGGATGCAAAGACGGGTGAGCCTGTAAAGTCCGGGGCCGACCTGTCGGGAATCAGTAGACCCAAAGCAATTTCTCCGGACGGAGAGTGGGTGGTTTCGGTCGACCGGAACGCCTACATCTGGAGTGTCAAGACAGGAAAACGGGTGAAGGAACTCCATGGTGGTGATTTCGGAATCTCCAACGTCGCCTTCTCCCTCAACGGGGACCTGCTGGCCACTAGCTCCTACAGGGACTCCATCCGTCTATGGGATATTGAGTCGGGACGAGAGCGAAGGGTTTTCAGCGGTGAAACTTATCTTTCCGTTGCCATCTCGCCAGACGGCAAGCTGATCGCCGGAGCGGATGGTAGCCACAGGGTGACTGTCTGGGATCTGTCGTCGGGAAAAAGGCTTCACACCTTCGGCCCCCATCATGAGGCGGTGGTAGACCTAGTATTTTCCATGGACGGAAAAACCCTAGTCTCTGTCAGCTTCGACGACACCATTCGTCTATGGGATCTCAGCAAGGGAGCGGAGCTCTCTCGACCGGAGGGGCACGAGACGGGTGTGAGCGACGCTGCCTTCACGTCTGATGGTAAGACCATCATCAGCGCGGGACGAGACGGCACGATCCGCATGTGGGATGTCGAGACATACGAGCAGAATCGCGTGATTCGAGCTCACCAGGGGGGCATCCTGGATATGGCACTCTCCCACGACGGCAAGACTATCGCCACATCGGACGCCACTGGCCATATCGGGCTCTGGCAAGCGGGAACAGGCAAGCGTCTCCACTGGCTGAAGGGACATAGGGAGCATGTCTGGTCGGTGGCCTTTTCCCCGGATGACAAATCTCTCGCCACCGGGGGAGGAGATCGCACCGCTCGGCTCTGGGATGTCGCGAGCGGAAAGGAGAAAGCACGATTCACGGGCCACAAGGAGGGGATTGGTGTCGTCGCCTTTTCTCTCGACGGGAAGCTCCTCGCCTCGGGAGACATCGGTTATCAGAATCTGGACAAGTTCAAGATTCGCATCTGGGACGTGGCCACATCAGAGATGATTCGAGTCATTCGTGGGAACGAGCGAAGGGTGACTACTCTCACGTTTCTTCCGGACGGCGAGTCCCTGATGTCGTGGGGCGGGGATCGACTCATCAGGGTCTGGGACTTCTCCTCGGGCGATGAACTCTACTCCCTTCCTCTGCCGGGTGCACAATGGGGAGATGTGCAAATCTCCCCTGATGGCCAGTTTGCCGCTCTCAGCTTGTACCCACCAACCCTTGCCCTCATGGAGATGAGCACGGGGCTTTACCTATTCCACAACCAGAGCAGGGGAGATATGCGGGCTTCTGGTGCATTGGCGTTCTCGCCAGATGGTGAGAAACTCGTTTCCCGAAACCCCTCCTCGGCATTGGTAATCTACGACCTCCCAGCTCTCGCGAAAGCACCGGGGTCGGAGGCGGACCTGCCGGATAAGGAAACCCTCAGCCGCCTATGGTCTGACCTCGCTAGCGAGGACGGGCCAAGCATATTCCACGCCATGCATGCCATTGCTCGATTTGGAGATAGAGTCCTCCCTTTTCTGCGGGAGAGCCTGGACGAGGAACAGGAATCGGCTCTCGACAGGGCGAAAGGGATCCTGCTGGGAGTTGATAAGGATAATCCGGCGGCCCAGGAGCAAATTGCGCAAGAATTGATCCGCCTCGGCCGATGGGGGGCAGAGGCCATCAGGGAGGAACTAAGTCGGACCTTGCATGCGGAAGTGAGGGAGAGGCTTGAGAGCATACTCGAATCCATGAATCCACCCTACCGACACTTTCCGAGTGTTGCCGCGCGCCACAGTCGCCTGCGATGGGTTCTGGAGAAAATGGGAGGTGACGATGCCCGGGCTCTTGCCGTCTCCCTGGAGAAGACAGAGGAAAGCCCCGTAGCGGGGATTCCCCTCGTCGAGGGCTCCAAGGAGGCCATGGCATTGGCGGAAATTCGCCGCCTCATGAGGGACGGCTCCTGGAAGAAGGCCATCAAGAAGATCAAGACTTACAGCAAGAAGCACGCGGAGACGCCGGAACAGTCGGAGGAGGTAGCTCGACTTCAGGAGGAAGCAGAAGGGCGCCTGGGCTTCGAGCAGATCGAGGCAGAATACGAAAAGAAGAAGAGGGCACGTGAGACTGCCGCGAAGCTAATCAAACTCCTCGAGGACTACCGCGGGCCCCCCGACCTCGTGGAGAAGGCAGAGGCGCTGCTGGAGACCGTCCTGGCGAAGTTCGTCTTCATGATCGAGGACTACGAGCAGGGGAGGGGGAGCCGCGTACTCATGAGGAGACATCCCGGGTACACCCTCGTGAAAAGGCCCGAGCCGGTCAAGCATGGAGATCATGCTGGCAAATGGGATCCCGTGGCGGCCGACTCCGTCACCTACACCCTGAGTTGGGTCAAGTCCATGGATTGGTCCGAGTACGATGAGCTATGCCTGTGGATCTACAACGAGAAGAAGGCGCGCAATCCGACGAAGTGCCGAATTGTGATTACGACGGATCCTCCCCCCTTTGCTGGGCACCACGACTTCTGGTTCACGGTGGATTGGGTTGGTTGGAAGGAACTGAGGGTGGCTATGCGAGGGGGAAGACGCGGGTTTCGGCGCCAGGGGAAAGCCGATTGGAGTAAGACTGAGAGGATCATGATCCACCAGTCGGAGGGAGACAAGTCCGTGCTCTACTTTGATGACGTCCGCCTGGAGAAAAAACTGAGGTAGGCTCAGGTATCTAGCCGCTTTCAGGAAGCCAAAGCTCAGAACCATCCCTCTGTAGTTGCCGATCTCTTGGAGGGCCAAGCCATGTTCAGGACGTCCCAGGCATTCGCCATCGGGCTACCCGTCCTCCTTACACTCCTCATCCTTGCTCTGAATGGCGATCGGTTTGCCGTGAGCTTCGGTACTGAGGGTCTTCAGGAAAAGGAGGATTCTAGTCGGTCGGGGCCCAGCTTCTTCGGCTTCTTCCCGAACAATACGAACGTCTGGACGGGCCTGCGCCTAGACTTCTGACTGCCGCGGCGCCGTCTCTGAACCGTTCGCAAGCTGCCTTGACGCGGCGGCCGAACTGGCAGGAGGTAGGACTCAAGAGCTAGAGAAAGGGTCGCCCTTGCGAACAACCCTTCCTCCGAGACGGGGGCGAGGGGCGGCAGAGTGGGCGGCGCGGAACTTCCGCAATTTCGAGACGCAGTTCGTCGGCTACGGCCGCCACTTCATTCAAGAGGACAATCCTGAAGCGATCGGGCCCGGCATCTTGGACTGGTACCGCCGCCTTGAGACCAATGGGCACGACTGAAGTGAGAACCGTGTCGAGAACCTCGTCGACGGCGTGTAGGGAGCTTCACCCATCGCTCAGGGCGCAGCGTCTGCTCTCAGTTCTCGAAGTGTGAGTCCAGGTCGGTGAACGGCGCAACGCCGCCGTGCCCGCCCGCGATCCACTCGATTTCCCAATCCAGCGCGGCGAGGCCATCCCGCAACCCTCGCGCCCAATCTGCGAAAGGCGGCGGCAGTGGCTGATGCGCGGGGAAACCTCCGGGCATGACGTAGATGTCACTCTCGAAGATGAGTCGGCTCTCTGGCACGTAGATGACCAGCATGTCCTCATTGTGAACCGTCGGGATGTGCCGCGCCTTCACGCTCCGCCCGCCTTGTTCCAGGCTGAACTCACCGTCTGTCGGCACTGCCTCGATGCTCCAATCGGGGCTCGCCAGCCCCGCGAGCTCGTCCGGAACCAACGTGTGGGATGAGCGAAGCGCTTCCTCCACGTAGGAGCTGTTGAGCTCACTCGTGACAATGGTGGCGCCAGCCGCAGCGTAGGTCCGGATGCCGCCCATGTGATCAAAATGATGATGGGTGAGAATCAGATGGCTGACAGGCACCCCCGGCCAGAGCTCGTCAAGCTTGTTCACCACAGCCCTGGAGCGGGCTTCGTTGAGGGGCGGCTCGACCACGACGATCCCCTCACCGAGCTTGATCGCCAGCGAGTGGTGAGTGCCCCCGGTCAGATGCTGAACATCGGGGTCGCCGGCTACCGCGGCGGCGGCAACCGAGGTCTGATCCTGGTCACCAAAAGGCAGGCCTATAGCATGCCACCGCGTGACATACTGTGAGCTCACTCCGCCCCGTTGCGCAGCCGCTTCGTCGACCTCGGTCCTTGGCTCATCGGGAACAGCAAAGGCGTCGGCGCGGAAATCGGGATTGATGACCACATTCGTACGCATGTCCGTGCGAAGTGTCTTGCCGGCGATGGCCAGCTCCACCTGGTGCGGGAACATCAAGTCGCTGCCCTCGGGCGTGGACCAGTCGCTGTAAGTGACCTCGGTTGAGACGTCCCCCCAGATGTGATCATTCTGAAGAGTCCGGAGCTTCGACAGGCGCCCGCTTGCCGCGTCGACAAAAAGCTCCACTGGCAGCACGTCGTCGGACACCTCGATGACGTGATGGGCGCGCCCGTCGAGTTCTGTATCCGCCTTGATGGTGCCCGCGCTCTCGTCCCGGGCGAGCTTGCGAAGATACAGCTGCGGGTTGAGGAGTCGGAATTCCCGTCGGAGCGCCCCGATGCGCTCGGAAATGAGTGCTCGGTCCGACGTCGCGCCAGGTGGGTTGAACAGGGAATCATTCCCGGTCTGGTAGCCAACCGCTCCGTCGATGACGTCCCTGTAGGAGAGCTCTCCTCTGAGCGGATCAACGATCTGCCGCTGCCACTCGAAGCTCAACCTGTCATTCTCGACGTCGCAGAGGAGAGACAAGTTGAACGAGCTAGCCTTGATGGCGTCGTGAGCCGGGCTCAGCCCTTGAGCGGGCTCGAAACGCTCTCCGGACGACTCATACCTAAAGCCACTGAGCTCCAGAAGGGCATCCTTGTCGCCGATCGCGTCGAAGGCCTTTTGGAGCGGATCGGCACCTCGCTGACAACCCCCAGTCGCCATCACACAAAGGGTCAACGCCAGGGCGAAACCGCGCAGCAGCGAGGCGCGGGAGGAGTCTCCATCTTGCCCTTGGCTGAGTTTTCGCCGTGTCTTGCTATTGTTCATGGCGCCCTCCTCGCTGGACATGAGTGCACGCTCGTGCATGCAAAAGAGCAAAAGTTCAGACGTAGATCTATTATCCTAGCGAAACGGTTGGCAGGTTGCCCGATAAGCGCTTCCATATCGGCCGCGTCGTCCTCACGCCGAATGTCGGACAGGGCCTTGAACTTTCTGGGACCGGAGCGCCGGTAGTGTCTCAGTTTGAATCCAAGAGCCCGATGATTTCTTCGAGCGACCAAACGTGGTCCGAAACGCCCGCCTCCATCGCCGGGGTGACTCGCAGGCTCTTGTGAATCCGCGCGAAGTTGTAGTACATGAAGTGAACTGCAACCGCATGGGCGTGGTTCTCGACTTTCTTGGAGAACGCGTTCGTCAACCTAGTGAACCGCCGAATGGACATCCGCATGGTCA
>JAPUJT010000189.1 GCA_027296055.1 Planctomycetota bacterium | reverse complement strand
CAAGGGCGAAGGCGAGGGAAATTATGGTCAAGCTACTAAGAGTAAGCGGTGGATGCCTTGGCGCTGAGAGGCGATGAAGGACGTGGGGTAGCTGCGAAAAGCCTCGGGGAGCCGCGTACCAGGCTTTGATCCGGGGATTTCCGAATGGGGCAACCTGTCGTGGGTCATGCCGCGACATCCGTATCTGAATGCATAGGGTACGGAGGCGAACGGAGAGAATTGAAACATCTTAGTACCTCCGGGAAAGGAAAGAAACCTCGACTTCCCCAGTAGCGGCGAGCGAAAAGGAAGTAGCCCAAACCGGGTATCTGTAAGCACGCATGCGTTGGGTGCCCGGGGTCGTGGGAAATGCCTCGTCGGGATGCGGACCGGCGAAGGAGTTACAAAAGTCTCTTCTAGCCTAATCGTCTGGAAAGGCGAGCCAAAGAAGGTGATAGGCCTGTGGGCGAAAGAAGCAGACTCTCCTGGCGTTTTCCCAAGTAGCGCCAGTCTCGTGAAACCTGGCGTGAATTCGGGGGGACCACCCCCCAAGGCTAAGTACTTCTCAGCGACCGATAGTGCACGTAGTAGCGTGAGTGAAAGGTGAAAAGAACCCCTTTTAGGGGAGTGAAATAGACCCTGAAACCGCTTACTTACAAACTGTCGGAGCCCTATGCCGACTTCGGTCGGAACGGGTGACGGCGTGCCTTTTGCTTAATGAACCTGCGAGTTGCTGTGGGCAGCAAGGTTAAGCCCTTAAGGGGCGGAGCCATAGCGAAAGCGAGTGCGAAATGCGCGATTCAGTTGTCCGCAGCAGACCCGAAAACGAGCGATCTAACCATGGCCAGGCTGAAGCGGGTGTAAGAGCCCGTGGAGGGCCGAACGCACCTAGGTTGAAAACTGGGGCGATGAGCTGTGGTTCGGAGCAAAAAACTAATCGAGCTCGGTTATATCTGGTTCTCCCCGAAATAGCTTTAGGGCTAGCCTTGCGTAATAGGCAGTGGGGGTAGAGAGACTGAATGGGTTTGGGGGTCCACCAGACTACCCTGCCCAACCAAACTCCGAATACCATTGTCCGTATCGCGGGAGTCAGACTACGGGGGATAAGCTCCGTGGTCGAGAGGGAAACAGCCCAGACCGCCGGCTAAGGTCCCTAATCCAAGCTAAGTGACTAAGGAAGTGAGGATGCACAGACAGCCAGGATGTTGGCTTAGAAGCAGCCATCATTTAAAAAGTGCGTAATAGCTTACTGGTCGAGCATTCTTGCGCCGATAATTCACGGGACTAAGCTTGGTACCGAAGCCGCGGGTTGTCGATATCTTCGGATGTCGGCAGCGGTAGGGGAGCGTTCCACGCTAGGTTGAAGGGGTACCGTAAGGAGCCCTGGACGATGTGGAAGTGATTATGCAGGTATGAGTAGCGATAAAAGAAGTGAGAATCTTCTTCGCCGAAAGCCTAAGGTTTCCTGGGGAAGGTAAATCCGCCCAGGGTGAGTCGGTCCCTAAGGCGAGGCCGAAAGGCGTAGTCGATGGATAGCAGGTAAATATTCCTGCACCACCTGGCTTGCGTTTGTACGACGTGGTGACGGAGATAAGAAGGTCATCGCACGATTGAAAATGTGCGTTTCTAATCTGAGGGTGAGCTGTAGGAAAATCCGCAGCACCAAAGCCCAGGGGTTGGATCGAGTCCACCTGACGAGACTAAGTGACCGGAATGTCTTCCAAGAAAAGCCTCTAAGGAGCCCCTTCGGGGGCGCGTCGGTCAGGTGACCGTACTAAAACTGACACAGGTAGGCGAGATGAGTATTCTCAGGCGCTCGGGAGAACCCTGGTTAAGGAACTCGGCAAAATAGCCCCGTAACTTCGGGAGAAGGGGCGCCCCCTAGGGTATGTCGCTTGCGTGGCGTGCTCAGGGGGGTCGCAGTGAAAGGGCTCTAGCGACTGTTTACTAAAAACACAGGTCTGTGCTAAGTCTAAAAGACGCCGTATACAGACCGACACCTGCCCAATGCCGGAAGGTTAAAGGGACGGGTTAGCCCCTTCGGGGGCGAAGCTCAGAACCGAAGCCCCGGTGAATGGCGGCCGTAACTATGACGGTCCTAAGGTAGCGAAGTTCCTTGTCGGGTAAGTTCCGACCCGCATGAATGGTGTAACGACTGGAGCGCTGTCTCAACCAGGGACTCGGCGAAATTGCAGTGAAGGTGAAGATACCTTCTACCCGCGGCTAGACGGAAAGACCCCGTGAAGCTTTACTGTAACCTAGTATTGGGTCCTGCTACAGTATGTGTAGGATAGGTGGGAGGCGTTGACTAGTGGGCGCTAGCTCACTCTGAGCCATCCTTGAAATACCACCCTTATTGTACTGGGATTCTAACCTGTTGCCGTGAATCCGGGACAGGAACCGTGCTAGGCGGGCAGTTTGACTGGGGCGGTCTCCTCCTAAAAGGTAACGGAGGAGTGCAAAGGCACCCTCAGTGCGGTTGGCAATCGCACGTAGAGCGTAAAGGTAAAAGGGTGCTTGACTGCGAGACCTATAAGTCAAGCAGACGTGAAAGCGGGCCTTAGTGATCCGGCGGATTCCATGTGGAAGGGCCGTCGCTCAACAGATAAAAGCTACTCCGGGGATAACAGGCTGATCTCCCCCAAGAGTCCATATCGACGGGGAGGTTTGGCACCTCGATGTCGGCTCATCGCGTCCTGGGGCTGTAGGAGGTCCCAAGGGTTCGGCTGTTCGCCGATTAATAGCGGTACGTGAGCTGGGTTTAGACCGTCGTGAGACAGGTCGGTCCCTATCTACCGTGGGCGTAGGAGATTTGAGAAGAGCTTCCCCTAGTACGAGAGGACTGGGGAGGACGAACCTCTGGTGTTCCAGTTGTCCCGTCAGGGGCATCGCTGGGTAGCTAAGTTCGGACCGGATAACCGCTGAAAGCATCTAAGCGGGAAGCCGCATTCAAGATTAGATCTCCCTGAAGACCCCTTGAAGACTACGAGGTTGATAGGCCAGATGTGTAAGGGCAGCAATGCCTTCAGCTAACTGGTACTAACCGGTCGTTCGGCTTGACCATAATTTTTCCCGTCTTTTCCGGTCAGACAGATCCAAATGGCTGCTTTCGATAGAAATGAATGAAAAAAGGGACAGTCACCTTTTTCCGACTGCCCTGAATTGTGAAAAAATCCTGGTGACCATAGCAGGGGGGTAACACCGGTTCCCATCCCGAACACCAAGGTTAAGCCTTCTGCGCCGATGGTACTGCATTAGCGGGAGAGTAGGTCGTTGCCAGGTTTAAACAAGGAAGCCCGTCCACCCCATGGTGGGCGGGCTTTTCTTTGTGGTCCATGGGTGAGGCACCGGCGTGTAGAATGTCCGCATGCAGGACATGCCGGAACAGGGCGCTCGGCTCAAAAATTGTTTCCATTGCCGGCTCCTATACCCGAAGGCTCCGCCACCCTGCCCTCGTTGCGCCAGCAGGATCCGCTTCGTGGAGGCGCGGATGATGGACGGTCCTTCATCGAGACACCTGGTGGGGACGGCTCTCGCGGAATACTCCAGCCTTCGCCGGCAAGCCTCGGAGGAACCGTCGGTTCGATCCTCTCAGCGCACCCGGCTGATCGGACTGCTCGAACTGATCCACCTCTACCGCCCTCCCTCCCTCGAGGCGGTGGAGTCGAGCGCCGACGTCACCTTGGCTGACCTGCGCCGTGACTACGAGGAGCTGGACGGCGCAGATGGCGCGCATTGACGGCCGGGGGGTTCGATGAGCGGGTCGAACCCGTTGCAGCGACGCGGTCTTCCTCTCCTCCTGATGGCCATCGTAGTTTCCCCGGGCTGCCACTCCGTGAAGAGCCTATCCGAAGCCGGCTACTCCCTTCCGTACGACCCCGAGACCGGAATAGTGCGGGGCGCCGAGCCGATCCGGATCGAGCGTGACAGGACTCGCGCCTGCCTGCTCGTCCACGGTTGGCTGAGCAGCCCGGCGGATTTCGCCGACCTCCCCAAGGCCCTCGACGAGCTGGGGTGGGATGTCCACGCACCGCTCCATCCCGGACACGGAAGCCGTCCTGCGGACGTCGAGGGAGTAACGGCAGACACGCTGCTGGAGCAAATCCGGGACGAGTATTCGAAGCTTCGCGGTCGCTACGCTGAGCTGGTCCTGATCGGCGCGAGCATGGGAGGCGCCGTATCGACGATCCTGGCGGCGGAGAGTGCCCCCGACAGGCTGGTCCTGATCGCACCCTTCTACGAAGTAACCTACCATTGGTACTACCTGATCCCCCTCCGATGGTGGGCCGCTCTGATCCCCGATTTCCTCCTGAAGCCGGGCCCTCGAGCCGCCATGGAACGGGTCGAGGTGGCGGCGGGAGTCGAGGGGCCTCTCGTCTACAATGCAGCTCCCGGGTCCAGCCTCGACCTGCTCTTCGAGCTGAGGCGTCGGGCGGTCCACGATGCAGAAATCGAGCGATTGACCATGCCCACGTTGGTGATCTACTCGAAGTCCGATGACCGAGCATCTCCCTCCGCTATCGAGGCGTTCTTCGAACGCTTGCCCGCAGGCCCGAAGACGATCGTCGCCCTCCCGGGATCCAGTCACTACCTGTTTCACGACTCGGAGGGGGGTGAGGTGATCGAGACGATCAAGGGATTCCTCGGCCCCCCGGAACGATAGAAGCCAGGATGGACTTCGCCTGTCCGATGCGATGAACCGACTGCGCCCGATATCCGACGCCCCGATGTTCCCCGTCACATCCATCATCGCCGTCCTGTCGATAGTGGTGACGTTATGGTGGTGGCAGGGCAATGACGTCTCGCCGTTCGAGACGAACCTCATGACGTGGCATGGCGAGCCGTGGCGACTCCTGACGGCCATCTTTCCCCACCTGGGCCTGCTCCACCTGATATTCAACCTGTACTGGCTCTGGGCCTTCGGAACGGTCATCGAGGAGCAATTCGGCCGTGCCCGTCTCCTCTCGATGGTCGTCCTGATGGCGGCGAGCTCTTCCGCAGCGCAGTACGCCCTGAGCGGCTCCGGCTTCGGGCTCTCCGGCGTCGTCTATGGCCTCTTCGGATATCTCTGGGTGATCCGCTGGACGGATCGGCGCTACTACTTCCTGATCGATACGTTCACGGTACGAATCTTCGTCGGCTGGTTCTTCCTCTGTATCGTCCTGACCGTCCTCGATTTCTTGCCTATCGCGAACACGGCTCATGGCGTCGGGGCCTTGATGGGGATGGCCCTCGGAGTCTCCATCGGCCGCGGGCCGCGGGGCCGTCTCCTGTCGGCTGCCCTGGTTATCGCGCTCTCCGCCCTCACCGTCTTGGCAGGAACGATATGGCAGCCGGAAGCGAATATCTTCGGGGCGAAAGGGAGGAGGGAAGCAGATTTCGCGGACTACTATCTAGCGAAGGGTCGGCATGAGCGCGCCGCTGAGCTCTACCGGAAGTCGATCGCCGTCAACCCTGACGTGGCGAGATGGCAATTCAACTACGGTCTCGCGCTGGAAAGACTCGAGGAGATGGATCTCGCCGCAATGGCATTCGAGCGGGCTCACGCAATGCAGCCCGGGATTCGCAGTTACGAAGAGGCATTCCGGACTACCGTGCCTGCGTGGAAGCTTCGGCTCGCTATGCAAGCCCTCGAAGATGACCAACCCGACGTCGCCGAGAGGCTCCTCCGGCAAGCCGTCAGCATTGACGGCGAGGATCCACCGATGTGGTTCTACCTTGGAGTTGCTCTCGAAAGACAGGGCAACCTCTCGGAGGCGAGGCAAGCCTACGAGAAGGCTATGGGGCTGGACAAGGAAGACCCAAGGTATCTGAAAGCCCTGCAGAGGCTGAGAGACGAGTAGCCCTCACGAATCTTGTGGACGCCGGTTGACTCTCCTGTGTGGCTATCGCTACCATGACGACCCGTATGTAGCGCCGGGCCGAGGCGAACCTCGTGGCTCCCGGGAGGCTCCTGCAAGGACATGGCCACAACCCGCGATGTGTTACCTCTCTTCCCGTTGCCGCGCACGGTGCTCCTGCCAAGGTCCCTGCTCAACCTCTACATTTACGAACCGCGGTACAAGGAGATGATCGGGCGTTGCCTCTCCCTGGAGAAGCCGTTCGGGGTGCTGCTGCTTCGACCGGACCGGAAGGGGATCCCCGAGGAGGATGCCGCTTGCCGTATCGGCGGTTCGGGGCTAATCAGCGAGCACAAGGTTGTGGGGAAGAACGGCGAGATGCTCATCATCGTGCAGGGAGTGCGCCGCTTTCGCCTGCTGGAGTTCGTTCCCGGCGAATCCTATCCCCAGGGCAGGGTGGAGTACCTCGAGCCCACCTGGGGGAAGGAGGGAGACATGCAGCCGCATCTGACCGCGCTGCGTGATGGCCTCGCTTCGACCCTCCGATACAGTCCTCCGATGCTCTCGAAGATGGCGGACAGCCTGGGGGAGATCCCCGACGCCGGGGCCCTGGCCGACGCGATCATAGGCACCCTTCCGCTCGACCCGGCTCGCAAGCAGGCCTTTCTCGAGGTCATCGACCCCGCCGTGCGCGCTCAGTCCGTCGCCCAGATCCTTCACGAGGAGGGCTTCCGGCTCTCGATCCTCGACTCACTCCGAAGCGGTGACTCAGTGCGCCATCAGAGGAATTAGTCCGAGCTAGCGCTCCCGCAGGGGGCCCTCGATTCCCATCGATGACTTGCGGAAGCGATAGGTAATAAACGGCCCGCCCATCCCCCCGAGCACCAGTGAGCGAAAGCGGAGGTCGTAGACCTCCGCCTCCACATTCTCCTGCCCATCCTCGACCGGCATGCCCGGCGGCGCCTCGATTCTCTCGTGATCCAGGACCTTCCATACGGGGGCCTTGAAGAACCACTCGATGCGCCTCGCCGACTCTGCCTCGCGGATTGCGCGAAGGGCCGGCACGTTCGCATCGGTTCTTACGGACCCCCTGGGCTCGGCAAGACCCGAAGGAAGTCGGATCAGGTAAAGTCGATATTCGTCTCCAACTCTCAAAACTCCGCGAAATCGATGCGGACCGAGCGGCTCGGGAAACACATAGGAGAAGTCCGCTCCCACGCCCAAATGGCTCGCCACTCGGTCCAGCGCGGAGGATGCCCGGCCCCTTGCGACCCCGCAGATGCCAACGTAGACGACGAAGAGGGCGAGGGAGATCTGGCAGAGCGATTGCCGCCGCTTCCTCCATCTCGGTATGAGGCTGAGTGAGAGAGGCACGATCAGGGCCCCCCAGATGGCGAGATCGATGATGAAGACCCAGGCCAGCTCGTACCGGTGGAGACTGAACGGATAGAGGAGGACGACCCCGAACGAGTTGATCAGATCCAGGAAGACGTGGATGACCAAACCGAGGAGGCTCAACCGGAAGAAGACTGCCCAGGGTATGTTCCTGTAGATCCGATGGAAGATCCACGCCGTCATGGCCGCCAGCACGGGCAAGCCCACGAGGGAGTGTGTCAGCGTCCTGCGGTCGAGGATTCCCATCTCGCCGCCGACGAGGCTCAGTATCGTGTCCACGTCCGGGAGGTTGGAGGCCACCACCAGGGCGAGCGTGGTTCCCGGACCGTACTTCCGGGAAAACCCGGCCTTGGCCAGCACGACGCCGGCCATCGTATGGGTGAGGTTATCCATATTCGTCGAGGGAACGTATCATCTTGCCCAGTTCGAAATCCCAGGAATTCTCGAAATCTTTATCCGGTTGATTCGTAATACCTGGATGAAGGCCACGGTGGACCCCCATGGACGAGACGACGGTAGCGAGGCTCGCCAGGCGGGCCAAGGGAGGCGACGGAAAGGCCTTCGCCGAGCTGTACCGCGCATTCGCTCCCAGGGTGTTCGGACTCTGTCGGCGAATGCTAGGGACTCCGGACCGGGCCGAGGACGCCATGAGCGAGGTCTTTCTTCGGGTGCGCAAGGCGATGAACGGATACGACGAGTCCCTCCCATTCTCCCGCTGGGTCCTCAGCGTCGCCGGCCACCTCTGCGTGGATCGGCTACGCCGACGTGGCGTCGAGCGCCGGATCTTCCCGGAGGAGGAGGTCGAGCTGCGGAAGGCGGCGGCCCCCGGCCCGACTCCGCTCCGTGAGCTGGCGGATCGGGAGGAGCGAGAGACGTTGAAAGACGCCGTCAAATCGCTGCCGGAAAAGTATCGGATGCCTGTCGTGCTCCGCTACTACGGCGATCTCACCTACAACGAGATAGGAGAAGCGCTGGCTCTTCCCCGTAGCCACGTCGCGACCCTTCTGTTCCGAGCGCGACAGGAGCTTCGGCGCGCCCTCCGGGGAAAGATAGAGGGGGGTGAGTCTTGAGCTGTTATTCCGAGATGACTTACGCCCTGCTGGCCGACGGCGAGCTACCCGCCGACGAGACCCGAGCCGCGGAGGCCCACGTCGAGACCTGCGTGTCCTGCCGGGATCTCCTGGAGGGGCTCCGCGCAGAGAATCAGATTCTCGCAAGCGTGATTCGCGATCCGGTGGCGTCGCCGGCGCCGTTCGGCGCCCTTAGACCGGTCCATGCGGCCACCGCCCTGGTCGCCGCCGCCCTTGCCGGCGTGGGCCATCACGCCGGCCGGGTCGTTCTTTCGGAGGGGGAGCTGCCTGCCTACCTCTCCTGGTTGAACCCCGTGAATCTAGGCAACGCTTTCAATTTGATGTTCGAGAGCATCTATTACTACCTGAATGAGGGAGGTGCGATGTTGTACTCCATTCTCACGACCACATCTCTGATCGCCATGTCGCTGCTCGTTGCGGGAGGAATCCTCGCTGCCCTGCGCCGACGGCCGGCGGGTGTCCTCGTCCCCGCCGTACTCTTCGCGGTCCTGGCGTTCCCATCATCCGCCTCCGCCACCGAGACTCGCAGTGGCCAGAGGGTACTGGTAGCCGCCGATGAGATTATCGATGACACCCTGGTTCTGACTGGAGACGAGATCCAGATGAGCGGCGATGTCCTCGGCGATCTGTTCGTCTTCGGCCGCACGGTGAAGCTCGATGGGACTGTCCGGGGCAATCTCTACGCCTTTGCTGAAGATGTTTATTCGCAAGGGGTCGTGGAGGGAAACGTGCACCTCTTCGTGCAGAAAGCGGTGCTCGAGGGCGAGCAGAAGAGCGTCTTCTTCCTGGGCCGTCTACTCACGCTGGGAGAGTCGGGCCGCGTGAGCGGGGACTTGACGATGATGGGTCAGAACTGCCGCATCGCGGGAGAAGTGGCTCGAGACGTATGGGCTGCATGCGGCAACGTGGTATTGAGTGGCAAGGTGGGAAGAAACACGAAGGCACACGCGGGTGAAATCCATCTGCTTTCCGATGCTCGCCTCGAGGGCGATCTGATCGCGGAGCTTCCCAAGCCGGACGGGCTGCATATAGAACCGGGCGCCACGATCGGAGGTAAGAAAGTCATCTCCGTGGCCGAGGATACGGTCTGGGCGGGCTATGTCGTGGACGCGATCCTGCTGGCGGGAGCCCTTCTCGTCGGCGTGCTCATCTTCGCCTTCTTTCCCGTTCTATACTCGAGACCCCCAGGCTCGCCGAACTCGATCCTCCGCACAACGGGCATCGGTTTTCTCGTCCTGATCGCCGCCCCGATCTCGGCTTTGATTCTCGCGGTGACGATCGTCGGGTTGCCCCTGTTTGCCATCATCTTCGTTGCCTATCTGATCGGGATCTACCTATCCATGATCATCGTCGCCGCGGCGATCGGTCAGGCCATCCTCAAATCGGACCGGGGCCAGGGCCTGCGTTTTGCTCTGGGTCTCGGTCTCGGTCTCCTGATCATCAGACTTGCCGTCGGCATCCCGTTCGCCGGGGCCTGGATCGGATTTCTGGTGCTCCTCCTCGGGCTCGGGACCCTCTCAACCCGGGTCTATACGCGCTGGAGGCGGCCGGCGGACTTCGAGCCGATCACGGTCTAGTCCCGGGACGGGCTTCGACCTTCGGGGACGCCCCCCCTTCCGGGGGGAGTCCCCGGGGTGGAGCCGCCCCATAGCAGCGCCCCAAGTCATTAATGCTGATAGCGTTACGTCGCCGCTCTCCCCGCAAGATTCCGCCGGGGGACGGCCGATCCTCATTGACACCAAATGTCACGAATCCTATAATATGAAGTCGTAATGACATGGGAACGGGGCCGAGCCTCGGCCCCTCAGGACATGGAGGTTTAACCAGAAGCACCTGAGGTTTTATCTCGGAGTAAATGAACAGGAAGTCAGGCAAACGATCCGTCGAACGAAAGGTTCGGCACTGAGACACAAGAACAGAGATTCAGTGAGGTCCACTTTTTGAGATTGTTCGGGGCAGTCGAAACAGGAGTACCCAGGACTCCCTGGGGAGTATCGATGGCGTTGCCCGGGCTCTCAGGGCGACCATGGCACGCGCATGCCCCCAGACTGAATCTTTAGTCTGAATCTTTGACCTGATCTCCGTCCATCCGGGAATCTTCCTCACTCTGCTTCCATACAGAATCGCGTGATGGGTCCCCGCGCCTCCGCGGGCTCCGCCCTCCTGGCGCCTCGACCTATCCTGGTCGGCGCCAGGGACGGATCTTCGGGGATCGGGGAAGGAAGGATCGGACAAGATGGAACCAGCACTGTTCGCAGCGGTAGGCTTGGCCGTCGGCGCCGCCGGAGTGTGGATCGTCAGGGTCCTCATGGACCGTGGCGGTGTCAACGCCTCCAAGAAAGAGGCGGCACACGTCGAGGAAAACGCTCGCGAGAGGTCCAAGCAGATCATCAGAGAAGCCGAGGTGAAGGCCAAGGAGGAGCACCTCGAGAGACGAGAGATCTTCGAGCGGGAATCCCGTGCGACTCGCGACGAGCTGTCGGAGCGCGAGAAGCACCTCTCCAAGAAGGAGGACGGCTTCGAGCGACAGGCCGATCTCGTCGGCAAGAAAGAGAAGTATCTGGAGGGCGCCGAGAAGAATCTCTCCGCCAAGATGACCCGTGTCAAGGAGAGGGAGGCTTTCCTCGATCAGGCCCTCGAGAAGCAGAAGGAAGAGCTCCTCCGGATCACGGGTCTCAGCCTGGAGGAAGCGAAAAGGATGGTCATCGATCGTCTCGAGAAGACGATGGAGCACGAGACGGCCACGGTCGTGGCCCGATACCAGGAGAAGGCCAAGGAAGAGATAGACGTGGTCTCCAAGAAGTTGCTCGGAACGGCGATCCAGCGGGTCTGTGTGGAGCACACTTCCGAGGTCGTCGTTTCCACGGTGACCCTGCCCACCGATGAGATGAAGGGAAGGATCATCGGTCGGGAAGGGAGGAATATCCGTTCCTTCGAGCGAGCCACCGGCGTGGATGTGATCGTGGATGACACTCCGGGGGTTGTCGTCGTGTCCTGCTTCGACGGCGTTCGCCGCGCGATGGCTCATCGTGCCCTGCTGAAGCTCGTTCAGGATGGCCGGATCCACCCGGCTCGCATCGAGGAGGTCGTCGAAGCCACCAAGAAGGAGATCAACGACATCGTTCAAGAGGCGGGAAAAAACGCCGTGTACGAGGCCGACATCGGGCCGGTCCACGCCAAGATCGTCACCCTGCTCGGTCGGCTGAAATTTCGCACTTCCTACGGTCAAAACGTCCTCAAGCATTCTCTGGAGGTCTGCTATCTCTGCGGCGTGATGGCCGGAGAGCTGGGCCTCGACGTGAAGCTCGCCAAGCGGTGCGGCCTTCTGCACGACATCGGCAAGGCGGTCGATCATGAAATAGAAGGAGGCCACCCGGCGATCGGAGGCGACCTGGCGAGGCGGTACGATGAGGACCCGATCGTCATCAATGCCATCGCCTCCCATCACGAGGACATCCCTCAGGAGACGATTTACTCCACCCTGGCCCAGGTCGGGGATGCGATATCCGGGAGTCGTCCCGGTGCCAGACGAGAGAGCCTCGATCGATATATCAAGCGGATGGAGAAGCTCGAAGCGGTGGCCAATTCGTTCGCCGGAGTGCGCAGCTGCTATGCCATCCAGGCGGGTCGTGAGGTTCGAGTGATCGTCAACTCGGAGCGAGTCACCGATGCGGTGGCGGCGAAGATCAGTCGCGACATTGCCAAGGAGATCGAGCACGAGCTGACCTATCCGGGCGAGGTAAAGGTCACGCTCCTCCGGGAGACGAGGCACATAGAGTACGCTCGTTAGCCGCTGATGCCCCGCCCTTCGACCAGTACTGGGCTGGAAGATGGCCCTCGCGCGCTCACCGTGACGGAAGTCACGGACCGCATCAAGAACGCCCTGGAGGGGTCGTTCCGTGGTATCTGGCTCGAGGGGGAAATCTCCCGGCTCACGCGGGCGCCGTCCGGTCACATCTACCTCACCCTGAAGGACTCTCGAGCGCAGATCCAGGCGGTGGTGTGGCGCAGCACCGCGGCCCGACTCAAGTTCGATCTGGAATCGGGGCAAGAGGTCCTCGCGTGCGGTGACGTGACCGTCTATCCTCCTCGCGGCAGCTACCAGTTGACGATCTCGAAACTCGAGCCGAAGGGTGTCGGCGCCCTCCAGCTCGCCTTCCGGCAATTGGTCGAGAGACTCTCCAAGGAGGGCCTGTTCGACGAGGCGAGAAAGAAGGCTCTGCCCTACATGCCCGAGCACATAGGGGTGATCACCTCACCCACGGGAGCCGCACTGAGAGACATCCTGAACGTCATCGATCGGCGTTTCCCGCGTGTCCACGTCGTGATCTATCCCGTGGTCGTTCAGGGGGAGAAGGCCGCCGGGGAGATCGCGGCGGCCATCGACACCTTCAACCTCCGCGGCGACATGGAAGTCCTCATCGTGGGCCGTGGGGGTGGCAGTCCGGAGGACCTCTGGGCGTTCAACGAAGAGGTGGTGGCGCGGGCCATTTATCGCTCCGAGATTCCGATCATCTCTGCCGTGGGACACGAGATCGACTACATGGTGAGCGACATGGTCGCGGACCGACGGGCCCTTACTCCAACCGAGGCTGCCGAGATCGTCCTGCCCAGGGAGGCGGACCTGAAGGCGTCGCTTGACGTCCACGTCCAGCGGTTGCGATCAGCGATCCTCGGCCGGGCTTCCGTGGCGAAGGAGCGACTTCGCCAGATGCGCGCTCGTCACGGATTTCGCATCCCCGCGGAGAAGATACGGCAGAATCAGCAGGCCGTGGATGAGCGGGGCGCGGGGCTTGGCCGCTCGATCGCCGTCATTCTTGGTCGGTGGAAGGACCGGATCGGATCCACCGCGGCCCGCCTCGAGACCCTGAGCCCTCTACGCGTGCTGGGTCGAGGCTACAGCATCACCTTGCGCCAGGAAGATGGAGCTCCCCTCCGCGATGCGAACGAGGTGGCGCCGGGAGACTCGATCGAAACTCGTCTCGCTCGCGGACGCCTGAAGAGCCGGGTCACCGAGACGACTCCGCAGGAGCCCTGATCAGGCCGCCGGCCCGCCTCTCCCGGTGGCTTCGAAACCCCTTGTGAATGAAATCCCCGATCAGTAGAATCGCCCCACTCCAGCTCAATACTCGAGGATTGGTCCTTCCAGGAGGTAGATCTATGCCACGCGAAAGCTCCACGCCCGAGGAGCAGAAGGCCCCCGCCGACTCGCTCCCCGAGGGTGTCACGGTCCCCGAGGATAGCGCAACGGAAATGATCGATCGTAATCGCTTTCTGCTGCACCAGCTCCAGTCGGAGCTGGGTCGCCTCAGGGAAGAGCTGGCGAGCCGGAAACTGGATCCCCCCGGCGCGGCCGGCCTGGATCCAGGGGCGACGCCGGAAGAGATTCTCGAGGAGACCCGCACCCTGCTGGAGAAATTCCAGGCGAAGATGCGACATCGCAAAAGCGATCAGGCGGACGGTGAATCCGGTGAGGGTTCGAAGTCGTGACGAAAGGGAAATTCGAGGAGGCGTACGAAGAGCTCGAGCGGATCATCCGGGCGCTGGAGGGGGGCGAGACGTCTCTCGACGAGAGCCTCGAGTACTACGAAAAGGGAGTCGCCGCCCTCAAGACCTGCCATCGGATCCTCGAGGACGCCGAGAAGAAGATCGAGATCCTGGTGAAGGATAGCCAGGGAGAGCTTCACGAGGAATCTTTCTCCGTCGACAAGACGCAGGGTGAGACCCCCGGATAGGCAGGTTCGACCCAATGGCAACGGACCTATCACCAGGGTCGAATCTCGACAGCGCCCTCGAGACCAAGCGAAAACTCCTCGAAGAATACCTGGACCGGCATCTCCCCCCCGAGGATCGTGAGCCGAGGACTCTCCACCAGGCGATGCGATACTCGGTCCTCTCCGGCGGGAAGAGGATTCGCCCCCTCCTTACCCTGCTGGTCGCCGAAGCCGTCGGCGGAAACGTCGAGGAAGCCCTCCCGGTAGCGGCCGCCTTCGAGTGCATCCATGCCTACTCGCTCATCCACGACGATCTACCGTGCATGGACGACGATGATCTGCGGCGCGGTCGAGCGACAAACCACAAGGTCTACGGCGAGGCGATGGCCGTGCTGGTGGGGGACGCGCTCCTCACGCTGGCGTTCGAGGCTATCGCCGACGGTGGTGCCGAGGCCGTGGGCACTCTGGCGGCCGCGGCCGGCAGTCAGGGGATGGTGGGTGGTCAGGTACAGGACCTGACGGCAGAGGAACGGACCCCGGGCCGAGACGATGACCTGTCCGAGCTGCAGTGGATCCACGACCACAAGACCGGTGCCCTCATCAC
>JAPUJT010000188.1 GCA_027296055.1 Planctomycetota bacterium | reverse complement strand
CTCTGGATAGAAGACAGACTGTCGAGTAGGATCGGCCATGCGGACGTACCTCCTTCTGCCCGTGAGCGGTTGCCAAGCCACTCATAGGACGCGAATGGGACGTCCGTTTTTTCATCCTTTATGAATAATTGCGGCTAGAGGCTATTTCCACCCCCTTGCACACACAAGAACCACGAAGGCAGACGATCTTCAAGGTCTGCTCGCTCGCGCGAGCAGATTGAGGGCTCCTCAATCTCCATTCGCCGATCCCGTTCCCTCACCACTCATCCTCCTCCTCGTCCAGGTCGTTCAGAAGGTGTAGCTGCCCGGTGAACATGGCTAAGAAGATGAGCAGAGCAAAGTTCATGTTCTCTAGCCGACCCACCGGCATCCGACCACTCCTGAAGATTGGCTTCACCCTGCGCATGTACCAGGCCCACTGCTTCAGTGTGCGCATGGGAGGGACGGTCGTCAGGATCTCGAGGTCTTCCTCGGTGAGCCCGGAGCCGTCCTCCCTCGAGGCCTCCTCTGTGCGATCGGGCATCACCCCGCTTCTACTCTTCCTCATAGGTAGACCTCCTCATGCTGATTCCCCCTCCGTTTCCGGGTGCGACGGTGACGCCAGCAGCTTCTTCACCGCGGCGGCCTCCTTCAGCTTCCGGCGCAGCGTGCCCAGCGTGAGTGGCATCCAACGACCCTTCCTCCCATCCCAGATGACCGACCGTTCGCACACCTCACGGACCGTGAGGCCCTCCTCCTCCACCAGCCTCAGGGCGAGCTCGATGTCGAGGATCGTGGGAGGTCGGCCCCGCCTACCATCGTGTGAGTGGTCTACGAAGCCGATCGCTGCAATTGGCCCGGGGTCCGGCATCCTCTCCGCATCGCAGGCCCGGAGACCGAGATGAACAAGCCGTTCGATCCAGTTTTCGTCGATCCGATCCGGCACCGGGCACCTCTACAAGAAGTGCGCATAGGGTAAACGCGAATCGAGGGCAGGAACGGTGCTACTCGCGGGGAAGTACTGGACGCGATTTCGACATCGGGGCAGCGGTGGTCTTGCACGAGAAGGACGGCCCTCCACTCCACCAACCACACCCACGCATGAGCGTGGGGGGGACGAGGGGATCGGCCTTCTCGACCCTGGAGGGGCTGTACGATTCTCCTCCATTGAGAACGCCACCGGATAACTGGAGATCGCCTTGGGAACGACGGCTCCGCCATGAGCGGGAGCCCTCCCCTGCTCAAGGTCCCCTGGAACCGAGCCAGAACTCCGTGGGCGGCCTCATCCCCCTCACGAAGACCCGGAGGCCGCCCCGAATTTCTGGGCCCTTACGCCATTCTGGACGCCCCCGGGGTCTGTCGGTACGGGGCCTATGATGAATGGGTCCACCAGCGGAAGGAGGGGGTCGTTACGGACACCGCACCGGCTTTCGGGCCGTGCACGGTCGGTTTCGTGCATCCGGCCCGTTAGCGTGGACTGCGGCACGAAAAGGGCGAAGGCGAAATGGAAAAGACATACCCACGACGGGACTGGCTCGCCAAGACGGCAGTGAGACCATGCACAGAAGAGGATCTTCGCCAGAAGGCCGGGGACCTCAACTCGGATGTTTCCCTCCCAGGTCTGCCTGACGGTGGACAGGTAAGATCCTACGAGTGCTCCCCGTACGATCTCGTATCCGGACCAACGTATCCGCGGTGGGATTCCGAGCCCTCCCGCGAACGGTATCTCTTCCTGGAGGACTCGGGCCGGCGGGCTCGCTTCTACGACATCCTCGTCTGGCCATTCGCCCGCCAGCAGATCCTCCACAAGAGGGAGGCCAACGAGGATCCTCCGACCGCAATCGCCTGGGTTTGCCCCCGGTGTCTGCGCCGCGAAGTTGCCCTGGGAAGCGAGTCGATCCTCTCCCTGGCGAGATGGCCAGGCTCCGAATCCGTCACGGTATTCGAGTTCGACAGGGAGGGCCCTGGGTCCACAGGATCCAACGGGGTGTGTGTCTGTCCCGCGGAGGGGGCCGGCCCCGGTGCGGACGTCAAGACCCTCCGTCGGATGGCCGCCGCCGATGGGGTCTATTTGAAGTTCTGTCGCCGGATGGAGATCATCATCCTTGACGTCGTCCGTCTACTGGAATGGTCAGACCGGGATCAGCGATACCGGAAATTCATCACGGAGCGGTTCGGTGGCCCGGGCCGGTTCGACGTCTGGGTCCAGAAGATGTACGTCTTCTCCGCGACTGTCATGGCCCGGGCTCAGAGATTCAAGAAGGGCGAGGATGTCTCCCTGATGCGATTCCTCGAGGAGGTCGTGAAGCACCCCACCGTCTTCACGAGGGCACGCCTCGAGGCGCAATGGACCGGGCATTTCGACGAGCACACCGGCTACTACGACAAGGTTTTCGGCTCCGGTCGCGATGCTCTTCACAGCCCAGCAGTCGAGGCGGATATCCAGTTACTCCGGGACCGGACCGAGATCGTAGCAACGGCGGCAAGCCGGCTCCTGGCGCACCGTGACGAGAGGGGGCTCGAGGAGAGCGTCACCTTGGAGTCCCTGGACGACGCGATCGACTGCATCCGGATCCTCACCGATAAGTACCGGCGCCTCTACCCGCAGATGCCTAGCGTGGAGGACCGCCTGGAGCCCGGCTGGGTGATCGAGAGGGACCTCGAGCAGCGGTGGCCTCCGAAGCTGGAGGGTGCACGGCTGCCTTGGGGTGACGCATCGGAATGATCCGATCCCTCGAGTGCGCCCTGGCTGCGCCGCATTGGCTGTGGATCGGATGTAGCCGAGGGAAGGACCGAGGCACAGACTCCTCGCGGCGAGGGACGAGGTCGTCCGGAAAGACGCGAGATGAGCAGCGACGCTCTGAGCGACACTGAACTTGCAAATCAGACGAGCGGGTGGATTCGCGAGGTCGTCAGCGTCTGGCGAGGGCGGTACGGAAAGAGCTCCAGGCAGGTCCAAGATAAAGCGGCCAAGTCCCTCTCGGTCCTCCTGCCGCCCATGCAAGTGGAGGCCTTCGTCCGCCGGAGCGATCGGGCCCCCGTTGAGGCCAGTCTCCTCGTCCTCCGGCGGCATCCCGCGCTGCCAGATCTGGACATCCGTGTGTCCATGGTCGACGACGACGGGGCCAGGAACCCTGATTCCGGTGGATCCACCGTGTATCGACAGCGTCTTGAAGACTTCTGGCGGAACATGGTGTCCAACTGGACGGCAGGCCGGGCCCCAGATGCTCACACTCCTTATCTCCGCACTGGAAAGCTGGCGTCCGACCAGCCCATTCCTTTACTCGTCTGGACGGTTCCCGGCCGACTTTGCGAAATCAATGTCGAGGAATTCGTTGAGGAGGCGTTCAAGGGCGCGGTTCGCACAAGGCCGACTCCGCCACGGTCCCGTCCGAGCCCTACGGAGCAGCACATCTACGATCTCGGGATGGACCGTGAGGCCTCGGCCACATCTCGCTGGCTGGATCTTTCAGGCCATCGTCTTTTCGCAGAATTCGGATTCGGCATCCCCTGGTGGTGTGGGATCAACCTTGCACGAGCAGACCTCTTCCAAGAAGGAATGGACGGCGACGTCGATATCATGGCGGGGCCTCTCCAGTGGGATCTGACCGAGGAGGAATGGCGAGAGCGAATCGATGCCCAAGCCCGGCGCTGCTCTCTGACGACCGCTCGTTCCAACGTCATCGACTATGCCGTTCTTCGGGCCGCTGC
Source organism: Planctomycetota bacterium (assembly GCA_027296055.1). Taxonomy (GTDB): domain Bacteria; phylum Planctomycetota; class JAPUJT01; order JAPUJT01; family JAPUJT01; genus JAPUJT01. The sequence continues at coordinate 27,549 of JAPUJT010000188.1, read as the reverse complement.
CGAGGGGAAGATCAAGTGGCCGCCTGATCTGGGGTTCCTGGTCGCCTGCGAGGTGAAGGCGAGCAGGTTCCAACCGGAGGACGGGATCTGGAGGTCGACCCATACCGGCGAGGGAATAAGAGTGAAGGGGCAGCTTCAACTGCTCCTGGACCGCGGTATAGATAACGTGGCGTTCCTCCATCTGGGGGCCACCAAACCGAAGGAAGGGCCGGCCATCAACCCCTATCTCCAGGCGGCTGGAGACGCCGCAGATGCTGAGGACCAATTCCCGAGAGTCTATAACCCCCCAAGCCTGCCGCTGTCCGGTTACTTTACCTCTACATTGGGAGCGGTGGACTTCGCACTCGAGAACGAATCCGGCGCAGGCGGGGTGATCCGCGTCCTCCAAGACTGCCGCCCCAATCCAGTCGGACCACAACCATGGAGGGCTAAACTCTCGGAGCACCTGACGAAGCTGCCGCAGCCAACGGTTCCGTGCTTCTTCATCCTTCCGTGCCCCCGGTGTGGCGCTTGGCGCCCGGTCACTAGGCCATTCGCCGTCGTGTGCCCGTCCTGTTCTCAACAGCCTACAGAATGATAGTTGAATACCGCATCGGACCCCTCCCTGGACTCGGATGAGCGGAGGCAAGGCGGTTGCTCGCTCGCGCGAGCACGTTCACGCTCTCGACCGAAACTCCTCCCCTGCACTCGGGTCCAGGGCTTCGAGGCGGGCTTGAAGGATGTTCTGCAGATCCACGAAGCTGGGCGGCTCGGCGAGTCTCTCCAGGACGCCCGCTTCCTCGATTTCCCGGATGCACTCCTGGAGCCTCCCTGGAATGTAAAGGGGCGGTCCGTCGTAGATCTCGATCTTGATCCGGCTGTTCCAGTTCCGTCCACGCTCGATCAGGACCCGCGTCTCGAGCCGTTGCACACCGAGCACATCGAGCCTCTTCATTTGCTTTGGCGTCATTTTCCAGATGAGGACGGACTCCTCAAGCACGAGACCCTCTTCACGGTCGTCGTCCCTCTCGAGGAGGCCGATCAGGCAGGGGTAGTGGAACTCCCTGTGCCAGACCTTCCGGTTCACTCTCTCAGCGGCCCGGCACGCGGGACAGGGTTGGGCGCCCGGCCGGAAGGTCACGCGTCGTGGCCCCGGCTCCTCGGCGACCACTTCCTTGGCGCAGGGGATATGGGTCACGGACCGCGCCCCCGCTTTCCAGTGGGAGGGGCGAGCGATCTTGTGCCTGAGCATAGGGATGAAGTCCCCGACGATCGCCACGTATCGTCCGAGCGGCCGCGGCCGGAACACTATGGGCAGCGTGACCTGCTTCGGTTTCGGGTGGCTCAGCTTCCTCACGTCAATCTCCCATCGTCATGTTCGACCAACTCCAGGACCACCGGGTGCCGGTCGCGGCCATCCTACACCCGGATCGGGAAAGGGGCTGGTCAGACCTCGAGAGTGACGCCGTTCCGTAGAGTGGCCGTCGAGCCTTCGGAAGGGACACGCCTGGAGGAATCGGAGAGGCATGACCTTGCCAGCTAATCCCTTCCCACCGAGTTCCGCGGTGTAGAATGGGCGCACATGTAACGATCGAACTGGTGGAGCAGGCCGTGAGGAATCGCCACAGAGACAGATGCCCCGAATTCACCGAAGCTGGCACTGCCTGCAGGCAGTTCCGGAACGGAACGCCCTACTGCCCCCAGCATGACCCGCGTCCGGAGTACGCGGAGAAGCGCAAGGAGCTGGCCCGTTCCGGAGGCCGAGCTTCAGGCGTTACGCGGCGAGCCAAGGCAGAGGCGGCCCGGGCACTGGCCCCGACGCGGCTCCAAGACGCTACAGATGCTCTCCGTCTCGTCGAAGTGGTAACTAACGGAGTTCTCACCGATCAGCTCGACAACGCCCGTGCCCGCGTCCTTTTGAAGGCTGCCGGCACCGTCCTTTCCCACGCCAGGCTACGCGAGATCCAGGATCGCCTGAATCAAGTCGAGGAGACGATCGGGGCCTTCCATCTCGGAGACGTCGACGCCTGGAGGGGAGCGATCGAATCGATCCGCGAGATGCGACGTGCGGCCGGCCGGGGGAGGCGCTCGTGAACCCGTCGAAGATGGAGGGACGGCTCGACACCATCGAGGAGGATCTCGGGCGGCTCGTGCACCTCCTGCCGAACGAAGAGGTTCTGGCTGCCTATGTTCGCCTGCGACCGGACCTAGATCCTCTGACGGTCGCGAACCTGTTCTGGCCCATCGTGGAGCGCGGCATGGAGTCCCGCGGGATCGAGGTGAGCATCGAAGGCATCCGGGAGTACCTGGCGGAGATCGTCGGGGACTCCCGGAGGCACACGTCACAGCATCCGGACCTCGACGCGCATCGCGCACGAGCCGCCGGGTACCGCATCGGGTAGCTAAGTGATTAAGCTCCCCGCCTCCTCCCTCCGCTCCAGGCCGGCTGGGCCTCATACCCGCCTTATCGCCCCCCTTTTCCCCTTGCGGCCTCGGCAAGCTTCTTGGAGAATGTAGGACTCTCTTTAAGGGCAGGTGAGTGGAGTTCGAGATCCTCATTGTCATGTAGGAGTTCGGTTGCCATGAGTGGGAACGACCGTAAGGGAAGGCGATCCGAGAAGAAAGTGCGCCTGGGACCGATGACCCAGGAGAACTGGAAAGCGGCGATCGAGTGCGCTGGCAAGGTTCCCAGCTACGAGTGCCGCCTTTATTCAGATGCTCACGTGATTGGCGAACCGGAAGAGTCGTTCGGCCCCTACCAGATACTGAACGCCCTGGATTTCCCAGTTCGGGGAGCTGCGAGGACAGCTTTACTCTTTCGCTACGAGGAGCACCTGACCCTGGACGACTTCTACGAGTCAGACCCGAAGACCGACACGGATCGGTACCACGGAGGAGGTCTCGCTGAGGAGATTGCTGCCCTGATCTCCCTTATCCTCAGGATGAGGTTGAAGGCGGGACCGGAGGTCCGTCGGTTCGACCCGGATGGTGACCCCAAGGGCCGACTGATGCGATTGTCACAAGTTGGCGATCCGGTGCTCCTCCCTCCCGCGTCATGGGCTATCTTGCCCGGGATGGCAGCGCAACGTAACGCCGGAGACCTGGCCCTGCTGAGAACCATCCCTCAACTCCCCGCCGATAAGGCCAACGCCCTTGTTCGAGCAGCGCGGCTCTATCAGGACGCCGTGTGGGTAGCGGAGTCGCAACCGAGCCTGGCCTGGGTGTATCTGGTCTCTGCCGTCGAGGTCGTTGCGGGCGCTCAGAAGAAGACCAAGTGGTCTCCGACCGGGCTACTCAGGGAGTACGAGCCAGACCTATCGAAACGGCTCGAGGAATCCGGCGGGGAAGAGCTCGTGGAGGAGGTGGCGAAGAAGGTCGCACACTTGCTAAGATCGACGAAGAAGTTCATAGAGTTTTTGATCGAGTTCAAGCCGGCCGCCCCGGAGAAGCGCCCTCCCGAGAGCTACCGGGTTTCATGGCAGGAAGAGGACCTAAGGAACGACCTGAAAAAGGTCTACGACTGGCGTTCGAAGGCCCTGCACGACGGAACCCCAATGCCGCCGCCGATGTGCGATCCGGCCCTACCGAACGGTGAGGCATTCTGGGAAAAGCCAATGGGGAAATCCGTCTCAGGGCGAGGAGGGCTCTGGCGTACCGAGGATACTCCCATGCTGCTGCACATCTTCGAACACCTCGTGCGGGGTGCGCTATTGCGATGGTGGCGGGCGCAAGCGGACGCGGGGGGTGTCTGACTTCGGGCGACCGCGACAGCGGAACCTGCGCTACTGTTAACCCCTCCCGGCATTCAGCGGCCGACCACCAAGCGGGAGAACATCTTCGTGGCCTCCTTTGCGGACCACATGAAGGACCACCAAGTCGAGTGGGCCCTAGACCATGGAATCTCGACCGAGATGCTGGAGGAGCGAAAGGGGGTGCCATCGTGGGTCCTGCGGCGCGAGTTCCGGGAGAAGAACCTCTACATGTCGAAGTGGTGGGAGTACATCGCAGGGCACGAGCACCGTTGGGCTCGGGCCCTGAATTCGAGCCAGTGCTTCGCCGTGAACCTCTTCGCCCCCTTGGCCGACGATCCCCAACTAGCCAGGAAGGTATGGCACCATCTCTGGCCTAGGAGGGAGATCGATGTCGGGGCCGTCGTGGAGGTCCGATTCGAGCACACCCCCGAGAAGGCTCCGGTATGGCTCGGGGAATCGGGGCAGCCGACACAGGTAGACGTCTTCTTCACCATACGACGCCAAGATCGGCCTCTGGGGTATCTGTTGATCGAGGTGAAATTCACCGAGGCAAAGTTCGGTGAGTGCCGAGGATTTCACCCCAGGAGAAACGCGAAGGACAGGAACCTAGATCCCGGACGGTGCGAGGATCTGAAGGGCATCCTCCGGGATCCGGGTGGATGGTGCTGGCTGGCGGAGACCCAGGGCCGCAAGTACTGGGAGATCATGACGAGCCCTGGGTCCTCCTTCGACCTCGGCAGGGTCCCGTTGCCCAGCCCCTGCTCTTTCCGGGATGGGCTGTATCAGATGATGCGGAACCGGTGCCTGGCTGACAGCCTCATGCAGACCACAGAGAACGTATGGGCAGACGTGGCTGTCTGCATTCACCCGGCCAACGAGAAGGTCAGGGTCCTGGACAACAGCGTCGCGGGCCATGAAGACGTCGTCGAGGCTATGAATGAGATGCTCCCGGATGCTTCGATCGGCGAGATCGATCCCCGGGGAGTGGTGGAGGCCATTCGCAGAGAGTCCTCGGAGTGGATCGATTGGGCGGACACCATGATTAGGAGGTACGAGCTGGTCTGATCCAGGTTCCCGGGAATGGAGCCCGGCCTTCACCCGGATGGATGGCCCAGATCCCCAGGAGGCCGCGCCAGAATTCACAGGGCGGGTCCGAAGACCCCAAGCAAGTCCTGGAGGGGGCCATGGGACGAGAACGCGTCCAGGAGCAGCCGACCGGTTGGCAACGCCCTGCCATTAGGTGCATTCGGATTTGTACTCCCAGCCCGTTGCCATGGTGAGTCTCGGTTACTCCAGGGGCGTACGGGATGGAGTAAGGGGCTACATGATGGTGAGTAGATGGTGAGTCGGACCGAGTAGACGTGTGAACAGAGGCGCCCCTCAGTGACCCAGGGCTTCCTCCACGACCTTCACCACGTCGGGGAGCGCCCTCCGCAGCGTGGCCAGGTGTTTCTTATGACTCTTGATACCACCCCGGCCCCAAGGGATCCTCACCCTCAGCTCGACGCCCGCCCTGTCTACGAATCCGGCTACGCCCTCGGGAAGAGCGCGGAGCCTTCGCCGTGTAAGGTGAGACGCGACGTCCCTCATCGATACCGGCTCACCCATACGGATCTTCTTGCGAACCTGCTCCCGCTTGCTTTGCTTGAGGGAGTGGAGGCGCATCGCGGCTGCGACGGAGAGGCTCCCGCTTTGCACTGCGCGCCTCTCCTCCGCTGTCAGTCCATCAGCGAGGAAGAGCAGGCCGTGGAGGTACCCGCGGCTGAGTTTGTGTCTCTTCGCTAGTCTTCGCTCCGGCATGGGTTTTCGCTGCCCCTTGCGACGCTCCCATGCAGTCATCTCCCTCGAGTTCTCCTTGCGTAACTCCCTGTACAGGGCGTCGGCCCTGCGGAGCACTTCTCGGCCATCCTCCATGCTGTCGCCCTCCCCCCTTCCAGATCCCCAGGGTTTCCTGCCCTCGTAGTCTGGTCGACAGGATAGTGGACGGTGGTTGACGGATCGAGGGGCCCTCTCGGCGATCCGCAACCAGGGGAACACGGCAGCGCTCGAAGGGGCCGTGGAGCATTCCCTCTTTCAGGAGCCGTTGGCGCGATTGCTCCCGCAGGCTCTCGTCAGCCTTTACTTCGCGGTACGAGAGCAATCCTGAACTGCCGCGATTCCGGATACAAAGGTAGAGGCTCCGAGGCGAAGACTCCCTCCGCCCCGGAGACCGACGTAGCAAAACCCTCTCAAGGCACCCACTGATCGGGCCAGTCGAACGGGTCCTCTTCCGGACTGATGTAGTCGTCACCGTCCCAACCCTGTTGCTCAGGAGACACCCCGCTCGGATTTACTACCGGAGATTTCTCCGACCGTGGCGTAAGCCCCAGGAGCTTCACGATCTCTTGTAGCACCTCGTCGGGCTTGCCGCGGGCGTCGACCGACACATTCCCCATGGCCTTGTAACCATCCACGACACGCCCGCGGAAGCCGGGATCGTCGCGGAGTCGTTTCTCCTCAGCGGTCATGGTCCGCCGACGACCCGCGAGGCGCCTCCGCCTCTCGGACTCAGGCACATCGAGAAGGACTATGAGGTCCGGCCGCGGAAGGTCGGATGGCCAGTCCTGCGGTCCCGCCGTCCGTTCCTGCCATGCAGCCCCGAAGACCACCGTGCTGGCGAAGCTCCGGTCCATGGCCACGGGACGGCCGTCCTTGAGGGTTGCGATGGCCTCCCTTGCGGCCTCGTAGTTGGCACTGCGATACCAGGCCCTGCGCTCCGCCTCGAAAAGCTTGTCTGCGAACTTTCTGTCGTGGGCAAGGCTTTGGGGCGGATTGGTGATGAGGACCGCGCCGAGGTGAGCCGTAAGGGCCCGGGCGATCTTGCTCTTTCCGGACGCGTCGAGCCCCTCGATGGCGATCCACCGCGGGCGGTTGCCGTCGGGGACATCGCCGGGGTCATACACCCCACCCCGACGGACGAACTTCTCCAAGTCCGTGCCCTCGACGTCGGCGAAAGCTGCGGCGATCCCCACCTCGAGGACGGGACGACCCGCAACATATCGGCCATCCACCCGCTGGAAGAAACGGCCCTGGGGGTCGAGCATGGCGTACGAGCCGTCCATGTCTTCGTTGTTCTCGACAACGATTTCGATTCCCTCGGCCTCGAGGGGCCGCACCCGCGAGACGTAGCCCTCGAAGGCATCGTCGGGACAGATCAGATCCTTTGCGTCGTCGTTCTCTCCCTTCACCGGGAGCATCTGCAGGAGCTTTACCCTCTCGGGTCGCAGGGCACGGATGAACTCCGTGGGATCCTCGTCGGCGTTAAGAGCCGTGACGACGATGTTGAGCTTCGGACGGATGCGCCGCTCCGGGGGACGGATGCGATTCCAGTCGTGGAGCCAGCTCGACACCTTCAGGAGGTGTTCGACGTGACCGCCAGTGCGACCCCTCCGTCGCCGGCCCAGCTCGTGGGCGATTTCATCGATCACCGAGTCCAACGAAAGCGTGAGCCACCGGAGATGGGGGCCGTGCTTCTCGATCCACTCGCGATCGATTTTCCAGCCGTTGGTCACAATGCCGGGGACAAGACTCTCCTCGCAGGTGATCCGTAGGATCGCCCTTAGTTGTGGGTGGAGGGTCGGCTCCCCGCCGGCAAAGGTCACGCGTGTCACCCCCGCTTCCCTGGCTTGCCTGAGGATACTGCGCACCTCGTCCAGGGAGAGCGGCCGCTTCTTCTGAAGGGCCTGAAACGGACAGTAGCAGTAGACGCAGTCAAAGTTGCACTGCGCAACGATGTGGAAGTTGAGGGTCGGAGGAAGACAGTACGTGGGTTCCATCGAAGTTCCCTTTCGGATTCGTGGGGCTTGCCACGCGCGCGGGCCGCGGGCGGAGCCACCTAGTGGGAAACCATCCGGTCGCCTTGCGGCAGGGGAGGTACTTCGGTCCTCCAAGACCGGTCGAGTTGTCAGGAAGCCCTACACCGGGCCTCCTAGGGGTCTCTTGTGAATCGGATCTCCCTTCGCAGGGTTCGTTGGGCCCCGGCAGGATCCACCTTGATCCCGACAAACTTGGCGTGCGCCTGCCGGAGCCACCAGATGGCCGCGAAGATCGGTCGACGGGGTGATGTGCCGGGAGGAATCCCCACGCCGTGTCGGACCTCCTTGTACGCTACCTTGGCTGCCTCTCGGACGTCAGGGTCCGGGTCGTTCCGCCTCGCCCAGTGGAGGACATGGTGCCCCTGCCCTCGCGGGTTCACCTTCAGTTCCCGGACCGCCCGGACGTAGCATTGCCGCCATATGGGGTCTGGCTCGACAATGTCGTCGTTGCTGAACGATTTCTTTCCTTTGCGTCCCTTGCGCGTCTTAAGCCGATCGAGGCAAAACGTCGCGAACTGCGTTCGGAACTCCTCCAGGATGGGGTCACTCTCCTGTTCGGCCCGCAGATAGGCGAGGTATCGGGAGATGTTGTCAGGGACCCAAGTCCAGACAGGCCGGGGAGCCTCCGCCTCGCCGGGCTCCCTCCAGTACCGAAGGTCGGGGCCGACCGAGGCGACAGGCAGTGCCCGCAGGGCAAGGATTAAGGAGCTCACGACGTCCCAGAGGGAGGCGAACCGGACGAGAACTCGCATGCCGTCGTCCAGTGGCTGGATCGCATCAATGAACAGGGTCTTCCCATCGTCGGAATCCGCCTGTCGTATAGCGAGTCGCAGCCTCCCGAGGGCTTGCTTCGCGGAGCGGACGAGCTGCCGGCGACGCTTCAGGCTGACGTGGCCCGGCCGGTCCCCGTAGACGCGCCACATGAACTTCCACCAAGCGGCCGCGATGGTGAGGTCGCCACGGCTTCGCTCCCACCGTCGGCCCAGCTCGTCGGCGAAGGGAGCGAGTTCGTCCTCAATGGAACGCCACCGGCTCTCGATGTCTCCCGGCGTGAGTGGTCCGAATCCACGATGACGGGCGTGCGAGTGCTCTAGGTGGCACCAGGAGTAGATCGTATGGTAGAGGCCGACCGCGAAAGCCGCGATGGTCTCGTCCGGCTCCTCCCGGAACACCCGGTACAGGGAACGAAGGGCGCCCTGCCGGCTCCGGTGGAGCCAGTACTCCAGGGTCGAGGGGTTGTCTTTCAGCGGCTCTCCCGTGTGTGAGATCTTACCGTCGGCTCGGCGCCTGAGCTCATCAAGATCGATTTCGTCGGCCGCAGACAGGAACCTGTACCGCCTGAGGAACTCGGAAAATCCCGGGGCGAGAGCATCACGATGTGGCTTGCCCAGACGTCGCCAAGCGGCGGCTACGGTGCACTCCTGGTGAGAGGTCGTGACTTCGCTCAGGAGCCGCGCCAAGCGTCGTCTCCTCACTTGCCACGCCTCGGATTCCAGCGAGTAAGTCACGCCGAAATCCTGGTAGGCAAAGTTAGCGAACTTGAGGATGGCGGTCCCGGGGTCATCGGGATGCTGGGCGAAGATCTCGCCTGCCTTCCGAGGGACTAGGTCCGCGAGGAACTCGTAGTCGTCCTCTTGGTGCTTGGGCGGGAAGAGTTCATGTCGGAGCAGGAGCGTCGAGAGCTGGGAGGCGAAGGGTTCGGGAACTCCCGCCAACTCAAACTCGGCGCGGAGTTCCTCCTCAACAGAGAGTTCCCCGGATGGATGCGGTTCTACTAAGGGCATCGTCTACCCCTCCGTGGGGATCGCTTCCTTCGAGTCCGGCTGGTCGAACGTGTGGCCAGCGTCGTGAAGCCGCGAAGCTCAAGGGAATGCTCCCCCGATCGGGTTCCAGGCAGTACGCCTGGGAGCACGGACTTCCGCCACCTAGTGTATCCCGTGTCCCGGGCGTGTCAAGATGGGGGCCATGGGGACCGCGAGTGTTCTCCCGCCACGGACCGCCGGACTGGAAATCCCGCTGAACCACGTCCAAGATTGTGTGCGATGACACGCCCGGATAACGGATAGCTAGGGAGACCCGTGAACATGGCAACATTTCTGGACCTGCTATCCGGCCAGGAGGAGCTCCGCCATACATCGGCGCTGGCTTTCTTGCTCCACCTCGAGAGGAAGAAGCCCCGCCTCCTCGGGGCACTCCTTCGTTGCGCCCGGCACAACTCCGCCTCGGGGGGGACTCCCAAGGAAGTCCTGGGCGACAATTTCGGAGATATCACCGACGTTAGGGTCGAAGTGGAGGAGCCGTGCGGGGGCCGGAGCCACGATGGCAGGTTCGACCTGACCATCAGGTACACTCTGGACGGCAAGCCCCACCTCCTGGCAGTGGAGGTCAAGGTAGCGGCGGCGGGAGAGCACAGAAGCCAGATCCGGACATACTGGGAGCAGATCGAAGAGTGGAGGAAAGAGGAGCCCGAGGACTCGTACAAGGCGAACGCCACCCTGGGCCTCCTATTGTCCTACGACTTGGACAAGTTCGGCTGGGCCGACGAGCATCGGGATCGACCTCACGTCCGATGCTGGTGGCGGTGGGAGGACGTGAGGGACGCCATCCGGGAGGTTCTCGAAGGGCGTCCCTCAGGAAGGGACGCGGCCTTTCGAGAACTCGCTGCGGAATTCCTGGTCTACTTGGAGGACTTCACGATGTCGATCGAGGACTACCGGAAGGCCTTGGGCCGGGCAGGCAGGCTCCCCCCGTACCCCCTAGTGGTCGACGCCATGGAGCTCCTCGCCCGGAAGCTGGCTGCGGACCAGCGGCTGCAGCGCGAGCCCGTCGGTACGGAGGGCGCTCCTTGGGATGACGAAGAAAAGGCCTATTGGTGCGGGTACTGGTGGTGGCTCCCGGATGGTGACCGCTGGTCGTCACTAACGCTGAGCTACTCGTGGAAGGAGGGATCGGGAAGGCCACCGGGCGGACCGAATGGAAACTGGATTGGCGTGACCGATGGCTCCGGCTACCTCGCCAACGTGGAGTTCCGGCGGGGCCGTCGCGGAGGAGGTGACGGCGAATCGCTGCAGGTCTGGTCGCTCGAGAGGTTTGTCGAGATCCTCACCGACGAGGGGATAATGGAGCTACAGGATCTGGTCCGCTGAATGCCACGCTAAGAACGGCTGGGACACGATGATGTCGTACCGAGTGCACATCGGTCATGGATGAACGGATAGGGCTACTCCTGCGGGAACTGGGACTAAATTGGGACGAGGCCGGCCTGCTGGCCGAGATCAAACCTTTCGTTCCAGAACAATTCCTCGCGGAGGGAGGTACTGCCTGGGTCTTCGAGGTGAAGTCGAATGACGCGCCGGGCATGTCACTCGTTATGAAACTTCCACGGGTCCGGGACGATGACGAACCACTCGACACACCCTTCGATGAATGCCTGGAGGCGCTACGTCACGAGGCGAGGATTCTGAGCTACCCGGAGAGGCTCCCGAATGTCGTCCAGGTCATCGCGGACCGGACGGACGAAGTCTTTCCCTTTCTCGTGCTTCAGAAGTTGGGCCGGACCCTCTACGACCACGTTCCAGATGACAGTGCCGGATTGGCCCTGGCCGATTGCCTGAAGGTACTGAGGGACGTAGCGACAGGTCTCGAGGCCTTGCACAGTCTGCAGCGCCCTCATCTCGACGTTACTCCGAAGAACATCTTCGATGGACCCGACGGTTGGACTCTCACCGATCCCTGTCCCCGTGAGTTCAGCACCGAGGAATTCACTCACCCAAGAGCCCCAGGCGACCTCTCGCGTGACGTGATCGCACTCGGCGGGTTATTCCTGTTCGTCTACCGCGGTGAGATAGGCGACCTTGAGCTGGTCGAGGGGGAACTCGAGGATGAAACCCAAGAACTCCGCCCATTCATGGAACGAGTTCTCTTCCAGGACGGAGAATCCCCCGTCCCCTCGGCCAAAGACGTGAAAGAATTTGCCGAAGAGCTGTTGCGGAAGCGGCCCTGATCCATCCTTGACCCGGGCCTGGTTCCTAGAAGACGCGTGCCGTAGACTCCTGATGACAGGAATGATGGTCCACGCGCAGTGGTTTCAGGTAACGGCAGCCGGCTTGTGGATATCTGGGAGTTAGCCTATGGTGGCACGAAAGTTAGGTGGAGAGGATCCCCTACACGACTTGCCGCCGGAGGAGAAGGACCAAGAGGAGGACGCCCTGCTCGAGGAAGCTAAGCGACTTCTCCGAAAGGGAAAGCCCAGGGAGAGAAAGAAGAAGATAGCTCGATCAACCGAGATATCGAGAGAGAAATCCAAGAGGGCCCACCAGAAGTGAGCGAATGAAGTGAGGTTGAAACTCTCGATCACGAAAGGTCTTATCCAACAGTATCATCGACTTCTACGCGAGGAGTGGAGTGAGCAGACGATCGGACAGGCCATAGGACTGCTCGACATCCAGCTTGCCAATGCCGGCCTAGTATTCTCCATCGAACCCCCCGACTTGCAGACTGAAGCTAAACCAGAAACATCAGCGGAATCCGTGCGCGAGTATAGAATCCCTCCTTCGGCCACAGAAACCTTGCGAGCCTACCTGAAGAACTTGAACATGAGCATCAGACAGGCAGGTCGCCCCAGACCATCAGCGAGGCTTGCCTCAAAGCGAGACAGGGAACTGAAGCTCGCCACCATCAACGCCGCCCACTACCTCACATTTCCGGTCTGGTTCCATGAGGCAACCGGAACGAAGATCGAGTTGAGTGGAGAGACGGGTTTCTTCGAAGATGTTCGTAGCGTTCTATTCTGCTCAGTGGCTTTTGAGCTTGTACCCCAACTTCGCGGTGCCAAGTGGTCGAACTCACAAGCCTTCTTGCTCAACGCCCTCTGGTTGCACTCTACGCTCTTCTGGGAGCACAACCCCTCGCATCAATACTATTTGAAGAGCCTGCTGTACGGTATCCTGAAGGATCCAGAGTCGGAATTAGAGGCTCTTTACCATGCCTTTCGGCTGGCAAACCCGAGACATCATGACTACATCACCCGCGCCTACGCGTACTGGTTTCACCTCGCCGAGCATGGTGAGTTACAACGGGCAGCTCTTTTCTCCCTACAGCTGTTTCGTCGCGTCACGCCTGACCACTTGGACAAGGTACGAGAAATGGTCTTTGAGTCTTTCGCGTCTCTCTACGGCGGATCGCACCGACAACTTCTTCGCCCCTCTCTCGAGCCGCCAAACTGATTGCCGGCCGCTTGTAACCAACGGCCATCCCTCGGCGATGCGCTGGTCGGTGAGGAAGCGCTTCGGAATCGCCTTCTGGCCGTCCAGCCGTATCCTCATCTTGCCAAAAGTACCTTTGCGTGAGGCCAGCTACCGATATCGCCACACGACCATGTCCAAGTTGGGCGTCGCGTTTATGCTCCAACCGGTGGCCACGATCCGGCCCCGTAGATCGATCGTCGTCCCGAGGATGATGTCATCGCCACCTCCACCGGCAGCGTCGTGATGGACGACCCAGCCCATTCCTCCGAACGATGTGTCGAGCCCGCCGGTCGCGGTGACGCGCCAGATCGCCGCGTCCTGACCTGTCGCAGCACCGCCATAGCTGTAGCCGACGACGTTGATCTTCCCCGCCAGGTCGAGAGCGAGACCCCGGCCGTAGTCATTGCCAGCCCCGCCCGCCGCATTATGGTGCCAGAACGCCCCGCCAACGCCGAAGGAGGTGTCCAGATTCCCCGAAGACAGAACCTTCCAGACCGTCGTGTCGATGCTCGTAGGGGACCAGCTATAACCTCCGACGAGGAGGTTGCCCGATACGTCGAGAACGCCCTCAAATCCCTCATCGTCTGCCATTCCTCCCGCAGCGCTGTCCTCGACGAGAAATCCTCCCAGCCCATACGTGAAGTCCAATACTCCCGTAGGTTCATAAGCCCAGATCGTGAGGTCCGTGTCTCCGCTCGAATTCACCCCGGTTCCCACGACCAGGATCCGTCCTGCCGGCTCGATCACGACATCTCGTCCCACTTCGTTGCCCGATGCCCCTCCGGTCCCGTCCGAGATGACAACCCCCGACCCTGCGAATCCCGTATCGAGTGAGCCATCGTCGAGGAACCTCGCGAGAACCATGTCACTGTTCACCCCGTTGTCGCTGAACCCTGTGACCAAGATGTTCCCAGCGCTGTCGATCGCCACCGCTCGGGCGTGATCGTTCCCTCCGCCACCGGCCGCGTCCCGGTGAACGACAAAGCCACCGGCGCCGAAGGTCATGTCGAGGCTCCCGTCATCGAGGTATCGCCATACCACGGCATCGCTGTTCCCGACGTCGAATGCACTGGTACCTGCCACGACGATCCGGCCGGCACCGTCCAGGGTCAGATCGATCCCCACGTCGTCCCCGCCAGGACCTCCCGCGGCGCCGGCGTGTGTGATCCAGCCCTGGCCGTTGAAGCTCGTGTCGAAGGTGCCATCGTCGTTGAACCTCCAGATCGTCATGTCGAGCTCGAACGAGGTAGTGCCGCTGCCCCCGGCGACCAGGATCCTCCCCATGGAGTCGACCACGATTGCCTCGCCTCGGTCCCCCGAGTCTCCTCCCGCCGCGCCGTTGTGGACCACGATCCCAGTGCCGCCGAATGAAGTGTCAAGGATGCCGGCGTTCTCGGGTGTGGCCGAGGCCTCGGTTGATTCGACGCTCTCTCCCCCACCTTGAACTGCGGTGACCACGTAGTAGTGGGTGATACCGTTCGTCAGGCCGGTGTGGAGGTAGCCAGTCATCACGTCCGAGACTTTCGTCCCAGTTGCTTTGGTCACTCCCGACGAGGTCGACCAGTAGAGGTTGTAAGAGGTCGCGGCGGGGACTGGGTTCCAGGAGAGCGTGACCTCGAGGCTGGCGGGAGTGGCGGCGAGGTTCGTCGGAGCGTCGGGGACAGATACAGGTTTCTTGTCGCTGCTGTCGCTGCAGGCGAATAGGATCGCGAGGACAAGGATGAGAATGGGACGGAGCGCGGAGACGAGGTAGCTGCAAGAACTCTTCATGAGAACCTCTCCTTTAGAGCGCACCCAAAATTAAAGGAGCGCCGCCCAAACGTGACGCTCCCTTCAGACGCCCTTGCGACAGGGCAACCGGGGGTTGCGATCACGCGGATGACGCTCCATGGAGAAGCGCCACCCGGCATCTCGACCGCCCCGATTCCTTCAGGAGCAGAAGCTCCCGGTCGCAATTTGTCTGAAGAGGCGAAAGAAGCCAAAGTGGCTTCAGCTCAGAATTTCGATCGACGCGGTTACGTCATGGACCTCCTTGCAGAGTGGCTCATTCTCGCCTGCCTGCAATAGGTGCTATCGGACTCGCTACGGAGTGGCGTCAGGATACCATGCCAATCCGACCCCCCTCAAGAGCTGTGTTGGGATCTGTAGGAGTCTACTGAAGTCCCATCTATTCCGCTTGCGGTTACAATGGGGCCTTGTCGATCCGACCCGATCGCTCACGAACACCGATCCCGAGCCAGGCCCACAACGAGGTGCACCATGCCGAACATCGCCGCCGTGCTCCGAGAAGAGATCATCCGTCTCGCCCGAAAGGAGTTTCGAGCCACCATCGGCCCTTTGAGAAAGAGAGTGGCCGAGCTGACGCGGAGCAACGCCGCCTTGAAGAAGACGGTCCCCGCCCTCGAGCGGGAGATCGCCCGACTGAGCAAGGAGGCTGAAGCGCGCCAGATCCAGTCGATCCGGGTGGGAGCCAAGGAACTCAAAGGCATCCGCATCGGCCCCCGGTCCATCCAGGCACAAAGGAAGCGGCTCAGGCTCACCCGGGAGGAGTTCGGCAAGCTCGCCGGAGTGAGCGCCAACACGATCTACCTGTGGGAGACGGGAGGGGTGTCGCCGAGAGAGAAGAGCCGCGGGGTCCTCGTCGGGCTACGAAAGCTAAGGGCGAGGGAGGCGAAGAAGCTGCTCGCAGCAGCGGGACCGGAGGAGAAGCGTTCGAAGCCGAGGGGCAAGAGACGATTGGGGCGGAGGCGGAAGAAGAGGTAGCCTTCCTCCCTCCAGGATCCCTCACCGCTCTCTCAGCCGGCCGCTCGCCGGCGCTCAAGATGGCCGGCTTTGGGTGACCGATGACAACATTTTGAGGGTAAGTAGGTTGACACGCGCAGCATAAGCGTGGTCAATCGCGGATCCGTTTTCGTGGGCGACGTCCCTGGGAATTGCTGTAGTTACGATCAAACGCTTCATTGGATACCAGTTGACAGGTTCCCCACATTGATTGTCAGGTTCCAGGGTGCGTAGTCGGGGAGGAGGGAGCTAAGGAAGGTAGCATAGCCCTTCGGAAGTGCAGACCCATTTACCGTTAGCGCTGTCGATGGTGATTCCTCGGCCCCAGAGAAAAACCGAGTTGCTTGCAAGCCCATTGCTCTTGCCGGAATAGAAGCTGGAGTCGTCACTCCTGTCGAACGGCGTGCCCGCATCATCCAGGAAGTAAACACCGCTCTGTGTTGTCCCGAACCACTTTCCCCCATTCAGATCGATGGCAATGGAGGTCGTCTCATTGAAGAGCCTTGGATGATTCTTGATCGGATACGTCATCCAACGATCATCGAACTTCGAGAAGGGAGTACCGGCATCATCGAGGCAACTCACGTCATTATACGTCCCGAACCACTTGTACCCGGAAGAATCGATCGCAATGCTCTCTACCGCAGGATGCACTAGACCATCCGCTGTGGTGAAAGTCACCCACCTGTCATCCCCTTTCACGAGGGGGTCCGCTCCGAAATCCAGGAAGCTCACTCCAGCGTAGTGACCAAACCAGACACCTCTGCCAGGCTCAGGGGCTATCATTTGTGCACCCGTATCCCCGAGGCCATCGCCAGACGAGAAGTTCACCCATGTATCGTCGCTCTTGTCCCCGGGCGTACCGTTAGTGTCCAGGTAGTCCACACCACTGAAGATGTAACTGATCCACAGCCCTCTGGATTGATCGAGAGCCATATTGTGTGGACGTTCCTTCAGCCCCTCTGCCGTGGTGTACACATCCACCCAGTTGTCATCAGAGGGGTCAAATGGGGTTCCATTGAAGTCGAGATAGGAGATCGGGTCGGTCTTCAGCCATAGGCCGCTCATGCCATCCAGATAAACAAAGCCGCCACTAGTCGAATGCCTGAACCACGCATCATCAGTTACATCAGTCAAGGTCCCGTTGTCGTCCAGATAGCTCACGCCCGATCTATGCGCTATCCACTTTCCACCAGCTGCATCAATGACCACATTGCGCGTATCGAAGTAATCCCACCCGTCGGGGTGTAGGTAGATAACCCAGTCGTCCTGTCGAGGCGGCTTGTTGCTCTCCGCGTTCGAGCAGGAGGATACCGCGACCAAAAGCGCAACCGCAAAAACCTTCGATAGGTTTCTCGAAACAGGACGTTGGATATGGAAGCTCATATCATGCAATCTCTCAGGTTATCCTTCTAATCACCTGAGCGTCCGGCGGCCGCCAGCTCGCGAGCTGCGCGGAACTCCTCGTGCGCTTGAGAATACCTCGAAGCCACCCTCAGTACAACTGCTTTCGCGATATGGGCAAACGCAGACTCCTTGTTCAGGGAAATGGCTCGGTCTGCAAGGTCGAGTGCCTTGTCTGGCTGGCCTTGTCTCGCAACAGCGATGGCCAAAAGCGCAGTCGATCTGGAGTCCTTTCTACCTATCTCCAAGGCAGAGTCCACATATCGGCGAGCTGCCTCCTGGCGGTTGGCTTTGAGAGCTGCCATGGCCTGTAACTGATATCCCATGAGGGTCAAGAATTGGTTTGTCTCGCCTCCTTCCTTGGAGACAAGGCTCCCGCCCGTGTTCTCCGCATTCCTTAGACGGCCATCTTCAAGATCGGTCAGGGCCTGCGTGACGGTTGCCATGAAAGGTGAGAGGCGCTGTTGAGATCCCGCCTGTTCGACGGTTTCGAATGATGCGGATCCTGGCCCTGAATTCGCCCCGCCGTTCGCCCCAGCGGCCGGGAGATCCTCGTTGCCTGCCTCTGATTCGGGTAGGTCGATGGGGAAATCTCGTAAGTCATCGAGCATCTCTTTTCCCGCGTAGTCGGTAAAGTTCATGTCGGGGAAGAGCCACGGGTGAGCGGAACTATACGCGGACCACTCATCAGGAGTCATCCCCTCACGAATCTCATTCAGTCCATGAATCCCACTTTCGCCATCTCTGGCAATCTCTTGCATGGCTTCGATGAACTCTGGATCGAAAAGACGAGGCCCTGGAACCAGCCCGCAGCATTCTTCTGGTCCTCGACTTGCGTCCTCCTCATCCCAACGCTCGATGATCTGCTCCATCTCTGCGGCAAGGTCGTTCAGGCCTTCCGCATCATCCTCGACCATTTCTTCGTCTTCCGCCTCAGCCTCATCCGCACAGCTCCGAATCGCCTCGAAGTGCTGGAGGAACCCATCCGTGATGACGGGTTCCAGTTCGGAGTCTCGCACCGATTTCTCCATGGCGCCGAGAATCGGGCTCTGTGAACCGCAAGAGGCGACGACGTCGATCAATATTGCCGCTCCCCCCAGCTCGTCGTTTGTGATGTATGATTCAAAATCCGTGACGATTACGTCATCGTACCGACCGTTCGCATGTGAGAGCCCCAGTCCCATTTGGGAAATGTCGTGCAGTACCCTTTCACCGACCAGTTCGCTCGCGATCTCTTGCCGAAATCTCATCGAGCGTGGGCTGCAACACAGGTATTCCAGGTCCGGCCGACGGATCATGCCGGGACGTGGAAAGAGTCCACCCCCGGCGACGACTTGCTCGGCCGCCCGATCCAGGTCATCCTTCGAGACACAGTAGAGGCTGCCCGAGGCCACCGGATCCGCTTCGGCGGGTGTGAAGTAAGAGAGGATCGAGATGAAGGCCTTGGCCTGAGCCGCCGGGTCAGCCTCCATTCCTGCGGGAGGGCTGTTCCAGTCAAAGCTACTGACCGACATCCCCCTATCACGTAAGAACTCTGTTGATCGGCTCCAACTGTAAGACTTGCTTAGGACGACGTGTGCGAAAATCTCCAGCGTCTCATCCCCTCTCATACGAGTCCCAGGAATTCCACGCTCATTTACCATTTGGGCGAACATATCGCTCTGTTCCCACGGCACAAGATACGCCATCGGCAAGAGCATAGTCCGAACGCCGGTCTGACAATGCTCGTAACGGTTCGCCAGAAAGCGCAAAACATTCATGCAAGTGCCCCATCTAAACAATGAGG
The DNA here is from genome assembly GCA_027296055.1 of Planctomycetota bacterium. Classification (GTDB taxonomy): domain Bacteria; phylum Planctomycetota; class JAPUJT01; order JAPUJT01; family JAPUJT01; genus JAPUJT01. The sequence goes on along the minus strand of JAPUJT010000188.1, from coordinate 8,747 downwards.
CAATCACGAAATGCTTTCGGACGACTTCATGTGGGTCGACGCTCGGATCCTCGCGAACAAGGTTATCCCACGTCAGTGGAATCTCCTCGAACCGATGGTTCGCTTCGAAGGCCAGGAACAGCAAGAAATCGCTATGGTCTGCCTCCGACCAAGTGGTAGGGCTGCGGTCCAAGCATGTGCCGGCAGTGAGGTCAAGAGTGCGCAGAATCTTGTTGGCGAGGCAAAAGAGCGGATCAAGGACACTGGTCAGGTGAAAGGACGCCGGCACATTCGGGCCAATCGGTTCCGCGCTTGAGCCCGGCCCCCCCGCCGACCCTGGGGGAGGGGGCGTGCGAGAGGGGCCTCCGAAGAGTATTCCACCAGAGGGGTCCGAAATGATCCCAGTTTCGGGAATTGGATGGATCTCCTCCGCCCGGGGAGGGTAGATCCTGAAGAACTGGCCGACCATCCGGACGATCAGGAAAAACGAAGCGTAATAGGCATCGATCCTTTGTTGAATCAATTGATCCACTTCCCCGCCGCTTTCCTTCGTCTCCTTCAAGTTGTTATAGAACGCATCTGCGGACTCTGCCTCGATATCCGCCCAGTGAGACACGAACTGCAGGAATTTTTGGAATTCCACCTCGAGCCAGGACCTTGATAGGGAACCAAAATCCAGATGCCCGGCGTCGGCAGGTCCGGCCCCCGATGAATAGAACTGATTGAGAAGATCCACAACGACCGGATACAGCAGCTTGACCAACTCATCTCGATAAGCGTCATCACCCGTGGGGACGCCTCCTCCAGGGCTTCCTCCCGCACCCGCAGGGAACGCGGGGGTCGCGCTAAAGGGGTGGTGCAAGCAGTTGAGGGCATCTACGAGACCGAAAATCTTCTCCTTGGGGTTTCTGTCGGGATCGTTGACGACGGCGTCCACATCGCGGGCATCCTCGACTCTTCGCGAACACCAAGCCGTATCGCCAACAGCGAAATGAGGTTCTGACAGATCCAATTCGTCCTGGGGCTCATAGATCTCCTCGCCGAGAACCCTGAGGTCCCGCAGCAAGACGGCACGGTCTGCCGCTAGCGCGCTGGGATCGTACTGATCCCTGATTGAAAGGTATCCCTGAATGGCCGCCTGCCTCCTCTCCGCGATCCGGGTGAGCTGGACGGTACTCCTTCCTAGAAGCTCGGTGACCAGATACAAGACCTCTTCTCGAAACGGGAACGTTGAGCTTGGCAGGTTGCCTCTTTCACTCATATGGTCGAGAATTCCGCCATATTCCTCGTTAGAGGAAGCCTTCATGAGTAGGGCAGACGCCATGACGCTGGGAAGAAAGACTGTCCCGCCATTGCCTACACGACGTAGGGCAGCATAGAAGAGCGCCGGTTTGCCCTCCGCGTAACGAAACAGCGTCTCGAGGAGCGGACGAGACATTCTGATACGGTCGAGTAGAGTCTCATCTACGACTTCAGGGGAGATGGCGAGTGACCATTGGCACAGAAGGAAGAAAATGAGATCGAAGTGGTCGTTGGCATCGACCCCGCCAAGGTGGCTTCCACCCGAGTCCTGGGTCCACGCGGCCTGATCAAGCAGCAGGAAATTCTCCAGAAGTCGATGGAAGTCGACTTCCATGACGAGTTTCTGATACCGTCGGGAAGAGAGCCTCGAATGCTCGATGCAAGCGTTGAAGATCCGAACCACACCCAGACCCCACCGCAAACCATTCCCTCCGGAGATATCCGGATGATGCATGTACGGTGAGGTTTGTTCCAGAAATAGAAGAAGTCGATTAACGTCAAAGTCATCGAGCTGCCAGAGAATGGGATCGTGCCGGGGCTCCCCCGGCGTGGCGTAGTCTTGCTCCAGCTCCGCATGGACTTCCGATAGGAGATCCGTGATTTGGGACAGGACAGCATCATCCCGAACCATCCCGGAGCTGGCATCCAGTCTACGGAAGGCACCGTTCAGGACGTCGATCTTGTACAGGAGCCGATCCTTGCCCGAATAGGCTCCAAGCTTGGAATGAAAGTTTTGAAGTGTATTCTCAGCGCACCACGCACTCGGGGGTCCGATTTGAGAGGGTAATCGTGAGCCATAGGTCTCTTCGGAGACACTCTTGTAGAAGGGTTCCTCGCCCATCGTCTTTTACCCTCTGACAGGAATAAACCTATTGGGGAAAATCAAGCTCCGCCGATCTTAAGAGCGCTCTGGCTAGCAGGGCTTCCCCGACGTTGAAGTAGAACTTGTTTCCCGGATCCGGATTGTATTTGTACGGATTGATTGCGCTTACGTTGCCGCGTCCCTCCCAGTATATGGGCTTGGGCCTGGTTCTATGTTGACGCACCTTTTCCCACTCAGTAAACCTGTACTTCTTCGATGGGAAGCTGGCGGGGAACGCGACGTAGACATCGAGTGGGCCCATATCAAAGTTACCCCTCATATCATCATGCCCGAGGGGAAGGACTTCGTCCGCCAGATCACCCCGCAGAAGATCTGCCTTCTTCCAAACCTTTGATCGATCATTAGGGGGCTGTATGTCAGCCTCTTCCGGGTGGTATATCGAGTAGAATCGGCCATATGGGGCCGTATACAGCGCCGCGGGTAGTCCCACGAAGACACGGTGATACGTACTCCAGTGGCGACTGCCTTTGCTGACGACTCTTATCAACATATCTCGGTGCTCAAGATATACGACACAGGAAACCGTGCCCATGGAACAACCGTCGGCGGCATCCTGTACGTGTGCCAGGATCCGCATCAACAGATCCTCGATATATGAAAGTTTCGTACCGAACAGACTCCTGCGACCATTTGGAGAGCGGGCGTAGGCCGCAGTTACAAGCGGGTCCGCCTTCCATCTATCCATGATGAAGATGTCACTCATTCTGTCGGCAGCTTTGCGTCTCATGGTCGAGGTAGCGGCGAGTTCCGTCCACATGGTCGAGGTAGTGGCGGGTTCCGTCTTCATGGGGAAGGTAGTTTCCATGAATAAAATGGGGTCGATGTTGTCAAGCTCTTGCGCGATCCCATGGTAGAGTTCTCCAAGTCGGTTAAATCTGTATTTCAGGAATGCATCGTATGCCCACATCGCAGCCGCGAAATAGGCGGATCTTATACCCGTCGAGACGAACGGAAACGACAGTCCGCCAATTCCTAGGGCTATCCCGATGGCTCTTAGCCACCCGCCATCGGCTCTCTTTTTTAGCTTCTTCTGCAGTCTTCTTAGCTTTCTTACGATCGTTACACTCGTCCACTTGAAGTACTTGGACCTCTTCTTGGCGTGGGCCGCCGCAATCTTATCAAACCCGATGCCATCTGCCGTCTCAATGTCCATCAACGCCGCAATGCGATAGATGAGGTAGACATACCACGCGTCCGAGCCCCGAATCATATCCATTGGGTCTTTCAAGACTAGGCGAACAAAGGGCCGCAAGGGCCCGGGGAAATGGGCCCCTGCTTCGTCAGCCAGCGAATAACTTACATGGCTTCCGGGACCGTTCCAGACCTTCCCATCGGTCGCGTAGAGGTATCTCACGATTGGGGTCACCCTCGATCGGATCTCTTCCATTCGGTTAAGGGCATTCCTGTCGCTCGCCAGATCGCCTCCCGTTGGATCCTCACCCGGCTGCGTCGCTTCCTGGGGGTCCGTGTTCGCGTCCGGGTCAGGCGGCGGATCGATCTTTGTCTTGATTAGGTCGGTCATGTAAAGGTAAGCGAGAGCCGTCAGGGCTCGGGAGAGCCCCTCTCGGCTCAAGTCAGTTCTGATGAACCGACGATGTAGCCGAGCGTTGGGCATGGCATCAAAGGCCGGCTTGAGACTGTTGAACTCGGTTGAGTCCATTGTCAGGTCATCCGCGGTTAACTCACGGTACTCACGACCAAGCAATGCGAAATAGTCCGTGTCGACCGAACCTCCCACCTTAGGATAGTGAAATGGCCCATAAGCAGATAAATGGTCGAATCTGGCTGACAGGCCTTCCCCTCTATCGGGATCTTGCACTTCGCGGATATAATTCGCTCCCTGGACCTTGCTGAATACCCATGATACGGGAGTCCAGGTCTTCACCGGTGCATCCGAACCGGCGAGGCCAGCGAGGCCAGCGAGGCCCCCCCTAGGTCCAACGACCTCCTGGAATAAGTTCATGTAGATCTCGCGAGCGAGATCGAGCCTCGATTGCGTCTCGGGGGAGACCTCGATGTCTGGGGCACTCGGTGGCGTCCCCGGCGAGGGATCCTCATCCACTGGGGGGGACTGGGCAAGGCGCCTTTGTTCGAGCCATTCTCGGATGTAGTCTTCCGCAGCTGCGCGCACGTAGTATGCCGCAAACTGACCGATATCCTTGCTTATGTCGCCGAGCCGAGAAAGAGCCTTCTCATCTATTTCATCTCTCAGTTTCTGGATGATCTCCTTCTCAATGTCGTATGTGGTCGGGTAGCGGTCAAAGCCCCACACGTTGACGAGCAGTGCGGTACGGTAATCGGGGATGCCAGGCGGTCCAGGGGTCGCCGGGCGCGCCTGAGTCCAGCTGAGAGGTGGCACCCAGGGGGTGCTGATAGGCATATCGGGGGGAGGACGGCGATAGCGAATAAGTTGAATTCTGCCGGTGGCTAGTTGGTCAGGATCGGGCTCAAGTCTATACCGAAGCTCATGCTGGAATACGTCCACCGGTGTGCGTCCAGCTGGAATCCCTGGAGGGCGGCAATCGAGTGGAAATGGCGGAACCGTGGCATTGGGATAGCGGGGGGGAGGAAACAAATCACACCAAGAAGTTGGCGGAGGGAAAGAAATGCACGGTAGCCCCGCATCATACGGAGGGATGGGACACCAGAGGTCCACCGGTCGCAACTTTACCTTCCAAAGAGCACGTATCTTGAAGATCGAATTTCGCCTGAGCGCATTGAGATCATCCTCTCGCCATGCCCAGCTAGCACTATCAATATCGGTCCACGATGGAAGCCGTGTAAAGTATCCAACAGCCACTGGGCCCTCGAAGCGGCTCGTGCCACTGATTTCAAAATACCACCAGCAGAGTCGGCCCCCGAGACCCTCACCCACTACAGCATAGGTCACCTGTCTAGCCGCGTCACCTTGAGGGTCCGAAGAACCGAAAGCCAACATGTCGGCGAAAGGCCTGTTGGTATCGTTCTCGTATCGTTCTATCTCTTCCCTGATTCCGTCCCGATACGTCTTGACTCGCCAACGATTCTCGAGGCTTACCTCGAACACGTCGCCTATCAGATGCTCGGCGTCGGTCTCTTTGCAGAGCTTCAGCACGGAGTTGATATCCGTGCCAGGGGGCGTCTGGTCCGCCTCTTGCGAGTCTCTGTTGCTAATGGGAATTGAAGGGGTAGGGGGGAGAGAAAGAGGGTCCTCGGGGGCTCCATCTCTATCGACGAACTGCCGGAAGATGTCCTTACGCCTTAGGGCCTTGGCATCATTGGCACTGTTGAGATACACCGGGTAAGGGGGGTAGCCTACCAGAGGGTCCGAATCCGTCGACCCATCCTGTGGGAAGATGTAACGGATGATTTCTCTTAGCTGAGAATCCAGCATGTCGATATGCTTGTTGACGTCTGCCATGTCGCTACAGGTCCATCGCCCTCACATGATTCTTCAAAATCGCCATAGTCGCATCTCCGTCATGGCCTTGCCGAACGATTCCTCAGAAAAGGACTCGCTACGACCGTTCATAAACCACCATTCCAGACACGGGGCTTTGAATAGGACCGACCGACAAATCAAGCACCGCTATTACGTCTGCGAGATGGGTTGTTCTCCTCGGGCATCGGATACGCCGTGCAGTAAGGATGGACTCGCGGCCGACGTGCATACCACAGATTGCATTCGTTGCGGTGGACATAGGGCACGCTCCTGCCTCTCCTCACGCGGCAGCAGTACGTGCCCGTGCGAGACCTGCATCTTGGGCACGAATGTTTCCGGCGGCTGACATTGCTGGCCCAGCGACACAAAGGTTGCGGCGCTCCTCCATGATCATTCCCGATTCGCCCAACCGCCGCCGCCTCCCAAGCTTGCCCCGATTAGGTTCGGTTGTTCGCTGACACCCAGAGGACCACCGACGGCCAGCCGTTACGGACAACTAGGCCCCGCTGCCATCGTAGGCTGCCCTCTCGCGGCCGCGAAGAGGGCCTCCAATTAATTTGATTGAGAATCGCTCAGCGAAGCGCGTCACAAAGCTCCGGCCCCGCCTCCGCCGAATTGCATGAAGTCGAAACCTCCACCCATGGACCGGGCTCCGGCGCCGCCAAAGTCGCCTGGCCTCGGTACTGCGGAGGGTGTGCGAGGCCCCACGGGGGAACCGTCGATGCCCGCAAGGACGCTCACGTCTTGGCTTGCGATGTTTGCCACGATCTCATCCGCAGTTCTGCTCCTATGAAGGTTGATCCCGGCGAGCACACAGCCCACACCGTAGGGACGTCGAACCGGCATGGCTCCTCTCCTTTCTGAAGGTTAGGCCTGATCTTTGGTCCAAAACTTGGTCGAGCGTTGGTCGAGGGTTACACCGTGATGCCATTTATGGCCGCAAGCGACTCGTCCTCGGGGACGACTACAGTGACATATGCGTGCACGTCCCAGGACCAGTTGCTGGTCTTCGCCGATTCCGTACGAGCGATCGTAATTCCGAAGTTCTTCGGGTCCCCCGCGGTAACGATGCGCACCCTGCTAGGCCCTTTCAGGCGCAGAGCGTAGATGGACGTCGTGGCGGGGCTTCCCACAGCCTCCGACACCTGTCCAACGTAGGTTGGCACGTGTCCCGCGAAGAGCGGAACCAGTCTTCCTCCGAGGTCGGAGTCTGGAAGGAACGTGAAGAGTGAGCCGAAAGACTGCTGCATTAGAAAGAGCTTCTCGAATGTGCCCACGGACATGAAAAGGGCGTCGGCGGGCCCGGGGGCCGCTATCCCCGTCCCGGCGGTGACCATTCCGATCAGCTTAAGCACCTCATTCACATTCACCAAACCGCCGGTCGCGGTGATGGTCTGGCTAGGCACGAGAAGTGACGCCAGACCCGCCACGTTCGGAGGGGCACCGTCACCGTTGTAGAACTCCCTGATCATCTTGAGAATGACGTCGAGCACCTTCAGCTTCAGGTGCTCGTAGACCTGATTCGCTATGTTGCTGGTCCCCATCTGATCGTACCGGTCGAACTCCATTCTGGAGCCGACTCGCTGGGCAATGAAATCAAATGTGTTAGTGTTGTTGGCCGCATCGGGGAGCATCGAGTCCCGGGCGTGAAACGTGGCATCGGTCGGGAGCGCGGTCACCCGGTTCACCGTCACTTTCGTCCCGGGAATTTCTGGTCGCTCGATAAGAATCTTGAAGACCCCCTCTTCGCGCACGCCTCCGGGGAGGATATACGGAGGCTTGAGCGGATGGGATAGATTGTCGATGGTGGGCCCAAGTGGGACTGCCATGATCGTCTCCTAGTGCTAGGGGTTGAGGGTTTGGGTTAGTTACAAGAGCGCCGATGCGACCTCCGGGCAGCATTGGTTTGGGGATGCGGTTGCCCGGAGGGCGAACAAGGTGTTCCCCGCCTTCACGCTCGGGCTCAAGAGGATCAGCGGCTCTTGCAAGAGCCGCCGGGTTCGCCCGCCGGACCCGGACCGAGCCTCACTCTCGGAGAGAGTCTCGCCCGGTGTGGGTAGCAACGCCACGATTGCCCTCGAGACGAGAGATTTCGTGACAAGCTGGCTCCACCGCGCGGTGCCCCTCATAGTTTCCCCCCTTCACAGAACCCCTACGAGGTCGACGGATCCGTGCGCCCGCTCGCAGGTGGCAACGAGGTTTTTGGTCAGATGAGAGAGATTCTGTCTCGGCCTTTGCGCAAGAACCGAGCCACTGGGGGCATGAGGTGTAGCGAAGATGCCTTGGGGGCTCCTGGGGTGGGCTGAAGCCCTCTTTCTGCTCGATGAGCTAGGAGAGTACAGCTCTCCGACCAGAGCCGCGTTTGATCCCAACCGCGCAGAAACTGAACAGGTCTCGGAGGAAGGCTCGTGAAAAACGATCGCTAGTGTGTTAGCCGTCGGGAGTTAGATCTGATTGTCCGCACCTGCTCAATTTCTGAACAGACCTGTTCAAAATCTGAACACATTTGCTTCGAGGTGGTCTCGGTCAAATCGGTCCATTTCCCTTGTTTTTCATCACCGTATTCCGGGAGACCTCCAACCTCCGGGCGGCTTCCGAGACGTTGCCCTCCACCCAGCTCAGGACGCGCTGGATGTACGTCCTCTCAATCTCAGCTAGGGGGCGGATGCACTCCGGATCTCCATCGATGTGCGGCGCCCGGGGGGACCAGGCCTGGACCGCCCTGGGGAGGTGTTCCAACCGGATCTCCTCCGAATCCGTCAGGGTGACGGCCCTCGTCATCGCATTCTTCAGCTCGCGGACGTTTCCCGGCCAGTCGTGGGCGAGGAGGGCTTCCTCTGCCTCCGCGGAGAGAGAGGGAGTCTCGAGGCTGCACTCCTGCAGGAAGTGCCGTGCCAGCGAAAGAATGTCCTGGCCGCGCTCCCGGAGGGGAGGGAGGTCAATCTCGAACACGTTCAAGCGGTAGTAGAGATCCTTGCGGAAGGCACCCGATTGAATCTCCTCGTGGAGTTTGCCATTCGTGCCCGCGATGATCCGGACATCCGTCTGAATATCCTGAGACGCGCCGATCCTGCGAAACCCATGGCATTCCACCACGCGGAGCAACTTCACCTGCAGATCCGGTTTCATCGTCGAGATCTCGTCGAGGAACAGAGTCCCTCC
>JAPUJT010000187.1 GCA_027296055.1 Planctomycetota bacterium | reverse complement strand
TCCGGCCCCGGGGCGAAGAACCCGGTGCAGGTCGTGATCACGAGGTGGGTGACTTCCGATGGGGCGACGTCCGCATCTTCGAGAGCGCCCCTGGCGGCGCGCTCGGCGAGCGGGACACTCGAGGCCTCGTAGACCTTCATGCGCTGTGCCGTGGTCGGAAACGGCTCCAGTTGCCAGTTGGGAGGGAAGAATTGGAACTGCTCCGGGTCATCCTGGAGAAAGTCCGTGAGCACACTGAAGCGCTGCTCGATGCCGCATCCTCGCAAGATCTTCCTCAGGAGAACGAGGCTCCGCTCCCGCTCCGGATCCGGCAGACTCGCCTCGAGGACCTTCGCCAGGAATCGGGCGCCTACCTGCTCGCCGACGCCGTGCCCAGGGACCGCCGTGCCGAGACCGATCATCGAGATGGGGGGAGGATGTGATCTCATGGCAGAATTCTCCGTGGAGCATAACGCTTCCATGACCCACAGACCATGCGTTTCGGAGATCGGGCGGCGGAGGCAGGCCGCTGATCGGCCCGATCCTGACGCGACGGGATGCCCTATTGGATGCCTAAGGGTCCAAGGGGAGTAGATCCAGGGGTGGTCCCCGCGTGTCGTCCACCCTCGTACAGTGTCCCTCGCGAATATGCACGATGCCCTGATCCCAGCGGAGATGCATTCCCCCTCGCGGGTGTCCAGGACGCTGGAATGTTGGTGAGCCTTTCCCTGCCTGGCGGGGGGCCTCCAGGGGCTTGCCTGCGTGGGCGCCGTCGCTCATCCTGATACCCTCCGAGCCACGCTTGGCGAAAGGGACCATAGAGTTCCACCGAATACCTGTTAGGGGGAGAAAGGAAGGAACCCGATGCACAATCCGCGGCCCCTGATTCTAGCGACGCTCGCGCTACTCTCCTTTGGCGCATGCAGTAGACGCCAGACCTGGCAGTTCTCGCTTGCCCCGCACAATGGAAAGGCGAGGATCGACATGGATGGAGTGACGCTCATCTTCGAAGGCGTCCCTCTTGTCCACCCACCAGGCGGGAATCTCGGCGGAGCAAGTGGCTCTTTGGTAGTGGCCGGGGCCGGCACGCACAGAATCAAGGTTACGGTCGCCGGCAGGTCTTTCGAGAACTCCTATGCCGATGGTGTGAACACCATGACGTTAGAGAGCTACACGCTCATGCTTCGAGAACGCGGAGCAAAGTTGCAGGTCGGAACTCAAGAGTTTGACTTGGCACAAGGCAAGAAGACCATCACCATCGCGAAAGATGGAACGGCGAGGATCAAGGCGGAGTAGTCCGAACATGCGCGCCCGAGCCGTCTAACCTTCCCCTGCACTTGCCCATCGACGCGTTCCCATCGAACCGGGGCGCACGGTGAACATACTCCGGGGAGCCGAAGCGGGGCGGCCGGAGGGGTTCCCGCGGGAGCGTGCAGGCAAACAATGACCCTCGCGAACGTATCTGATGATTGAATGCCAGCGGCCCGTTCTTCTTCACGCCTTCAGCGTCTGCCGGGAGCGCTCGATCGCGCTCTTGCGGCGCGGTTGGGGGTCCAAGGAAGGGCCCCTGCCTCTTCTGTGAATCACGTCGATGTTGTAACCTGTTGGCGCGTAAGCACTGGGCGAGTGGCGGAAGGGCAGACGCACGGGACTTAAAATCCCTTGGGCCGAAAGGCCCGTGGAGGTTCGAATCCTCCCTCGCCCACCCATTTCATGAAAAGCGGACAGTCACCTCTTCGGGTCTCGTAGCGCTCGCTGCAAACGATCTCCTCGTCTATTCAGGATCAGGGACGTCACCAGACCCAGAAGCGCCAGCGCCGAGAGACATCCGGATGCGATTCGTAGCGCCGTGGAATGAAATCGCAATTCCAATCGATGCTCCCCCGCCGGGATGGAGACGATGATCCGACCGGGCCCGTCCTCTATCTCCAGAGGGAGCTCGACCCCGTCCAGATCTGCTCGCCACCCCGCATAGTGCAGCAGGTTGATCCTCAATTTCCCCGGCTGCTCCCGGCTCACCCGTAGCGATTTCCATTCCGGGTGGCTCCCGAGAAGCTCTACCTCCCCGCCAGCATCCAGAAACTCGGCAGGGATCGGAGAGTAATCGGGCAGCAGCGTGTCCTGCAGAACGGTCCTGGGCTCGTATTCCCTTCGGGTGGTCACCGCCAGATGGCCGCTGGAGATGGCGAGAGCCGTGTGCTCCTTCGGAACATAAGGCTTGTAGGCCTTGGGACCCGCGCGGGATATCTGAGTGGCGATGAGTGCCGCCAGGACGATTCCGCATCCGATCGCTCTGCGCTTGCCCTCGGGAATGAAGGCCGGCAGAAAACTGGCGATGGCGGCGAGGCAAACCGTGACCAGCGAGAGAAATCTCCAGGGAAACTGTAGGTACTGAAGGAGAGAGATCTTCTCCCAGAGGAACGAGGACTCCGGGGTCATCAGGAACATCCCTCCTCCGGCCCCGATGGCCATGCAGACGAGAGCCACGCGCCTCCCCTTCATTCGTGACGTCCTGAAGGGTAGAGCTATCAAGATCAGCAGGGCCAGAACGAGCTGGACCTTTCCCGCTTCCAGCGAAATCCCGTCCCCGCGACCAGCCACGGAGATCCCATGTCCCCACGGGGAGTTCCAGATCTGATCGACGTAGACGAAGTGCCTGCGGAAGTCCAGAGAGGCGCCTAGAGCGCGATCCATCCTGACGTCGCCTCTTTCGATGAAGGCGGGTACCCAGAAATAGGCTGCGAGAGCCAGTCCGAGAGCGATGGCACCAGCGCCGCGCATGAAGAATTTCGCGTCCTTGCGGAAGTAGGCCAGGGCGCAGACGAGGAAGGCGCAAAGAGGAACGAACATCAGGGCGACACCGACATGGCTGAGCATGACACCCGCCACGCCCAGGGCGGGGATGGTGACGCCGCTTCTCTGACTCCCTTCCGACAGTCTCCAGAGTCCCAAGAGGATCCAGGGTGTGAAGGCGATGGCGAGCGCCTCGGCGTACGCCGAGCGAACATACAGGTCGAGGAGCATATAGGGGCCGAGGGTGAAGGCGGCGGCCGCCAGCACCCCGCCCCACCTTCCCCCGAAGGCTCTTCCCAGCAAAAACACCCCTAGAGCGCCGAGAGCGATTCCAATGATGCACACGAAGTGAATCGATAGCACCACGTTGGCCCCGGCGAGATGAAAGACCTCACCCAGAATGTAGAGGAGGGGTGGAGCGAAGATGAACTGCGGCTGACCGTATCCATGGGACAGGTCGGGGGCCCAGCGTGGAATCAGGATTCCATTTCGAATGTTCTCGTGGAATTCGACGAGACGCCGCGGGTAGACGACAGCATCGTGACCCTCGTGGCTGCTCCCCTGGAGGAAGGGCAGAGATGCAGCCAGGACGATCAGGAACAGTGCGAGGAGAGCCCATCTCTCCGAACGGATCCGAGCGAGAGGCAGCGAAAAGACCGCCCGTCGAGCTCGGCGAGTGGCGGCGATCCAGCTGGAGCAGAGCCCATCCTCAAGCCGGTTGAGGGCTCTCCGCCCCGCGGCGAAGAACGGAAGGGTAAGTGCGAGCACTCCGAGAAGCCGGAGGGGCCATCGCCACGAGGGTGGAGAGTAGCGGAACGAGACGGTATGCCACCCGGGCGAGAGTCGAACGCCGCACAGACCCGGCGTGAGTAAGAGCGGGCGGCTCTCCTGGCCGTCCACCGTCACCTTCCAGCGGGGGTGATACGACATCTTGAACAGGAGGACGCCTTCCTCTCGCAAGTGCGCCGTACATCGGTACGTGTTGCCTTCCGATTCGACATCGTACACGGCACCGGGAGATCCCCCTCGGAGACTCTCGGGGGATGGCAACGGATCATCTACGGAGAGGGAAGATTCGCCTGAGCCGCCCCCGAGCTGGATCTCGATGTGCTGGCCTCTCTCAGGGAGCCTGCTATCCAGCCATTTCTTCCCGATGTCGTAAAGGTCAGCCTCCTCGCCCCGATAAGTCACGTCCGCACGGATCGCCTCGAACACGCTCCCACCCGGCGCCCTGTAGAGTCGTGAGCTGCCGCTCTCCAGGTCGAGCTCCAGGAAGGGCGGGAATTCCTTGTCCGCGGGCGCCAGGACCCAGGAGACATTGAACATTGAATAATGGGCCGCCCTCCGTTCATCGAAGTGCAACATGAGATCCGAGGGGAGAGACATCGCGTGGTAGAGAAAGGCGAGGCAATCCACGGATTCCTTGGTGAGCACGCCATGCATCGGGACGGAGCCGACCCGGTAATCACCTCCCCATCGCGCGGCCAGACCGGGATAGACCCTGCCCGGTCGGGAGGACTCGACGCGGTCGAGGACCTCTTGGATCTCGCCGCTCCGATTGAAGTGGGCCGCCTTGTTCTCCTCACCCCATCTCGCTCCCTCGCGGACGAACGAGACCCGTTCGATCCAGACCGGCAACAGAATGAGAATCACCGTCGGTACGGAGAGCACGGCCACCCAAGTCCTCTTCGCTGCGAGCATCCGCTCCACGATCGATCCGAGGCCGAGTGCGGCCAGGAGGAGGCCGAAGAAGTGAACCCCGCCGATGAGCCGATGGAAGGGGAGATCGCTCGAGAGCGGAAGAAGAGCGGTGAGAACTCCCCAGGTCGGGCGCCCGAAATAGATCACCAGCCAGAGAAGGAATCCCCCAAGAAGGAAGCGAGATTCTCGGGTAGGACGAGCGATGGCGAGGATCGCGCCCAGGGCGACGAGCAAGCTGAAGACGGGCAGGCGATTCTCGCCAGAACGCACACCGGTCGTGTCGAATAGCTCTCCCTTCAGAAGTTGCGAGAGTACCCTCTGGTGGCCGATGGAGTCCCACTTCCATGACTCCTCCCATCGGCTGTGGTTGATCGCTTCCCCATCCAGGAGGAACGGCAGGACGAAAAAAGAAATCCCCAGTACCGCGAGACCAAAGATGATCGCGAGCCGCGCTCCCCTCCGATCCCGATCGGGCCCAAGGAGCAGGAGGAGGAGGGCGGAGATCGAGATGATGTATCCATAGATGATGTGGGAGAGATAGCTGAAGGCCAGAAGCAGGACCGCCGGCCCCAGCGACCGGCCGTGGCGGGTCGCCCTGCACACCGCCCCCATCGCCAACGGAAGCAGCACCATGGCGACCTGCTGCGCGAAGAGGCCCGAGCCCCGCCAAATATACGAGCCGAGCTCCAGTCCGTATCCGGGCGAGGAGATCAGCGGAGACAGGATCGCCGCGGTAGCGGATGTGATCCGGCTCATTCCCATCCACCGGGCGCCCACGAACATCGTGATGGGATAGATGCAGAGCAGGAGGTACCTCGCCCAGACGAACACGGTCATCAGGTCCGGTAACTGCAGCAAAACCCGATGAAGGACCAGGACGGCGAGATGACCCAGCGGAGGATACGAATGATGAAACGGATACCCGATGGAGGTGATCGTGTGCCAGCAATCCAGGGGGTCCTCGCCGAGGTCGAGCGCCTCGGACATGCGGGCGATCACGGCGTAATGGAGTATGCCGTCATTGAGATCGTATCGTGAGATGGAAAGCTCGGGCAGGAGCAGGACCGCGTTGAAGGCGACGGCGCAAAGGACGGCGACCCGAGCGGCGCGCTTCTGGAAGAGATCGCTCATCCTCGGACCGCTCCCTGGCGCGCCGTCCACGCCGTCGTACAATGGGAGCGATGTTCCTCCCATCTTTGAGTTCGATTTGCACTTTCTCGCGTCTCACCGCGATCGTGATCGTCGCGCTTGTGGTCGGATGCACTGACGCGTCGGAGGAGATGGATCAGGTCCCGCCCGGAGACGCTTCCTTCCCGCGCAATGAGCTGCGAGCGATCGCGGCCGCCGAGCAGTTGGGCGCAAGGGGTGACTATCTGGGAGCGATCGCCCTCTTGGAGCAAAACCTGGATCCGGATGATGCTCCACCGCGCGCCCTCGCTTACCTCGCTTTCAGCTATCTGCGGGCGGGCAACGCGATGCGCTCGATCCAGCTTGCCCATCAAGCCCTCCGGGGGTCGCTCGAGCCCGATCTGCTCGTCGACCTTCACTACTCCTTGGCCGAGGCGCATGTGAATCAAGGGGAGTTCTCCAAGGCTCTGAAGGAATCGGACATCACCCTCTCGCTCGCCCCAGATCATCTGGGTGCTTTGCACATGAATGCGGTCTCCCTCCAGCATTCCGGTAAACACGATGAAGCGGACCGCATCGCTCGGCTGATCCTCGCGAGAGACGTTTCTCACATCGCGGCGCACTTCGTCCGGGGCCTCGCCGCAGTCAGCCTGCGCCACCCTTCCGAAGCGCGGGCTGCCTTCCTCCGGGTCGTCGAGCTGGATCCCGGCGCACGTACTCCCGAAGGCAGAGAGGCGCGCTACCAGGCGGCCAAGGCGCTCGCGGACATGGGTGAAGGCCCGGAGGCCGAGGTGGCCATGAAGGGGGTCATGAGCGCCGACCCGTACGATCCGCGACCCGTCCTCGGTCTTCTCAAGCTCTATCGACGGTCCGGCCGGGAGACCGAGGCGGAGGCGATGCTCCCCCATTTTACCAGGAGGCAAACCCTGGCGGACGAGATGCGTAACCTCACGATCGCGGCCCAGAGCGATCCCTCCGGGAAGCTGATGGCCCGGCTCGCGGAGCTGTACGTGTCGAGGCGGGAGCTCGCCGCCGCCGCCCAGACCCTGACGACCGCTCTCACCCTCGATCCCAAACAGGTCGAGTGGCGGAGGAGACTGGCGGAAATCACACGGGAGCGGGGAAGGTAAGATCCTCAGGGGTCGCTTCGCGCTGGTCTATTCCTTCTCGGCTGCCGGTTTGATGGAGGACTGGACAACGGTGATCAGGCGGTCGGCCGGCAGATCCTTGGCCACGACCTCTTCCGTTCCGTCGGGCCAGCGGACCCGAACCTCCTGGACCTTGCTCTCTCCACCGAGACCGAAGTGCAGGGGTGCGGCCACGGACGAGAGATAGGAGCCGGAAGTCCGCGCATATCGAATCTGCTGCCGACCTCCGGCCACGACGGTCACTACGGACCCCAGGGCTAACCGGCCCGGCTCCAGGTGCGACCCACTTCCTCCTCGAAGCCTCGGCAGCACGGAAAGAAAGTGGTTCGTCTTCTTGGAGGCGTTCTCCAGGAGGAGGGGCGGATCATCAATCGCGCTGAAGACGAGATCTAGATCGCCGTCTCCATCCAGGTCGCCCGTGACGAGCCCCCGAAAGGACCTGAGTACGCCGAGGCCAGGTCCAGCCTTTCCCGTGATATCCTCGAACCGCCCCTTGCCGAGATTACGAAAGACCTGATTCGTCTGCCGATAGCGGGTAGCGCTGGGCGAGTCATCCGCCTGTGGATACACGTGGCCGCTGGCGAAGACCAGGTCGGGCCAACCGTCGTTGTCGAGATCCGCAATGGAGGCTCCCCAGCCCAGCTTCGCGAAGGTCGGCGCCACAAGGCCCCACGGATCGGAGACATCTTCCAGCACGAGGCCCCCGTCGTTTCTGTAGAGCGTGGAGTAGTCGTCCGAGAAATTCGTCACGACCAGGTCCTCGAATCCGTCTCCGTCGATGTCTCCTGCGGCCACACCCATGCCACTCTGATTGCGGCCGTCCCCGGCCGTGGCCGCGCCGGACAGGACGCCGACATCTCGGAAGGTCTTTCCCCGCTTGTTCTGCAGCAGAAAGTTCGGGCTGGAATCGTTGGCCACATAGATGTCCTCGAAGCCGTCTCGATTGAAGTCGAAGGCTATGACACCCAACCCGAAACCCGGTTTGACGGAAGGAGCGCTATCGCCCGCGACGGGGAGGAAGCCTCCACTGCCATCATTGATGAAGAGCAGATCGGCCGCGGGTTGAAGCCCCGTGGGCCCGCAGAACACCTTTCGACCCCTCCAGGTACAGCCGAAGGGTGACGGCTTGTCCGGCTCATATTGGATGTATCGGGTCAGGTAGAGATCGGGGGCGCCGTCCCGATTCCAGTCGAGGAACGCGGCGCCGGCCAGTGCCCCCGAAGCCTCGAGGCCCGCCTCGCTCGTCGCCTCGACGAAGGTGCCGTCCCCGCGGTTCCTGTAGAGGATGAGAACATCGTTGCCGGTGACGAGCAGATCCTCGTAGCCGTCGCCGTCGGTATCGGCGACGGCGCATCCGGTCCCCCATCCGCGCCCGGCAACACCCGCCGGGCCAGTCCGGTCGGTGAAGCGGAAGCTCCCATCGTTTCTGTAGAGCTTGTTGCCTCCCGCCTCTTCGCCTGTGCGAGTGCCCTGGACGAAGTAAAGGTCCAGATCGCCATCACGATCGTAATCAAAGAGACAGAGGCCGGATCCGTTCGCCTCGAGGATGGTCCTCTTTCGCGGGTCACCGCAATGCTGGACGAACGTGATGCCGGATGAGGAAGTCCGATCGACGAATTGGAGCGTATCGGGGGATGAGGAAGTCGCCGGCTCCGCGGAGTCACGCTTTCCCGGAAACCCCTGCTGTGGAGAGACCCCCAGAAGCGCGCCCAGGACCAGCAGTTGGAACCGACCTACTCGCAGATATCCGGCGTCCCGTCGTTGTCCGAATCGATGGGGAAGATCCGGATGACTCTCCCGGGGGGTTCAAACCCGAAGCCCGAGAAGATCGTAACGTAGAGGGCGTCGTCCGGTCCGAACTTCGCGTCGACCGGGTGGCCGAAGGAAAGCGTCTGGCCGCCAAAGGCATGTCGAACCGCGCTCGTCGGCACCCCTCTCCTGTTCGTGATCAGCTCGAGTCTCTCGATTCTCACGCCCTGGGTGAATGCCTCAAAATTCCCGAAGTTCCCGAACTCCGCGACGAACAGGTCTCCCTCGAAACCGCACCAGGTGTCCGTCAGGTTTATGTCGAACCCGTCCGCCGAGACGCTCGGCGGGAAGTTGTGTATCGGGCCGATCGTGCCCGTCCCTGGCGGGGGAGTTCCCGCGAAGTCGGGCGCACCGTAGTTTGGAGCCTTATCCAGCGCTCCGCAAGGGGTCTTGCCGCCGCCGGGGGCCAGATTCGCCGGCCAGGCCGTTATGGGATGAATGACGTTCAACTCATCGGGAGCGCAGGCAACGGGATGGCAATTCCGGATGTCGGGCCCGTTGTCGGTGACCAGAAGCACGCCATTTGACGTGAAACCTACCCCGAAAGCGTTCCGGAGCCCGCGAGCCACCACCTCGAGGTGCGATCCGTCTGGCCTCACTCTCAGGATCGCTCCGTTGATGCATGTTTCGGTGATGATGCACTCTCCCACCGCGAGATTGCCGTCTGGCTTGTCGACGCCTCCCCAGTTGGTCCGGATCCCGAGGCCGAAGTAAAGCAGGGCGTCCGGTCCGATGGCGATGTTGTCGTTGTTATGGTCCCCACCCGCGGGGAGTCCCGTGAGGATGTCCTCCCGCTCACCCGGATCGAGGGCATCCCCGTCCCCGTTGAGATCGCGAAGGCGACTCAGGATTCCCAGGAACTCGTCCTGAACGGTGAAGCCCGTGAGAGTATGGTTGACGAAGATGTCGACCGGGAACTCGCTCAAGGCGCCGATCCGCATGAGGTTGGCGACGCTCGTCTTGCGCTTGCGAGCCTCACTGATGATCCGTCCTCTGGGTGCGCGCGGCAGGGCCGCCAGGCCAAGAACCTGGCCGAACGACTCGCCGAAGATGTTCTGGACGTCGGCGACACCATCTCCGTCGGTGTCCTGCAGGACCCACACCCGTTGGTCGGGCGCCGGGACGAAGAAGAAGGACTCGCCCACGAAGGCGCGCCCACGGTTATCCCAGCAGAGGGAGGTGGCCCAGGGGATCCCATCTGCGAAGACGTTGACTCCGAAGCCTTCCGGAAGGGTATCTGGCGGGGGAATGGGCGGAGGCGCATCGCACGGCCCTCCGCCACCTCCTTGAGCCCAGGCCGAAGCTGGCCCCACGAGGACCAAGACAAGGACTAGCGCCCATTTCCCGAACTTCATGAGAATCTCCTTTCTCGGATGCAAGACGTCAGCAGGGTGGAGCCCTCAGCGAGGTGATGTCCTTGCTCGAAATGGAGCTACCGCTCGCCCGGGGGCGCCGTGCTCCTGGCTCGGATGGTCTGGTGGTCCTCGAAGCCGACCCGGACTGCGTATACGACCCAGTCGAACTCGTAGTTGCCTTGTCCTTTCTGAAGCTCCTTCACGACGATGCGCTTGTTCGACCTTTCGACCACAGCCAGCCCCCTCGACTCCGCCGAAAGGGGCGTCACGTAGACGGTAACGGGGGCGGTAGAGCTCGAGGCGAGGCCGAAGACGTCGGGCAAATCGATCACAGCTTCCCCGTTGACCAGGCTGGAAGTTCCCCGGACGAACACGCCGGATTCCGGGCCCTCCAGAGCCGTGAAAACGATCTCCTTGGTGGGATCCTCCGGGTGTGGCATCACGAAGTTCTTGGTTCCCGACACGTCGAAGTCCCCCCGTACCTCCACGTCACCTCGGAACCAGGCCGCCCAGCGTCCCGTGCCCGGACTTGCTTGGGTGTTGTCCTCGTTGACGAGGATGCCCACCACGGTGCCCGAGCTGGCCGTCGCCCCTACTACATCGACCTGAACGCCGAAGAGATCAGCGGTTGCCGAGGTCGAGGATCCGTTGAGGTTGAAATGACCCGAGATAAAGTCGCCGCTCTGTGTCCCCCCCCCGAGGGCCATCTCGTTGTACATGGCGCGATTGGGGCTGCCGCCGGCGCTTGACACCTCCGAATAGCGATTGAAAAAGGAATACCTTCCGCTCCCACCTACGGAGATGTTCGTCGCCCGCTGACACACGACGTAACCTGACAAGAAGGCCTGACCCGAACCGATCTGGACCTGCGTCGCGAGGGATCCGAGGTTGCTCGTGGAGAGGTCTGTCTGGCCGCGGACAATCAGGTCGTCATTGACGGTCAGGTCGTTTTGCACGGTCAGGAGGGCCCCCGTATAAGTCTGGCTGACGGTTCGCTTGAGCACGTCGTCGATGGTTACGTTGGCGCGGCCTCCGCCCGCGTCCACGACCGAGACGTCGTCGCCGATGAAGTTGATCTCGATCGCGTTCACGACGTCCGTGACGCCCTCATCCAGCACGTCGACGTCGGAGCCGCCGGCCGGCCCGCTGGGTCCGGAGGGACCGCTCGGCCCGGTGGTGCCGGTTGCACCCGCGGGTCCTCCAGGTCCGGAGGGACCGGAGGGTCCACTCGGTCCGCTTGGCCCGTCAGGGCCGGAGGGACCGCTGGGTCCAGTCGCGCCCGTTGCACCATCAGCACCGGTGGGACCACTGGGACCTGTTGCGCCGGTTGCGCCATCGGGACCACTGGGACCTGTTGCGCCGGCGGGGCCACTCGGACCTGTTGCACCGGCGGGACCACTCGGACCGGTTGCGCCTGTCGCGCCATCGGGACCACTGGGACCTGTTGCCCCGGTCGCGCCGTCGGGACCACTGGGACCGGTTGCCCCGGTCGCGCCGTCGGGACCACTGGGACCGGTTGCACCTGTCGCGCCATCGGCACCGTCGGGACCCGAAGGACCGCTCGGTCCAGTCGCGCCGGTTGCACCGTCAGCGCCGGCAGGACCGCTCGGACCTGTTGCCCCGGTCGCGCCCGTCGCGCCATCGGCACCGTCGGGGCCGGAAGGACCGCTCGGTCCAGTCGCGCCGGTTGCACCGTCGGCACCGTCGGGACCACTGGGACCTGTTGCACCGGTTGCGCCGTCGGCACCGTCGGGGCCGGAAGGACCGCTCGGTCCAGTCGCGCCGGTTGCACCATCAGCGCCGTCGGGACCACTGGGACCCGTTGCGCCGGTTGCACCGTCGGGACCACTGGGACCTGTTGCCCCGGTTGCGCCATCGGCACCGTCGGGACCCGAGGGACCGCTCGGACCCGTTGCGCCGGTTGCACCGTCGGCACCGCTCGGACCTGTTGCCCCGGTCGCGCCGTCGGCACCGTCGGGGCCGGAAGGACCACTCGGTCCCGTGGCACCTGTCGCGCCATCGGCACCACTGGGACCTGTTGCGCCCGTCGCGCCATCGGCACCGTCGGGACCACTGGGACCGGTTGCCCCGGTCGCGCCATCGGCACCATCGGCACCCGAAGGTCCGCTTGGTCCAGTCGCGCCGGTTGCACCGTCGGGACCCGAGGGACCGCTCGGACCCGTTGCGCCGGTTGCACCGTCAGCACCGTCGGGGCCGGAAGGACCGCTCGGTCCAGTCGCTCCCGTTGCACCATCAGCGCCGTCGAGACCACTGGGACCTGTTGCGCCGGTCGCGCCGTCGAGACCACTGGGACCTGTCGCACCCGTCGCGCCATCGGGTCCTTCTGGACCAGACGGCCCGCTCGGGCCGGAGGGGCCGGTGGCACCCTGGGGTCCCGGCAGTCCCGGTGCCCCCGTTGGCCCGGATGGGCCAGAAGGACCACTTGGGCCTGTTCCGCCTGTGGCTCCTGCTGGTCCCGATGGACCCGAAGGACCCGTGGCTCCCGCCGGGCCGGATGACCCGGACGGACCGGTGGGACCCGTGGCACCCGTAGGGCCTGTGGGGCCGGCCGGACCGCTGGGTCCGGAGGGTCCGCTCGGACCTGAGGGACCCGACGCCCCACCGAGGGCGAAGTCGGTCACCTGGAAGTCGATATAGACGGCGTGACTCTCGGGATCGAAGTACCGTGATTTGTCGAGTGGAACCGAGCGCGTGATTCTGCAAGGGCCGACGTTCGCGGGCGCAACCATCTCGAACTCGACGCTTACGGCGGCGCCTCCCGGCCACGGCTGGTCCGTTCCGAGATAGGTCAGGCTTATCGTCCTGGCCCCGGGATTCACGGAAACCGCGAAGTCCGAAGCAAGAAGGGTCGCGGAGTTGGTCGTTATGCCCAGCGATGGCTGAACGAGTGTTCCGCAGTGCACCGGGAAGGTGAAGAGGAAAAAGTCACCGAATCTGACATCCTTCGTCGATAGGGGGTTTGTGTTCGTGAGGGAGACGAAGTGCTTGTTGGTCGTCGATTGCTGAGCAGCGCCCGGCGTGATCGAGCCGAGAAGCTTGATGCGAGGGCTCTTGTCGTCCGCCATCGCCAAAGGAGAGGCGAGTAGGAACGCAAGAGCGAAGGCGAGATGCTTTGTCACCATCGTTGCCCGCACAGCGACCGCACGACAGAATTCAGGGAACCTGCCCCATACCGCGTGCCTGGTCTGGTTTTTGATCTTCTGGGGGATTCTCGGCTGAGTCTAGAACGTAGCTGACCGGTCATCAATGGAAAAATGAACACGAGTAAAGAAAATGTTCGCGAACTCGCCCGGCTCGAGTCTCGGTTTTGCACGATCCGGAACTAATAGGATGAGCCGGCGGCGGGGGGAAGTGCTGCCGGCCCGAGCCTATGATGCCCACGGGGTGATCCTAGCCCTGTGGAAGCATCCATCTATCTTCGTCGGCGCAAATCAGTTGCTCTGGGCGCCCTGATCCACCCAGAATCGAATCAGGTCCCTGTCCGCTTGCGAGAGTGGCGGTGCACTCCCGGCCGGCATCTGACCCCCGGATCCCCCCACCAATCCCTGGGTTCCGTCGATCTTGTTGATCAGGTAGGAGGCCGTGCTGATGAACGGTTCGATCCTGTCCAGAGGAGCCTGATTGGCGGCCACGCTGATCGCGGTTGAGCTGATCTGGGCGTAGCTCGAGAGATTGAGACCCTGCGCCGGCGTCGGCCCGGCGTGGCAGAAGGAGGTAGCGCAGGTCGCCGTGAAGATCGGCTGGACCTGGGCCCCGAAGGAGACGTGCGTCCTCGCCCGCATCTCGATCCCGTTCCAGTCCTCGTTGCCCGACGGATCCATTGCCAGGACGACGAAGTAGTAGTCGGTGTCGAAGAAGAGCCCGCCGACCGTGTGAGAAAGGTCCCCTGGCAAGGTAGATGATATAGGGTTCGCGAAGCTCTGCCCCCCCGGCGTCGTAGCATTGTAGATGTTGTAGACGATCTCCGCTGCGGCGGCCTTGTTGTCCATCGCCGCCGTCCAGTCCAGACGGACGGAGGATGTATTCAGAACCGTAGCCGAGCCGACTCCCATGAAGACGGGAGGAATCGTGTCCGGTGTGGCCAGAGTCATGACCGAGACCTCCACGAAGTTCGACTCCTCGTTGCCGGAGCTGTCCTGTGCCCGAACGACGAGAAAGTAGGTCGTGGCCGGCTGCAGGCCTCCGACGGTTTGGGAAGTGGCCCCGGGGGGACTTGTGGCGTCAGGCATGGAGAAGACCTGTCCCCCCGGGGTCGGCGATGTGTAGACGTTGTAGGAGATGCCCGATGGTAAATCGATGTCGTCCATCGCCGGGGCCCAGCGGACCTCCAGCGATGTGTCGTCGATCGCGACGGCCTGGGAGGCGCCGCCGAAGAGTGGCGGACTCGTGTCGGCCATCGTTTGAGTCTGAAGGGTGCTTGGAATCGGGACCTCGCTGCGAGCCAGATCCAGGGGCCGGCCCCGTGTGTCGAGAATTCCCTCCGTGAGGGTCAGCCGGTGGTCCGTCGATATGGCGAGTGGGAGGAGCGGGGAAAACGTGATCACCCGACCGGTCATGTTCGAGGCGAAAGCGCCCACCAGGGGCATCCCCGGCGCGGTCAACTCGGTCAGCGTAAAGGTAATGCCACTCTGCAGGGTCGTCGGGTCCACCTCGTGAGAGAATCGGACCTCGACGATTAGATTGACGGAGACGTTGAGGGCAGCGTCGACAGGGAGAATCTCCAGGACCCGGAAGACGCTGCTGCCCTTACCGCCGCCCCCACCCCCACAAGAGGAAAGAAGAAGGAGGGAGAAGAGTAACGCCATACTTCCATGTCTGTCTTTCGGACGAAGCAACATGACCTCATTCCTCCTGTCCCCCCGAGTATGTGATCCCCTGATGAGTCTCTTCGTGAGCCTAGCTAGTCTGATTATAGATTCATGCTGACCGGTCAGCAACGTTGGAGCCGGAAAAAAAAAGCCGACCCTCGACATCAGTTGTTCAGGGCGCCCTGGTCGATCCACCTCCGGATGATGTCCCTCTCCACGAGAGGGAGGGGGGGGCCTAGCGGCATCTGGCTACCGCTGCCGTCGACTCCGGGGTCGCGATGTGTGCCGTCCAGTTTGTGCATCAGATAGGAGAGAATGCTGGAAGAGGGCTCGATCCGATCTAGCATGCTCGTCCCGCTAGTCTCGATCGCGAGGAAGTTGATTGCCGTGGCGTTGATCTGGGCATAGCTGCTCAGGTCTTGACCCAGCGTGGGAGACGGAGGACCGTGGCAGCCGGTGCAATTTGAAGAGAAGAGGGGCTGGACCTGCAGGAAGAACGAGACCGAGGATCTCTCGAGAACCTCCACCACGTTGGACTCCTCGTTCCCCGATGGATCTTCGGCCCGGACCACGAAGTAATAGTCCGTGTCCTCCGTCAATCCGGTGATCAGTTGGGTGACGACGCCCGGGGCGGTGGTGGCATCCGGGACGGCGAAATTCTGCATGCCCGCCACTGTGGCGAAGTAAATGTTGTAGATGATCTGGGAAGGAGGCGCCACGTTGTCCGTAGCCGCGTTCCACATGAGCTCGATCTCTGTCGGGCTGACCGCGGTGGCGGAGACGAGGCCGAGAAAGATCGGGTCGATCACGTCGCCAACGGCGGTCGTGGTGGCGAACACCTCCATCGTATTCATGTCCTCGTTCCCTGAGGTGTCCTCCGCTCGGACGACGATGAAATAGGTCGTTCCGGGCGACAGGCTGCCGATCACGTGTAGGTTGGCTCCGGGAAGCGTCGTGGCGTCTGGCAGGGCGAAGTTCTGCATCCCGGAGATCTGAGCGACATAGACGTTGTAGACGATGGCCGACGCCGGATCGATGTCATCCACAGCGTCCATCCAGGTCACCTCGATCGCCGTATTTGAAATCTCCGTCGCCCCCGTGGCGCCGCCGAACAGGGGAGCCATCGTGTCCTGGGGGGAAAGCGTGGTGGCGAACTCCTCGATGACGTTCGTATCTTCGTTTCCCGACGTATCCTGCGAGCGGACGACGAAGTAATAAGTCGTGAACGACTGAAGACCGCTGACGATGTGTGATGCGACACCGGGGAGGCTCGTGTCGTCCGGAACGCCGAAGTTTTGCCCTCCGGGGGAGAGGGCCATATAGATGTTGTAGACGATAGCTGACTGAGGGTCCGTGTCGTCCATCGCCTCGGTCCACGAGAGGTCTATCGATGTTTCGGAGAGCTCCATGGCGGTGGTCACGCCGCCGAACAGGGGGGCCATCGTGTCCGGGGTCGCGAGTGTCGTCGCTGAGACCTCCACCGCATTGGCTTCTTCGTTCCCGGAGGTGTCCTCGGCTCGAACGACGAAGAAGTAGGTGGTCAGCGGCTGCAGCCCCCCCATGAGATGAAGGACCGCGCTGGGGGCCGTGGTGGCATCGGGGACGCCGAAGTTTTGCGCCCCCGGCCCCGTCGCCATGTAGACGTTGTAGATGATGGCGGACTGCGGATCCCGATCATCCGTCGCTGCCGTCCACCGGAGCTCGATCGACGTATCGGTGAGGGCTATCGCTGCCGTGGCGCCTCCAAACAGCGGTTCGGTCGTATCGGGAACGAATTCGGTCCTGAACGTCGAGGGCAGCGGAACCTGACTTCGGGAGAGAACGAGCGGTGTTCCCGAACCATCCTGGATTCCCGCCGAGAGTGTGAGCGTATGGTCCGTGGTCATCCCCAGGGGCATCTGGGGGGTAAAGGTAAGCACTCTTCCGGTCGGGTCATACGAGAAGGCCCCCTGGATGGGCAAACCGGGCTGAGAGGTCTCGACGAGCGAGAAGCTGACGCCGTTCTGCACGGAGGCCTGGGACACGGCTCTGGAGAATTGAATCTCGATCGCAGTGTTCACGGAGACGTCGATCGATCCGTCGGCGGGGAGGATCTGATCCACGCGGAAGGGGACATTGTTTCCACTTCCTCCGCCCTTTCCACAGCCTGGCGCGATCAAGAGGGGCAGCAGGAATAGGACACTTCCAATACGCCGATTCAAGACCAGTCGAATCATCCGATTCCTACTCCCCCAGCTTGTTCGGGAACCGAGCGCTGAAGATCGAATCCTACCCCATAGGATGACCGGTCACCATCAATCCCTGCGTCACCGTCACGCAAAACCAATGTTTGAATCAATTGTTCTGCGCTCCCTGGTTGATCCAGGCTCGGATCAGGTCCCTATCTGCCAGGGGGAGCGGCGGCCTCAGCCGAGGCATCTGCAATCCGCTTCCCTGTACGGCGGGGTCGAGGTGCGTCCCGTCAATCTTGTGGATCAAGTAGGAGAGGGTGCTATCGAAGGGTTCGATACGATCCAGCATCGATGTCAGCATCGTCTCGTTGGCCGGGACGTTGATCGCCGTCGAATCGATCGTCGTGTAGTTGCTGAGGTCTTGCCCCTGGGCGGGGAAGGGAGGTCCATGGCAGACCACGCAGTTGATCGTGAAGATCGGTTGGACCTGGGTCGCGAAGGAGACGATGCCGAAGGTCCGGGCCGACGCCTCCATCAGGTTGGTGTCCTCGTTTCCGGAAGGGTCCTGGGCGCGGACCACGAAGAAATAGTCCGTGTCCGGGGTCAGTCCCGTGAACGTGTGCGTGAGGATTCCGGGAGGGGTCATGAAATCGGGGGCGAGGAAGTTCTGACCTCCCGAGACGGTCGCCGAGTAGATGTTGTAGACGAGCTGCGACTGCATCGCCTGGTTGTCTGTGGCTGCGTTCCAGGTCAAATCGATCTCCGTGAGACTCGTCGCTATCGCGGAGGTTCCACCGCCCCAAATGGGGTCGGTCGTGTCGGGGAAAGTGGTGTCGGAGACTTCGATCAGATTCGTATCCTCGTTTCCGGAGGTGTCCATCGCCCGGACAATGAAGAAGTAATTGGCGGCGGGAAGAAGACCCGTGACGATTTCCGTCGTCGATCCCGCTGCGCTGGTGAGGTCCGGCGTCATCAAGTCCTGCGCGCCGGAGATCTGTGAGGCGTAAACGTTGTAGATGAGGGCCGACGCGGGATCCACGTTGTCCATGGCAGGCGCCCAGGATACTTCTATGCTCGCGTCCGAGAGGGCGAAGGCGGCGGTAGCTCCAGCGAACATCGGGGGAATGCCGTCTCCCGAGCCCCCTCCCCCGCTACTGCTGCCGCCACCGCACGCGGCGAGGAGCGAGAGGATCAGCGAGACGAAAGCCGGATGAAGCGGCGCTTTCATGTTCGAGGCCTCCGAAGATGCCGGACCGACTTTCTCCACCCCCGCCGGAGATATAAGACGCAGACCGGGTCGGCATTGTTGCGTCGGATGCGCATTTTATGTGTGGCAAGACGACCGTTCAGCAACAATCGGAATTGTGAGTTGATCGGTGTTCGATCAGGCGCGGACCCGGCGGCGACGTGGCCCGATCGATGAGCCGCGCTCGAGTCCCTCGAGGAGAAGCTTGAGAGTGTCCCGAGCTCCCTTCAGCGGGGCGGCGTTGCGACTCCCCTTCATCTGGAGAAGAGCCCCCTGGATCGTCGCCTGGACGGTTCGGGCAAGGCCCGGGGCGGCCCGTTCCAGATCCCGGCGGCCGTGCCGTGATGCCCATCGCTTGAAACGGTCTTCCAGGAGAGAGGCCCAAGATTCGAGGTGCGAGGAAATGCGCTTGGAGAGCTGACGATCGGTGTCCGCTACTTCGTTGAGCCGACTTCCGAGGGAGCATCCGTAGCGATAGCCGTTCCTTCGGTAAGCTCGCAGGTACCCGTTCAGGAGGTTTTGAACCAGTCGAGAGGGGGAGAGGTCTTTGGACCCGAGGCGGTCCTCTAGCTGCGAAATGGCCCTGTCGGCGAAACGATCCATGAGGTGGGCCGCGAGGTCGGACTTCCCTTTGAAGTGGTTGTAGAGAGACCCTTTGGGGACACCGGCGGCACGCGCGATTGCACCGATGCTCGTGGCATGATACCCGCGGCGGTAAAGGAGGTCCTCTGCCGCCTTCACG
Source organism: Planctomycetota bacterium (assembly GCA_027296055.1). Classification (GTDB taxonomy): domain Bacteria; phylum Planctomycetota; class JAPUJT01; order JAPUJT01; family JAPUJT01; genus JAPUJT01. The sequence goes on along the minus strand of JAPUJT010000187.1, from coordinate 54,270 downwards.
ATCTTGTCCTTGTGATTCTTGGGATTCAAAAATCTCCCCGTCCTTCTATCCGACCCCCTATCACAGGCTAACCGACAGGAGCGCGCTATCATAGCCCGAAATTCGACAGGCCTCGGAGTGAGCGAGAGGGCCTCTCTCTGTGGCGTATCCCTTGGAATTGCCTTGACACCTCGCGAAGCGAGACCTACGCTTCAAGCAGTCTTGGAAACTGGTGGAGAGAGCCGAAGGAGACAAGTACACAGGAAACCAGGCAACGACCCATTCCGGTGGCATTCCCGCGGGTAGGGGCAGGTGTTCAAATGTACCGAGTCAGGCCGGTCCGTTAGGGCGCTCCCACCAGGTAATCCCTAGGATACCCGGTATTTTCGACTCCCCTCGTATCCACGAGAGCTAATCACCGCGAGAGGCGCGGGTGAGGAGGGTCGGATCGGCCGAGGTTTTTTTTCGCCTCCCGGCCGGTGCCGATGTGGCCTCGCGCTGATGCGGTAGGCCCGGGTCCTGACGGACTGATGGTCCGGGAGTGGGCGTCGCCCGATTGGAGGGCAGCTGGATGCCTTTTGAGGACAAGACCCTTACCTGCCAGGAGTGCAATTCCGAGTTTCTCTTCTCGGCATCGGAGCAGCAGTTTTATGCCGAGAAGGGGTTTGCCAACGAACCCCGTCGCTGCCCCCCCTGTCGTCGTTCGCGTAAGCAGCAGGCCATGGCGGACGGTGGCCGCGAGATGTTTGCGGTTACTTGCGCCGCCTGTGGAAAAGAAACACAGGTTCCGTTCAAGCCGACCGGCAGCCGGCCCGTCTATTGTGACGACTGCTTCCGGAGCCGGAGAGGGAAGTAGCTCACCGCCCCGTCTCCCTCCTCCGGATGTGGTACAGCGCCTCCCTGTGGATGATTTGCGCCGCGTCCGGGCCGGGAGAGTTGATCTCCCCGTAGGGGGATTTTTCCGCCCCGTAGAGGTAGGGGGCCGAGTCGTCCCACTCCGATTTCGGGATCAAGTAGCCGATCTCATCGTTCGCAAGACCGATGAGGAAGCGAACTTTTCCACCGAGGGCCTGCTTGAGAGGCGGAACCTCCACCGGTGCCACCGAGAAATCCTGACCGCGAGGGCTCTCGATTCCCCCCACCACGATCTCCGGATAAATCTCTCCTGGAATCAGCAGCAGCGGGACATCCCCCAGTTCGAGCAAGCCGACTTCCGTCCGTGCCTTTCGGCCACGAGTCGAGCCCCGTCGGATCACGCCTAGCTTCGACGCCGCCCGGAAGGCGAGGTTCTGAAGGGGGACGAGAGCGGTCCGGGCGCTGACCCGAAGGGGTCCCTCGGTGATGAGGATACGGCCACTTGACTGGAGGGCCCTCAGCGCCTCGGCCGCCAGGTTCTCTCCCAGGACTTTCGCCTTCTCGAAGCTCGCCTCCTCCTGAAGTTGGCCCTTCCTGTCGGTCACGTCTACCCGGAGGGGAGTCTGCAGGCCGCCGATGGAGCCCGACAGAAAGAGGCAGACGCCCCCTGTTCCGAGAAGATTTTCCTCAGGGATGCCGTTCTCCATTGCTTCTCTCAGGTAATGGGGGAAGTCGGAGGAGATGAGCGTATTCTTGGAATCCATCACCTCCGGGTGGCAAGACCAGTTCACCAGGGTGGCGATGGCATCCCCTCCCGCCCGGGGGTGGATGGCGCAGACGGATAGCTCCGTGTCCATCACGATCGGCTTCCGGGAGTCGCGCAGGAGCCCCCTGGGCGCCAGGTCACGGCGGGCGAAGACGAGGGAAGATGGCTCCAGCCGCGAGGCCGCCTCGCGGATCGCGCGGATCACCGCTCCACGAACCTTCTCCTGGTATTTCTCGCGTACCCCTGTGCGAAAGCGAGTGGGTCCCCAGAGGCCCATGGTGTCCGGGCCTGAATGGGTGTGGGTGCTGGCCACGATCACGTAGTCGATCTCGCCATCCAGAGCCTTCCGGATGCTGATCACTTCCGCCAGGAAGATCCCGATCAGGTCCAGGGCGACCAGCGCTATCGTGACCTCTCCGCAGCGGATCACCACGGCCCGGGCCCAGAGGTCGTCATGGACCCCGGTGGCCGCCCGCCCCACGTGGTAGCCGGCGAGCCAGACCTCCTTGTCATCGCCTATGGATGGCGTGATAGAAATCTTGCTCGCGCCGGCGGAGAAGGGGCCATTACCTTCGAGGTCCAGGTCGAGCCAGTATTCGGGATGGGAGAGGGGAATGTCTCTCTGGAACCAGACTGCGGTCCCAGCGAGGATCAGGATCACAGCAACGGAGAACAGGGCGGTAGCCCTGATGCAGCCCTTCTTACGGTCCTTCTTGCTCTTGCTGCTCAGGTCCCTGACTCCAGCCGCGCCATGTAGCCGCCGTCCGGGCCGTCCGGCCGAGGAAGCACAAATCGATCCTCCCGGAGGATGATCTCCGCGTGACGTTCGAGGAACTCTGCGAGGACCTCGCGGTTCTCCTCCGGCTCCAGGCTACAAGTACTGTAGACCAGAGTTCCTCCAGGGGCAAGAAAAGGGAGCGACCTCTCGAGGAGCGCCACCTGCATATCTCGTAGTTTCTTCAGAGAATCGGGCCCTAGTCGGAGGCGGGCCTCGGGGCGGCGGCGAAAGACGCCGCTGTTCGAGCAAGGGACATCCACGAGCACCCGATCGAAGGTCCCCGGAGACGGGAGTGTCTCCTTTTCCGGATCGATCCGCGCGGTCGAAACTATTCCCGATCCAAGTCTCCGGCAGTTCTCCTCGATCCTCTCCAGCTTCTCCTCGGAGATGTCCCAGGCGAGGATCTCCCCCTGATTCTCCATCAGTTCCGCGAGGTGAGTCGTCTTTCCACCGGGCGACGCGCAGACGTCGAGGCAACGGAGCCCTGGCTTGGGGTCGAGGAAGGGGACCACCTGCATAGGGGTCTCGTCCTGGACGTAGAAGAGCCCGGCGGCGAACTCGGGCGACTCCAGGATGGCTCGACCTTCGCGGATCCTGATCGCTTCGGGAGGTCCTCCGGCCTCTGCATTGAAACCCGCTTCTTTCAGACGCTCGAGAAGCTGTTCGCGGGAGATCCTCAGCAGGTTCGTTCGGATGGAAAAGGGGGCGTGCCCGCACCCGGCCCGAAGGGCTTCGACGGTGGGCTCCTCACCTAGATTGACGAGCCAGCGGCGGACGATCCAGATCGGATGCGAGTAGGCGACGGAGAGAAACGCCGCCAGATCCGTTTCCGAGTCCGGCAAGAGGGAACGATTGAATCGTAGACCGGTTCCATCGGGGAACGGGAGATCGCGCCCTCCTGGAGGGACCGGGTCAACTTCCGGGCGGCGATCCTCGACGGAGCCGGCGAGCGCCCGCAAGACGGCGTTGGCGAATCCCCTGGGCCCCTTGCGGTTGGGCAAGAGGTCGACGGTTTCTTTGACCGCCACCGGAGTCGGGGCTCCCCTATGCCGCAGAACCCTGTGCGCGCCGATCCGGAGGGCCCAGATGACGGATCGCTCCAGATCACGCAAGGGGATGTTGGACAGCTTGCCCAGAATGTGATCGAGCTGGAGACGGTTACGCAGGACGCCGTGGACGATCTCGCGCACCCGCGCACGCTCGGCCGCATCGAGGCCCGGTTTCTTTAGCCGGCGGGCCATCGCCCGCTCGGGGAAGACCTTATCCCTTTCCGCCCGGCAGAGGATCCCGTGGGCAATTCGGGGCGCCTGACTAGACAAAGCGGGCTCCCCGGGCGACGGGATGCCCGCGAAGATAGGCCGCGGCGGACATCGAGCGGCCGCCGGCCGCCTGGACCATCGTGATGCGTACTGCTCCGTCCGTCGCCGCGACCAGGATCCCGTTCCCGTCGGCCAAGATGACCAGACCGGGCGGGTCGTCGGTTCCGGGGACCTCCGGGTTCGCCTCGAGGACGCGAAGCCTCTCGGGTTCGATTCCGGGACGGACCAGATCGCCGTAGGCCCCAGGCCTCGGGCTGAGACCGCGGACGCGATCGAGGATCTGTTTGGCCGGGCGATCGAACGAGAGATGACCGTCCTCCCTCTGAAGGCGAGGGGCGTAGGTTATGGCGCTCTCGTCTTGCGGCCGCTCCTTCACGAGTGCCGCCGGCAGATCAGACAGCGTCTCGACCATCAGCTCCGCTCCCATCGATGCAAGCCTCTCCTCCAGCTCCCCCGCCGTCTCCATCTCATCGATAGCCGTCCGTCGCGTGGCGAGAATCGGGCCCGCGTCCATTTTCTTCACGATACGAAAAATCGTGATGCCCGTCTCCGTCTCGCCATTCACGATGGCCCACTGGATCGGCGCGGCTCCGCGATATCGGGGGAGGAGAGAGGCATGGATGTTCAGGGCGGCAAGTCGCGGGGTCCTGATGATCGATGTGGGGAGGAACTGGCCGTAGGCGGCGACCACGAGGACATCCGGAGATAGTCGCTCCAGATCAGCCTTGATGTCCCGAATCTTCTCGGGGCGGAGCAGCGGCAGGCCCTGGGAGCTCGCCGCTTCTCCGAGCGACGTCGGACTCGGCTTCCGGCCACGTCCCCGAGGCCGGTCGGGCTGTGTGACCACGGATAGGATGACGTGGCCGTCATCCTGCAGGGCGCGCAGAGATGGCAGCCCGAAGGACGAGGTCCCTAGAAAGACGATCCCGAGCTTGCCGTTCACGACGCGACTCACATTGCGTGATCCGGATCCGGCGGCCTGATGGGATCGGGCGGCGGTGGCGGCTCATCAACGGATGGGGGTGGCGCATCACCGGCAGATGGGGGTGGCGGCTCATCAACGGATGGGGGTCGCGACTCATCGACGGATGGGGGTGGCGGCTCATCGACGGATGCGGGTGGCGGCTCGTCGACGGATGGGGGTCGCGACTCGTCTTCATCCATGGATGTGGGTGGTTGGGACGGCGACTCGCTCGCGGAAGTGGTCTCCACATCGGGAAGGGGTCCCCCTTCCCGAAGCGTGATTAGGATGTCGCTCGAGTCGTCGGACTGTCGGGCGCGGATACGGTGCATCTTGACCAGCTCCAGCAGGGCAAGAAAGACACCGATCATCGCCTGCCGATCCGCGATGCCCAGGAGGATTTCCCGAAAGCCGATGGCGGGTCGCGACGAGAGCTGTTCGATCAGTTGCTCCATGTGCACTCGGATCGGGATGTCATCGTAGATGATCGAAGGAGGCGGGATGTCGAGGATCTCCTTCCGTATCCGGCTGAAGGCAGTCAGGAGGTCGAAGACCCCCAGATCTTCCAGATCCTCCTCTTCCGGCTCGGGCGACTTCCCGTCGATCTCCGCCTCCACGGGGCGGGGGAAGCGTCGATTCTCCTCGCTGAGCCGTTCTCCCAGCTCCCGCGATGCGTCCTTGAATTTTCGGTACTCGAGCAGTTCCTGGACGAGGCTCGACCGGGGGTCCTCCACATCGTCCAGCTCGATGGTCTCGCGCGGGATCAGCATCTTCGCCTTGATCTCCATCAACTGCGAGGCGACGACAAGGAACTCTCCCGCCCGGTTCAGATCGATCTTCTGGATCTCCTCGAGGTGCTCGACGAATTTGTTCGTGACGTCAGAGATGGGAATGTCGTAAATATCCACCTCCGACTCCTTGATCAGGAAGAGGAGGAGGTCCAGCGGTCCCGCATAGGCATCTAGCTCGACCCTGTATTCCATTCGGCCCCTCTCCTTCCTCCTAGCCAATTTCCCACCGTGTCGATGGGAGTCATAAGATCGTCATCCAGCGCGCGAGCTTCATGATGATCGGCCAGATCACGCTGTGGAGCGCCCCGCTCATGAGCAGGACGACCAGAATGATAAACCCAAACGGCTCCAGCCGATCATAAGAGACGCGAGTCTTGCGGGGGAGCAAGAAGCGAAACGCCCTGGAGCCGTCCAGTGGCGGGATCGGGATCAGGTTGAAGACGCCCAGGACGATGTTCATCAAGGCGCCCATGCGAAGCGCGCGCAGTGTCTGGCCTGAAAGAAGCGGCTTCTCCGGCATCTGGACTAGATGGATCAAGAGAGCCAGAAGACCGGCGAGGGCGAAATTGACGGCCACGCCGGCGATCGAGACCAGGATGTAGTCTCTAGGCCACTTGCGGAGCAATGCTGGGTTGACGGGCACCGGCTTCGCGGCGCCGAAAATCATCCCCGAATTCGAAAGGAAGAAGAAGAGCGGGACGATGATCGTCATCATCGGATCGATATGCGGGATCGGGTTCAACGTGAGCCGGCCCTTCAGATCGGCCGTCGGGTCGCCACAGAGATAGGCGACGTAGCCGTGGGCCACTTCATGGAGGATGACCGACATGCCGAAGATGAAGAAAAAGAACACCAGGGCGAGGGGCTCGAGTCCCATTCTGCCTCCGATCTGGACTGTCGGCGGAATGTAGCAGAGCACGAAACTCCTGTCAACCTAGGGAGATAAGGCGAGGCAGCCGTCGCGAAGTTCCTTGATCTGTTGACCCGCGCTGATACGATAGACGGGTTCGATTTTCGCTTCTTCGAGGGGAGTCGGCAGGGATGGCCAGCAAGATGGACGAATACCCCAGGGAAGTCCTCCGACACTATATCCAGACCCTCGAGACCCTTCAGGAAAGACTCGACGAACGGTTCCAGGAAGCCGTCGATGCGGTGCTTGCTTGCGAGGGCCAGATCGTGGTCACGGGGATGGGCAAGCCGGGCAAGATCGCGATGAAGATCTCGGCCACCTTCGCTTCCTATGGCACACCGTCGATTTACCTCCATCCGGCGGAGGCGCTGCATGGGGATCTGGGCCGGGTGCGACGACAGGATCTCATCCTTGCCTTTTCCAATAGTGGAGAGACGGAGGAGATCCTGCGCCTGATCCCGCCCCTGAAGAAGATAGGGGCCCAGATCGTCGCGGTCACCGGGAATCGCGAGTCTCCTCTCGCCCGCCACTCCGATATCACGATCAACCTCGGGCCTGTGACCGAGGCCTGCCCGATGCGACTTGCCCCTACCGCCAGCACCCTGGCGATGTTGGCTCTTGGGGATGCCCTCGCCCTCTCCGTCCTTCGAAGGAGAGACTTCGGACCCGAGGAGTACGCCCTCTACCACCCCGCAGGCAGTCTCGGCAGGTCCCTCCTCAAGGTCGGTGAGATCATGCGGACTGGAGAGGCCAATCCGACCGTTCGTCAGGATAGGCCGGCGAGGGAGGGGATCGTGGCGATCACCGAGGCGCGGGCGGGCGCCGTCTCGATCGTTGACGGCGACGATCGACTCATCGGCATCCTGACCGACGGCGATATTCGCCGGCATTTCCAGAACGGGGTTGAATGGTCCTCCGCGCCCGTCAAGCAGGTCATGACGGCCTCCCCCAAGACGATCGGCGCGGACCGTCTGGCGGCGGAGGCGGCACGCATCATGAAGGATCACAAGATCGACGAGCTACCGGTAGTGGACGATGCCGGAAAGCCTGTCGGCATGCTCGACGTGCAGGAGCTTCTGGCCATCGGTCTCCTCCTGTCCGAATCGGGGAGTTGACGGGACGTGGGCGCCGATAAGGTCAGGCTCGTCATGATGGATGTGGACGGCGTCCTCACCACCGGCGAGATCTTCGTCGATGCCCAGGGCAACGAGAGCAAGGTCTTCCATGTCCACGACGGAAGTGGAATCATTTACCTCCACCGCCAAGGCATACGCACGGCCCTGATCACCGGTCGACGGAGCAAGGCGGTCGAGCTGCGTGCCAAGGAGTTGGGGATCGAGGACGTCTACCAGGGGGCGAAAGACAAGATCCGTCCCTACGAGGAGATTCGTTCCAAGCGAGGGCTCACGGATGAGGAGGTCTGCTATGTCGGAGACGATCTGCTCGACCTTCCCTGCCTTCGCAAGGCCGGCTTCCCCGTAGCCGTCTCCAACGCGACGGAGGAGGTCAAGTCCGCTGCCCGGTACGTCACCGCTCGGTCGGGGGGGCAGGGAGCCATCAGAGAGGTGGCCGAGTTGATCCTGAAGGCGCAAGGGAAGTGGGAAGACATTGTAGATCGGGCGGGACTCTGACCGTCCCATTAAGGTGGATCCGATGCGGCGCTGGATATTCTTCCTTGTCACGTTCCTGATCTTCTCCGCCCTCTTCCTGCTGGCGAGCGGCGAGTACGGCGTCCCGGATCAGGGCACGGAAGCCATCTCTGAAGCCGCTACGGACATCAACGACGAGTCCCGATTCGTCGTGCAGGTCGTCGACCAGGAGCAGAACGTTCTGGTGGCCACGATTTCGGCTCGACGGGTCGAACTGCTCGGCGATCTTGTGAAGCTCGATGCGATCCCCGGCGTTCGCCTCGAGGACGTCGAGATAGAAATTTACCATTCCGGGGGACGGCGGAGCGTTCAGGTCCGAGCTCCTGCGGGCGAGATGCTGAAAGAGGGTTCGTCCCCGAAAGGGCAGCCGGAGCTGAAGGCATCGCTCACCGGCGGGGTCGAGGTTCGTTTCCCCGACACCGGTTCCAGCTTCACCACCGAGGCAGTGATCCTGGAACTATCCGGCCCGAAGCAGACGCAGAAGCGTCTACTGATCACCGAGACCGCGGACGGACGTAAGTGTCCCGTGATCCTGGAGGGTGTCGATCCGTTCGCCCGCATAGAAGCGGCCTGGGCGGAGGCCGATCTCAGCCGGGGCAAGGAAGGGGAGTTCCGTCTTTTCGGTCCGATCACTGCCAAGGCGGATGTAGGGCTAGCGGAGGGGCTGTCTCTTTTCTCCGGAGCTCGTATTCCGGACGGGGAAACCGTCGAAGTCGAGAGCGAAGGTCCGATGGTCATCCAGGGTTTCATGTCCAGCAAAGGGAGGCCCGCCGTTTCTGCCCGCGGCAGGACGATGCTGATCTTCGATGGCAGGACGAAGATCCGCCGCGGGAAGGGTTCCCCCGGTCAGCTCGAAGCGGATAGGTTGAGCGTCGAGTTTTTTCCTGGGAATGCAGGGGCGAAAACCGACGGCGCCTCGGACGAGAAGCCAAAGAGGGGCCGGGTCACCGTGCGGACAGCTGAGGCGGCGGGAAACGTCGAGATTCGCCACGGGGATTTCCGGCTCGAGGCCGAATCGGTGAAGTGGGAGGCCACGACCGGTTCGGCGATTGCCACCGGGGCTCCGGTGCTACGAGACGCCGTCCGCGGGCGCGAGATCCGAGCGGATCGGATCGCCTTCGACACGAGGAGCAATCATGTCGAGCTGGAAGGCCAGGTGGCGGGCTGGATTCTCGTGGCGCCTGAACTGGACGGGATGGGAAAAAAGTCGGCCGGAGCCGGCAAGTGGCGGTTTCTGGTCGAACGACTCGAACTGAGGTTCGAGCAGGACGAGTCGACCGGGCAGTATCTGGTCTCCTGGGGAGAGGCGCGGACCAAGGCGGGCAGGCCCCTCGTCATCTCCGATGAGGGGGAGAACACCCTGATCACCGGCGACCGACTCACCTTCCGTCACAAGACAGCGACATTATGGGGAGGGGAGAAGCAATGCCGCTTGCGGCACGGTCGAAGTCGGTTCTGGGCGAATCGGATCGAGCTGAGGCGAGAGACGGCGAGAGTGATCCTAAGCGGCCAGGTTCGAGGTGATCTGCATCCCGGAGATATGGGTAAGGAGGAGGTGGCGGAGAACCAACCCGAGTCGATCAAGATCGTCGCCGACGAGCTGGCCCTCGAGATCCGGATCACCGAAGGATCGGGCGAGAGTCCCGCCGCCCTCCCGGGCGGAGGGGAGGAGTCCACCCCACTCTCGCGTATCCGTTCGATCCTCGCCCTCGGGAAGCGAGCCCCTGCCAAGGTCGAGATGGGGTCACTCGGGATCGAGGGTGAGGAGCTGGGTTGGGATCTCGAGGGCGGGATTCTCGTGGCAGGAGGAAAGAAGTGGCGACCCGCTATATGGGACGATGCCCTGCACCTCCGTTCCGGAGGGACGAAGGCGGAAAAGGGAGGGACGATCCAGGCCAGACTGGAAGCAGATTCTCTCGAGGTGCGGATGAAGACGGGGCGGGCCCTGATGCGCGATTCGGTGCGCGGCAAGGTTACAGATCACCAGGGTAGGGTGTGGAATCTCGGGGCCGATGCCATCGAGCTGATCTTCGACCCATTCGACGGAGAGACCCGTGTCTTTCTCGTGCGTCCTGAGAAGGGTGGGGACGAGAATCGTGTAGAAATCCGGAAGGTGCTGGGGCAGGGTCGGGGTGGCAAGGGCCTGTGGATCCAAGGGGAGCCGGGACGGCTGGAGGGAGGGGAGGCGCAGTGGACCCTGGACGACGGGATGATCCGCCTCTCTGGTTCGTCCGGGTGCAGGTTCCAGGGGGTCACCGAGGATGGGACGGCCATCGACATGCGGGCCGCGAGGATAATCCTGGATACGGAAAACCAGGCCGTAGACCTTCAGGGAAACGTCCGGGTCGGTATCATTCCATCCGACCCCTCCCGGGATGATGAGGGGGTCCTGGAAAGGATCCGGAAGGCCAGGGAGGCGCTTCGGAAGGCGGGAAAGGACATCCGAGCCCCGTGGAGGATCGGATGTGAGAACGCTCACCTCGAGTATGTCCTGCCGGCGACAGCTCCGGATTCCGAAGCACACTCCTTGATACGAACTTTTCGCGCGGATGGTGGAGAGGGTCTGGTCGTGATCGAATCCGACGAGAACGACGTCAAGCTCACCTGCACGAGCGTAGTCTACGACATGGGCGAAGGCTCGGATGGATGGCTCAGGATGAAGGGTTCGGAATCGTATCCCCCTCGCCTCGAGATAGGTAAGGAGGGCGGGAATGTCATCCTGGCCCGGGAAATCCGCGCCGATCTGAAGGATCGCGTCGTCGTTTTCGATAAGGACGTCCGGATCGCGTTCCAATCCGAATCGATGCGCGAACTCGTTCCTGGAGCGAATCAAGAGATTCCCGGACTCCTCTGGCGGCTCACGGCGGTGAAAGTTACGGTTCGACTGGCCGATGAGATGAAGGGGTCAGGAGATTTCGACCTGGAGGCGATTGGCCCGCTGGTCTTTCAGGCTGGCAGCCTGCAGATCGAGGCAGATTCCGCGGTTTATGACGGAGCCGAGGAGAAGCTCACGTTCCGGGGAGATCCGGTGTGGGCACAGGACGGAAACGCATCGGGCACAGCGAAGATGGTCGAGCTCTTTCTCCGGAGTGATCGGATCAAGGTGACGGAACCCCGATCCTGGAAGATCGATCCCGATACATTGAAACGCATTCGAGGGGCGAAAAGATGATCGGAAAGATGGCCTGGTTCGAGATGCTGCTGATATCGATCTCGCTCTCCGCCTGTGTCACCGAGGACGTCAAGCCGCTGTTCGATATGGAGGCCAAGCGCGTCGCAGTGATCCCGTTTTACGATCGGCCCCTGAATGAATGGCCCTCGGAGGAATCGGTCGCCATCAGCCGGATGGTGGCCCTGAATATACGCGCTGAGAACATCGATGACATAGAAGTGCTGCTCCCGAGGGTGGTGGAGCAGTTCTTCGACGAGAGGGACATCAAAAAAATGACGATCCAGCAGATCGGGGAGAGCCTGGGGGTCCAGTATGTGATCCACGGTGAGATCATCAAGTTCGACACGAAAGGGGAGATTCTAGGTCTAGCGATGGGCCTGTTCCGGGGACTCATCCGTGTGCATGATGTGGCAAAGGACTTGACCGTGTTCGAGCGAGACAGGACCATCGAGTATCCTCCGGTTCCAGTTATGGGAATCCCGGATCATCGGATCCGGAGCGAGCTCTTGAAACTGATCGGGTCGAGGATTGGGCGAATGTTCTACCATCACGAGCCTGTAGAAGAGGGAGTGTCGTTGCAATGAACCTAGAACTGATGTGGGTGCCAGGTCCCTGGGAAATGGCCATCATTGCGGTGGTGGGCCTTCTGTTTTTCGGAAGGAACCTCCCCTCTCTCGGCAGGTCGCTCGGTCGATCGATCGTCGAGTTCAAAAAGGGCATCAAGGGGATCGAAGATGACATCGACGACGCGAGTGATTCCGGATCTTCCGAAACGAAAGAGGGGCAGAAGGCAGGTGGCTAGCTAAGGAGGCGGTGCCGATCGCGGCAGGTCTCGACTATTCCCCGAAGCACTTCTCGATCGATCTCCTGGATTTCGTACATATGCCTGTAGAACATGCCGAGGGAGTCTAGAATCTTCTTGCTCTCCTTCGGGCTGAGGTCAGGTTCGATCTTCGGAAACCAGTTCCCGAGATAATCTTCAATGTCCGGCGCGTCGGCCTCGCTCAGCGGGATCTCTTCGAGATCCAGCAGGTAAGCCTCGCCAAAGTGGCCGATGCGGCCCGCGTGAGCCCGGGCCGTCTTTTCCTTTATCTTCTGATCTTGAATCAGGTGTACGACGAAGACTTCGAGGAGGCGATCGTTCAGTTTCTGGATGGATAGGCGATCTGGATCCAGGGCACTGTACTTCTCGAGTCCCTTGCGAGAACGGCGGTGATCCACGTATACCTCCGCTGGGCTCCGATGCCCGGTTGCGATGCAGACGCACATCCCATCTATCGGCCAGCCCCCCCCGCAACTTCACATCAATCTTCGCATCAGATGGCGAAACTGTCAAAAATCTCCACGGACGACCTGGCCGCAAAAACCTGAGGACGAGCGGCACAAACTCCCCAGGGCCAATGACTTGAGAGATGTTGTCAGGAGATGAGGGTCTACCGGCCGTACTTGAGCCGCTCGGCGAGGACCTCGGGAAGGCCGGCGTCGCGGATTTTCTTCCCGGCACTTTCGATGTCGTATTCGATCCGCCGGATCCAAACTTTTCGCTTGTCCGTGTCGTAGATGGCGTAAGAGGCTTTCGGGTTGTCATCGCGGGGCTGGCCTACCGACCCCACATTGACCAGCGCCTTCACGCCGACCTCGAGCGAGATCTCCTGGCTCAAGGTGTAAGAGATCATCTCGCCCTGGAAAAAGGTGATGGGGACGTGCGAATGCCCCAGGAAGCAAACCCGGCCATCGAGAGCCTGCAGTGACAGGTAGGCATCGTAAGAAGTCTGGATGTAGTCGAACAGCTCGGGGTTGTAAAGCGTCCCGTGCACGAGCGTGAAATCCTCGGGCAAGTGTTCGATGAGCGGAAGCGAATCGATGTACTTGACCTCGTCTTCACTCAGTTGCTCCCGTGTCCAGAGGGTCGCCTCCTTGGCGTACGCGTTGAAGTAGTCGATGTTGGTCTTGCCGAGGGCCGCCCAGTCATGATTCCCCGCGATGGTGAGGCACTTCAGTTCTTCCCGGACCAGCCTGATGCATTCGTTCGGCTGAGCCCCGTATCCTATGATGTCCCCCAGGCAGAGATGTCGATCGACCTTCTGCTTCTTGATGTCCTCGATAACTCTCTCGAGCGCGTCGAGATTGCTGTGCAGATCAGAAATGATTGCGTATCTCATCGCCGGAACGGCTCCTTGTCTATCAGCCTAAACGATCTCTCTGCGTGAGAGTAGGAAGACTCCCAGAAGTAAGACGGCCGTTGTATACATGACTCCGTAGAGCCCCGCCAGTAGCAAGTACCCTGCGGGGACGGACTCTCTAACCGTGACCGCCTCCTGCACGGCCTGGAAATGGGTGAAATCTGGTAGAAGCGTTAGCCCCAGCCAGCCCAGGCTCGATCCGTCGGTCACGAAGGACAACTGACCCAGCACGAATATTGTACCACAGAGAACCGCGTTCGGGGTAAAGGGAAGATGGACAGAAAAAGCCAGCGCGAGGCCGCTGAGAATGAGGACCTCGAAGTAGGCCGCCATGACTCCCTTCCATAGTTGAAGGTCCCAGGCGCCTTCTGTCAAGGTGACCGTCAAGATGAGGATCAAGCCCAGCAGCAGGGTCACCCCCAGGAGGACCCCCGCGATCCCCAAGAATTTCCCGATCAGAAACTCGTATGGACGGACGGGCTTGGAGAGAACCAGCTGTGCCGTGCCCGACTCAATCTCGCGATGGACCAGCCTGGACGAGGCCAAAACGGCTGTGAGGAGACCGCAGAGGGCCACCGTGGCAAGTCCAGCCTCCCTCATCAGCATCCACTCCCCTCCGAAGCCGAAGGCCGTATAGAGAGGCGATGTCAGGATCAGGAGGCCGAAGAGCAGGACAAGATAGTAGAGAGCAGGCTGACGGGTCACCTCCCGAAGGGTGTGTCCCGCTATTACCCAGGTCAGCATCCCCTATTCCCTCGATAGAGTTCGTCGGCCGTTATCGTCGGAAGTCCAAGGGAGTCTAGCACATGCGAAAACCGCCTTCAATCTTGAGCCCCAACTTCTCACAGAGCTCCTGCTACGCGACGGGTAAGCCCAGGTCGCGGAAGGCCGTCCTGCGCACAGTTGCGAAGGGGATGTCCTTTGAGAAACCCGACCTTACTTATTTTAGACTGGCTGGAATATTGTCGTGTGCTAAAATGACGGCGGCGGTATCTTCCGCCGACCCTGTCTCCTCGGAAGGGGGGTGCCCACCCTCGAGCCCCCATGCCATCGAGGCCTCCCTGGAGTCGATCCCACAACCTGTCGTTCCGAGGCTTGGTTCCGGCAGGTAGTCGCGCACCATGAAGCGAGCGATCGCCATCTACTCCAACAAGGGCGGGGTCGGAAAAACGACCACGGCGGTCAATCTGACGGCATGTCTCGCCCTGAGTGGAAAACGCGTTCTCCTCATGGACCTGGATCCTCGCGGCCTCGCCGCCGGCCGGCTCGGCTCCCAGAGGTCCGGGGCGCCTTGCAATGTCATCACGAGCCCCGAGAAGCTGAAGTCGGCCCCGATTCAGGCCGACTATCCGAACATCTGCATCATTCCCCCCTCTCCGGCCCTCACCGATCTGGATCAGACCCTCGGAGCCAATGGCGACGTGGCGGCCCGGTTCCGCGAGGGGATGGAAGAGGTCAAGCAGTCCTTTGACTACTTGATCGTGGATTGTCCGCCGACTCTGGGGGCCATCTCGCGAACCGCCCTCGGTGCGGTCGATGGGACGATTCTCCCCATCCAATGCGAGCCCTACGCCTTCGAAGGGCTCGGATCCCTCCTTCAAGACATTGCGGAGTTTCGGAAGAAAGTTCATCCGAAACTCCTGCTGGATGGCGTGTTGTTGACCCTTCTGGACCCTGCGGATCCTTCGAGCCTGGACGTCGCCCGCCAGGTTTCCCTCCGAAAGGACTGCCGGGTCTTCCGGAGCGCAATTCCCCGGGACCCCGCCGTTGTGGCGGCGGCTCAGCGGGGGCTGCCTCTGGTAGAAAGCGACATCGGCTCGAGGGCGGCTCGAGCTTATGTCGAACTAGCCAGGGAGGTGCTGAGCTATGCAGGAACGTAGGCTCGGAAAGGGTCTGGACGTTCTCTTTGCCTCGGAAGCCGTGGCGGAGCAGAATGTCCAGAAAATCGCTCCAGGCCGCATTCGGCCGAATCCCGTGCAGCCGCGTCGGATATTCAACGAGGAGAAGTACGATGAGCTGCGGAGCTCGATCGCCAGGGACGGCATTCTCCAGCCAGTCCTGGTGAGGGAAGTCAACGGGGACTACGAGCTGATCGCCGGGGAGCGTCGCTGGCGGGCGGCAATGGACCTGGGGTTCGAATCGATCCCGGCCTTCGTACGGAACTTCGAGGAGGACCGGAGGCTGGAGCTCGCTCTGGTGGAGAATCTGCAGCGCGCCGACCTGAACCCGATAGAGATCGCCACGGCCTATCGTGCGCTTCAGGAGAGCCTGCAGATCACGCAGGAGGAGATAGCGGAGAGAGTGGGGAAGAACAGGTCGACGGTTGCCAACGCCCTCCGTCTACTGGATCTGCCCCAGGAAATTCGCGACGATGTTTCACGTGGAACACTCTCGCAGGGCCACGCCCGCGCGATCCTGTCGGTCAAGGGGGAATTCGCGCAGCGACAGGTGGCCAAGCGGGTCGTCAAGAAGCTGTTGTCCGTGCGGGAAACGGAGAGGCTGGTAGCGCGCCTCGAGACGCGAGCGGGCTCGCGCCGCTCCGTGCCCGATCGACGTGATCCTGTAATCCGAGAATGGGAGGAAACCCTCCAGACGAGACTCGGGACCAAGGTCCGGATCCAGACGGCGAAACGGAAGGGGCGAGGAAGAATCAACATCGAATTCTTCGACCCCAACGAGTTCGAACGGATCGTGGGTCTTCTGGGGGTTGCCTGAGCGGCCATTGTCCTTCGCGATCTGGTTCATTCTGCTTGTGGTGATCAGCCTCGGGATTGGGGCGTTGGTGGAGCCCTGGCTCGAGAAGCCGGGCTTCAAGTACGCCTTCCTTCCGGGTGTCCTACTCTCCGGAATCTGTCGGTTGGTCGGGGCGAGCATCGCCGGGATCACGGTCCACGAGCGAAAGATCTTCACGGGACACGGCCGTGGCATCCGGGTAGACACCGCCCGGGCCCCCTGGGCCCGGGTCCTCCTGTTCAGCGCCATCTCCTTCGTAGGTCCCATTGCTGCGGTTCTCGTGGCCAACGCCATCTTCAGATGGCCCCTCAGGCTGCACAATCAGCTGCCCGGTCTCTATACCGATAGCCGGGCCCTGGTCCAGATTCCGGGCCAGATGGGGCAGTATCTTTATGATGTCTGGATCTTGCTGAAGACTATGGCAGCGCGGGACCCGATGAAGCTGATCTGGGCTTATGTCTTCCTCGGAGTCCTCTTGAGCAACTCGCCCGGCAAGCGTGAATCGGCGCCCCTCTGGGGAGGGGCGATCATCGTGGGACTTCTCGTCTCGCTTGGCCTCACGGTCCGGGGGGGAACCGAAGGGTACCTGATCTATCGGAATGTTTGGGCCGGCCTTGGCCTCGCCTTCGCCTTTTCCCTGCTCACTCTACTCGTCGCCTTCGTCCTGTCCGTGATTCATCGAACGCGGGAGGGTTCGGAGTCGCACTGAGAGCCCCGTCGAGTTTCACCTCGATGTCCCAGGACATTTGACCGGATCGGCCCATGTCCACCCCGATGTCCCGGGACATCGGCGGCCACGAGCTTGATGTCCACCCCGATGTCCCGGGACATCCGTCCCTTTCGATGCCCGGGGTGGGACCCCTATTCGCAGGAAGGGTTGCGGCAGACCCCCCTCGGATGGTATCCGGGTGCGCCCGTCCGTTCCTCGGTACGGGGGACGGACTCTTTGATGATCCCGACAACACACGTTCACCCGAAGGAGGAAACGATGGACTCCCACCCCTTCTCCAGGGCCCGACTCGCGGTGGTTTTCGTGGGTCTTCTGATCTGTCCGGCTGTCCACGCTGCCCCGCAGGGGGGTGAGCCACCGGGCAAGCCATCGGCGACGGGTGGGGGGCTCGCCCTTTCCCTGAGGGACGCTATCTTGCAGGCGTTCGGGAACCATCCGGATATCCACGTGGCAAGGCTGAACCAGGCGATGCGAGGCGCCGACATTGCCATCGCCAGCTCTCCCTTCGACCCGCGTTTCGTGAGTGGCGTGAACTACAGCCGCAGCGAGATCCCGATTGACGACTTCACCAATGGCCGGAACGAGCTCGGAAGTATCGAGAACGAGAACTGGCGGCTCTCCGGCGAAGTCAACCAGACCTTCTACACAGGGACCCGGGCGGCCCTCTCTCTGGGCAGCACCTTCGATCGGGGCGAGACGTTCATCGGAGGGCTCGCGATCAATGACAGGTCGGAAATCCGTCCACGCCTTGGGTTTACGGTGACGCAGCCCCTGCTGAAGGGGTTTTCGCTGCAGGCCAACACCGCGGACATTCGCCTCGCGACAGTCGCCTACTCCATCTCGGCCCTCGACTTTCGCCTGATGGTGGAGAACGTGGTCTCCGAGGTGGAACGGCTCTATTGGGACGCCGTGCATGCGCGGGGGAATCTGAGTGTTCAGGGGGCTGCAGTCGACAGCGCGCAGGAGGTCCTGAACATCAGCGAGGCCAGACTTCGGGTCGGAGACGTTGCGGAGTTGGAGGTCTGGACGGCGCGCGCGAACCTGGCGACGCAGGAGGAGGGAAGGATCCGGGCGAGAAACGATCTGGCCAATGCAGAGGACCGGTTGGCTCAAATCATCCTGAGACCTGAATGGAGAAGAGTGGGAAGACGAGCGATCCTGACCACCGACGAGCCCGACCTGGTCGAAGAAGAGGTCGACCTGGAGAGATCTCTCGAAAGGGCCCTGGAGCGGAGGCCCGACCTCCGGAGGAGCGAGAGGCAACTGGAACAAGCGAGAATTCAGCACCGAAAGGCGAAGCATGAGCTTCTTCCCACGTTGAACCTTACCGGGACTGTCGGAACATCGGGTCTCGGGAAAGATCCGGGGAACGCCTTGTCGGAAATGTTCACCGGAGAATTCATTGACTGGGGAGTCGGACTTTCTCTGGAGGTTCCCTTGGGTGCGAACCGGTTCGCGGAAGGGAATCTGAAAAAGCTCAAGCATCGGAAGGAGCAGGCACAAGTCGCCCTGAACAGTCTCAAGGCAGGGATCATCTATGAGGTCCGGCAGGCAGTCCGGGGGGTCGCTTCGGCGCGCGAGAGGGTCCGGGCAGCGGAAGCGGCGCGGGAGCTTTCCGAGCGGAGGCTCCGCGTAGAGCAGGCCAAGTTGAGGGAAGGGGCGACGATCGCCAAGGAAGTGCTGGATGTGCAGGAGGATCTTCTTGCCGCGCGATCTGCGGAACTGAGGGCCAGGATCGACTACCGACTCGCTCTATCACTACTCAAGAAATCCGAGTCGACGATCCTATCGACCCACGGGGTTCGCCTCCCGGATGAAAACGAATGACGACCGGGGCTCTGGCTCAACCCTCCTCGTCCTTATCATCAACGGCAGGTGGGACAGGCTCATCGGCTTTCTTGTCGTCCTCTTCGGGCTCCTCTTCCTGGCGCGTGAGATCCTCCAGAAGATCCTTCCACGAAGAGACCCGTACCGTACCGTCCGGCAGATCTTCCTCTTCTCCCAGAATGTAGGCCCGGAGTCCATTCTCGAGGTAAGCCTTCGCGTCTCCCTTATTGTCCCCGACTCCGATCTGGATATTCGACCACTTCTTCTTGAACCCCGCGATCTGCTCCTTTTTGTATCGGGCGTGGCTTTGTGAAGGCGCGCCGAGAAAGTCCCAGAAGAAAATCGGGGCGCGCGGTATCTCTTTGATCCGCATCCATTCTTTCGTCTTCTTCATGAAAGTGTCGTCACGCCCCGTCAGGTAGATCACCTGATACGACTCCGCGATCTGATGGAGGGCATCCGCGGCGCCGGGAAGAGCTTCGACTTCGTCGTTGGGCGTGATCATGAATTTCAGCGAAGAGATGTCGGCCACCGTATGGTCGATATCGCAGATCAGGATGGGCTTTTGCTCGGAGATAGCGAGGAGGAGGATCTCCGCTTCGTCCGCCTGATACGGTGATTTTTCGTGAACGGCAACCTGGATCCGATAAGTCCCCTCCTTGTCCGGCAGGAAGGCGAATCGCGCGATCCCCTGCTCGCCGGAGATGGCCGTCCCAAGTTCGACGGTGTCGAGCCGGAAAACGATCTTCTGGTCTTCCAGATCTCTGTGGAAGAAGTCGTCCTTCTCCAGCTTCGCCTTGAGGATCACCTCTTCACCGGGGAAGGCGATCAGGTCATACCCCTGGAGCTTGGCCTTGGGCTTCTCCTTTTCCTGCGCCGGCATGGCCAGTAGAGCGGGCAGCAGGATCAGGATCCTCCAAAGTGTCATATCGGCTCCTTCCCATGCAACCGATCCGGTCAACCGCGCTCGTCGCAGAGGATCAAGGATACGAAAGGCCCCGGATCTCCGCAACCCCGGGGACGTCATACGTGAAAGCGTCGTCTTGAAGGGAGACAGCAAATCTGATACAGTTCGTCATCGAAGTGAATTGCACGAGTTCCTGCGGAGTCAGAATCTAGGCGGGACCGCTCCGCTGCAAGAATCCCTTCCCAACGAAATCATGGCTAAGACGGCCCAGCCTCTGACCGAGTCCGACATTTTCAACATCGTCATCGGGACCGCCGGTCACATCGACCACGGCAAATCCGCGCTGGTGCGCCATCTTACCGGCATCGACCCGGATCGTTTGAAGGAAGAGCAGGAGAGAGGGATGACGATCGATCTCGGATTTGCCCCTCTCATGTTAGGGGATGGCCGCCGGGTCGGAATCGTCGATGTGCCGGGTCATGAACGGTTCATCAAGAACATGGTGGCGGGCGTGACCGGCATCGACGCGGTGATACTCGTCGTGGCAGCCGACGATGGCGTGATGCCTCAGACCAGGGAGCACATGGACATCATGGGGCTCCTCGGAGTGACTCGGGGTGTGGTCGCCATCACGAAGTCGGACATCGTCGACGAAGAGCTCCGTGAGCTCGTCATCGATGACGTCCGGAGATACCTGGAGGGGACGTTTCTCGAATCGTCTCCCGTCATCTGCACTTCCACGGTCACCGGCGGGGGGTTCGAGGAGTTTCAGGAGGCTCTCCAGCTGATGCTCGATGATGTCCCCCACCGTTCCGTGGACGGAATCTTCCGCATGCCGATCCAGAGAGTGTTCTCTGCAAAAGGCCATGGTACAGTCGTGACGGGCATCCCGATCTCGGGACGGGCACGGGTCGGCGATCTTCTCGAGATCCAGCCGGGAGAAATGGGCGGCCGGGTAAGGGGAATCCAGGCCTATCACTTGCCGTCCGAATCGGCGCGTGCGGGGCATTCCTCCGCGCTCAACCTGTCGGATGTAAATTATCGGGAGGTCCAGAGGGGGCAGGTGGTCGTGGCGCCCGATACGTTCCGCCCCGGGAGTTTGATCGAGGCGCGACTGCAATGTCTCACTTCCATCCGAAGACCGCTCAAGCACCTATCGCTCGTTCGATTTCATGTCGGCACGGCGGAGGAAATCGGCAGGGTAGCCATCCTGGACAAGGGGAGTCTGGCTGCCGGCGAGTCGGGTTACGTCCAGATCCGGCTAGACAACCCTATCGTGGTGGCGCCGGGGGACCGGTTCGTCATCCGCCTCCACTCCCCGATGATCACGATCGGGGGCGGTGAGATTCTGGGCTCCTCCCGGTGGAGGTTAAAGTCCGGCAAGGAGTATGTTCTCGAGCGACTTCGCGAAAAGGAAAAATCAGTTGGGGAGGCATCGATGACCCTCGCCAATCTCGTCAAGGACGCCGGCTCCCATGGCATCGCTCGCGACGAGCTGAAGCGTTCGTCACTCCTGCAGGCCGCCGAGTTTGCCAGCGTCTCGAAGGCGATGATGGATGATGGAGAAATCCTTGAGCTATCGAAGCCGGTGCGCTATATCCATCGAGAGGGAATCGAGAGGATCCAGGAACGAATCCTCTCGGTGCTGAGAGAATTTCACGAGGAGGAGCCGCTGCGCCTCGGAATGCCGAGAGGCCACCTGGAGAAAAAGACCGGAGTGGAGCGCCAGCCGGTCGAGATGGCTCTGGCCAAGCTGATCGAGTCCGATCGCGTCGCGACGGAGGGGAGAGAGGGGATTCGCATCAAGGAGTATGCGGTTCGCCTGGCGCCCGAACAGCAGAAGATCGTCGAGAAAATCCTCGAGATATATCGTGAAACCGGTTTTGCGACGCCACGGCCCGAGGGGCTATCCGAAAAGGTTGGCGAGCCGGTGGAAGAGTTGCTCCCTCTTCTGCGATACCTCGTCGAGAGTGAGGACCTGGTGGATCTCGGTGGCGGCGTGATCCTGGCGAGTGAATCAATCAAGGAGGCGTCCCGGATCGCTCTGGAGACGATCCAGCTGGAGGGGGAGCTGACCGTGGTTCGATTCAAGGGTCTTCTCGAAACGACCCGAAAGTACATCGTCCCCCTGCTCGAGCATCTTGATGATCTAGGTGTGACGGTTCGGGATGGCAACCGCAGATTCGCGGCTGCGGGAATCAATACTCCGGCGACCCGGAAAGAAGGCGGGTCAGGGCTATAGGGAGACGGGAAATCGTTATGAGATCTATCCGGATGGTTATCACGGGCCTTTTGCTTACCGCGTCGGCTACCGCATTGGTTGTCTCTTGCACCGTGGCTCCCACTGTCGAGGAAGGGCCGGAGTCTCTCGCCCTGGAAGAAATCGTCGCGCTTCCCCGCGTCGGAGGTCTCGCTTTCTCCCCGGACTCGAGGCGGATCGTCTACGCCTCGGACGCCACCGGTAACTGGAGTCTTTACACCGTTCGCCTCTCGGGGGGAAGGGCGGAGCGCATCACGTACTCGCCCGAGGCGGCGTTGGCGCCGAGTTGGTCTCCTGACGGGAACTGGATCTCCTACATCTCCGATCATGCGGGGAACGAGATCTACGACATCTACGCAATCTCGCCGGACGGTGGGCGCCCGGTACGGCTCACGACGAGGGAGGCTGACGATCGGGAACCTCACTGGTCTCCCGATGGCTCCAAGATAGCATTCTCGTCCGACCGGGAGCCCCGGCCGGATGGAGAGAAGGGATATGCGATCTATTCGATAACTCTGGAGACGGGCGAGGTGACGCGTCTCACGAACGCGAACGGGGATGACCACGAGCCCCGCTGGTCTCCCAAGGGGGATCAGATTGCCTTCACGTCGACGCGCGACAGCGGCAATCGCGGGAGCGACATCTATGTCATTCCTTCGGATGGTGGCAAGGCAAAGAAACTCACGACGCATAAGGGAGGCGCGGATGGTCATCCTCGCTGGCTCTCGAACGGCAAGGAGATCTTCTTTCATTCCAACTTGAGTGGGTTCTACGACATCGGCCGGGTGGCCGTGGCCAGAGGAGCCGTGCGGTGGATCAAGAACGACGAACTGGATCAGATGGGACCGGAGCTCTCCTCCAAGGGGATGCTGGCATACACATCCAACGAGGACGGCAATCTGGTCGTCGAGTTGACATCGATCGGGAAGCGGCGGAGCAAATCCTCGAGGACGACCTGGGATGATGGCGTGACGAGCCACCCCGTCTGGTCTCCCGACGGAAACATGCTGGCCTTCACCTACTCGGGACCGGCACGGCCGGGCGAGATCTGGGTCTACCGAAGGTCCACAGAGGAGATCGACCCGGTCATCGAGAACTTGAATGCAGTGAAGGTCTCCGAACAACTGATGGTTCCGGAGCGAGTGCAATTCGAGGCCGACGGAGGTAGCTCACTCTCCGGGTTTCTCTATGGAGTCAAGTCGGGGAAGGGTCTGGGAGCCATCGTCTGGCTTCACGATGGTCTACGCGGCCAGTGGCTGAACGGCTGGAGCCCGGAGATACAGTCCTTGGTGGCGAGCGGCTACGTCGTGCTGGCCCCGAACTTTCGCGGAAGCACCGGGCGCGGCGCCGAATTCGAAGAGACCAATGACCGGAACTGGGGCGAGGCGGAGATCGCCGACGTCCAGGCTGCGGCGCACTTCCTCGAGGAGCAGGGTTTCGCTCGGAGCGGACAGGTAGCCGTCGGTGGTACCGGTTACGGTGGCTTTCTCGCCCTGCTCACCGTTTCGCTGAACCCGTATGCGAAAGAGTATGAGTGGGCGGCCGCCCTATCTGTCTCGGGATGGACCAACCTGGAATCGACCTATCGGCGCGGGCACTCTCGAATTCAGCGGCAATTTCGATCCGAGGTGGGCGACCCGAACATTGACGCGGATCAGGAATGGTACGATTACCTCTCACCGATCAGGAACGTCTCCGCCATCAAGTGCCCGGTCCTGCTCATTGGAGGCAAAAAAGATGCCTTCGTCACCGAGAGTGATTTGGTGAGAATGAAACGAGCGCTGGAGCGGCAAGATAAGAAAGTGGAGCTGATCACCTACGATGACGACGGACGCGGACTGCGACTGAGGCAAAACCGCCTGAGCTCACTTCATTACATCAGAAATTTTCTTCGCAAGCATATCCCAGGTTAGATGAAGGGCGGCGATTCGTAACCGCCACACATCCGCACTACCCCTCAGTCTCATCCTCAGTAGTAGGCCACTCCCGCGTAGGAAACGACGGACGGAAGTGTCGGATCCGGACTCTGTGCGTATTTGATCACCTTCCCCCTCGGCTTGTCCATGACCTTGAGTAGCGTGTAGATGGGAGACAGGCCACAAATGTTACGCTCGTCCCCCTCTTCCTGGATCGAGCGGTAGAATGCCTCGCCGTCCCCCTTGACGGCGTGATCCAGCATCAGGTGATCTTCACCCTTCAGCCTCTCGCACGATTCCGGCGTGGGAGCCTCGCTATGGCCGAACTTGAGACCCACATGGGCCAGGTCGGCGCCGGCGATGTAGAACGGCTTCTTCCCGGATTCCTTGATGACCTCACGAATCGCCTCGATGAAGTCTGCCACGGCTGGGTCGTCCATCGGGCTCTGGCCTGAAGTCACGTGGCTATGGAAGCTGCCGCAGAGGATCGGGAGTATCGAGATCTCGAGGTCCGGAAAGAGGTATCGCAGGAATACTACTTGAAACTCAATCGAGTGCTCCGATCGATGAGCAAACTCGTCCCGGAACAGGTCTCGACCGTAGCGACGGGTGAGGCGCTCGACCGATGCCTTATCCGTCAGTACTTTCCCCAAGGGGGTCTCGAAATGCTTGGACGTGGCCGTGTAGGTCATTTCCGTTGAAGCGTGTACGGTGCCGAAGATCACGAAGAGCGACGCGCTCGCCTCCTCGCCGATCACCTTGTAGATGTGGGCATAGGTAGGCCCCCCTCGCTCGAAATCGATGTGGGGGGCGATAGCTCCCCGCAGGCTTCCGTCCTGCCGGGTGAGATCCGGCAGGCCGTTCGCCTCCCCCCCGGAGAAGATCCCTTCGAGGTGGCTTCGTAGGGCGGCGCCTTCCTCGGGGTAGACTTTCCCCGCGAAGGCGGCCGGCCTCGATTCCAGCCTCAGGAACTCTTCCTCCACGGACCGGCGATGATCGTCGAACTTCTCCCCCTCCAACAGAAGGTTCTCATCCATCTGTTCCAGGAGCTGGGAAAGCTGCGCCGATTCGAGGATCTCGCTAAACCTGCGGGTGAATTCGGCCTGAACGTCCAGGCGGGTGTTGGACCCGTCGCACAGTGAGAGGACAACCATGGCGGCGGGTGTGACGACGACCGTGCTTTCGGTGTAGCCGCTCGGATCGCGAATGCAGATCATCCGCTTTCCTTCGACTTCCACGGGGAAAATCTCCAGGGCTCGCAGTCGTGGCCGATCGGAGTAGGCGGGATCCATGATCTCCTCTGTGTGGATTATAGGCCTCATGACAGGGCCGTTCTACCCTTGGTTCCTTGAGGGGTCTGCCACAGCGTGATACCATCGGTTCATGCTGGCTCGCCTGTTCCCCCGACTTCTCCTGACCTCGTTGCTTCTCATCTCGGGCTGCCGCGTCATCGTAAAGCCGGACGTCTTCCTCGATCAGTACAATTACGTCGTCGTCGACAGGACCGAACACTTCGAGATTCACCTCGAATTGGATTATGGAGAGCCGTTTCGAGGGGATATCCAGGAACGGCTCGAGGAGGTCTATCGGAAGGTCGGGGCGATTTTCGAATTCTATCCCGCGAAGCGGACGACGGTGAAGATCTATTCGACTCCGCTCATGACCAATCGCCGGCTGGAGTATTTCGGATACGCCGGCGAGAAA
Source organism: Planctomycetota bacterium (assembly GCA_027296055.1). Taxonomy (GTDB): domain Bacteria; phylum Planctomycetota; class JAPUJT01; order JAPUJT01; family JAPUJT01; genus JAPUJT01. The sequence continues at coordinate 28,830 of JAPUJT010000187.1, read as the reverse complement.
GCGATCTACTCCAAGAAATACGATGATATTCACAGAAACCTGGTCCACGAGTACACGCATTTCGTCAGCGCTCGTGTGGCCGGTATCCCGCTCCCGTCGTGGTTCAATGAGGGGCTTGCCACGTATATCTCCAATCACATGAACGACATCGAGCGGCCTACGCTGGAGGAGGAGCTGTTCCAGTTTACGCATGGCGACTTCCTCGAGATGGACTCGGAGGCCACTCCGGCCAGCATCACTCAGCTCAGCCGGAAGTCCCTCTCCGTGCGCCAGACATACGCCTACAGCTCGACTTTCATCAGCTATCTCGTCGAGCAACACGGATTCCCTGTGATTCTTGCCGCTCTCCGGAAGACGAAGGCCCGGGGGGGGATACGACAGGCCCTCTCCTGGGCCATCGGCGAGCCGTTTGCGGAGATCGATCAAGGCTGGATCCGATTCCTCCGATCGCACACGGGGCAGGCCCGCTTCGATCGCTACGGGATGATCCGGGAGTGGTACTGCCTCGGACCTTTCGACGACAGTGATGGTCGGGGCTACCTGCGTACCTACGCCCCGGAAGAGGAGGATCTGGATCTCGACGCCTCCTACCGGTCTCTCGGCCAGATCGTTCGATGGCGGAGGTATCGATCCAATCATCCGATGGGCTTCGCGGATCTCCGCGAATGTGATTTCCTCCCATCACGGTACGTCCTCGCCTACGCAACAACGACGATCCAATCGCCTGCCGAGATGGAAGTGGAGATCCGATGCGGGAGCGATAGCGCGATCACCATCTGGTTGAACGGAGAGGAGTTGAAGCGAGAGGAACTTATCGATCGCGGTCGAATGAAGAGATTTCGACCGGACCAGTACCGGATGAAGGCGACCTTGAACAAGGGTCCGAACACCCTCCTGGTAAAAGCTGCCCAGTCTCGTCGCCATTGGCGGTTCGCCGTGCGGATCACGGATGGCGATGGGCAGGCGATACCCGGCCTCATCTTCAGGGCCCACAGCGAATACTGATAGCAGCCTGGGAACATGCTCCGGCCTGGTCGGATCGGATTCGTTGGAGGGATCGGATGCGTGTCGTCGTGGTCGGAGCCGGAGCCGTCGGTGGGGCGTTCGCCGGGATGCTGGCCCGGGCGGGACGAGACGTGGTGCTGCTTGGCCGCGGGATAGCCCTCGAGGCGATCCGTCTCGACGGCCTTCGGCTTCTCGGCGCGAAGGGGGGATACTCCATCCCCATCCGGGCGACGGATCGGGCGGAGGAGATCGGTCCGGCCGACCTGATCCTGATCTGCACAAAAACCTACGATCTGAAAGCGGCCCTGGAGTCGGCGCGCCCCTGCCTCGGGGAGGGAACGGTGATCCTGCCCCTCCAGAACGGAGTCGAAAGCGAGGACATGGCGGGTTCCGTCCTGGGGGTGGACCGCGTGATGGGGTGTGTGGCCTATGTCGGGGCCGTCGCCGAGAGCCCGGGCAAGATCCGGCACGACCTGGGCGGGCGGCTCGTGATCGGAGAGGTTTCAGGAGGGGAGTCCGAGAGGGGACGAAAGCTCCGGAGCTTCTTCGAGGAGTCGGGAATCCCGTGCCGGCTGACTTCAGCGGTACGGCACGACTTGTGGGAGAAGCTTGTCGGCAACTCCGTGATCAATGTGATTCCGGCCATCACCGGGTGCCGAGTCGGGGATCTGATTCGCGATCCCCGGTCGGAGGAAACCACCCGGGCCGCTCTCGAGGAGGCAGCAGCGGTGAGCGGGTCCCAGGACTCACCGATCGACGAGGAGAAGATTTCAGGCCACCTGGATTTCTGCAGGCGCTACCCCGAGTTCGAGACCTCAACGCAGCAGGACGTCCGAAGAGGCCGGCCCACCGAGGTGGAGGCGTTCAACGGAGCCATCATGCGAGCGGGCCGATCGGCGGGGGTTCCGACGCCGATCCACACGACGCTGTATCGCTTGCTGAAGGCCAGGGAGGCTATCGAATCGAGAAGGAATGCGGAACGGTGAGATGGGACAGGGAGCTCAGGTTTCCTGCTCGACGGCAATGACGGTGGCTTCCGCCGTGGACCCGAAAAGGATCGTGTCGCCGGGCTTCAAGGGTGCCTCCTCCCTCTTGGGGAGAGGTCTTCCGTTGAGATAGGTTCCGTTCCGGCTGCCCAGGTCGATCACATACAACTTGCCGTCGCGGGTTCCGATCTCGGCATGCCGCCGGGAGATGAAGGTGTCGCCGAAGACCACGACCTCGTTGAAGAAGTTCCTGCCTATCCGGACGCTCTCGCCGACCGGGACCCTCTTTCCACCCACGAACTCGATGCAGATCCCTTCAGATACTCGTGGGGCCCGGTGGTAGATTCGCACTGCTTCGGGGGGCGCCCCGCCACCGTATTCGGTGTCTTGGTGGATTTGGGTTTCTTCTTCGAGGAGTTCCGTCTTGGTGAAGTCCCAGTCACCGGGGAGATGTGGCATCGGCCAAGTTCCTCATCCCCCCGACGATGGAAACGTACAACAGGTAGCGGCGATCGTCAAGGCCAGCAGGCCGGCAGTGGGAGAGATCCCGTCAAGGGTCCTTGGGCGGAGGGTTCGGGTCGATCTGAGGGCGGAGCATCTCGATGATGTCTCTCGTCCTGCTGTAGTTCGAGCCCCCGAGTCTTCCGATGGGACGCAACTTGGATGTATCGATCACCCCCCCGTCCAGGATCGCGTCGTCGACGTGGATCATCAGAATCTGTCCCAGGATGAGGCTCTGCTTCTTCCTGCCCACCAAGACCGTGAGGACCTCGCGGCACTCCAGGCTGACCTTGCACTCGGCGACGCGTGGCGGTCTAACCCTTTCCGACGGTGCGGGCGTGAGTCCCGTGATGGCGAATTCGTCGACGTCCGGAGGAAAATCCCCGGAAGACTGGACCATCCGCTTGGCCACAGATTCGTCGACTACGTTGACGACGAACTCGCCGGTATCGGCAATGTTCTGTGATGTGTCCTTCTTCTCCCCCTTTCTTCGGCCGACGGAGATGGCAACGGTCGGGGGGTCCGTGCTCACTCCCATGAAGAAGGAGAAGGGAGCCAGGTTCAGCGCCCCGCCCCGCCCCTGTGTGGAGACGAATGCGATTGGCCGCGGGACGATAGCCGAGATGAGAAGGAGGTAATTCTCCTTGGGGCCGAGTTGAGAGGGATCGATCTTCATTGCACCCTGATCTTGCCGGTCGTGGAGGCTCAATCTATGGGCCTCTCCAGGGCCCGTCAAGCGAGAGGAAGATGGGACCCCCCGCTTGAGGGCCCTTTCTGGTCGCCCTATAATGCCGAAGGAATAGTCACGTGGCTCGTTCCGCTCCTGCGGTTCGTCGAGGAGTCGCGTGCCGGAGAGAAGGAAAACGGTTTGAATCTACAAGGACGCATCTCTCTGGTCACCGGGGCCGCTCGACGGCTCGGGCGCGAGGTGGCGCTCGGCCTGGCCCGGCGGGGCTCGAGGGTCGGCGTCCACTACCACCGTTCCGAGAGAGAAGCGATCGAGCTGGTCGGCGAAATCCGCAAGGCGGGTGGCGAGGCGGAGCCGTTCGGGGCAGACCTTCGGGACGCCGAAGCGTGCCGTCGCCTGATCGAGATGGTGGCCACGCACTTCGGGACCGTTGACATTCTGGTCAACAACGCCTCGACATTCATTCGAACCCCGCTGGAGGAGGCGAGCGAGGAGGACTGGGACAATCTGCTCTCGGTAAACCTGAAGGCTCCGTTCTTCTGCTCTCAGGCTGCAGGCGCCTTGATGAAGAAGGGAGGGGCGGGGAAGATCATCAATCTGGCGGACGTGGCCGCCCTCAGACCCTGGAAGGAGTACATCCCCTACTCCGTCGCCAAGGCCGGACTCGTGGCCCTGACGAAGGGTCTTGCAAAGGCGCTTGCCCCCGAGGTCCAGGTCAACGCGATCGCCCCGGGCACGATTCTTCCCCCCGAGGGAACATCGGTCGAGGAGCAGGAACGCTGGGCCCGAGCGACGCCTCTCGGCCGGCTGGGCAAGACGAGCGAGCTGGTGGATGCGGTCCTGTTCTTGCTGGAGGGAGGGGACTTCATCACGGGCGAGGTGCTCTCACTGGATGGTGGCCGTCACCTCGTCTGACGCTCTGACCGGATTGCAAGGAGAGGAGGAATCCGTTGATAGACCCCAGGCGGGAGTGGAGCCGAAGAGAATTTCTTGCATCGACGGCGCTCGCCTTGGGCTGGACGGCGCTGGGCGGAGGCGTGTGGGCGAACGGCCAGCCGCCGGTCATGCCGGTCCGGCCCCTGGGCAAGACGGGCCTGCAGGTCTCCCTGCTCGGCCTCGGCGCTTACCCCGTCGGCAGCCTGGCCGATGAGGACAAGGCTATCGGTGTCGTGCATCGGCTTCTCGACGTTGGTGTGAATTACCTCGACACCGCCCCTTCCTACAGCAACGGGACGAGCGAATTGAGGGTCGGCAAGGCGATCCGGGGAAAGAGAGACAGGGTGATCCTGGCAACAAAGACCCTTCCTCGAGGCCGGAAGGCGGCGATGAAGGATCTCGAGGCGAGCCTCGTGCGACTAGGGACCGATCACGTGGACCTCTGGCAGATCCATAGCATCCGGAATCATAAGGACGTCGACGCTCTCTTCGATGACAACGGGTCGGTTCGAGCTGGCGAGGACGCGATCAAGGCGGGCAAGGTACGATTCCTGGGCGTCACCGGGCACACGAACCCGGAGCTTCATCTGCGGGTGATCAAGGAGTATGACTTCGCCACGATGCTCATGCCCCTCAACCCGGCCGACCCTCACTTCGTCAGCTTCGAGGAGAAAGTCCTGCCGGCGGCTGTGGAGAAGAAGATGGGGGTGATCGCGATGAAGGTCCTCGCCGCCGGTCGACTGCCCAAGCAAAAAACCATTCTGGTGGGGGAATGCATCCGTTACGCCGCCAGCCTTCCCATTTCCTGTGCCATCGTGGGCCTCAAGACGCTCGTGGAGGTGGAGGCCGCCGCCTCCGCTGTCCTCCCGTTCCGTCCCATCGCGGACGAGGAGCGGCTCAAGTTTCTGGCCTTGACGGAGGATCATCCCGGCAAGTCCCTCGAGTGGTACAAGCGCGAAAAAATTACGCCGAGGTCGTCCAAACCCCGGCGCAGTTTCTGATCCTACTTATCTCGCGTGGTCCCGCCGCAGCAGGATGCTAACCACATCCACTCGTGCTGCCGCAGTTCAAGCACTGGTAGCAGGCGGCATTGCGGACCATGATCGATCCGCACTCCGGACAGGGCGGCGCGTCGGCATGCGCCTGAAAGATCTCCTGCTCACGGCTCTCGAGCGAGCCTTGTGTCTTGTAGCCGTTCCCATCCGATCCTGAGGTGGTTGGCGCATCCGCGACGAGAGACGCCCCCTTTCCTGCCGAGACCGCCTCCGGTGGGCGTTGCTCCGTCGGAAGGAATTTCAGGGCCAACCAACGGAAGATATAGTCCATCACGGACTTCGCGATCGGGATCTGCTTGTTGTTGGTAAAGCCCGCGGGTTCGAACCGAGTGTGGCTGAACTTGTTCACCAGGACCTTCATCGGCACCCCGTACTGAAGGGAAATCGATGTGGCGGTGGCGACACAGTCCATCAGACCCGAGACCACCGAGCCTTCCTTCGCCATCGTGACGAAGATCTCTCCGGGCAAGCCGTCCTCGTACATCCCGACAGTTATGTAACCCTCGTGGCCGCCCACGCTGAACTTGTGCGTGATGGACTTCCGTTCGTCCGGCAGCCTTCGTCGGATTGGCTGGAAGCCGGAACTGTCGGTGACCTTCTTCTTCTTGTCTTCGACCTTGTCCAGGGAGGTGTTGAGCGGTTGAGCCTTCTTGCAACCGTCTCGATAGAGGGCGAGAGCCTTCAACCCCTTCTTCCACCCCGCCACATAGGCCTTTTCTATGTCCTCGACGGTGGTGTCCTCAGGCATATTGATCGTCTTGGAGACGCCGCCGCTGAGGAAGGGTTGGACGGCGGCCACCATGTCGACGTGGCCGAGATAGTGGATGGTCCGGTTCCCGTTTGCCGGCTTGAATGCACAATCGAAGACGGGGAGATGCTCCTCCTTCAGTCCGGGGGCCCCCTCGATCGTCGCCTGTTCGTCCACGTGGTCCATGATTCCTTCGATCTCGTCGGCCTTGTAACCCAGCGTTCGTAGGGACTCAGGAACCGTCTGGTTGACCAGTTTGAGGAGACCGCCCCCGACCATCTTCTTGTACTTGACCAGGGCGATGTCGGGCTCGACTCCCATCGTGTCGCAATCCATCATAAAACCAATAGTTCCAGTCGGCGCTAATACCGAGACCTGGGAGTTCCGGTAACCGTACTTCTCGCCTCCCCGGATCGCATCGGCCCAGGCATCCCGCGCCGCGTCGAGGACATCCGTCGGGGCGAGGTTGGCGTCGATGTCTTCTACACCTGCCTGGTGCTTTCGCATCACGCGGAGCATCGGCTCTCGGTTTTTCTCGAAATGGGCAAAAGCCCCCTTGGTCTCGGCAATCTCGGAGGAGACCCGGTTGGCCTCCCCGGTCATCAGCGCCGTGATAGAGCCAGCGTACGCCCTCCCCTCGTCGCTGTCGTAGGGAAGCCCTCGCGACATGAGCAGCGCCCCGAGGTTCGCGTATCCGAGACCCAGGGGCCGCAGGAGCGGGCTGTTCTCGGAGATCTTTTCCGTCGGGTAGGAGGCGTTATCGACGAGGATCTCCTGAGCCGTGATCGATATCCGGACGGCATGCTTGAACGAATCTACATCGAACGAACCATCTTCTCGCTGGAACTTGCGGAGATTGAGGCTAGCGAGATTGCAGGCGGTGTCGTCCAGATGAATATATTCACCACACGGATTCGTCGCATTGATCCGGTCGGTGTTGGAGACGGTGTTCCAGTCGTTGATCGTCGTGTCGTACTGCAGACCGGGGTCGCCGCAGGCGTGAGCCGACTCGGCGATCATGCGGAGGAGATCTTTCGCACGATAGCGATCGACCACCTCCCCCGACACTACCGCCCGCGTGGTCCACTCCCTATCCTCCTCGCACGCCCGCATGAACTCGTCGGAGACCCGTACGCTGTTGTTCGAGTTCTGGAAGAAGATCGAGTTATAGGCCTCTCCCCCGAACGAGCCGTCATACCCCGCCTCGATCAGGGCCCAGGCCTTCTTCTCCTCCTCATGCTTGCAACGGATGAATTCGGCCACATCGGGATGATCGATATTGAGGATCACCATCTTGGCGGCCCGGCGGGTCTTCCCCCCACTCCGGATCACACCGGCGAAGGCGTCGTAGCCTCGCATGAAGGAGACGGGCCCGGATGCCCAGCCACCGCTGGAGAGCCGCTCCTTCGACGATCGGATCGTGGAGAGATTGGTCCCCGTGCCGGAGCCCCACTTGAAGAGCATCCCCTCCGTCTTGGCGAGGGTGAGGATCGACACCATGTCGTCGTCCACGGAGTTGATGAAACACGCAGAGATCTGGGGTCGGGGGACGATCCCGAGGTTGAACCAGACCGGACTGTTGAAGGCCAGCATCTGGTGAAGGAGGAGATGGGTCAGCTCCATCTTGAAGCTTTCAGCGTCGTTCGGGTCGGCGAAATATCCCTGGTCGCCGCCCCACTCCCCGATGGTGAGCGCCACACGATCGATAAGTTGCCGGACGCTGCTTTCCCGCCCCGGACGGTCGACGGCGCTCTTGAAGTACTTGGATACCACGACGTTGGTGGCTGTCGGTGACCAGGTTTCGGGGACCTCGACGTCCTTCTGTTCGAAGATGACCTTGCCCTTGTCATTGGTGATCGCCGCCGTCCTCCGGTCCCAAGCGACCTGGTCGTAAGGATGCATCCGGGAATGGGTGTACCTGCGCTCGATGCGTAGGCCCTTCCTCGCGGTGACCGCTATCTCCGGTGACGTTCTACCCATATCCAGACCTTCTGAGGAACGGAGGTTCCCCATTGACTCCCCCTTTCGCACAAGAATCCCCTGAGCCCGGGGCCTTGATGTTTCCTATATTACGTGATCCACCGCGACCGGAAAAGGACCGACAGCAGCACTTCTCGGGCAAACCGCAGCGTGACAAACCGCAGAAACCCTACCCGCTGTAATGGAGAGGAAGGCTGGTGACCCGAGGGAGGTCACCGCTCTCCGGAAACGGGCCGCACGTCCCCAGTGAGGTATGACCGTGCAGCCCGGCAATCGTATCAGCGCCCTCCGACAAAGCCGGCGGAATTCGATTCTCTGGCAGTGATCTACTGCGAGATTTTCGCTCATTTCTCAGCTGCTCGATCAAACGCGAGCGGCCCGGGAATTGCGATCACATCGAGTCAATGGGGAGTCAATGGGGAGCCAATGGGGAGCCAATGGGGAGCCAATCAGTCGATGGATTGTTTCCCGGCGTTTCAGGGGGGAGAGGCGGACCATTTCGAGCCCCAGGTTGACCGTACGGTCCATCTCCGCTAAGTTATGTGAATCCTACAACCTGTCCCGGGGGAGACGCCTAGGCCAACCCCGGCCTTGGGGAGGACGAGATGAAGACCCTGCGCCTGACGGCGATATGCTTGAGTGCCCTTTTGCTCGTGGCCGCCGGCTGCTCCGGAGGGAGCAGCGATAAGCCTCTCGGGCCCTTCCTGGTCGACTCGATCTCCCCGGCGGACGGATCGACCGACATGGCGGTGATTTCGGTCATCCAGATCGAGTTCACGAACGCCGTGAAGAACGTCTCGATCCAGTATGGCACCAATTTCATCGTCGCCGAGACGGCCCAGCCGACCGTCGCCATCGCCGGCTCCTACAGGATTGACGCATCCGGCAGGATCCTTACCTTCACCCCGAACGGGCCCCTGGCCGAATCAGCGGACTTCCAGGTGGTCCTGACGGAGAACATCCAGGACGTCTCCGGCCAGACCCTCGACCTTGCCATGAGCTTGGCCCCGGTGCCGACGTCCTTCCAGACAGGCGAGGAGGGGACCTTCGATCGGCTCCAGACCGGCATCCTCGACATCTCCTGCGCCTCGTCGAGCTGTCACAGCTTCCAGTCCGTGAAGGGCGGCCTCGTCCTCCACCGGCAGGTCTCCTACGACAGCATCGTGAATGTGGTCCCCGACAACCCCGTCGCAGCCGCCCGCGGGGACTTCAGAATCACACCAAATGATTTCGATTACAGCTTCCTTCTCCGCAAGCTCCACGGTCCGCTCACCCCGGGCGAGGGCGGTTTCATGCCCGAGGGGCTCCCTGTGCTCGATTCAGAGAAGATAGACGTCTTCACCGTCTGGGTCGCGGCCGGTGCCCCTCGCCGGGGCACGGTACCGGGGGACGAGGATGTCCCGCAGGACGTCTGGAATCCTGCCACCCCCCCTGCGCCTCCTCCTCCGGGGCAGGGGTACCAGATCGAGCTGTCGCCGTTCAACCTCCTGCCCGGAGGGGACATGGAGGTCGGGGAGTTCCTGTATCTCGGGAATCCGACGGAGGAATACGTCAACCGGTTCGAGATCGTCATGAACGAGGGGAGCCACCATTTCATCCTCTACACGTACAACGGGAGCAATCCAGGGGGATTCCCCCCGGGGCATTTCGACATCTTCAACGAAGGCCCGGCCGATCGCTGGCTCAGATCCGTCCTCGCTGCCGCTCAATCTCCCACGGCCGAGGTGAGCCTCCCCTCCGGCGTCGCGGTCAAGCTGAAGCCCAATCAGCCCCTTCTCCTGGATTCGCACTATGTGAACACCTTCAACGTGCCGATCGTGGGGAAGGTGTACGTGAATCTGTGGACGATCCCTGTGGCCAGCGTCCAGCACGAGGCGATCGCCTTCATCGACAACAACTTCAACATCTTCGTCCTTCCATTCGACACCCGGACGACGAGCCAGACCATGACCTTCAACCAGCCCGCAGAGCTGATCCTCCTCGGGACGCACATGCACAAGAGGGGGATCCTGTTCGAGACGTTCTTCCACAACGGAGCCGCCATCGACTGGCAGATCGGGCAGACGACCGACTGGCAGCATCCCCCGCTGATGCGCTTCGATCCGCCGCTCTCGTTCCAGGCTGGCCAGGGAATCTATTACGAGACGACCCATCACAACGATCATCCGACCGATGGTCCGAGGTTCCCATCGCTGCAGTTCGGCCTCACATCGAATGACGATATGGCCATCATCCTCGGTTACTACTACTTCCCCTGATAGGGGACAGCCCCTATTCGCGCATAGAAAAACCCCCGGGCGGCTCCCGCCCGGGGGTCTTTTTTCGATTTGCTTCGGAAGCGGCTCTCGGTGGCCGCTCCTATTTCTTTGCTTTTTCCTTCGCCTGCTTCGCCTTGTACCAGTACCGGTTCGCCTCGAGCAGGAAGTTCAACAGGAGGTTTTGGAGGGCGTATTCGTCCTCGAGCGAGGCCTGCTTCCCGAAGTGGCTGAGGACGTGCAGGACCCTGCCTGAGGGCCTCCGCTCGACGCCATCGCTCGCCGCTCCGCTTCCCGCGCCCACACGGCGGGGAAAGAAGGTCACCGCCACGCCGTCGTGGCCATTGGCGAGCTTGCCTATCTTTTCGCTCTCCAATAGCTTGGCGACCTCTCGGGGATTCTTGATCTTCAGATACGGGCTCTCGTCATCCACCTTCCACTCGTGGTTGAGGGTGCGGATGCGGCGGATGATCTCCTCTTCGTCCTGCGGCGTCAGGGTCTTCTTGCCGTCCTTGGTCCTCTGGTCTTCCGGATCGGGCTTCCCGCCGTCTCCGTTGTCGTCATTGTCGTCGCCATCGGCGAGGCGATCCGCGGGGTCTGCAAAGACCCCCCGCATCAGGGGATGGGACGTGCGCCCCCTGGCCGGTGCAATGTCGACCTGTTGCTCCTTCAGATAGCTGCCAGACACCAGGAACTTGGGCCAGTTGATCTCGATGATCTCCTTCACGCCCCAGTCTTCCGTGAAGAGGTTCCCGCCCTTCTCGACGAACCGCTTGATCTTCTTGATCCCCTTCGAATTCATCAGGTGGTTGTACGAGTCGTGCTTGTCGCACTGGGTGCACCTGTACGCCCGGTCCGTCCTGGTCCCGCCGGGTACGCAGGTCGGGCAGTGGCAGAGGGGTTTGACTCGAGTGCAGTTGACCACAAGGGCCATGACGCCCTTCAGAGTGTAGGAGGGCTTCTCGAATTCCTTGCGGGTGACGACCGTATGGGGAATATTCATCCGCCCCAGGATGTTCTGGATGGTGTCGAAATCGCACTTTTCGCAGTCGTTGTGCAGCACCACCACCCGGCCTTTCGGCATCTTCTTGAGGATCTTGAATTCGTACTTCCGGATCGGGTCCAGGTTGTCGGTGGCCATCCCGCTGTAGTCGTCATCGTCCTTCGACTTGGGGAGACCCTTCTCCCTCTGATACTGCCACCATTCGTGCCACCGCTCCGGGTCGTTGCCGAGGTTCGCTCCCGTCAAGATCTGGAGGGATCGATCCGCCCACCAGGCGATCGACTTTTTCAAGCTTCCGTCCTTCCAGGCGGCGATGATCGCGTCCACCGACTCGATGACGCGGATGTCGGTAAGTTGATCGATCGACATCTGCTGGAGCGCAGCGTTCCCCTTGGCGAGGATCACGGTGTGGGCGTGAATCACCCTCGAGTCCCGGTTGTTCCGGAGCCCATACATGAGGTCGCGTGACAGGCCCTTGGACTTGTTCTCGATGATCTTCGCTGCAAGCTCGACGAGGCCCTCCTCGTCTTCGAAGGCGGCAATTCCGTTGATCACCTGCCAGTAGGCCGTGTTCATGTTCGTGGGGATTTTCGGGAGGATAGCCATCAGCGAGCGGATGGCCTTGCGGCCTCCCACCACTCGATACTGAAAGAGAGCCTCCTCGATCCGCTGCTTGTTCTGCGCCAGGATCGCCTTCTGGAGGTCGGTCTTGAGAGTCTTCAGGCGAGGCCCCTTGGGTACCTGCTCCTCGTCCGCTCGAAGGGCGCCCGCCTGCGCGACGGCGGGGGCGGCGAAGAGACAGACCATCAGAAGCCCGTAGAGGAGTGTCCGGAATCTCATCTTCCTGTCCTTTCGGCGGTTAGAAGCGGCCGTCGCACTCCGGTCCCCGGTCCGGGGCGCGTGGGTGGAAAAGAATCTCCCATCATAATGTTCGGACCGGCGGCACCTGTCAAGGGGCGACAGGGCCTCCCCGGGGAGTGTTTACAGTATGGAGACAAGACCTGCCTTGACTCGGCATGCCGTCGCTCACTACTATGGAGGCTTCCGAAGCAATTTTCACCTGGTTCAAGGGGGGACGATTGAGAGCGACAGCGACGAGGGCCCTCCTGGGCGCCACAATCCTGCTCTCCCTGCCTGTGGCCGCCTGGGCACAGGAGGGGCCGTTCCCCTTTCCCGGAAACCATCCATTGCCCGCTGCCCCTGGCCGCGCCCCCACCGCGGGGCAGACGGCGGCCCTGGCCGAGCTCGAGGAGGCCCGTGACGGGAGAGTGGAGGTCCTGTGGGATACCGGGACAGGGAGTCCCGCCGCACTCTCCGGCAAGCTCTCGCGACCTTTCGTGGGATCGGCTGCGGAGGGCGCCCTACGATTCCTGACGGAGCAATCGGACCTGATCATCCCGGATCCCCTGGCGCCGGGCGTCTGGAGTGATCCACGCACCGCTCCCCTGAGGGTCTGGAGAGTCACTGCCCGCCCGAGCACGGATCATGTGTCCCTGCTGCAGTACCACGGCCCCCTGCCCGTGGTCGGAGGCGGGTATACGGTGAGCCTGCGCAGGAGGCCCGGCCCCGGAGGGCTCATCCTGAGAGAGGCGGTCGCGGCGTCAGGGAGATATTTCCCGGGCATCCCGGACAACCTCGGCACGAATCCCGCGCTCACGCGAGAGGGGGCCCTCGACTTCGCCCTGGAGCATCTCGCTCCTGGGACGAGGCCAGAGGACCTCGACGAACCCCCCGCATACTCCCTCGTCATCTACCCGCTCCATGGCGGCTACCACCTCGCCTGGAAGATCGAGTTCCCGACGAGGGAGCCGTTCGCTCGCTGGCTCGTCTATGTCGATGCAAAGAGCGGAGAGATCCTCGAGGCCCAGGACCAGATCATGTATGGCAATGTCTCGGGGGATGTCTGGCTGAACAACTGGGTCCGCGACCCGGGACTCACGAATCTCCCCTTCCGTGATGCGTACGTGACGCGCAGCGGCAATGTGGTCGTGACGGACGCCCTGGGAAACTACGACGATGCCGGGGCCGCATCGGTCACCACCTCGATGCAGGGTCCCTACACGCGAGTGTTCAACGACGACGCCCCTGCGGTCAGCTACAGCGGCCCCCCCGATGTATTGTGGAGCTACCCCGTCTTCAACACGCGCTTCGACGAGCTCAATGTCTTTTATCACGTGAATCTCTTTCACGATTACTTGCAGTCCACGCTCCTGTTCACAGGGGCCGACATCCAGCTCCCCGCCATCGTCCACGACGGGTTCATGTTCAACAACGCCTACTACAACGGTTCGGGGATCTACTTCGGAGACGGGGATGGCGTGAACTTCACCGACTTCGCCGCGGACGACGTGATCTACCACGAGTACTGCCACTTCATGTTTGACCGGGCGATCTCGATGGGGTACGGCTTCAACGAGGTGGGGGGGATGAACGAGGGAGCCGCCGACTTCTTCGGCGGCACCTTCAACGGCGACCCCGAGCTGGGCGAGGCGGTGATCCTGACCCGCCCGTTCCTCCGCAACCTCGACAACAAGAATTTCACGCCCCCGAGGATCTATCCCGACTTCCTGATCGCCAACGGCTTCGAGCCGCACCGCGGGGGCGAGGTCTGGGGAGGCGTCCTCTGGGACATCCGGAAGGACATCGGCCCCGCCTTCATCGATCGGGCCGCCTGGGAGGGTCTCTTCTATCTTCCTCCGTCCGGCCCCAGATTCCTCGACGGGAGATTCGGCGTCGTGCAGGCCGACATCGATCTCTTCTACGGGGCGAACAAGTACATCATCGAGCTGCGGATGTGGGAGCGGGGAATCGGGCCTCCGCCCGACACCGACCCGTTCGTCCGGATCATTGCCCAGCCCCCTGTCGGGGTGGCTCCTCTTCCCGTCGTCTTTACCGCGGTCGTCTCCGATGATGGCACGATCCAGAGCTACGATTGGGACTTCGGGGACGGGACGGTCACTACCACGAGCACGGACACCGTGACCCACTGGTATGCCAGCAGCGGGACCTACCCGGTCACCGTCATCGTGACGGACGACACAGGAGCCACCGGCTCCTGGACGGTGGATGTGACGGCGTTTCCCCCCGGGCAAATCCTCATCTCGCCGGAAGAGGCGGACATTGGATTCGTCCGTAGCGACAGGCCGCAGTCCAACTTCTTCGGGGATGACGACGTTTACGCCGGGTACCTCTCCTCCTTCGACTATCACGGGGCCGCTTTGTTCCGGCTCCCGTTCGTGCCGGGCGGCACCTCCAACATGATCTTCGATTCCGCAGCGGTGGAGTTCATGGGGCAGGACGTCTCGAGCAAGGGACCCACCGGCGGACTCTGGGCGCTGAAGCTTCTGGCGGTCGAGATCGACGCGGACTGGAGGCAGGAGGGTTATAACGGCATCCTGAGCGCCCGGACCCTCTACACCCTCGATCCTGCCCTCTTGAACAGCGATCTGGTGCCGGGTCAGACGAACGTCTTCGCGGTCTCGTCGGCCCAGCTCCCCGCCCTTCACGATCGCATCGCCGAAGGCACGGTCTCCTTCCGGATGGACGGGCCCTACGGGACCGACAACCTCTTCTCGTGGGATAGTGGGTACGATCGGTTCCGGGAGAATCCCGCAGTCACACGGATCAAGCCGGTCCTCCGGATCGACTACCGGCTCGATCGGCAGGCGGGAGACGTCAACGGGGACGGCGTCGTGAACGACACCGATGCCCGCATAGTGGCGGAGGCCGTGCTCGGCCTGCGCGTCCTCACGACAGTTCAATTCCTTCTAGGCGACGCCGATCGGAACGGATCGCTGGACGCCAGGGACGCTGCCGCCATACGGGCGAAGGCAGCGGGAGTGATCGGTTTCTAGAATGAGCAATACCCGAATCATCAAAGGGTCGGCAGCGCTCCTTTTCGTCTGCCTCTTCGTCGTCTCCTGCGGCGGGGGCAGCAGCAGCGGGAGCCGTACGCCTCTCGGTACGGTCCAGTCGATCGAGATCGCCCCGGCCGCCGTGATGCTCCGTGACGTCTCGTCCACGGTCCAGCTCCGGGTGACCGGATTGACGGACACCGGCAGGACGGTCGACCTCACGGCCTCCACGGAAGGGACGACGTACGCGACCTCCTCCATGGCCGTGGCGGACGTCTCCCCCGAGGGCCTCGTCACCCGGCGGGGCGCCGGGACGGCGATGCTCACCGTCACGAACGGATTGTTTCAGGCCACGGCCCTGGTCTACGCAGACACGGCCTCTCCACTGACGGAGGGGGACTTCGATTTCCAGCTCGGGATCGGGCCGGTCGAGCAGGGCAAGACAGTCACGGTCCCGCTCATTCTCGACGCGGGGAGCAAGACGTTCGGCTCCTACAGGGCCCTGGTCACCTTTGATCCTGCCCACTTCGAGTTTGTCGCAGCGAACGCAGGTTCGGACGTCCAGGCGCCGCTGGCTGTCCGGTCCGACACCCCCGGCGAGGTGGAGGTCCTTGGCACGTACGCCCCCAGTCTCGGGCAGTCCCTCACGGGAACGATCGAGCTGTCGCGCCTCGTCCTCCGGGCCATTGGCTCACAGGGGGACGCCTCGATCATCACCGGCAACGCCCTCGAGGTCTTCAACAACGACTTCCCGGCCCTCTCGATAGGGCCTGCTACCCCCCGCCCCTTCGTCAGCGGCTCCCGCTGGCTCGTCATCGACTAGATGGACGACAGCCGTTCGATCCTGTCGCCTCGGTCCCGTCTCCTCGGGATGATCCTCGTGCCCGCCCTCCTCATGGGAGCGACGGCCGGGTGCAAGATGATGCGGCTAAGGTATCTCGATCAGGACATGCCCACCGACTTGGTGGAGCGTTATAAAAGGACTTCGCCATCGTCGCGTGGATTTGTCGACGAGACGGCCGTATGGATTCCATTCTTGGTCACTGGCCTAGGATTCGTCGCGCGAACGAAGGATGGGTTCATAGCCCAGGTTAGGGTCTCTCCGGGTCCGCTCGGCCTGATACGGTCACGATCAGAATGGGCCTACTACGATTCGGAGGGTCGTCTCCTGGAGTACTCGAGTAGTACCGGTGTCCTCCGGGGCCACCTGATGAACTCATCTTATTACGAGGTCAAGACGGATGGTGGCCGGCTCAGCGGAGGGGCATTCAAGATAGCCCATGGACTGTTGGGCTATCAGCACGGCACCCATGGATCCCTGACCGGCTATCTGTTTTTCTTTCCCATCCCCTTGAGGTCTGCGGCGGAGGGGAGCTACGCCACGCCCGAACCCGAATCTCCCCCCGCTGAACCGCAGCCGCCGCCAGCGCCCGAAACCGAGGCCGAGTCTCCCGACGACGATTGACGACCCTGGGCCATTCAATGCCAGCAGGTACGCGAGGAATCGAGCAGTCTCTAGGATTTGAGTCTGCCGCCGAAGACGTATAGACTCGTGCCGCTTGCCGCGACGCCGACACCACTGGCGCTGTTGTGCTTGGTCGCCCGCAGGGACCACTGGCCGGCGATCGTGTCGTAGCTGTAGAGGTAGGGAATTCGCCCGTCTAGCGGACAGGCGAGGACGAACAGCTCGGCGCCCAGGATGGCCGAGCCCGAGGAGTTGACGCAGGGGAAGGGGGTCTGCGGACCCATCGTCCACGTGTCGGTCGATGGGTCATAGATGTCTACGGCGTATTCATCCTGAGGGGCGCCGAACCGCCCCACCGCATAGACGAAAACGTCGTCGCTGACCGCCGTGATCGCGTAGCTCGGCCCCGGCAGGGGCATCAGGGCCTGCCAGGATCCCAGACCTGGATCGTAGGCTTCCACGTCGTCGAGGCTCGCCTGGCCAACTCGGCCGCCGCGAAGGAGGATCGGCTGAACGTCATGTCGGGCGCCGTGGACCAGGTCTCCGAGATCGTATCGAAGACTTCCACCGTGGTCCCCGAGCCGCCCAGAACGTACAGATCCGTTCCGACGGAGACCATCTCGTGGTATGCCCTCCTCTTTGACATGGGGGCGAGCACCTCCCAGGTGCCAGCCAGCGGGTCGAACCGCTGAAGCGAGTGCTCATGTGCAGGCTTGAGGTGTTTTCCGCCGGAGACGTAGATGAACCCCCCCGACTCCGCACAAGCGGGAGAGGCACGGGCTCCCGGCATGCGCCCCTCTGCGTTCCAGGTATCGGAGAGCGGATCGTACGATTCCACCACGTCCGTGGCCGGCCGGGGCATGAACTCGTAGCACCCCCAGAAGAGGGTCGCGATGAGGCCCGCGATGATAGCAGCCGTGGTCTTGCTCATACCTGGTAGACGAACCCTGAGCCGCGGTTCTTTTCTCTAATTACAGATGATGTCGAGGGCGAAGTCGGTCGGCACCCAACCGGCGACGGCGAAGCCGAGGTTCGTGGAGGCCGCCTGGTAGTCGGCGAGTCGGGCGGCGGTGCTCGTTGCGCCGTTGGACGTGTCCAGCCCGGAAGCCCGGATGCGGATCCAGTCGACGTTTCCTCCGGAGATGTCCCGGAAGATATAGTCGGCGTAGCAGAGCGAGCCCGGGGTTGCCCCGGGGCGGAGGAGGTAGAGGTCGGCGTCCTGCCCGGTCGCCGGGTCGATCCGGAACCGGACGACCGACGACGCGGCCTGCACGGAGGCGAGTGGGATCTCGAAGAACTTGACCTCCGATGGGTTGTCGAAATCGGGCGGGAACTGGGAGGAGCCACCGACCTGGTCCTGGATGAGATCCCCGCAGTCGATCAGGGTCGGCGTGGCCTGCGCGGGTCCGGTATTGCACTTCACCGACACGGTGAAGTCCGTCTGGACGGCGATCCCCGCCACGACGAAGGAGAGGTTTTCGGAGGACATTACGTAGTCCTGCAGCGTAGGAGAGGTCCAGATACCGAACAGGCTCGCCGTGCCACCGTCGCAGACGGTGATCCGATCGGGCCAGAACGAGTTGACACTGGATCTCGTGTAGTCGGCGAGGATCTGGCTGCCCGGTACGACATCCGGGTTCGCCAGGTAGAGGTTCACGTTCCCTGTCTGGTTGGAGATGCCGATCTCTATTCGGTTCGTGCCCGCCGGGATCGAGGTGATCTCGAACCAGAGGTTCTGCACCAGGTTGTTCAAATTTGGAGCCCCGCCCCCGTTCCCCAGTAGAGTGAGGGAAGTCGCCCCACCGCAACTGATCGGCATCACTAGAGGAGGCGCCACGCAGGAGACCGATAGGCTGAAGTTGGTGAACGGATCTTCGTAGCCCGCCACGGCTATCCCCATCGGAACGGCGGACTGGAGGTAGTCGTTGATGCTGACGGTCGGGTTCATCGCGCCCGCGGCGTTCTGTAGTCCCGTGAGATCGATCGTGATCGAGTCCTGGTTGGAAGGGTTCCTCTCTGTGGAGGAGAAGATGTAGTCGCCGGGAGCGGCGCTCCCGGGCAGGACGCCCGGCCCGGCAAGGTGGAGATCCGCATCACCGTTGCTCTGGAGGGTGAGCGTGACGCTGGTGGCCGTCGAAGGCAGCCGATCGAGCTGGAAGAATCTCGTTTCCATCCCGTTGGCCAGATCCGGCGGGGTCTGTGAGGTGCCGTTCACCGTCCCTCCACGCACCTGACCGCAGAGAATCGGGTCCACGGGGGAGCAAGTCACGCGCAGGGTATAGTCATTCAAGTCGGACAGCCCGGCCACGGCGACCCAGAGGGTCCCCCCCGCCGAGAGATAGTTCTGCAAGGTGATCAGGGGATTGGTGAAGCCGAAGACGTCGTGAAGACCGCCGCTGTCGATCAGGATCAGGTCATTGGCGGAGCTGGCGCTCGACGCCGTGGAAGAGAAGACATAATCCGCCGGGTCGCTCGAAGGCGCCGTCATTCCGGGCATCCCGATGTAGAGATTCGCGTCTCCCGTCAGGGTCGAGGCGAGGATCGAGACGGTGCCTGCCGCGGGCGGCAAGGTCTGCACCTCGAAGAAGTGGACCTCCGTCCCGCCCCCGAAGTCCGGTGGGGCCGCCCCCGAGCCGGGAACCGAGGCGGAAACCTCGAGACCGCAAGGAAGGGCCACCGAGTTCTCACAGTTGACCTGGATGATGAAGGCCGTACCCGGCTGCACGCCCCATACGGCCAGCGGGATGCCGCGATTTGCGCTGAGGTAGTCGCTCAGCGTCGGGGTGGTCAGGCTCGTCGTGGGGCTCTCCGATCCCGCGAGGGTCACGCGGATCGTGTCGACGTTCTGCGGAAAGACCTCTTGCGACGAGAGGATGTAGTCGGACAGCCTCGTGCTTCCGGGAGCCGTCCCCGCACCGCCGAGGTGCAGGTCCGCATCCCCCGCCGTCGTGGTCACTGAAATCTCCAGGGCGACCACTTCGGGCGGGATGTCCGAAATCCGGAAGAAAGAGACCGCGTCGGTGTCGGTGAAGTCCGGGAGGGCGGAACCGCTCCCCTCCAGGGACCCGAGGAGGCCGAATCCACAGGGCAGCGCGGTCACGCTGCTCCCTCGCTTTCCGCTGCTTCCCCCACCGCTGCATGCGGCAGCAAGCAGGATCAGGAGCCCCACCCAGAGTGCGAGAATCGATAGGTTGCGCATGAAACCTCCATCGTAGCAGATGGGGGCTTCAAGTCAACGGGACAGGCCTACCCCGGATGTCAGTTCTCCTTCACCGCCATGCCGACGGGCGAATTCGTCATGTTGCCCATCATCAGAGTGGGTGACACGGTGATGTCCAGGAGGGTATCCACCGTAAACAGATTGAAGGCGATGGGGCCGATCCCGGAGGCCTCGAGGACGAATGCTCGATCGGTCGCGGGAGCGAAACCTACCCTCCCGGTGGGGATCGAGACACCGCCCGACAGGGTGATGGTGGTTCCCAGCAGGCTCCCGGCCAGAGTGTCGAAGGTGAGGACGTCGGGAGATGTAGCGTCGAAGACGTAGGCGACGTCGCTGCCCGGTAAGCGGGCGATCTCGAACGGGAAGAGGAGGGAGGTGCTGGCGCCCAGCGTCCTCGTGCCCACATCGATTGCCCGGAGGTCTCCGGGTTGGATCACCGCGACGTTCCCGACATTCGTCACGTAGGCCGTACTCCCGGTCTGGTCGAAGGTGATCCCCACGGGATTGATGCCGACGTCGGAAATCGTCGAGACCACCATCCGGGAGACGGGGTCGATCACCTGGATCGGGTCGAGGTTGGAATCGCCCGCACCTGAGGTCAGGACCCAGACCTCGTCGCCTTGAGGCCGCCGGAACTCGATCTCACCCGGGTCCGCGGTGACGGGAATAGTGTCGACCACGGCGCGCGTCGCCACATCGATCACCGAGACATTGCTCGTCGTGCTGTTGGCCACGTAGGCCTCGGCCCCCGTGACGGGCGTGAAATCGATGCCTGCCGGACCTCCGCCAACGATGATCGTGGCCACGACCGTGTTGGTGGCCGTCTCGATCACCGAGACGGTTCCCGAGGACATATTCGTGACGTAGACTTCGCTCTCGTCCGGCGTGATCGCCACGTCGGTAGGCAGGAGTCCGACCGGGATCGTGTACTCGGCCATTCGCGTGCCCAAGTTTACAACCAGGATCTCGTTCGTGTCTGGCTGGCTCACGTAGATAGCCGGGCCCACGTACCGGGCCTGGACGTCAAACGTCACGCCGGCGATCGGGCTTGTCCCGCCATCGGCAGCGACCCGTACTTCCCAGAGACCTGTCGCAATCCCTACGGGTACGGTGGCGGCGATCTGGTTGGCGGAGAGGACAGTGACTCCCGTGAGCATTGTGGTGGCGGGGTCCTCCAGCCAGGCGGTAACCGTGCCCACGAAATCCAATCCGTCAATCGTGACGGGGGTGGGGCTGATGTCGAACCCCGTGTTCGGGGTGATCGTTGTCACGGTCGGAGGCGGCAGTCCCGTGACGCTGAAGGTCACTCCTGCGACCGGGCTCGTTCCGCCATCTGCGGAGACCCTGACTTCCCACATGCCGATGGCGATCCCCGCCGGCACGGTGGCCATAATCTGGCTGGTGGAGACGGCGGTGACCCCGGTGAGCATCGTCGTGGCTGGGTCCTCCAGCCAGGCCGTCACGGTGCCTATGAAATCCGATCCATTGATCGTGACGGAGGTCGAGACGGTTTCCATTCCATTGTTGGGAGTGATCTGCGTGACCGCGGGCGGAGGAGTCGCCGAGGACGTCACGCGGAACTGGACCGCCGACGTGAGATTGGTCCCCGCCTGGGTCGTGACCTGGACGTTGTAGAGTCCGGGTGTGATCCCGGAGGGAACGGCCCCGATGATCGTCGTGTCATTGACCGTCGTCAGCGTGCCCAGGGCCGTGATCGACGGATCGTCCAGGGCCACGCCGCTGACGTTCAAGAAGTCCGTCCCGGTGATCGTCACGTTGGTCGAGACGTTGTCCGGCCCGTTGTCCGGGGAGACGCTGGTGACGGTCGGGATGCCGACCACGCGGAAGGTCGGCGTCGAGGTGGCGTTGGTCCCCGCGGGCGTCGTGACGCGGACGTTCCACCTGCCCGCGGCGATCCCCGAGGGCACGGTCGCCTGTATCACCGTATCGGAGATGATGGCCATCCCCACGAGGGGCGTGGACCCGGTATCGTCGAGGGCGACCACGAGGGCGCCATTGAAGTTCTGTCCCGAGATCGTGATCGGAGTCGTGCCGTTCGAGAAGCCCATCGAAGGGGTCACCCCCGTGACCAGCGGGAGGCCGGCGGCAGGGGTTTTCTTCTTGCTGCTCTTCTTCGAGCAGGCGAGGCCCGCGGAAAGTAACAGAGCGCCGACGGCCACAGCGAGGACAAGCGTACGCCTCATGGATCATGCCTCCTAGTGTTGGGTAGCCCGGCTCCCCAGGCCGGACGGCAAGACCTATCATTCTACTTCGCGCCTTCGCAGCCCGTCAAACCAGAGGCTAGGGGACGAGGACGTCCAGGGCGGAGGGGTCTACTTCCAGGGTGACCGGAGTGGTGGCAAGGGGTTCGCCGTCCGCATACAGCTCGAGGGGGGAGGGGGCGGTTATCCGGATCGATCGGCTCTGATACAGCGACACGGCGGGATGGTGGACGTGCCGTCCGGAGCGGACGCCCTGAAGGAGCCAGAGGACCCGGATACGCGAGACGGGTCGGATCAGGCAGATGGAGAGCAGACCGTCGTCCGGCCTGGCGCCCGGAGCGATGACCATCCCCCCACCGTAGGTGCTCGTGTTCGCCGTCGCGGCGAGAAAGACCTCGTCGTCGAAGACGCCGAAATCGCCCTCGAGCCGCACCCGGCAGGGTCTGTACCCGATCAGCGTGCGGAAGACGCCGTAGATGTAGGCGCCGGGCCCGTGGATCGGCCCACCTGTCACGACACGGCGCGCCACCTCGGCGTCGAAGCCGAGGGCAGCCACGGTGCAGAATCTGCGGACCTGGCCTCCCTCTCTCACCGCACGGCCGAGGTCGATGCGGCGCCTCTTGCCGGCCGCGACCATCTCGGCGAAGGCGTCCGGGTCGTTCGGGACGCCCAGTACGCGAGCCAGATCGTTGCCTCGCCCGGCAGGAGCGACGGCGAGGGCGACCTCCGAGTCGCGAATGCCGTTGACGACCTGATGGATCGTTCCGTCTCCCCCGCAGGCGACGATCCGATCCGACTCCTCGCTCAGCTTCCGGGCGATCTCCTCGGCATGACCCGGGCTCTCCGTCCAGTGGATCGGGGCGTCCCATCCCCTCTCGCCGAGGGCGCGGCCTATCGCCTCCGCACGGGCCCTCCCGACTCCCCCACCGGAGACCGGGTTGGCCACGATGGGGACGGATTGTTCAGCTGACATGGGCAAGGAAGATCGGAGGGAAGTGGAAGTAGCTCATCGACGGGTTCGGCCCCGTCGCTCCGGAGGCCATCTCGAGCGCCTCGTCGAGGCTCGCCGCCACCTCCATGCCGAGCCGCTCGGCGACTGCCGCATCCTTCGGGGCCACGGCGATCACCTTGCTCAGGTGCTTCATGGCGGAGACCCCCCAGGTCCACATATAGAACGGGTGCACCCCGTGGTAGGCGTAATGGTTCCGGTAGAGATCAATGTAGCGGGGGTTCGTGGCGTACTCCTTCTCGTACCGCCGGTGGATCTCCTCCGGTTCGCGCGTCTCCGGGAGGATCTTCTCGTAGAAGTCGATGTAGGAGGGGTGATGGACCGGATCGAACCGGTTCTCGAGGGGATGGTAGAGGATCACGACACCCCCCTCGCGCACGAGTGGCTTTCCGATGTACATGTTGAAGATGTAGCCGAGCCCGAGGCACCAGACGAGCAGCGGGTTCATGTCGGAGGCGAGATCGTACGGCCCCAGGTAAGGGATCCCCATCAACAGCACATCCGTCTGGCCGTCTACCTGAACAACCTGCTGCTTGTGAATCGCCTCGAGGGTCTTCTTGTGGACCGGCTCCGACTTGCCCGCCGTGACGCCGGTCAGGCCGTAGGGGGAGCAGATGCTCAGGAAGATCTTGCGACGCAGGGCGTAGGGGAGGATCGGGAGGCTGTGGCGGTTCACGAGGAAGTTGAGGCGATCCCACGTGCTGAATTTCGATTCGCTCTTTTGTAAGTATCCGAGCCAACCGGGGAATGAGTCGGTGTTCAGGGTCGTCTCGATCGTGAAGAGCTTGATGTGCTCCATGATCCGCTTGTGAATCCGCCCGAGGGAATCATGGAACTTCGAATTGGATGGATCCATCAGCGACTTGGCCCCCAGGAGGGCATGGGGGACGTGATGGTGTCGGATGCTTCGATACGTGGAAATCCCGGTGGTGAGCGACTTGGGGCCCCCGTCCATCGATGTGAGGTTGATGTTGACGTACAGCAGAAGGTCTGAATCGACGGCCCGGCGCGAGACTTCTACGTCCTCTCCCTCATCCGTCTTCCCGAGATCGACGTTTCCATCGGGGTCCTCGGCGTCGTAGTTGTAGAGCCGATCCGGCCAGAACCGGTCGAAGATCGCCTTGCCCATCACCCGGCGCAGCTCGCCGGGCCTCATGAAGCGATGGAGGCCCGTCGCCGCCATGAGGTGGATGTCCTCCACCCCGGCCCGATCCAGCCGCTCGAGAAGCACCTCGATCATCGTCTGGCGGATGTCCGGGAGGACCATCGGTGGGAGAGGCAGGGACAGGTCGTCGAACGCGATCGTCACCTTCATCCCTCGCTTCAGTCGGGCATCCAGCGGGTCCGACTCGAGGGGGTGGTCGATCGCCTGCTCGATGGCCGAGCGGCGGTCCGCGATCGGCTCCAGAGGAGGGGGGGGGTAAATCACCCGCGTGCCGCGAGGCATCCGTTCGTAGCGGAATCCCTCCCCGTAGTGCACGAGGTAGCGTTTCTTTCCGTCCGCCTCTTCGATCAGTTTGCTGTTGTTCGATCCCATGCTACCCGTTCGTGAAGACGACCTTGACGGCCCTGCTCTTGCCTGCCGTCATCGCTACGCGTAGGGCCGTCCGGTAATCCTTCAGCGGGAATCGGTTCGTCACCATCGGTGCTAGCTCGGCGGCGCGCTCTTTCATCAGCTCGAAGGCCAGGTCGAAGGTCCGCCTCCTCTTGCCATCGATCGACTCGGCTCCGTACGCGTAGACCCCACGGACGATCAGCTCCCGGTGCCAGATCGCCGACCAATCCACCCCGAAGGGGATGCCCGGCATTCCGACGAGGACCACACGGCCGCCCGGGCGCACCAGCCGGATCGCCTGGTTGATCGATCGGCCGGAAGCGACGCAATCATATACCAACCCGACCCCCCCCGTCAGCACCGGAGGCCCCATCTCCGTCGGCATCACGCGGCCCCCCGTGCGGCGCGCGATCTCTTCGTAGAGGGGGAGACCCGTGGGAACTGTCTCCGTGGCCCCGAGCTTCATCGCCCACTCTTTCTGATGGTCCCATCGAGCCGATGCGAGGATCGGACCCCGGTGCCCCAGCGTCCGAGCGGCGGCGATCAGGAGCAGGCCGATCGTGCCGCAGCCAATGACCAGGGCGGTCTCATCCTCGGCGGGCGGTTCGGTCGCCACGGCGTGGAGCGCGCAGGATAGCGGTTCGATGAGGACGGCCGCTTCGTCGTCCCAAGCCTCTGGAACCTTATGGCACTGCAACCTGTGGGCGACGAGAGAGGCGCCCCAGCCCCCGCCGGTCGATCGGCAGTAGCCGGTCTGGATCCCCGGGGCGATCTCCCCTTCCATCGTACGCTCGCACCGGCCGGTGTCCCCGCCCTGGCACGGATTACAGGACGAGTCGAGCCCGCGTACCGCGCAGTGAAGAGCCGGTTCCACGACGACGCGGTCCCCGCGAGAGAGTTCCTCCACTCCCTTTCCTGTCTCCTCGATCGTGCCGACGATCTCATGGCCCAGGACGAAGGGGGCGGAGATGAGAGGAGAGAAGTACGGAGTGCTCCTTCCGCGGATCGTGGCTATGTCGGACCCGCAGACGCCGGAGAGGCGAGGACGGATTCGCACCCAGTCCGGTCCGGGCAGGTCGGGGACCTCGACGTCGCCGAGGCTCACCATCGAGCCCGGGCCCAGCGCCCACCCCGGCCCGAGGCGGGAGACGAACCTCGTCCAGATGAATCTGGGGATGCTCTTCTTGTAGAGGATCGCCTTCACGGGCCGATTTCGGAGAGAGGGATCAGGATTTCTCCTGTCCGTTGGTGGGCCACTTCTCGATGGGCCAGCCGGCTCGCTGGGCCTGGAGCCTCAGCTGAGGGCTCGGGTTCACCGCTACGGGATGGCCGACGGCCTCGAGCATCGCTATGTCCGAGAGAGAGTCGCTGTACGCGTAGGATCGTGAGAGATCGATATCGGTGTCGACCGACCGCATCGCCTCCACTTTCGCATCCCCTGCCATGGCCCCTCCGAGGAGCCGGCCGGTGAATCGCCCGTCCTTCTCCTCCAGCCGGTTCGCGATCACATCCTCGACGCCGAGATGCCTGGCAAGCGGCAGCACGGTCTCCTCGATGCTGCCCGTCACGAAGACGACGCGCTCGCCGGTCGCCTGATGCTCCCGGATCTTGGCCTCCGCTCCCGGGAAGATGAGCGGCTTGGTGATCTTCTCGAAGGCCTCTGCCGCCCAGGCCCGAAAGTGCTTCGCGTCGATCCCGGTGTAGGACTGGTAGAACCAGCGGTTGAATGCCGGTCGGCTGATCCAGTCGACCACGAGAAAGCCGCAGCACTTGAGGGAGAACCCGGCGAGCCATGCGACGCGAGAGATGCCCCGTAGCGTCTCGCGGCGGTACCGGAAATAGTACATGACGATGTTGGTGCGGGTGACGGTCCCGTCTACATCGAAGAAGGCGGCACTCACGCAAGCTCCTCCACCCGACGGCGTACCTCGTCAGCGACTTTCCGATACACCTCGTACGGAGAGTCGCCAGCCGGCTCGGAAACGGAAACCGGCTTGCCGAAGGTCACGTGAACCTGGCCGGGTCGCGGCCAGTAGGATCCCTTCGGCATCGCATCGAAGGTGCCGCGAATTCGGGTGGGGATGATCGGGACCTGCAGGTGCGCGGCGAGGAGGCCGATCCCGGCCTTGAAGGGCTGCAGCTCTCCGGTGACCGACCGGGTTCCTTCCGGGAAGATCAGGAGCCGCTCGCCTCTTTCGAGGGCGGCCCGGCAGTGCCGGAGCCCCTCGATGAAGCGCTCTCGCCGTTCGAACGGGATGGCGTTGAACACGTTCCGGAAGAACCAACTTCTCAAGCGAGTGTTGAAGAAATAGTCCCTGGCGGCGACGAGCCGGAGACCCTTGGCGCGTCCCCGGAGAGCGACGAGGACGGCGCCCGAGTCGAGGTGGCTCACGTGATTGGAGACGAGGATGCAGGCCCCGTCCGGGGGGACGTTGTCCAGGCCCTCCACCTCCAGGCCGAGGTACCGGCGATAGAAAAGATACCCCGCCCATCGGAACGAACGTCGCCCGATGCTTGCCAGGCGGCTTCGCGGGGGCTCGGGCTCGAACTTCTCGGGGGAGGCGCCGGTGAGCACCCGATCCCAGTACGCGCTGCGTGAGCCCTTCTTCTCCGCCTCCCGACAGTCGGCGATCCGCAAGGTCACGTCCTCCACCGTCAAGAGCTCGGCGGCGAGGCTGTCGGGGATCTGGACCTGGAACGCCTCCTCGAGCGCGGCGAGGAGCTCCACCTTCATCAGGGAGTCCATGCCCAGATCGAACTGGAGATTTGAGCTTCGCGTCGTCTGGGACCGGGGCACCTTGGTGATGCTGGACAACAGTTCCAGGAGCCGGTCCACGTCCTCGTCGGAGAGTGCCCCGTTCTGCGCAAAAACGGGAGCGGTCTCGGCAGCGGCCGGGGGCGTCTGGGCCGTTCTCCCCGCGAGAATGGCGTCTCGAACCACGCGGCGCTGGATCTTCAGGTCGGCGGTCTTCGGAAGCTCCTCATCCCAGTAGTGGACCTTCTGGATCCTCTGGTACGTGGGAAGAGCGCGCGACGCCTCGCGGACCGAATCCGCCACGGCGCGCCGCCAGTCCCCCATGTCGCGCTCGCCGGTCCATTCTCTCCAGTCGGGGACGACGACCGCGTGGACCTCCTCCCCGTGACCCCCGTCGGACCGGATGCCGACGACGCACATCTCCCGCACGTGCGGGAGGGCCTTCCGGTACAGGGCTTCGACCTCGTCCGGGTAGACATTCTTGCCGGAGGCGGTGACGATCAGATCCTTGCTGCGGCCTGTGATGAACAGATAGCCATCGTCATCCAGGAACCCGAGGTCGCCGGTGTGTAGCCATCCATGCCTCAGCATGCTGCGCGTGGCGTCCTCGTTCCTGAGGTATCCCTGCATCAGCATGTCACCGCGGACGACGATCTCCCCTACCCCCTGATCGTCCGGATCGTCGATGCGCAACTCGACACCGGGAAGCGGTCGTCCGACCGAACCCGACTTGGCGCGGCCCAGAGGATTGACGGTGAGGACCGGCGCCGTCTCGGTCATGCCGTACCCCTCGCAGATCGGAAATCCCAACAGGGCGAAGCCGTCGAAGATCTCCGGGTCGAGGGCAGCGCCCCCGGAGACGAAGAGCCGGATCGAGCCGCCCACCTGTTTGTGAAGCCTGCGGAAGAGAAACCGTCCGGCACTCCTGCCCGTGACGAATCGCCAGAGGCGGGCAAGCCCGAGGTTCGTGCGGAACGCGAGGCGGGCGGGGAGTGACAGCGAAGCCACGTGCTTATGGATGCTCTCGTGAAGGATCTCGAAGAGCCGGGGCACGCCCAGCATGCAGCTAGTCCGGGTCTTCCGCATCGTCTCGAGGATCACCCGAGACTTGATCGCCTCGACGTAGGTGATCTTCGCCCCGCCCCAGAGAGGCATCAGGAACCCGCCGGTGAACTCGAAGACGTGGTGCAGGGGAAGGACCGACAGGAACCGATCCGTCGGGTACGGCCGGAGGACCTTCCCGACGGCCATCGCGTCGCTCAGGATGTTCCGGTGTGTCAGCAGCACCCCTCTCGGGTCGACGGTCGTCCCGGATGTGAAGATGATCGATGCGGTGTCTTGAGGCTCAGCCTCACCCCAGGTGCACGGCTTCGGCTCGGCCGATCTCACGGGGACGCCGTCGAATGGCTTCAGATTGTCGTCGAGATTCAGGACGGGCACCTTGAAATCCGACGCATGCTGGCGGAGCCGGCGGAACGTCGCGGCGGACGCCACGACGAGAGAAGTCTCGGTGAACGGGATCACGCGAGCCAGTTCGTCGTAGGTTGTCTGTGGATCGACCGGCACGACCGCGATGCCGCTGCACGTCGCCGC
>JAPUJT010000186.1 GCA_027296055.1 Planctomycetota bacterium | reverse complement strand
GAGAGGCCTCCACCTCGGAGCGAGCAGGTCTGGCTACCCGGCCAGGATTCGAACCTGAAACGAGAGGACCAAAACCTCTTGTGTTACCAATTACACCACCGGGTAACGGAAGCTCCTTCGCTGGAGAGGGCCCGATCCGGGCCTCCGGTCCCCTCTCCCGCATCCCGTGCACTGTGCCGCTGGAGGAGATACGATTGGGGAGCGTAAAGTCGGACGAGGATTATAATCCCGTGGACCATTGGAGTCAATCTGTCGAAGGGAGGGGCCCCACCCGAAGCGGCCCATCTGACGGCGCCAGAGGGCCCTTTTCGCGTAGGATGGCCTGACCTCTCCGACGATGGGACGAATCGGGGGGGACGAATCGGGGGGGACGATTCCGGGACGGATCGCTGCCTGTCTTCGATCTCTCAGGGCAGGTGGGGGGCGAGGTCTTCGAGGAAGGCGCGAACGGCGAACCGGACGGCATAGTCGAGCGGTTTCGGGTCCTCGCGCTCGTAGACGTAGAGGTGACCGAGAAAGCCCCCTCCGCGAGAACGGCGGACGCGGCTGCCGGGGAACTTTGCCTCCCCCTCCTCCGTGATGGTGAGCTTGTCTTCTTCCCCCGATCGCAGCTTGAATTCGAGACGGGCGTACCCCTGCCGATATCCCAGATGCTCGTCTCCCCTGGTGAAGAGGGCCAGCTTCTCTATCTTCACGTCCAGAGAGTAGGACCCTTCGGCGTCCTCCGCGAATCCGGCCCGATCCAGCTCCCGGCGGATAAGACGAACGACCTTCGACCTGAATACGTTCTCGGGAAGTGGCAGGACCCTCAACAAGGAGGGCTTCCAGTAGACGGCGGGGAGGAAAGGCCCCCCTCCCCCACCTGCACGGAGCCGAGCCGGATCGGGATCGCCTGGGAGATCTTCCGGCCCCGACCGAACTCGGGGTGAGTGAACGGGATCTCACGATGAGTCGAAACGCACCCCGACAGGAGGGCGGCCGACAGCAGCAAGAACGGAGCTCTCGACTTCATAGGATGTCCTGGGAAAAAGTACGCATCATCATTATATAGAGAGATCGGTCTCGCCAAGGGCCGTCAGGCAATGCGGGCCAGTATCGCTTTCTGCGCGTGGAGGCGGTTTTCTGCCTGATCCCAGACGATCGCTCTCGGCCCGTCGAGGACCTCGGCCGAGACCTCCTCCCCTCGGTGAGCGGGGAGGCAGTGCATCACTCGCGCCTCGGGTGCCGCGTCCTTCAGCAGGGCCTCGTCGACCTGATACCCTTCGAAATCGCGGACCCTCTGGTCCCGCTCCGCCTCCTGTCCCATGCTGGCCCAGACATCCGTATATACGAATTCTGCGCCCCTAACCGCCTCGGTGGGGGACTCGAAGATCCGGATCTGCCCGCCGCTCTTCGCCGCCTCCTCCTCCGCATCGGAGACGACTTCTCGGTCGGGGGCATACCCCTTTGGAGACGCGACTCGAATCCGCATCCCGACCTTGCCCGCCGCGAGCAGGAGCGAATTACAGACGTTGTTGCCGTCTCCTACATAGGCGAGGGTCACCCCCTGGAGCTTCCCGGCCACCTCGCGAATCGTGAGCAGGTCGGCGATTGCCTGGCAGGGATGAAATCGATCCGAGAGTGCATTGATAACCGGGATCGTCCCTTCCTCCGCCAGCTCCTCCAACGTCGAATGAGCGAACGTCCGGGCAACGAGGAAATCGATGTACCGGGAGAGGACGCGAGCCGTGTCCCCGATCGGCTCGCCCCGCCCCCACTGGAGATCCCTCGCCGCAAGGTAGAGAGGCGCTCCCCCCAGCTGCACCACCCCCACTTCGAAGGAGACCCGTGTACGCGTCGACGACTTCTCGAAGAGGATTCCGACCACCTTGCCTTCAAGCGGCCGTTCGTCGGCCTCCGCTCCCCTGGCCTTGAGCCGATCCGAGAGGGCCAGAACGTCTTCCAGCTCTTCCTGACTCATGTCCCCGATCGTGAGGAGGCTCTTGCCCTTCATCATCTAGCTCGCTCCCTTCAGGTTGCTCATCGCGACCGTCGCGCCCCATCCTTTCCGACCGTCTATCGCATAAGCGTATCGTAGGCCGCCTTCAACAATAGGAACTTCCGGTGCGCCAGTTCCTGAATCTCCTGATCCATCTGGGCCACGCGGTCGGGGTGGCACTTCTTGGCGAGTTTTCGG
Source organism: Planctomycetota bacterium (assembly GCA_027296055.1). GTDB lineage: Bacteria > Planctomycetota > JAPUJT01 > JAPUJT01 > JAPUJT01 > JAPUJT01. Next base: position 42,554 of record JAPUJT010000186.1, on the reverse strand, counting down.
TAGGCCCGGGCGATGACCTGCCTGGAAGCATCCCGGGGTACGCCCAGGATCTGAAAGGGGCTCTTGCCTTTCTCCCTCTGCCTGGGCGGCGCTTTGCGTTTCTGCCGGCCCGGGCCGGGCGACGAGAAGAAGGCTCGCATCGCCTCTTCCTTGTGGCGCATCCAGGCCCGCTTCCTCAGCTCGGTCGGGCTGCCCGCCTTCGGCGGGAAGGCGTCCTCCACGGCCGGGATCATGTCGGGCTGTACCCACGGATCTTCATGCCGGTTATAGAAGATGTAAAAGCGCTGCCGGCAGTGAGGACAGATCCCGTACCCCATCTTGCCGAGGAAGCCCGGCAAGGTCTTTCTGATCACGGATCGAGAGCGATCAAAAGTTTGCTCACGCACCCGGTGAGGCGGGATCGGCTTCTCGCAGGCCCAGCAGTTCGGCTCCATCTCGCAACTCTCTCAGACTGCACCCGTGTCCTGCGCGTCGCCGTCGCGGAGCCTGGCGGCGGCATCCTCGGGCGTCAGGGGGTTCACGAAGAGGCCACTGCCCCACTCGAAACCCGCGGCCTGCCCGAGGCGCGGCATCACTTCGATGTGCCAGTGGAACGAATCGTCCCCGCGGCGGCGAAACGGAGCCGTGTGCAGGACGAGGTTGTAACTCGGCCGGCCCATCACTCTCTCCACCCGTCCCAGGACGTCCCGGAGAACCGGAGCGAGCGAATCGATCTGGTTCTCCGACATCGCATCGAAATCCGACTCGTGCGACGTGGGCACGATCCAGACCTCCAGCGGGAACCGGCTGGCGAAGGGACAGATGGCGACGAATGAATCCGTGGCCACGACCATCCGCCGGCCATCGGATGCGTCCAGGCGGATCATCTCGCAGAGGAGGCAGCGCCGCCGAGCCCTCCATTCCCGACGGGCGAGCTTCCACTCCTCGCCGATCACCCCGGGAAGGATGCGTGTGCCCATGATCTGGGAGTGGGTGTGCTCGATGCTCGCGCCAGCCTCCAGACCGACATTCTTGAAGAGAAGAGCATAGTGGAGGTCGGTCCGCCGGCGGTGCGACTCGAGCCGTTCTCGGAAGACACTCAGGACCTGCTCCACGGCCTCCGGTGTGAGTTGCGTGAGGGAGACGTGATGGTCGGGACTCTCGATGATCACTTCATGTACCCCGACGCCCCCCCTCGTCCGGTAGACACCGACGTTCTGCCGTTTGTCCGGACCGCTGGCGGAAAGAGCGGGAAATCGATTGGGGACGACGCGCACCTGCCATCCCGGGGTGTTGGGGCCTCCCCCGCCCGGCGGCCGGAGGGCCAGGATCTCATCAGGGGTCTCGCTCTCGTGACCCGCACAGAACGGGCAGTTCTCCCGGCTCGGGGCCGTCCCCGAGCCAGGCAGGGGGCGCCTGGCGCGGTCAGGCGCCACGATCACCCAGCGCCCACTTATCGGATCGCGGCGAAGCTCTGGCAAATCTCTCCTCAGGAATCCTTGCCGGGGACCAACAGCCCCGGCCTCCAGCGGCCACGGCGAAGACAACAACCTCTGGGAACGGCATACCTTATACAATCCGGCCGCCCTCCGCGTGAAGAGCCGATCGAGGAAATCTCCGAAGATCGGGCTCCGGGTCCGATCTTGTCCTCCCGCCTAGTCCGCCCGGGGAGTCTTTTCTCTTGCCCTAGCCCCCTGCGCCGCCCATCCTTACGAATCTGCCTGCAGGTCCTCGGGAGACCGAATGGAATCATTCAGTTCGGATGCGAAGGGCTTTCACGACCTCGTCCGCCGGGCTCAAAACGGCGATCGCAAGGCGATGGACGAGGTCCTCTCGATCCTCCGTCCCTACCTGGAGCGCCTCGCCCGCCCCTTCGCCGATCCGGCACGCCCTGCCGAGAGCACGGGAGACCTCCTGCAGGAGTCCTGCCTGCGCATCTGGCAGAAGCTCGAGTCTTTCGAGGGTGGAATGAACGACGACGAAACCTTCGCCATGTTTCGATCCTGGATCGGTCAGATCGTCAAGCGTCTAGGCCTCAATTCCCAGAGGGATCATGGCCGCCAACGACGAAGTCCTCCGGGGAAAATCCTCAAGATCGGTCAGGCGCAGCCGAGTGGTCCCTCCACCTCCGGCTCCAAGCTGGAACCTCCGTCCCCCGGACCGTCGCCAAGCACCTACGCCCGCGTCGACGAGCGCGCCGAGAAGATCCAGGAAGTCCTGGATGCCCTCCCAGATCAGACGGATGCCACGATCGTCAGGATGCGATTCTTCGAAGGGGAGAGCCTGGTGTCCATCGCCAAGAAGCTGTCCATCGGTTACGAACAGGTCAAGGAGAGGTATCGACGTACGATGCGCCAGCTCGAGAACGACCTGGATGGCCTGCTTTAGCCGGACTCGCCGAGGCTTTCAGAAATCCTTCCCCAGCACCCGAGAAACGGTGTCTTAAGGGATGAACACCGTCAGGTGCAGACTCCAGCATCGGAAGGGGGAGAGCCAGGCATGGGCTGCTGAGGGAGTGTTTTGATGTTCGAGCGCCCCAATTCCACACTGGACGGACGCAGGAACGGACGACCGACCTGCATTTCGCAAAGGAATCCGCCACCCTCTCTTCTTACGAATCGGAGGCCGGTCCCATCGAAGGGCGGGTCTCCCGATCGTGAGCACGAGGAAATTGCATCGCGCGTGATGCGTATCAGCAAGCGGACGCGAAGGGTTCGCCTGGCGATGGAGCGGATTCCGGACGTGACCGATCGAGCCATCCTCGTTCTTCGAGTCTTCGTTGGACTTTCCCTCCGGCAGATCGCGAATCGGCTTCGACTCAGCACGAACCGGATCCGCGATGGATACCGCGGGGCCATCAAGGGAATGGAGCGAGAGCTGGGGGAGTGGTTATGAACGAGCCTCCCCGGGAGGATTCGCGCCCGGCCCGGAGCGCCCCGGATACCGAGCGGCTGATCGAATCGATCGCCGAAGAGTATCTCGATCAATTGCAGTCCGGCGAGACGCCGAATCGAGAGGCGCTCATCTCGTCGCATCAGGACCTGGCGGTCATCCTGGATCGCCGGCTTTCCCTCGTCGAGATGATGTTTCACTCGAGGCCTCCGGATAAGCGGGAGGAGACGCCTTCAGATCTCGGCACGAGTCCGGCAACGGCGCCCCCTGACCTGAACGAACAGCCGTCGGTGTCCAGGGACGACACCATCGATCTTTCCAGCCCGGCGCAGCATCCGGAGCAGATTGGCCCTTACAGAATCCTGGACCATCTCGGGACGGGCGGTATGGGAGTGGTCTACCTGGCCGTTCAGACCGGGCCTGTGGAGCGCCGCGTGGCCCTCAAGCTGATCAAGCTGGGGATGGATACCAAGGACGTGATCGGTCGATTCGAATCCGAGCGGCAGGCCCTCGCCCTCATGAACCACCCCGGGATCGCCCATGTTTACGAAGCGGGCGCTACGGAGAGAGGCCGCCTTTACTTCGCGATGGAGCACGTCCCCGGCGTGTCCATCACAGCCTATTGCGACCGGAATCGCCTCTCGACCCGAAGCCGACTCGAGCTGTTCATCGAGGTCTGCCATGCCGTCCAGCACGCCCATCAGAAGGGGATCATTCATCGAGACCTCAAGCCAGGGAACATCCTGGTGGCAGTGCCGGACAGTCAGCCGGTTCCCAAGATCATCGACTTCGGCGTGTCCAAGGCAATCAACCGGAGGCTCACGGAACAGTCGGTCTTCACCGAGCACGGCCGCATCATCGGCACGCCGGAGTATATGAGCCCAGAGCAGGCCGATCTGACGTCCCTCGATGTGGACGCCCGGTCGGACATCTACTCCCTCGGAGTCATCCTGTATGAGCTGCTCGTCGGGGCCCTCCCGTTCGACATGAAGGAGCTGCGCGCAGCCGGGCTCACCTAGATACGGCGGAAGATCCGAGAGGATGATCCTCCAAAGCCGAGCACGCGGATCAGCACCATGGGGAAAGACTCGACGACGGTGGCTGATCGACGGCGGAGCGATCCTTCGGCCCTCACCCGCCTCGTAAAGGGAGACCTCGATTGGATCACGATGAGGGCTCTGGAGAAGGACCGCACCCGTCGATACGCCAGCGCCTCGGAGATGGCGGCCGACATCGAGCGGCATCTTTCCAACCAGCCTGTCCTTGCCAGCCCCCCGGGCCTCCTTTACGTGGCGAGGAAGTTCGTACGGAGACACCGTGTCGCGGCCCTCGCGGGACTGGCCGTGACCCTGGCCGTCGTCGGGGGTCTGGTCGTGAGCAGCGTTCTTTACCTTCAGGCGGTCGAGGCGAAAGAGGAGGCACAGAAACAGGCGAACAGGTCGGACGCCGTCGTCGAGTACGTGCGGAAGTATCTAGGAACCGTGGACGCGAGATCAGAGGGACACGACGTTCGAGTCGTCGAGGTCCTGGATCGTCTCGGCAAATCACTGGACGAGGTGCCGCCCTCCGATCCGGAGATCGAGGCCGAGCTGCGCGGAATCGTGGGTTGGAATTATCGGGGCCTCAGCCTCTACAAGAAGGCCGAGCCATACCTCCGGTCAGATCTGAAGATCCGCAGAGAGGTCACGGGTGTTCGACATCCGAAGACAGTCAAGTCGATGGCCCGACTCGCAATGTTGCTCACCAACCTGGGGGATGTCGAGGAAGCGGAGAGGCTCTACCGCGAGGCCGTGGGACTCCAGCGGGAGGTCCTCGGCGACATACACTCTTACACTCTAGAGACGATCAACCACTTCGCCAAGCTGATGAAGAATCGTGATAAACTCGATGAGGCCGAGGCGCTCGCGCAGGAGGCCCTGCGAGGAAGGAAGCTCGCCGGAAACAATGAGCTGGCTGTCCTCGCCTCGATGGATACGCTGGCGAGCATTCGCACGAAGAAGTGGCTCCTGATCGAAGCGGAAGACCTCTACCGGAGGGTCCTGAAGAATCGCCTACGGCTTCAGAACACCGAAAACCAGGATGTGCTGAAGACCAAGAGCCAACTTGCCTACGTCCTCATTCTGATGGATCGGGGGGGGGAGGCCGAAATGATCCTCCCGGACCTGCTCGCGATTCACCGACGGGTCATGGGTGAGGATCATATGAAGACTCTCTCGATCATGTCGTACCAGGGCCAGGCGCTGCATCTGCAGAAGCGTTGGGAGGAAGCGGAGAAGATCTTTCGCCACGTCCTGAGGGCGCGCCTGGATGGTCTCAGGTCCACCCACCGCTCTGTGCTTGCCTCGAAGAGCCACGTCGCGGCCTCGCTGAAGTCGGCGGACGACGCCGATGAGGCGGAGAAGCTCTTTCGAGAGGTCCTCGCGATCGATCGGGCCCGGCCAGTCTCGCCACGCTGATCGCCATGAACAATCTCGGCAAGTTCTTGCTCGAGCAGGTTCGGTTCGAGGAGGCCGAGGAGATTCTCGGACGGCTGATGGAGAGGGCCTCCAGCAAGTCGAAGGCAGACAAGGTGCATCCTGCTGTCTTGGCCCTATTCCAGCAGAACTACGGATCACTGCTCATGCTCACGGGGAGGCCCATGGAGGCGGAAACTGCACTCCTGGAGAGTTACGGGACGCTCAGGTTACACCGGGGAGATGCATACTTGCATACGAAGAGAGCGTTGAAGAAGATAGTAGACCTCTACGAATCATTGGACCAATCCGAGAGGGCAGCGGAGTATCGATCGAGGCTCCCGCCTTCGTCACAGGAAGGACCCAGGTAGGTCCGGGGGAATGCGCGCTTGTGGCGCTGCAGGACCCCGTGAGGAACAGATCGGAACCGGCAGAAAGTACCGAGTCGCACGCTTCCGGAGAAGCCATCCGGGCGGGCCAAGTGGGGGATTCATCCATGGGTCACGAAGTCTTGCATCATACGGTCAAACTACCACCGAACGAGGCTGTGAGAATAACAGCGCTGCCTCGGTCCGCGGATCTTATCGTGGTCGTGCAGATCACGCCGCTTCCGCATCTCAAGGGCAAACCCCGTGGAAAACACCCACCCCTGACCTTCGTCATACCGGATCCGGCCTCCAGAGCACCCGGGGGGATCCGCGAGTCGATTCTACTCACGACCTTCTCGGAGGAATGTAAGAGCGAATGCGGAATTAACCTGGATGGAAACGAGCCATTTATTGTCGACGTGGAGATTTCCAATCTCAACGCCGGCGATGGCAAGTTCACGCCTCTCGGAGTCATCTCGGGTCAGACGACCGATTCCGATTCCCTGCTCCCGACCTCCGTGACCACCGCAGACGGAGAGGCTCTGGTCACCTTCGAAAGGCACGGCGGTAACGGCGACGAGCTTCGCCTGGATCCGAAGGTCGTCAGAGCTATCAAGGACAAGTTCGAAGCCTTCGTCGCGTCCAACACAGAGGTCCCCACTTAGAGAGGGAGGATAACCATGCAGCAAATAGCCATACCACCCGGCAAGACCGTTCGGGCGGACATGTACGCGCAATCTTTACCCGACTATCAGATATTCCAGATCACCTGGCCCGCGCCAGTCGGCGGAGCCTCGTTTCCTGTGGGACCCGTGGAGCCCCACACATTCGTGGGAGTTTCCTTTTACACGAACAATTCGCAAGAGATCCAGTGGGGCTCCGTCGTCGTCCAGCATAGCGCGAATCCCGGCTCGGTTCTCTTCCAGGAAAGCCAATATCTATCGAGGGCTACCCCCATGTCGGACATCTATTCCGAGGTGGAGGACAATCACGACTACAACGACGGTCAGATCATTCTGACCTATTCATAGGGTCTTGCGCGTGAGAGGAGTTCCCGCATCTCACTCCGGGGATGACGCCTGGGAGGGCCCCGTGTCGCAGGACGCGGGGCCCTTTCCCATCTAGCGACTCCCCCCTGCGGCGGACGTTTGGTACCCTCGATAGGGCGAGGACAGCCATGATCGAGAACGAACCCGTAGATACTCCTGCCGAGAAGGAGCCAGGAAAGACTCCTGAGTTGCCCTCCTCCGGGCAGGACGAGACCCTCCCGATGGCGGACGTGCCGGGGGATGAGTCGACGATCGACCTCCGGACGTCGATCGCGGCGACGGGACGAGTCGGTCCCTACAAGATCCTCCAGGCCCTAGGTGTCGGCGGGATGGGGGTCGTCTACCTCGCCGAGCAGACCGAGCCAGTTCACCGGCTGGTCGCACTCAAACTGATCAAGCTTGGCATGGATACCGAAGAGGTGGTGGCCCGCTTCGAGTCGGAGCGCCAGGCCCTCGCCCTCATGAACCACCCGAACATCGCGAAGGTCTACGACGCGGGCGCTACTGTGGCGGGGCGGCCGTATTTCGTGATGGATTATTCTCCAGGGGAGGCCATCACCCAATTCTGTGACAACCATCGCCTCCCGACTCGAGAGCGGCTCGAGATATTCATGCAGGTCTGCGACGCCGTGCAGCACGCCCACCAGAAGGGGATCATCCACCGCGACATCAAACCCTCGAACATCCTCGTCACTCTCGTCAACGACAAACCAGTGCCGAAGATCATCGATTTCGGCGTCGCCCGGGCCACGAACCAGCGACTCACCGAGAGGACCCTCTTCACGGAGCAGGGCCGCATCATCGGGACTCCGGAGTATATGAGCCCCGAGCAGGCAGAGTCCTCCTCTCTCGACATCGACACGCGCACGGACATCTACTCGCTCGGCGTGGTTCTCTACGCGCTGCTTGTCGGGACTCTGCCTTTCGACTCCAAGAAGATGCGAGAGGAAGGGCTCGAGGCGATCCGGCACAAGATTCGAGGCGAGGACCCCCCCAAGCCGAGCACACGCGTGACCCGACACGACGAAGATTCCAGTGTGGTCGCGGAGCATCGCCGCACCGACCCGGCCTCTCTCCATCGGCTCCTGAGAGGGGACCTCGACTGGATCACGATGAAGGCGATGGACAAGGACCGCACGCGGAGGTACGCGACCGCTTCCGAGCTGGCGGCGGACATTGGCCGGCACCTGCGGAACGAGCCGGTGCTCGCCGGTCCCCCCGGAGCGGGCTACCGCCTGAAGAAATACGTGGCCAGGAACCGGGTGGGGGTGGCCGCGGGCGGGGCCGTGGTCCTGGCGCTTGTCGCGGGTCTCCTCACCACGAGCTGGATGGCGCGCGTCGCTGACAGGGAGCGAAACACGGCCCTCGATGCGAGGGCGGATGCCGAAGGGGCCCGGAGAACTGCCGAGCTGGAACGGGATCGGGCGCTGATCGCGCAGGAACGGGAGGTACGAGCGCGGGAGGTGGCCGAGCGGATCACCCGATTTCTCCAGGACATGCTCGCGTCGGTCGACCCGACCCAGCGGAACCGGCACGACATCACGGTGCGAGAAGTCCTGGACGCCTCGGCCCAGACGGTGGAAGCCGAGCTGGCGGAGTACCCGGAGGTCCACGCTGGAATCCTCCATACGATCGGCGTCACGTACGCCGCCCTCGGTCTCTTTCCGTCGGCGGAGAGCCACCTCCGGGAGGCGCTGACTCTTCGCCGGGGCGTCCTGGGCGAATCGCACCTCGACGTGGCGACGACCCTGCACGCCCTCTCGTACAAGGTCCTCCCGTTCCTCTCGCCACCCAGGTTCGACGAGGCACTGAGAAAGTGCCGCCAGGTGGTGGCGATCCGTCGGAAGCTCATCGGAGAGGGTGACGACCTGACGATCAACACGCTCGGTGACCTCGCCCATCTGTTCCAGATGGCGGGCGACAACAAGGCGGCGAGGGGGCTGCTGATCGAATCGCTCGTGGCATATCATGGCGGCAAGAAGACCAAGGAGGAGGTGGATCGGGAGCTGGTGAAAGGCATGGATGCGCTGGGAGCACTCTGGTCCGTCGGGAATCATGAGATGGCCAGCAAGTTCATCCGAGCTTACTGCGCGCCGTTTCTGAAAAGCCGTTACTGGGATGAGAAGCTTCCGGCCGTCCTCACGGCGATCGCCCAGCACCAGATCGAGATCGACAATCCCGATTCCGCCGAGGCCCTCCTCTCCGAAGCGGTGAAGATCGGACGCGAGATCCTCGGCGACGAGTACCCCGTCACTCTGTCCGCCATACATGCCCTGGCCCGTCTCCTCAGCGCTCGGGAGAAGCGCCAGGCCGCCGAGGCCCTTTTCCTGGAGGCTCTCGCCGGCCGACGCCGCGTACTCACTGACGATCACCCGCACACGCGACAGACGGCGGACGGCCTTATCGAGCTCTACGAATCCTGGGGCAGGCCCGAGAAGGCGGAGGAGGTCCGGGGATGGTTCAATACGCAGCCGGAGGCGCGCGAGGATGAATAGTCGTCGGTCGAGCATTCCAGAATCTCCGTGCGCGGACCGGGGATCTGGTGTCTAAATACCCAGGACTGGACCTCATCAGAGATACGGTGGGCGCTCTCATGCTGATTCTTGTGGAGAAATAGAATGCGTGGCAATGCAGCTATCTGGATCCTGCTCGTCATCGTCATGATCTTCGTTGCGGGTGGGCTCGCCAGCACTTTTCTTTATATCAAAGCCGAGCAAGCCGGAGCCGTGGCGACGGAGCAGCGGGCGATCGCTGAGGAGGCTCGAGCGAGGCAGCAGGTGGGATCGCTACAGGCGAGAGAGACGGCCGAGCGGGAGGCGCAGAAGGTCCAGGCCATTACCGAGTTCCTGCAGACGATGCTCGAGTCTGTGGATCCTCCCATGGAAGGCAGAGACGTCAAGGTCTCCGACGTCCTGGACCAAGCGACCCGCCAGGTCGAGACCTTCCGGGGTGATCTGGTGCAGCAGGCCTCCTTGTGGACGACCATCGGGAAGACCTACATGAGCCTCAAGCTCTACGAGGAGGCGAACGAGCCTCTGAGGAAGGCGCTCGACATCAGGCGGAAGGTCCTCGGGGACGAGCACCCGGATACGGTCGCGTCGGAGAACCTGTTGCTCGAGTTGCGGGCGCAAGAGGGAAAGGCGGATGAGATCCAGAAGCCGTCCCCCCCGAAGAAGGCTGGGAAGTGAGCGGTCTCTCTACTCTATCCTCAACGCGTCCAGGGTGGCCGACAGCAGGATCTCGGTGAGCGTCCGATAGGTCGACTCCCCCTCCTCGGCCGTTGCCGCGCCAGGATCGCCGAAATAGGCCCGGGGCCCCCCCGCCTCTTCGAAGCTCTGCGCCCCTTCCTTGATCTTCATCGCGAGGTTGGTCCGGTTCGGCTCGAGCTGGCGGCGGACATCGTCGTTGACCAGCTCCGGCCGTACCGCGAGGACGAGCGATGTCTCGAACTGCCCCGCGTGACAGGCCCCCGACCGGAACTCCTCCGTCAACTTCTCGGCGTTCTTCTTCCGGGCGATGTCGGGGAAGACAATCGGTATCCCCAGCTCCTTTGTCCCGGCGACGGCTGTCTCTTTCAGGACGCGGCGATGGGCCGGCTCGAGGTGGGCGTTGGCGAAGACCACGCACCGGAAGCCGGTGCGCGCCACCGCCGCGCAGATATCCCAGAGAACGGACTGGGCCGACTCGTACCGGATGCTCACCGTACCCGGAAACGCCTCCCCGAAGCGGGTGACGCTGTAGGCCACCTTGGGCAGGATCAGAGTCGGTAGGCCCTTCTCCTCGAGGGCGGTCGCTGAGCGCCGGGCCATCTCCTCGGCGATGATCATGTCCGTCTCGAGCGGGAGGTGCGGGCCGTGGGCCTCGACCGCCCCTATCGGGAGGACCCCGACAGGGCGATCCTTCTTGATCCTCTCGACGTCTGTCCAGGTCAGATGGGCTAGCTGCTTCATTCGTCCGATGGATCGTTGCGGCACCGAGCCGTCAGGCGTCCCGGGCCTTGAGGGACTTTCTGTCGATCTTGCCCCGATCGTTGCGAGGGATCGCCTCGATGAACTCGACCTTTCGGGGAAACTTGAACGGGGCGATCGTCTTCTTGACGAACTCCTGCAGCTCCGCAGCGAGGGCGTCCGAAGCCTCCTTCCCCGGAGCGGGGACGATGAAGGCCTTCGGCTTTACCAGACCTTCCTCCTCGAATCCGATCACGGCGCATTCGGCCACGGCCGGATGACCGATCAGGCAGCTCTCGATCTCGACCGGAGAGACGAAGATTCCCCCCACCTTCAGGAGGTCGTCCCCTCTCCCGCCATACCAGAAACACCCGTCTTCATCCTGCCGGAACTGATCCCCCGAGATGCACCACTCCCCCTTGAAGGTGGCCATCGACTTCTCGTGATCGTTGAAGTAGCCAACGGCGGCGGAGCCTCCCTTGACCCAGAGCGCGCCGATCTCTCCCTGGGGGACGTTCCTGTGGTCGGGGCCGACGATCCTTGCCTCGTAACCCGGGACCAGCTTGCCGAGAGAGCCGGGCTTCACCTCCCCGAATCGATTCGAGATGTAGATGTGGAACATTTCGGCCGAGCCGATGCCGTCGAGAATCTCGACGCCGAACGCGTCCTTCCACTTCTTGTAGAGGTCAGGAGGGAGGGCCTCGCCTGCCGAGAGGCAGACGCGGATGCAGGAGAGGTCGTACTTCTCGCGGTCAGGGTGCTGCACCATCTTGTTGATCGTCGTCGGTACATTGGTGAGCACGGTCGGCCGGTAGCGGCTAATGTTCTCGAAGATCGCCTCCGGCGTGGACCTTTCCTCGAAGAGGGCCGCCGTCCCCCCGACGGCGAACGGGAACATCAGGTTGGTCCCCGTGGCGTATCCGAAGAAGAGCTTCGCCACGGAGAGGCAGATATCGTCCTCCCGCATCTCCAGGACCTGCTTGGCGTACCGTTCCGTGTTGTAGGGAAAGTCGTGGTGACGATGTATGTTCGCCTTCGGATGCCCTGTGCTGCCGGAGGTGAAGAGCCAGCCGGCCACGTCGTCCCTCGTCGTGTCGGCCATGGGGAGATCGGAGGAAGCCTTCCTCATCGTCTCCTCGTAGGAGAGCTGCCCGTCGTCCGGCACACCTCGCACGACCACCTTCTTCAGGTAGCGTGCGTCCTTCACGATGGGCCGGATCTTGTCCCGGACCTCCTCGTCGCAGACCAGCACCTTCGCCCGGGAGTAGTCCAGGTAGTACTCGTAGTCCTTGGTCTGCAGCCGCGGGTTCACCATGGCGAAGACCGCCCCGATCTTCAGCGTGCCGAACCAGGTCGCGGCGAACTCGGGACAGTCGGGGAGGGCGATCAGAACCCGGTCTTCCATCTCGATGCCAAGGTCACGCAAGACATTTCCCATTCGATGGGAATCGTCCACAACCTGGCGGTAGGTGATCTCCTGATCCTGGTAGCGGATCGCAACCTTCTCCCCCCTCCCCTCCTCCAGATTTCGATCGAGGAAGTAATGCGCCATGTTGAAACGATAGGGAATGGTCATCTCCATTTCGGAATCCTCTCGGTGCGGGGGCCGGCCTCCGGCAAGTCGCCACGGGTCCCGCTAATCGACGGCCCCGGAGGTGCAGGTCGCGACGCCCGAGGATGAGAATCGGATGACGCCGTCGACGCAGACGATGAAATTTCGCTTTCCGGTCCGATCGCTCATGGGGGTGGCCTTGCACATCCATTCGTAAGTGCTGCCGCTCAGGGTGAAGACATAGCCGCTCTTCTTCCCTCCGCCCAGGACGCTGTCGATCAGGCCGACATTGCTCAGCTCCGCCATGCTCGTCGCGTAGTCCAGAGTGCTGTCCCCTTCCCGGTCCCCCTCTCGAAACTGGGCCTGCACGGATGAGACCGTCCGGAGCGCTCCGATGGCAGCCGTCTCGTTGCGGACGGCCATCTGTCTCCGCGCTGCGGGCATGAGGGCCTTGTCGATGCTGCATCGCCACATCCGGACGACGCGAGCCTCGTCGAAACCCATCTCCTCTAACCCCTGATAGTAAACGCTTGGATTATCGGATCCGACAGTCCCGGAGGGTCCCAGCTTATGAACCGGCAGAGATATTTTTGTGACAGGGAAACCCTGATCGTCCAGCAGGAAGATGGCGATCGGAGCGATTCCCCGCTGGGGCCAGCGACCTCCCTGCGTGAGCATCTCGAGGAGCGCATCGGGGCCCCCCAGGGTGAACTCGTAGAAGAGCTTTCCTCGGGCGTACTTTCCCGAGAATTCCATCCTCACGTCGTCGTACACGATCGGTTCCAGGTCGATGGTGGCGACCTCGGGTACCTCTGCACCGGCAGCCTGATTCGACTCCGCCCGCTCTCCTTCCTGGACCGAGCTGGCGTTTCCAGACCACCGGTCAACCATCTCGAGCCTCGATTCCTCCAGCTTCTGAGCCTGGTATCTCGCTACCCAGATGCCCAGGCCAAACCCTGCTGCAACCCCCAGCAGGAATCCCCAGATTCCCCATCGAGCCCGCAAACGGGCTCCGGTCAACAACTTGCTCTTCTGCCCCTGCTCGGCCATGTGACTCATCTCCATTTGCAACTGAGACCGTCGGTAACTATGACACAATCTGGATTCGTAAACGATAGGCGTGCCGGCTCGGAGCTAATGCACGTCGGTGGTACAATGACGCTGTGCACGATTCCCTCCCTGCGATCAGCAAGGCCTACGAATGCTCCGACGGATGATTGTCGTCTTCCTTGCCTCCCTGCTCCTGTCTGCCGCACCGCACCACGGGAGCTTTTACGAGACTCTCGGCAAGGCCATCAACCAGAGTGACCTCGAGAGTGTCCGGCACCTGTTCTCGGAGTCGGCCTGGGAGGGTACCGAGGCGATGCCGGGGGGGGCCAGGATCCACAAGCTCCTCTCTGGAGCGGAGGCCGTCGATCGCGACGGCATCGTGGAGTGGTCGACACGATCCATTTGCACCGTACCCGCCCGGTTCTACCTGAAGGATGAGGACGCCGCCCGCGTCTTCTGGTTGATGGGGGAGAAGGTCGGGGACGAGAAGACAGACGGGGCAAGGGCGTGGATAGTGAGCCGGATCACGACGGACGTGGCGGAGGTCCGGAGGGCCCTGGGCCGGGATACGATCCACAGCTACCTGGACGGGCCGTCGCACATTCCCACGGAACAGGCCAGCGCGATCCGGGCGCTCGTTCAGCCGCCGAAAGTGGCCCGGAAGCGCTGCCTGGAGGAGGCCTGGAATGGCGATGCCGAGACCTCTCCCCGCCTTGCGAACGCCCAGCTCCGCGAAGGCGAGCTTCGCCTCGTTCCGCGCCGGGTCGTTCGACCATCCGACGCTCCCGCTGATCGGTCGGCGATCCGAACCCTTCTCTGGAGTCGGGAAACCGACCTACATGTCGATACGCGGTGGGTGCTTCTCGTTCGCGAAAAAGGAGAATGGAAGGTCGAGGCAGTGACATCCTCCGAGAAAGAGGCCAAGGCACACGTCACGCCGGACGGCGAACCCTCATCCGGTAGATCCGGATGAGCCATCGATCTTTCGCGCCAGGCCACGCCGGCCTGGGTCTTCTCGAACCGACTTGAACCGACGTAACTCTGTCCTATAATGGGGCTTTGCGCCCCCGGCGGCTTGGCCCGAGGGGCTTGAATGGGTGTAGCTCAATTGGCAGAGCACCGGTTTCCAAAACCGGTGGCCAAACTCCGTAACTTATTCTGCTGTCAACGGGTTACTCTGTCGCCGCTTCGCTCGCTGTCCTTACCGCTATCCTTAGCTACCCAGATTGGGCTCAGCCGGGCCTCGGCAGACCTACCCATCCGTGCCGTCGAGCAGCTCGCCCAGGCGATCGATCGCGGGGCGCGTCTCCTCGGAAAAGGCATGGCTGTAGCGCAGCGTCGTGGCCAGGACACTGTGGCCCAAAATTCTCCCGATGTCCGCTATGTCCACGCCTGCCGCCCGGAGGATCGTCGCCGACGAATGGCGAATGGTGTGAAAGGTGATCTGGTCCTTCTTGTCTTCTGCAATGCCGTCACAGTTGCGTAGGGCCCGAGGTAGCGCCTTCCTGGCCATGTGCTTCGTGTACACCCTGCCCGTGCCCGGCACGGTGAAGACGGGTCCCTCCCCGTCCTTCGTGATCACCTTGCGGCTATTGTACTGCGCTTCGAGCGTGGCCTGCAGCGGGGGTGACATGGGGATGGTTCGCGTCCGCCTTGTCTTCGTGGTGGCCGACTCGAACGTAATCTCTCGCTTCTCGAAGCCGATGTGTCTCCAGCGCAGCGACAGCATCTCGCCCCGTCTTGCCCCCAGGTGGAACCCGGCGACGACCAAGGGCTTGAAGGCTTCGTCGGCCGCATGGATGAGAGCATTGGCCTCGGGGACGTCCAGGAACAGTGTCTTTTCCCTTCCCGCTTCTGAGTAGCGCTCCAGCCTCTCGACAGGGTTCGATGCCGCGTACCCGAAGGAGCAGGCCCACTTGTATAACCTGGAGATGGCCGAGATGTCCCGGTTAATCGTGGCCACGGAGGCCCCTTCCTTTCTACGAGCTGCCCGCCATCGCTCGATGTCCTCTCGCTTAACCTGGCTCAAGGACTTGCGTGCCCAGGAGGCGCGACAGATCACGCGGAGCCTCGCGATACGAGTCTGAAATGTAGACGGCTTGTAGTCGTCTCGGGCGTGCTCCAGGAACAAGGGAGCCGCCTGGGTGAACGACAGGCTGCTCGCGCTCGGCTTTCCTGAGGCTTCCTGTAGAGCGTCCTCTATGTCCTTCCCTCCCTGCACGGCGACGGAGATCGCCGCGAGCTTGGCCTCCGCCTGTTTGCGCGTAGCCCCACCCTTCCGGACGCAGCGCACACCGCGCCATTCCACTCTCAGGTAGTAGCCCTCTCGGTTTGGACACTTGAAGATGTGCCCGAACGCTCTCCGCCCTGCCATTACTTTCTCCCCTTCTTCTGAGCCGCCACCCTCTGCAGCGTCCACCGGATAAAGCCCGACAGGCTGCGCCCCTCGGCCTCGGCCAGCTTCTCGAGCGTGGCCAGCAGGTCCGCGGGCAACCTCAGAGCGATACGCCCTTCCATCGGTCCTCCTCTTTTCCTTCTTCTGTTAGCCATAGACTGCCTCTGACAGTCATTGTAGGTCAGACCGAGGGCGTGTCAAGGGGGAGTGTGCCGGCGGGGGCGACGCGAGGCTCGTCCCTTGCAAGTCAGGGGGATGATCCCCCAGAATAGTGCGTCGAATCTGAACCAGGAGCCTACATCCCACGAGATGGCGATCTACGCCGAAGTCTGCCGGCCGTGGGTTTTGGGACGGTGCGGACGGTGGCTGAGGTGCTCGTAGCATCGGGGTCCACATTACGCAGGACCATTCGAGGACGGCCCCCCGGGCAGGAGGAGCAGCGATCACCCTCAAGGTCATGATCAGCAGCACGGCACTCGACCTGCCGGATCACCGCGCTCAGGCGATGAATGCCTGTCTCCGTGCCGGCATGCAGCCGCTGGTGATGGAGGCGATGCCAGGGAGTGACAAGAACGCCGTCGCGGAGTCGTTGCGGTTGGTCGACGAGGCCGACATCTATGTCGGCATTCTCGCCTACCGCTATGGGCACGTGCCGGAAGATGGCGAGAAGTCGATCACCCACCTCGAGTACGAGCGCGCTCTCGAGCGCAAGATCTCGGTGCTATTCTTCCTCATTCACAAGGACCACCCGATAAAGATCGACGATGTCGAGTACGGCCCGGGCGCTGACATGCTGCGCCTCCTCAAGAAGGAGATCGACGAGGTCAAGGTAGCGCCCAGGTTTAAGGGCCCTGAGGATCTCCGCGGTCACATCCTCCATGCCCTGACTGATCAGAAAGCGCTCATCCAAGGCGACGATAAACCGTCAGCGCAGAGCTTCCACCACGTCTCCGCCATCCCCGGACCACCCGAGCCGTACGTCGCTCATCCCTACACCCTGCTCCAGACGAGAGACCTCGTCGGCCGCCGGGCCGAGCTCGCCCACCTCACCGACTGGGTGACACTCCCTGAGCACAAGGACACCCGCATCATGTCACTTGTCGCCATCGGCGGCATGGGCAAGTCGGCGCTCTGCTGGAAGTGGTTCCGCGACATCGCCCCCCAAGAGCTGCCCGACCTCGACGGCCGCCTGTGGTGGAGCTTCTACGAATCGGACGCGAGCTACGAGGCATTCGTCACACGGGGTCTCGCCTACGTGACCCGCAAGGCCGAAGACGACGTGCGCAAGTACCCGCTCGACAAACGCGAGGCTGCCCTTCTCCACGCCCTCGACCGCGGCCGCTACCTGGTCGTCCTCGACGGGCTCGAGCGTCTACTCATCGCCTACGCGGGCATGGACGCCGCGTACCTGGGCGATGACGACCTCGACGAGGAGACCGCCAACCGCGTCGCCGGTTCAATCGGCCTTCCAGCCGGCGCCGGGGAAACCTTTGCCGGTCGCCACCGCCTGCGCAAGACCGCCGACATCCGGGCCGGCCGCTTCCTCGATCGCCTGCGCCAGGTCCGCGGCTCGCGGGTCCTCGTCTCGACGCGCCTTTACCCGGCCGAACTCCAGACCGCGGCCGGTGGCTCGCTCCCCGGCTGCGCGGCTCTCATCGTCAAGGGCCTCTCCGAGGGCGACGCCCTCGAGCTCTGGCGCACCTTCGGCGCCCGCGGATCGAGCGAGGCGATGGGCCCCTACTTCCGAAAAGTCGACAACCACCCGCTCCTCATCCAGGTGCTCGCCAGCGAGGTGGCCCATGACCGGAAGGCGCGCGGCAACTTTGACGCCTGGAGCGCGGCGCGCCCTGGCTTCGACCCGTTCACCCTACCGCTCGTCAAGGCGCGCACCCACATCATGGAGCACGCCCTCACCGGGCTCGACGACGTTCAGCGGAGGACCCTCCATGTGATCGCCGGGTTTCGGATGCCGTGCTCGCTCGATACGCTGACGGCGCTCCTAGTCGACGACGGGGAGGAGCACGAGGAGGGAGAGGGCCCGGCCCGGCCTCTCCAGACGCTGGCCGCGCTCGACACGACGCTGACCGTGCTGGAGGACCGGGGGCTCGTCGGCTGGGATCGGAACAGCAACCGCTACGACCTCCATCCGATCGTGCGCGGGGTCGTCTGGGCGGGCCTCGAAGAGGGCCGGCGGACCGAGGTCTACGACGTCCTCGAGAGCCACTTTCGGGCGATCCCGGCGATTGAGGAAGACGAGGTCGTGCAGCTCGGGGACTTGACGCCGTCGATCGAGCTCTACAACATCTTGATCGCCCGCGCCCGCTTCGACGACGCCTGGGTGCTCTTCCACGAGCGGATCAGTGTCGCGACCCATTTTCGCCTGGGCGCGGCGCGGGAGCAGATCGAGATGCTCGGGCAGTTGTTCCCGGACGGCGTCGACCAGCCGCCCCGGCTGTCGTCAACAAGAGCCCGGAGCTGGACGCTGAACACGCTGGCGATGAGCTACGATTTCAGCGGGCGACCAGGGGCAGCGCTGGACCTCTATCGGCGTTCGGTCGCGATCCACGAGCGAGAAGGCGACTTGAGCAACCTCCGGGTCGACTTGAGCAACCTCTCCAATGCCCTGTACCGGGCGGGCCAGATCCACGAGTCGGAGTCGTCCGCCCGCCGGGGGCTCGGCTTGTGCCGGGAGGAGAAGAATCGAATCCATGAAGGGGTGAGCCTCTATATAGCCGGCCTCACCCTCGCGCTGCGCGGCGCCAACGCCGAGGCCGCCTTTGAGCGATCGCTCCGCATCTGGGTCGCGGTAGGCCGCAGACAGTCGGGAGGCATCGTCAGCAGTTTTTTCGCCGAGCTCGAGGTATGGAGGGAAGACGCATCCGCGGCCGCCCGGCATGCCGACCGCGCCTGGCAGGCGGCGGGCATCACCCGGCAGGAGGCCGATTTTATCCGCGCGGCGCGCCTCCAGGGCACCGCGGCGTTCCTCGCGGGCGACTTGGATCGCGCCACCGAGCGCCTCGAGCACGCCATCGCCCGGGCCCGCGCTATCGACCTCTACGAGGAGAGCCTCCCTGCCCTCGTGGCCCGCGCCGAGGTTGCCCGCGCCTGCGATGAGCGTACCCGCGCCCGTGACCTTCTCTCCGACGTCTGGGAGGCGGCCGAGCGCGGCCCGTACCCGACCTACAATTCCGACGCCGGCGTCGTGCTCGCCCGCATCGAGCGGGACGCCGGGGACCGGGACGCCGCCGCCGCCGCCGCGACCCGCGCCTTCGAGCTGGCCTGGTGCGACGGCCCGCCGTACGCTTACCACTGGGGCGTCGAGAAAGCGCGCGCCTTGCTCACCGAGCTCGATGCCCCGATCCCTGAGATGCCGCCTTTCGACCCGACGAAGCACGAGCCGATGCCCGACATCGAGGTCGACCCCCCAGACGACCCGATCGAAGCTGATGAAGGCTGAGCCTGGGAAATGTGGTTTCTCCCGGACTGATACTCCCCTACTCCTCGATTCCACGGAGACCCCTAGTGTCCTGCGACGAAAGCGACTTATGCGACGAAAGCCTCCATCAGGATGCCCTTTCGTCGCTTTCGTCGCTTAAGTCGCATACCTAGATGCTCGCCAGACCTCCCGATTCCGGCCGCCGGTGGCCTCCCTGCCGGAGATGGCCGCCTGGCTGTCCTCCAGGAGCTTCAGGGCCGCGTCCAACTCGTGACGGGAGACGTGCCGACTGAATAGGGCCTGCATGTCCTGCCGGTCCATGCCGTCGGCTCCTCGGCGCTGTAGCTCTGCCAGGAGGGTGTCTGCCTTGGGGCTACCGAACCTCGTGCCGAATATGTAGCGGACGCTCTCCTCGTTGTACCGCCAGAGTGCCAGTGCGGCATCCTGGTGATCGGGCCGAATCACAGGCGACAAGTCGAGCATGGCGTACAGGAAGGACAGCCTCGTGACGTGGGCGGCGGCTCTGGCCAGCATGGCTCCCGCCAGGCCGAACCGAGGCTGCTCCAGGTCCATGTAGATCGTCTCCCACGCCTTGGACGCTTCGGGGCTCCTTGCAACCTGACCGGCCCCAGTGGCGAAATCGATGGCCTTCCGCAGCCTCTCTACGATGGCGTATACCACGGGCTCGTCCACGCCCATGCCTCCGTGCGGCAGGTGCTTCGACCGTCGGACGACCGGCCACAGGAATCGGTTTCCGAAACCGTTGGCCATCTCCGTCTCGCTGATGAACCGGAGCAGCTCCTCCTTCGTGATATGGCCGATGACTGAAACGTGGGCTCCGGTGGCACGGTACGGCGAACTCTTCGTCATGCTTCGGAGATCACCTCTGTCCCACGCGGAGCGGAGAACCGCGGACAGCGTGTTCGTGTCCCGTGCCATCACCCGCAAGACCTTGGCGAACTCCGTTTCGATCACCAGGAGCCTCTTGTCGCTGACTCCCTCATCGACCAGGACCTCCTTGATGTTGCCCTCGCTGTCCTCCGTCTGCTTTCGTACCTCATCGCGTACGTGGAATATCAGTCCCTCCCCGGTAGACAGTCCCGTGGTAATGGAGTTGCTCACCCAGTCCGGCACGGTCCACTCGAAGATCTGGCGAACTCTATCTTCGGCCGTACCTTTGCGGCCAATTGCCGTCGCTCCCACCAGGCACAGGAAGATCCGCCCCGAGTGCCGCGTCGATTCCACCCGGAAGTGGGGACCGTCGCCGATGGTGTTGCCGTAGAAGCTAAGGAACTGAAAGAGGAGCGCCGCGGGATCTGATTCGGTATCAGGAAGAACGGCGCGAACGAAATCCCCTGCCAGCCCGTGGAACGCGGCGTCCGCGAGTGCCGAGGGCCACGGGTAATTCTCAGCTACGTCCGCGCCCTCAGTAGGTGCGACGGAAGCGATGAAAGTCGGCCCCTTCGGTGGACGGTCACCCATATCAGAGGCGATTCGATCTATCTGGGATTCAGGCAAGCGCGGCTGGCAGTGTTCCTGGTTGATCCCATGCAACAGAGCCGCGATCTGCGGCGCGTTGAGGCCCCGATACCGAAGCGCACCAGCAATGCTGGTCAGCGTCGTATGCCGCTGGCCTTCGGGGATCGTACCGTCATGGATCTCGGTGGGAGGCGCTGGGTGTGTTCCGTTTCCCATGTTGCGCTCGACGAGTTCTCGCAGCCAATCCGGTGGTCTGATAAGGGGAGTCTCCAGGGGAGCGTGCATCCATCGGTAGTCCCTGCCAGAACTGTGCCTGCTGGGAGGCGCGACAAAATAGCCGCCACATCCGCGGACATCGAGGCCGGGTCCCACCTTCCCGGCACTGTTCGGCCAGTCGAGATCCGTGCAGTCGAACAGGAAGTGTGTTCCCCCTCCTCCGGTCGCGGCTGTAGCAGTCCGCGGGATTGAGCCGTTGGCCTCCTCAAGATCGTCGAGGGTGTCGAGGCCACCTGTCATGAGATCGACATCGAGTATGCTCACGCCGCTGGCCTTGCCGGTCGGGACGCCGAGGTTTGCGCCAGGCCACCGACTCCACCAATTTCTGATCTGCGTCTTGTTCGTGGTCGCATCTTTGAAGCCCCGCGACGTACGCGGGTGCTTACCGGGAGAACTGCACGCGGGATCGGGGCAAGTGCATCGACCATCAGTAATCCCGTGGCATGGAAAAATCGGCCATCCCAGTTTCTCGGCGTACTCCAACGCCGCGTCCATGATCTCGCTGTCCTTCATCTACTTCCCTCCTCCCGAGCCGAATCCGAACAGCAGGGCGAGAATGTCCATGACCGGTACGGAGATGTGCACGAGCCCATACCGCCGCTGAAGCTGCTCGTCCGTGATGAGGTAGGGCGGGTCATTTCGCGGCCTCGAAGGTGGAGGCACTTCCCTGCGGGACAGCGTGCGGCCTGTCGCCGCGGTGTGTAGAATATCCATCGTTGCCACCTTACTGTCGGGGCAGGTCGTGGTTGTCGCCGTCGGCTTGCCCCGGGTCGTATCTATTCGATCACCATCGCCACCGTGACGACGGCTACTTCTTCCTCGGCGGCCCGCGGCCAGGCCGTCGGCGCTTGCGGGCCGGGCGGCTGAGAGCTTCTACGAGCAACATGTTGGGCCTCGGCTGCCCTCGTACTCGCAGCTCGGCGACGTACTCGTGATCCGATATCCAGCGACCGAGAACGCTGGCGCGGATACGGATGCCACCCCCGGGAAACCGCACGATGGGACCAAAGCGCCCCTCCCGCATCTTCTTGGCGGCAGTCTTAGGGTGGATCGAGAGTAGCTCGCTAGCGGCGGCGGCTGTGAGGAGGTGATCGGCGCGCGAGCGGCCGCTCATGGCTCCTCCCGGCGCGGCAGAGGGACGGGCCCCCTAGCCGTAGGTGGTTGCGTCTGCTCGTACTCGGGCGCAAGCGCCAGTAGGAGGGCCTTGTCGGATACGTACCAGCGTCGGCCGACCTTCCGGCCAGGGATGGCACCTTCTCTGAGTAGGCGGCGGCAGGCGGATGGGGATTTATTCAGAAATCGGCATAGATCCTCGATGGTTAGGATCTCGGGCAGGATGACCGCCCGAGTAGCCGCGATGGCAGCCTGAATGTGTGTGTTCTCGCCCATCATCCCCTAAAGCAACGGGGCGGGGCGATTTGTTAGGAAATCTCGGAAAGATTGGAAGTGGCCTGAGAGGAGGGCTTATGCAAACTTCTTGAGGGCTTCCCGCCAGCAGTTGCGGAGTCTTCTCTCGGCTCCGCGGATGTCGCCGATAGAGACCCTCGGATTCTCGGACTCCAGCTCTTCATACGTGGGTTGCTTGAGAAGACCGAATATCTCCCAGAGCTGGCGCTTTCCGGCGCGTCGCTCCGCGCCGTCCTTGAGGGACTTTATCCGCTTCAGCTCTTTTGTGAAATACGCGGCAACGGCGGCGCCGGACTCCGAGTCCATGGCCGTCCGTGAGGAATCTGCTTCGAGGGCGTCGGGGGTGATTCCCAACACCTCGAGAGTCGGGGCAAGTTTGATCACTCCCGTTCTGCGATTGACACGGGCCCCGGTGAGCTTCTCATTGCCCTCGGTCTTCCGTATCGCCGAGGCGACGTAACGCGGATCAACGCCGAAGCCGTCCGGTCCAAGGACGGGGCGGCCCGGCTTGATAGCCTCAGTCCACCAGTACTGCAGGAGATCATCCCAGGGAGTCTGAGGATCTCGGCCAGGCGTCGTGTTTCGGCGAGCCAAATAGAGGCCCCTCTTGATCCGCTCCCTCGGGAACAGCCATTCAATGATCCCTTCGGCAATGGCCGTCTGCCATGCCTCCACGCGAGCCGCCCCGAGCAGAGCAGATCGAGTACCCTCATCGAAGATGAACATCTGAGCAGTTACGAAATACGTCGCGTAGGCGCTCATTGGATCGGGTCCGAAAACCTCACCAATCTGGGGGACGATTCCCCAGAGAGCTGGAAGAGTCTCTCCCGTCTGGATGTATGCCCTTTCGATGAGGTCGCAAGGCTCCGTCGGAGGCTGACTGCGCAGGTCCCACACCGTCGCGGCCCTTGCCGCGAGGATACACACATCGCGGCGCTGAAGAGGCGGGGAAGGAAGCGTCTTCAGCCACCGGCGAAGTAGGGGGACAACTCCCTTCGGCCATTTCCGCTTCCGCCCGAACGTCCGAACGGCTTGAGCGAGAAGTTCCTCGACCGAATCGAACGGCGTGAGGTCCGGCTCGTAGTCTATCAAGCCTCGATAGATGGTCTGGGCCGCTCGTGGCCATTCCTTCTCAGGAAACTTGCGCTGGGCGTATTCGGAAAAGGCGTCTGCTATTGGCCCGATCGGATGGTCCTCGGTCTTTAATCCCGGCATCCCACTTCCTTATGGATTCCCACCACCCCACCCCGTCAGATCGCTGGCGTCCCGCGTGGTCCACCTCTGCTCCGGAGAAGGACAAACCGGGTGACGTGAAGCGCCTGCTCGACTATCACGAGAGCATAGCCGTCACGCCCATCTCGGCCCAGTCGACGAGTTTCAAACACTCCATTCCTCGCGATTAGTATAAATCGCTCCTCCGACTGAGGGGATAATCCCGAGCAACAGGGGATGCCCCGCTCTGAATGGGACGGCGCTCTCTCGAACTTGTGCCCAACCAGGCACGAGGGACGGTTTTCGAACGGGGGGAAGGTCTGAAACAACGAAATATCGTGGCGCGTGTCCGACGTCTCCGCTATGCTAGAGCCGTGTCAGCGAGACACTAAGTAGGCTCCATGAGGGGGGTCCCAGGCTCATGGCATGGGAAGCTGGCCAACGACACATCCTCACCGACGGCGATCGCTCACGCGGCGGCCTTCAGCGTGCAGAGCGAGATCGGCGGGCTCTCGAGGCCCTGAAAGCCGTCGAGTCGGGCCGGCTCGTCCCAGCCGGGAATGGCCGGAATTCACGCCATGGGGTGGAGGCGTTTCCACCGCTGCCACCCATTTCGCTTGAGGTCTTCGGGTCACGCCGCGTCTTGGCCCCTGATCCTAGCCAGGTCTGCGCGGCGCTTCTGAAGCACAACTCATCGATGGACAGAGCTTGATCGGGCCTGGAAGTGATCCGAGCGGCGCGGCTCGATACCAGCGAACGACGCGGGCGAAGCCGGCGGGCGGCTCGTGGGGTTCTCGATACGGGAGACGTCCGGACCCGTTCGAGATAGGGGCAGGGGACGAATTCCAAGCCGTTACCGTATATGTCGCCTATCTGTTGGCGCTCGATTTGTGGGGGCGTCTACCGAAGCGCCTGCGCGGGCCTGAGCCTGTCCGGCCGCCGACGGCCGAGTTGAGTTTGGCGGTGTGCCCTGTTGCAGCTCGACTTTTGGCAAGGAAGGGGAAGCGGAGAATGAACGGAACGGGAAAGGAATTGCAGGCTGGTGCCATTATCGTGGCGAAGGCGAGTTGCTGGCCACTCGAGGCGTTGGCGCTCATGCGCGGGTTCAGCCAGGGTGATCTGGCCAGCTTCGGTGGTGTCAGCCTTTCAGCGATCGAATATGCTTTTCGCCGTCATCGTCTTTCTGCGCGGATGGCGCAGGCTCTTGCCGCGCCTCTTCGAGTTGATCCCTCTGTGCTGCAGGAAAGCAAGCTAGAGCTGGCGGCGCTTCTCGAACCTGGCTAGGCAACGATCTGGCCACATCCGATAGTCCTCAAATCCGGCCGACCCAAACCATTCGCGGTGTCTCGAACGTCGAACCTCGTCGCTCTCAGGCGGTCCAATTTCGGCTGCCCGAGTCGAAACGAATAAGTTGGCGGCAGGTCGGGGCCAAGGGCGACGACCGCAGCTCCTGCGGCAAGGATGCGTGTCAGAGTGGTTCCCGCCCAGGCTATCCTTGACCATCCGCACGTGGAAGCGAAGGCGTTTGAGACTACGCTCTATTTGCAGGTGCAGGTAATCTTGCCCTTTACCTCAATAGTGACAAAGCACTTGAGAGTGTTTGTCTGCGCGTTGAATTTCTTCTTGGTTCCAGTCTGCTTGGTGCTTAGATCCGTGACCGTGGGCTTGCAACTTGCTGGAGGTTCACAGGGCGTTCCCTTTTCGCAGTACTTCCCCGCCGCCTTGTCGAACTCGTCGATTGCATGATTGATCGCGTCTCCGACGTTTCCTCCCGTCGGGTCTGGGCATTCTGTGTCTTTGGTCGCAGGGGTTATGGTCGCATACTCGAAGTTAACAGGCATGGAATGGTCCAATTTACCTCGACACTCTGCTCCCTTCGGCAAGTGGGCACCGGGCTCCTCATCGGGCGCCTTCGCGAGGAGTGTGCAGCCCATCGTGAGTCCTAGAATTAGGCATGCCCCGAAACTCAGTAGGGCAGCGCTTCGCTGTCTGAACACAGATAGCCTCCTTTCTTGGGTTGTCCACCTTCTCTGATCGGCCAAGCTGAACGCCTGGCTCCTTATGGTGAGGCGAGCAATTGCTCGACCTAGATGAAGACACCAAAAGTGGGTGGGCTGGGGAACATTTCGCGAAAATACATCCTAGAGGCTGAATTAGGGCCTCAACTCCTCTGCCCTCTAAGGGATGGAGTCGGTGACGACCCGGGCCCCGTCCCACCTTCTAGACCGGATGGCCTCTACTGCTGCATGGCCGGGAATGACCTGGCTACGATTCCCCTTACCGTTTCGCCGCGCCAGAGTCGGCCGTTCCGCGTCGGCCGTGCCTCTTCGTTCAAGGTCCTGGCGATGGATAGGTAGCCGAGTCGCCGGCCATTCTCCTGAGAGTTGTTCTCATGTGGGGAAAAGCGCCCCCGCCCAGGCTCATCCGGCAGCCCTGATGGGCTACCCCCAAGCGGGAGCGCAAACAGTCTCGCCCGGTGGACCTTTTCGATCAAGCCTGCTCGGTGGGCCTCTTTAAACAAGGTCAATCCTCCTGGGTCAGCATGATCGTTATCACCGGCTCCATGTTGTCACCGGGGCCACACAAGGATTTCAGCTCGACCGTCTCCGACTTCCCATTGCCCCGGTAGACGAGGACCTTGAAACGGATCTCCTGGCCGTTCGACGACACCCGGATGGCATGCTTCAACACCATCAGGACATCCCACAGCCGGCCCTTTAGGTCTTGCCCTTCGGGCAGCTCCCCGTCGATAGGCGCGACGGCCTCCGAGAATGCAGCCGTCGTCATGGCGATCGGGAACTTGAAGCCGGCCTCTCGAACTAGCTGCGCGGTCTCCCCCTGCATGAGATCCACGAGCACGCCATCCTCGATAGCCTGTGCCCGGCTGTAGGAGCTGATAACATCTCCGAATATCTCCGTGAGCTGGTTCATGGAGTTGTCCTCTCTCTGTTTGGGGAAGGGGCGGGACCGAATCTATCCGCCCCTGGTTTCTCGCCTGTCTAGCAAGCCCCTTCCAGCGTGATCAGCATGACGACGTAGGCCCCGTCCGTTCCGTCGGTCTAGTTCGGAGCTTCCCATTCCCTCTTTCGGATTGCCTGGATCGTCTCCTCTGGGGAGAGTCCCGCCAGATACCGCGTTGTAGTCGCCAGGGACGCGTGACCGAGTTGCCGCATGATGATGACTACAGGGATTCCCTCTCGGGCCAGCTCCACCGCGTGCGCGTGGCGCAGCGCGTGGGGATGCATTCTCCTCTCGACTCCCGCCTTCCGGGCTAGACGTGGTAGCAGTTTCCGTATGTAGGACGTCGCCAGCTCGCCCCCAGTCAACGTGGAGAAGACGGGGCCACCATTGAGACCAAGATTCGCCCTGGCGTCGATCCACCGTTCGATCACGGCTACGGCCGAGGGGTCGATCCCTACGGTTCGGGCCTTCCCGCCCTTGCCGCGTCGTATGCGGATCGTTCCGGCGTCTCGATCGATATCGCGCAACTTCAGGTTCAACGTCTCCAGACACCGCAACCCGGCCCGGTACATGACGACGATGATCGCCCGGTTGCGGATTCCGGTCGGGGCCTTTCGGGAGCAAGCCTTCATCACGGAACCGACCTCATCCCGCGTGGGAATCTCTGCCGGATAGGTCCGCCCCTTGTTCGCGGGCTTCTTGGCCATCGGATACCTCCTTTCCGTTCCGGTTACGCTTTCAGCAAAAAGCGTAACTCTATGCGCCCCCCGTGGCCCTTGGCCGGGTCGATGGGGCAAAGCGTAACTCTATGGGCCAGATCCGAACGTCTCGGCCCGTCCCTCGAATCCCCCGAATCGGGGACGCGGGGGAGAGGCCGGGACCCCTCCCTTGGTCCTACGTCTCCAGGGTGATCGGCATCAGGACATGGGCCCCGTCCGTCCCGTCGGTCAACTTGACCGCGGACCGCGGATCGGTGATCCAGAACGTCACCACGTGCGCGTCGGACGCCTTCAGGTAGTCGAGGAGATACTTCGGGTTGAAGTGAACATCGATCGGGTTGATCAGGACGCTAGGATCGTCCATTTCGATCGGGACTTCCGCTTGGCAGTCCCCCACGTTCGATACCTTGGCGCTTATGGCCAAGGTCTGATCCTCGAACTTGAGACTGACCGAGTGGCTACCTTCGGACGCCAGAATCCCCGCGTCCTTGATGGCGGCCGTCAACTCCGCCGAATCGACCGAGATCCGATACTTGGACTTTGACGGGATGACCTCTTCCCAGTTCGGGAAGGTCCCATCGATCTTCGCCGCCACAAACGTCGCGTCCCCGTACTGGAACAGGACGCGCCGCGCCTTGGGCAGGATGTGGACGGACCCCAGATCCTTTCCGCGCTTGGGAATGGCGGCCGAGATATCGGCCATGACTCTGGCGGGGATCAGCGCCTCGAACGTCCCGCGCCCCTGAATCGTCCCGGTCTGCACGGCCAGGCGCTTGCCGTCCGTCGCGACGAAAGTAACCTTGCCGCCCTTGACGGATATCAGGAGCCCGTGGATCGCGTATCTCGACTCCTCATCCGCGGTCGCGAATGACACTCGTTTGAACATCTCGAGGAACGTCCCCGCATCGATCTGCAACCCCTTGCCCGCGGGATACTGGGGAATGACTGGGAAATCGGCCGCATCTTCGCCCACGAGGGTAAAGCGGCGTTTCGGCCAGGAGACTTCCGCCTTGTCCCCTTCCGCCTGGAACGTCACCATCTGGCCGTTGATGCCGCGGAGAATGGTAGACAGCCGAACAGCCGGGATGAGTATCTCCCCGGTCCCTACTGTCTCCCCCTCGAGCTTGACGCGCATCCCTACTTCCATGTCGGTCCCGGCCAGCTCGATAGCCCCCTTGGCCAATACTAGGACATTCTGGAGAATGGGCCGCGCGGCGCGCTTCGGAATGACCCGCCCTACAGACTTCAGAGCTTGGGACAACGCTTTCCCTTGGATCGAAAACTGCATAGTCTCGCCCTCCGGATGAGAAGAGGATTCCAAGCGGGCCTCACGATAAGGCCCCCATGCCCGCGCCCTCGAGGGAGGACGCGGACGGGAGGTCCTAGAACTTCTGCCGGATCGCATCCGCAATCTCGCGGGCCTCCCCCGTCGGGTTGCCCATGCCCATGAGCGCATCCCAGACTTGGGAAACGACCGCGTATGACTCCCCCTCGATCGCCTTGTCGTTACCTACCCACAGATCGTGAAGGTTGTTTCCCTTCGGGCTGCCGTGAATCCGTACGTCCATATCTCTCTCCTGTCTGTCCCGCGCTAACCGCGGGGCCAGTGACTAGATGGCATACCGCATATCACTGGGGGCAGATTCCCGCGCATTCCGTCCCTTTGTCGTCGCCTGAACCGATCCGCGCTTGTTTCTCTTGAGATAATCACCGCTTACTAGATCGTCGATTGCCGCAGTTGCCCCCGGAATCTTGGCCAGTGCGTTGCGCCGATACTCTCCGCCCTTCAACCCGATGATGGTGCAGAGTGCGCGGAGATGCGTTTCGGTTAGTTCCTGTTCGGGGGCCGGTAGAGCGGCCAGTACCGATCCTGCACCCGAGTACACTGTCAGGAAGGGGGATTTGCGATGCGTCCCAGTGCATCCCTTGATAACGAGGATTCCAGGGGGCAAGGGAATATCTTGGGGCTCTCGATCTGGTATGCGCGACTCGAATGGATTCGCACCGCCCCATGATCCATATTCTCGCTTGAATCGCCCCGTCTCAAGATTCAGGACGATCAAGATGCCGCGTGATCCTTGGCCCCCGCTTGACCGAGAATCCACGGAATCCTGTATCCGCACCGCAATATCGGCGCGCTTGTACCCTTCAGACTCAAGAGCTTGACGCAACGCGGGGGGCCATTGTTCCCGTTCTACATGAATTGAATTTCCCATGATTTTCTCCCCTACGCCGCGGCCGGGGTTTCGACCCCGACCGTTGCAGCAGCGATGATTTTCTCGATTGCCTTGCAGGCCCGACCTAGAACACGCTCGCATCCCCGACGAAGGGCATCATCGGCGTTCAACTTGGGAAACCATTTCTGGGAATAGCCCATGATGTATCGATAGTGGAATCCGTCATTCCGGGGTTGACGGCCTACCATCCGCGCCAGAACGGCCGCGGTTAGTTCCGCCACGATCTCTTGATCGGAATGCTGTCCGCCCTTCAACTCGCCATGCTCTCGGCCATCCGCGCAATGGCCTAGTTCATGGAAAAATGTTTCTTCCGCCTCATCGCAGACAACGATCTCCCGGCCATTGGTCCAGCCGTACCGTGAGCCGTTGAATACTTCCGCCCGGACCTTGATTCCCCATTTCTCTGCAACGTCCATCAAGGGATGAGCGGGGACGGATGGCATCTCGTAGTCCAGCGAATCCCCCTCAGTATCCTGTAGACGGAATACGGGAATGGCGACGAAACCGATAAGGCGCATCGCCTCATCGCCCTTGGCATCTTCGACCTTTACCATCCGGGGACCGAGTATCGAGAATGATCGCGCCCCTTTCTTGACGTGGCGTCCTGTCATCTTCCATTGCCGGAATCCCCGCGCATCTGATGTCCCCGCAAGCGCGGCGAGCACCCGATTCCTAAGACTCCATTTCGCTATGGGGATGTTCGGTGCAGGGAATACCGCTTTTTGGACCGTCGCGGGGACGTCCCCGGATAGAAACAGATCGACGACGGCATCAAGCGTTTCTTTGACTCGGTCTATCTTGGGTTTGCCCATGATTCCCTCCGTTTTGGAAGAGGGGTTGATGGAAGGGCGAACTAGCACACTGCGCGCTAGTCCTGGAGTAAACTAGAGAATCACCTTGACGATTGATCCATCCTTCTGGCTAACGAGATAAGTATTGTCGGCACCCTTCGGAGTCGCGCCCGATAGATGCCCCGCGCCCGGAATGTCAATAGTCTGGAATCCACGCATCAAGGTGCCCCGGATGAAATTGTGGGCGAATAGCGCGCCCATATTCTTATTGAATCGCACCGTCTCCCGTTTGCCGCTGCAAAAGTCTACTGTCACCTTGACCGGGGAATGGACAAGGGGCCAAGAAACATCGTTGACCGATACGGGGGATGTCCCCGCAAGGCAATAGCCCATGTAGATGGAGATCTCCCCATCTTCCGCGTCCTGTCGGACGAAGCCGCCACCTAGATCCGTGAGAATGGAACGCATGATCCCTCCGTTTTGGAAGAGGGTTGAAAAATGGAGTAGCTAGCGAAACGATTCACTAACCTACTGATAGTCAAGGTACCATGCTATGGTAACTTGTCAAGCGCCAAATAATAAAAGCGCGAGAGTTATTCCGGCCCCACTATTCAGCGATAAATAAGGTCCGCGCGCATGATAAGGTTAAGGGGTAACTTCTTGTAACCTTACCATACGCGCACGGTCCGGTTAATACGCGCGCGTATGATAATGTTACTTTTAACCTTATCATACGCGGGTGTAGGGGGTTCTCCTTTGTGCGCCTATCTCTAGATCCCCTAGAGGACACAGGAAAATATTAACTGAACACTTTGTACCATCATGCGCGCACCCCATTCCCGCTCTCTCTCCACACCAAGAGTAATGTCACAGTGATTCGATATTGCGCGGTCATTCAAAGGGCCAGTCTAAGATTTGGTACAATGCCTGTGTCGTAGACCTGCAGTAGAAGGAGGAAGTCGAATGGCACGCCACGAGCTTACCAATGAGGAGCGCAGCAAGGGTGGAAAGAAGGGAAGCGCCACCTTGTGGAAACGTCACCGTGAAAGCAAAGAGGCCGAATTAGTCGCGAAGACCGACGACCATTTGTCTCCCGAGGAGTTTCTTGAGAGGCATCATCGGGAGATTGCCGAGATGAATCCTCCGCCTTTGGTGGCTTCCTGTGCAAAGCTGATTCGCGATCAGGAGATTGCGCGTAGGTATCCTCCAGGTGTATGGGTTAGCGGCAGGCGGGAATGGCGACGTAGACTGGCGGAGATGGAGGGCTCTGATGTTACTGAGGCGGATGGCGAAGGGGACGCCGCCTAGTCGAGAAGCTCCTGGGCAAGTCGGTCAGGCAGGCCGGGTTGCTGGCGAGTCTCTGGGGCCTGGCGACCGGGGCGGTGGTTCGATGGATTCCGGCCTGCTGGCAGGTTGGACGAGATCTCGGGGAGCGATCTTGGCGATTTCAATGGGCGTCGTCAGATCCTGGGCCATCCAGGGGCGTTGGAATAACTTCACCCCACGAGATCGGAGGTCCATCCTCTGTCCCGATGTCTCCGACGCAGGATTTGAATTCGGCGCCGGACGGTATCCCGACCCCTGCCTACATCATCTCCAACCTCAGAGTGCGTCATGCCACGCGCGTAGAGTTTGAGGATCCGCTGGGATAATGGATCCAGGCCAGATCCAGGCACCTGGAGAAGCCGTACCGCCCACGCCCGGGGACCCAGATTCGGGCTCAAGTAAAGCTTGAGCCGATCCTTGGCCCGTCGGACTCGTTCGTGTGCAGAACTGGGAGTAATCTCGAGCCTACGAGATATTTCCGCGAAAGTTGATCCCTCGAGCCATATGGACCAGGCCTCGAACTGCTTCCGGGTCAGGATCGTGGAAGCACTCCTCACCTTCGCCAGTCGGTCTTCCGACACGTGACGAGACCCCGTCGTCTTGCTCCGGGTAAGGCCCTGGCGGGCCGGGCTTGCCCCTCCCTCTTCCGCAAGCCTAATACGCTGGCGACGCTCCGCAACGCGAGATCTGTATTCCTCGAGCGCCACGTTTCTCGCCACGGAACGCAACCACACGCGCAGCGGGACCCTCGGATTCGCCCGACGGAGGGCCCGTGAATCCTGGTCTAGGGCCCGGACTAGAACCTCACCCACGACATCCTCCCGAGACACGCCAGTGATGGAGAGTCGGCGAGCCACGTTGTCGGTCATCCGAAGGAGAATACGAGCCGCGTCTTCCGGGAGGGTGTCCAAGGACGCCAGCCATTCCCCAATCCGCATTTCTTACCTCGCGACCTGTCAACGGCCGATTCCGCCCCAAATCGGGCCCATGAGACACCGAGAGATGTCTCCCTCGAGCCGGGGGAGAAGCGGGGGCAAGTGCTTAAGATGAAGTACAGGGGCTGCCTAGTTCCGTTTCGGCCATGCTGAGTTCATTGTGGGTTGATCTGGCTGTGGAGTCAAGAACCCTGACTTCTGGGGCGATCCGGAATCGAAAGTCCGAGTCGGCTTCATGCGGACCCCGCACATGGCCCATTCGAGACGCGGTTGTTCCGAGGGGAAGACCACACGGAGATCTCCCACCTCCAACACCGCCCTGGAGTGTATGGCTGGCCGGCGCGGGGTATGTGATGCGGAGAGGCCTGAAGGAAGCCCGAGACTTCCATCAGGAAGGGACCTCTGAGAATGCGGACACTCGAACGATGCGGTTCGAGGAATTTCCCCAGCCCCTTCGCGGGGAGCCGATCGGATGAGGTGAAAGAGACGATCGCACCCCACAGTCCGGACGGCATCCTCGAACTATGACGAGAGCTCCTGGCGCAGAGGCGAAAGGACCTGAATGCCCCCGAGGAGAACCATCGTGGAGGCGATGAGCATCCTCGTACCGTACTCGGAATCCTGGCTCCCAAGACATCCGCAGCCAGAGGCGGATGGTCCGGAGAGGAGTACGACCAGGCCGAAAGCAGTACCGAGAGCCGCCAGGCCGAGCGCAGAGAGCCGTGGACGGTAGTTCAAGAGGAGGAATACCCCCAGCGTGAACTCCAAACTCGCAGCCAGTCCCAGCGCCAGATTCCACAATAGAGGCTGCCCGCTCTCGCTCTCCTGAACGGGATCGGCCGCGAGGAAGGAAGTTACCTTGTACGCAGTGGGCGTTACCGATGCAGGCACGGGCGCGGGTTCCACCCACGCCTTCACCTTGAGGAAGCACAAGCCCAGCAAGAGGACCGCGCTGACCACTTGGAACGTTCTCATCCTGTGAGAGCCTCCATGACAGCCCTACGCGTTTCCTTCTCTGCCGCCTCGAATCTCTCGAGGATAGCGTCCAGCTCCGCATCATCTCCAGTGCGAAGGATGTGCGCCTTCCTCCAAATGTCGACATAAAACGCCACTACTTCGCGCTCCGAAAGCCCCTGTGACAGCTTCTCATCGACTACCCGCTTCGCCACAGAATAGAAGTCCCGCCTCGCATCTTCGTACCGATCCAGATACTTCACCGCCAGCGCATATAGCGCCTGCTGAACCTCCGTGGACAGCTCCCGAACCCTTACTTCCTCCTCGTAGACCCGGTGAACCATCAAACGCACGAGCCCCTCGGCTGTTGTACGGTCTCTGCCGAGCTGCCTGCCAACAATCGACTCCAGAGATCCCCCCTTCTGGTAGGCGAGGACCTGGAGAGAACCCTCGCGCTTGGCAAGGGGATTGGGAGTCGAGGAATTCACGGCAGAGATCCGCGGATATCCTGCGTGATAAGGTTCCACCGGCCACGCCTCAGGAGGCTGTCTTTCTCTCCAGACTCGAAACTCCCTGACGTCTACGGAAAGGGGGGAAACGGGTAGGGGCCCGTATCTGTTGCTGTATTGCTTCAGTGCACTCAGAGAAAGATAGGCCTCTAGAAGAAAGTGGTCGTCAGGATGATTCAGAGCAAATGGTCGCGTCTTTGGTGTACGAAAGAGCCCATCGTTTGCACCGTCGCGTTCCTCGGCAGCCGAGCCCGTAGCCACCTGCTCCGACGAACCCGACTCGTTGCGTTGAGAGAGGCGCCTTCGAGCTGCCACGAGCTCAACAGCAATCTTCGTGGGCAGCGGCTCTGTCACCTGGACATCACTCCTGGCTACCCTCTTTTTGTCGGGGCCGCTCGCTCCTGCCGGCGCTAACCCACTAAACCCGCCCGCAACGGCAACCTCGTAGACCAGGCTGCCACAAACACCAAAGGCGATTGCAAGAACTAGTACGGCCACGGCACGACGAGAGGCGAGCATTTGCTAGTGACCCTCCAGTATCGCAGCCGCATTTGAGTGCATTTCCTCGCGCAGAGCCGGGGCCGCTTTAGTCAGAGAATCTATATGCTCGCTCTCGCCCTTTGCGATCAGGACGAGCCTTCGATCCACGATTCCGTAGGCCACACTTGGCGGATCCGGGGCTGCGAACGAGCCCAACTCATAAAGCTCAATCAGGTGGGTTACAACTCTGTCTAGATGAACTCGGCGCTCAACTTCCCAAGCTCTCAACAGATCGAGAGCCCTCGCGGCGCCCTCGGGTGTCCCCGTCGAGCCGAGATACGATTGAAACCAGCGCAGAGACTGCTCGGGAGACGCGGGAACAGCGAAGTCACGCCCAACGATAGCGGCCCCGAAATCGTGCTCCAGGCTGGCAATGATTTGGAAGGTATCCTGTTCCCAGGGTCCGGAGCCAAGTCTTTCCATCCGATCTACTTTGCGGGATAGTCGCTGAACGAATCGTTTCTGAAGCGCACTCGTTTCCCGCTCCGCACCTGGTTCGCGGGAATCTGATTGTCGGGGAAAGATGCCCGTAAACTGATACTCCGCTCCGTACAGTACATTGCCGGATGAACGCCCTAGGAGCAGGTCGGGTCCTTGGGGCGCCTCCAACATTGAGAGTAGCGGAATGGTTTCCTCCCCGCTAATCGCCCCTTCCGAGGAGTCAGAAGACAAGTCATTCGCAGAACGGTTTGGTTCGCCAAGTGCGCTGGCCGAAGATGCGGAACCCGACTCGGCTCCTCCTTCACCGCTTCCGGACGGATCAGCTTCGATCCGCCAAGCATCGAGATCCGCGACAGCCCTTTCTCCCGGAGATTCATGCGAATGGGGCAGTGGGTGCGAATGACTCTTGTGACTGCTCGCGGGCAGAGCTGCAAAGATGACTTTGCCAATGGTCAAGCCGACCAGAAGCCCCACAATGGATATGCCAACCGGAGCTATGCGACTCACACTTGCAAGGGCCATCTCAGGCTAGACTCCTCGAATCGGCAGCTGGATACCACACCCAAGGCGGCGGCCAGCGCCGGCAGGACGGGAACTCAGCAGCGGATGGTTCTTCCTCAGGCGAAATCAGGCGAGCCCCAAGGAGATTCCTCCCAATCCGGAGCGCTCGGCCATGCTACTCCGCTATGCCCCCCGATCGCCGTCCCTCCGTATAGCCCCCCCCGCACGCGACGGACACTCCAATTGCAAATCACTAGGGGAATCTCTGGCCACCCGGCAGGGCAATCCAAATCGAACCTGCCGAGAATTTGCTCAGCTAATCCTTGGACGGCCCTGTAGCCGGCAATCCCCAGCACGTCCGCGCCGCCGCGGGATTCGACGCTCTCGTCGACTCTCCTAGAACCAGCACCCACAAGTCTGGACACCGGTTCCCGCAGCCTCGCAGTTCGGCGGGGGACATCCCTCGGGATTGCAACTGATCGTCATGTCGGTTCCATCATCCGTGATATAAGTCTCGCAGCTGGCATCACCCGTGCAGTCGCAACGATACCTCGCGCCCCCCACGACCATATCTACGTACTCCGTGCATACCCCGGCAGTGCAACTGCCATCATTGCAATCGTGACGGTCTATATCTCCATCACCGTCCACATCTATGCCTACTCCATTGCACGCCGGGCCATCAGCATCAGCACTAGCCAAGAAGGCAATCGACCCCACCGACATCAGGACCACGGAACCGAGAACAAGGAAGAATCCCAATTCCTTCACGACACACCTCCTATCCTTAAAAAAAACTCGCCAGCCCCCCCCTAACAGTACAGCGCTGGATTACTGAGACCTCGGGACTCGCGTCGTACGGTCGCGGGTCCCCCCAGGGGCCTTTTGAGATAGTTACTAAGCCAGGGACCAGCTCGCTCTGTGGGACAGATCCAAAGAACGCGCCCTCGCCCCGCCGTGAGATGAGTGAAGGCCATTCGGGTTCCGGGCGCACCATGCGAGCCCCTGTCCATCCGAAAAACCCCGTCAGCCTTGGCCAACAGGTACTTGCGACGACCTTGAACTGCTGCCCCGACGGCTACTTTCAAGGCATGATCCTTCTCCAATCGCCCTCCCGTGCGGGTCGGGCTGGGGTCGTCTTGCCCCTTCGCCTTGGCCGATACCTCATCATTTTCCTCTTTGGCATCTGCCAGCCGAAGTTGGTTCTCATGGCCAAGGTCCTGGCCTTGCAGAGCCAACTGGTTGCCTGCAAGGACCGGATCGACCGGAAGAAGCTGCCGAGGCCGAGGTTCGTCCCCGCGTTTCGGATTCTCTGGGTTGTCCTCTCGGAACTGATCGACGGATGAGCCAATGCTGTTAGGTCGATCAAGATCGATCCCCAGTACGGCAAATGGATTAGCGCTCGCCACAAGGTCGCCTTCCTCCCCTGAGCCTCTAGCGGCTCAGGACCGCCCCTGCCTCTCTCCGCACTACGCCTCTCGCACGACACCCCCTCGACATGCCCAAGTACCCATCGCTAGAATGAGGGGTGTTAGAGGCTCCGTAGTATCATGACCTCCGCAGACTTTCCAAAGTGACACCTCCAGCAGACACGCCGAGAGTGCGCCCGAGCATCTGGCTGCTGGTCTTCCTAACGGCTGGAGCTGGTATTCTCAGGTATGGGGTAAAGCAGGCGTGGTTCGTCGGCGCATTAGAGGGGGGGCCTCTTCCCAACTACAGCTACACAAACCGATGGACAGCGTTGGGAGTAATCTATTGTGTTCTCGCTGTTCTGATCATGAGTCGGCTAGCTCCACGGACGCGCGCCCTCAAGCTAGCCGTGTGGTTTCTCGCACTCCTTTCGTTAGTGCTAGTAGGGAGTCATTTCGCTGCGCGGAAGGTGATGGGAAATTTCAGAGTGATCGCCAATGACATTTATTGGGACTCCGAGTCGCAGGAGTTCGTAATCCAGGCCCCTGCCCATCCTGCTATCGCTCTGGCTCATAAGAGAGGGGACGTGCAGTTGTTGGTTTCGGTGAAGGGCTATTGGGTGAGGAACCAGGATGAGGTTGGAGTATTTGAGGTTGGCCCGATCGATCTCAGGCAAGTTCACGGGGTGCGACGGCGGGGAAGCCTCGATTACTCCGAGCTTGTCGCTCTAGGACAGCTGAGGCTGCCTTGGGAGCCCAATCGGAAGGACTATGGAACCGTCCATCCCATATGGGTGAATGCGACTCTGGCGAGTCGGGGGGGTAGGTCCTTCTGCACCATCTCGAGCGTCCTAATTGGAGATTCATTCGACGCCATCTTATTGGAACACGGTCTCATGGAAGTGGACCTCGCTGGCAATCGAATCGCCATTCTCGCTACAAGAGTGAACAATTCGTGGAAAATCGTACCCTCCCCGCCGTGGTACGGGACCTCTACCGAACTGCTGCAGTGACGGCCTAGTACATCCCTCGCGAAGATAGAAGCCCGCGACCCCGAGAGCCGGATCGGAACTAGTCAGGCCTCTCAGCCGGCCTGGGAGCGCCTCGAGAGCCGATGAGGCCCCAGCGTCTATTGCGAGTCCTAACGCCGGCGAGGGGCCGGCGGGGGGAGCGTCGAGGGATCCTGGAGAGAAGAAGCCTACCTCTTCTTCCTCCGCCGTACCAATCGTCTCTTGCCCCTCGTCTTCGGGTGCTTCTCCCCCGCCCCCGCTGCTGCAAGCAGCTTCTTCGCCTCCCTCGCCCTTAGCTTTCGTAGCCCGACGAGGACCCCGCGGCTCTTCTCTCTCGGCGACACCTCTCCCATCTCCCACAGGTAGATAATGTTGGCGCTCACTCCGGCGAGCCGCATGATCCTTGGGAGGCGTATGAAATGCCTGGAAGGGACCATCTGGCTGGCCTCTTGGCAGGGAAATCGGACGCCGCTTCGCGAAACGGCATCGCCCCCCGGGGATGGACCGTCGGACAGAAGGTCCACACCGGGATCAGGATGGGCATCTGCGCCCATCATCCGCCCGTACTGCCCTTCCTGAGATCGCTGGACACCCATACCCTTCCCTGAAAAGATCTCTTGACGCGCCCCGGACACCCCTTTAAACTCGACCTGAGATCCAAAGTTGAGTCTCGATTCAAGCGTGCGCCGTGCCCATTGCCGCACGGTGCGTGCTGGAGTTGCGAGGCCCTCTAGGAGCCAGGCTTCTCAGCAGATTGAAATTGGGTTGTCCATCCGTGGCGAGGGTGACTCGTTAGCGGGTGAACCGCGCGTGTCACAGGAGAAATCAGCGCGGGATGTGCTCGTGGTGCGACGTCCCTTATAATGGGGCGTGCCCGCAAAACCAGGCCTCTGCGGTCAGTGGATTGGAAAGGGGGGTAAGTCATGGCAGGCCTTAAGCGCTATGTGATTTTCTCGGGTATGCTCATCCTCGTGGGTCTTGCAGGACACATCCGAACGGAGCAGAGTTCCGCGCTGGTGCCACCGGTGGCACTCGCAATGTCCGGTCCGCCTCCGCCATCCTTTAGTGCAGCTGCTACTTTTCATCCTCCAATATCATCCTGTCCTGTAAGCTGCCTCGCTCCTCGCCGCAACGATCGCGTGACGGGGAATCACACTTTAGATGAAGAGGTCGAGCCTTCCATCGCGATAGACCCTACGGATCCTACCATAATGGTTTGTGCTTACATTGAACTCGACAAGTCGACTGGCGCGAACTTGATCGGGGTGTCCTCATCAACGGATTCTGGATTCACCTGGACGCACAACCCCTTGACCCAACACTTTGAGGCGGACACAACCGTGGGTGATATATTCGGCGCGGCGGACCCAGTCGTAGCGGCGGCCTATAATAAGAATCCATTGGATCCTCAGAACCCCACGGGTCGTTTCTATCTCGTCTATCTCGAATCCTCTTTTACTCCGCAGCCGTCTGCGGACGCCAGGATCCTGCTGGTGTCTAGCGATGACGGAGGGGTGACTTGGACGGCTCCGACGGTGGTTGAAGCGTCGGTAGGTTTCGCCGATGAGCATCATTGGGTGGACAAGCCGTGGATCGCGGTAGATATTCATGACGACTTCACCGATTTCACATACCCAGAGCAGCCGGTCTACGTTACATACTCGAGCTTCAATGACGCCCAGACTGGCGCCGCTCTCGGCAGTTTTGGCTGGGAATGCGACCTTCCGGGGCCGGTAACCAGCGGTGATACGTGGCCTATCATGCTCGAGGGATCGACGGACGGCGGGGCTAACTTTGACATGACGCCCGGAGCCGATCCTATGGCGGGATTCGAAGTCACCGATGTTTCCGATCCCGCACGAAGGGCTAACCGTGGCTCTGCGGTATCGGTCGGGCCCTATGGTTCCATATACGTGGCGTACATGCAGGGTGGGTGTGCGGGTACAACCGCACCTGTCCCGAACGAGATCCGGCTCTCCGCAATTAGAGTCGACGCCCTGGCCAAATTTACTGGCCCGGTTCGCACCACGGTAGGGACCTTTGGCCACTTTCCTAGGCTTGAAGACTACTGCTCTCCGGCAGCGACTCAGCCTTGGACTTTTCACGGTTACTTGGTCGGGGAGAGCACCGGTCGAGACCCCATCGACCCGTGCACCTGGGATTTGTTCAGGGTGAACAACTTTCCCAGCATAGTTGCTTCATACCACCGGCCCAGCGGCCCTCCTCCTATTCCCTTCGGCTGGGAATGGATCCATGTTACTTGGGCGGACTGGCAGGGCGACTACAGTGCTTCTCCTGCTCCGGACGGTCACGCTGATATCAAATACAGCCGAGGCACCGTCCTATCGGTTAGTCCTCCCGAAATCAACTGGTCCTCTCCCCGGACTGTAAACGGCGACTCGACTCCAGGCCATGACCAGTTCTTCCCGTTCGTGACTGAACATCAACAGAGCACCGGAGATACGACTGTTCGGATTTTCTACTATGATCGGAGGAAAGACACCGAAAACGAACAGATTAGTGTCTTCATGGCGGGGTCAACTGACGGGGGTTCAACCTGGACCCACGAGGAGGAGGTCCGCTGCCTGGGCCTCTGCCCTAATGACGTGGGTTTCCAGGCCGATTTTTTTATCGGAGACTATATAGGCGCTGCTTCAAGCCTTACTGCCAGCGGCGTCGACTTCTCCCGAGTGGTCTGGGCTGATTCCAGGAACGCTACCGGGGTTCGGCCGGATAACAATGACGAGATCTGGACGGCTCTAAGCACAGATCCATAGTCTGCTGTTGGGAAGGCGGGTTCAATGCGCCTAGGCATCACCGATCGGATTTTGGGACCGCTGGGGGTTCGCATATGGTTGTACTTGTTTGGCCTGGCATTCTTGGCCACCGCTTGCACAGAACGCTCTACGAAAGGGGGGCTGCCTGGCCCTGTCGCCGGCCCGGCCGAACCCCAGGCTATGCAGGCGGTTCTGCCGCCT
This sequence comes from Planctomycetota bacterium, assembly GCA_027296055.1. Lineage (GTDB taxonomy): Bacteria > Planctomycetota > JAPUJT01 > JAPUJT01 > JAPUJT01 > JAPUJT01. The sequence goes on along the minus strand of JAPUJT010000186.1, from coordinate 1,748 downwards.
CTCCTAGGGCCGCCCTCACCTCTCCCGGATGCCCGTGAAGGTCATGCAGCGACGCTCCTTCCAGACGGTCGTGTGCTGGTGGCGGGCGGCATCGGCGACGGGGTCAGGCACTACGATGCGCTCCTGTACCATCCCAGGTCTAACGTCTGGACTTATGCAAGCAACCGCTTCGGCGGCGCTAATCCCATTCAGGCTGTGCCGACCGCCAACGGCCAGGTGGTTCTAGCCCACGGGGCGGACTACGGCCGGTTCCTTCTGTTTGAGACGTTCGATCCGATATCTAGCCTGTTTCTGCCCTCCGGCTGGTACACCTGGTCTGGGTGGAGCGGGTTCGCCGGCGCCCCGCTGACCGATGGCAGGGTCACCTTCTCAGGGGGTTTTTTCAACTCCCCCCTGATACCGTACGTTGGGTCCCAGTTCTGGATCTACGATCCGCGTAGCGACGTCCGTCTCGAGCGTGCGATGACTCACAGCCGCAGGCTGCACACGGCCACGCTCCTTCAGAGTGGGGAGGTTATCGTGGTGGGAGGTTTCGAGACGCCCAGTCTAGGGGGTCGCGAAGTCGGGCCCTGCGAGATCTATGATCCGGTGAGCGACACTCTCCGGGTGACCGCAGCTCTCCCCGTCCCCACCGGCTGGCATGCCGCTGTCCTGCTCTCCGATGGCCGCCTCCTCGTATCTGGAGGCTATCGGTCGGCATCGGTGCTGGATGATTCCTACGAAAGTCGCTGTGCGCTGTTCGATCCGCAGATGGAGACGTGGTCGTTGGCCGCCCCGCTGTCGACGCGTCGAGCGTGGCCTGCCGCTGTACTTCTCCGAGATGGAAGGGTGCTGCTCGTGGGAGGAAGTCATTCGACGACCGCGGGCGGAGCGGTTCAGCCCGAGAGCACGGAGATTTATGAGCCGTCATCCGACACATGGACTCCCGGACCGGATCTCTCTGTAGGCAGAAGATTTCATACGGCTACCCTGCTGAACGACGGCCGCGTCCTGGTGGCGGGAGGAAGCTACTATGACCCCGCGTCGCAGTCGTGGCCCGTCCTGCAGTCTGTAGAGATCCTCGGCCCGACCTTCCCATAGACCCCGTCCTATAGAGATGCCCCTCGGGGTTCGCCGCCACCTCGGGGGGTGTTCTCTGTCCCAACGAGCGGTGTGGCCGGTGCTCTCGGAACGCCCCCACCGCGTCGGCAGCCCCCTGCCGCCCAGTAACTCCTCAGCCGGCCCCGGAGCTCCGCGGGCTTCCGGATGGCTTGGAGCCGTGGTGACATGGGGGAGAGCCCGCGACCACGAGCCAAACGGAACCTAGGCGTTGGTGTGCTGACTCGTGACCGCGAACCCAAGTGTCTGCAGGAGTGTTAGCCTACCGAGGTCCGCACTGAGGCTCAATGGCGAGCCGAACGATCCGGTTCAAGATCTTGTGAGCTTCCGTGGCACGTACCATCACGCCGGAGAGCAGGTCTTCAAAAATTCATGCTCCGCACCAGATGGTTTCCTTGCCGCTACGGCGAGGGCGGGGCCAGTTGACACCCAGCCAATATCGTCGGTAGGGTAGAGGGCGAGGCAGGCATGTAGTCCTTCGCCACCCTAGAACTCGGAGCGTGAAACTTGTGTATCGCAGTGATGGTGCTTGTGGTGTGCGCAGCCACGCTCGCCCAGGTTGTTAACGTGCGCCGCGCATTCCTCCTCGGTGACTCGGAGCAGGGGTAGGGGGGGGGGGGGGGGACATGGCCGAACCCAACGACGACACA
>JAPUJT010000185.1 GCA_027296055.1 Planctomycetota bacterium | reverse complement strand
TGGCTCCATCCTCCTCTGCCGCCTCCCCCAAACGCTCGCGACCGACCGCCGCCCACGAAACCCGCGAGAACGGTCGGTCTTTGGCTCCGTCGCCGTAGATCCTGACCCGATCGCGATGCATCATGAATAGTCTCGGCTAGTTCACCCCATCGGAAGTGCTTCTATGATCCCATCCATGAGGTGCGTGAAGGACGTGCGTTAAGGGCCTTGACAGGAGGACTCAGTTTTTTGTAGAGTGTTCCCGGATTTGTGGATCACATAGCGAATAGTGATTGCAAATAGTGAATGCGATTAGCGATTAGCGATTAGCGATTAGCGAATGAGGAGGTGAATCCGAAAGGCCGAGTCTTCAGTCCGCTGAAGAACGACCTTCCCGATTCCTTCCGCCCTCCAAACCCATAGGCTTTCCGGCCAGCCTCAACGGCCGGGCCCAAATCCACACAGTGTATATCTCTCGATAGGTCGCCCCTGAGGGGCGAACCAGTCACAGCGCGTGGTCATCCCACACCGTTGCCGGCGATGCGCGGTATGTGGTGTAGGGGCCCCTCCCCTGCAACGGGTGACACGTGCCGGGTGGAGTGCGCCTGGTTTTCACCGAAGGGTCGTCGACGAGGAAGTCGCGGCCAAGGGAGAAATCGGCGCGAGGATTGGTGGAGATGGCAGAGCGCAAGGACGGAAAGAAGAAGACGTCGAGGATAGCCAAGACTCGCCTACCGTTCACAAGATGCTACGGCCTGAAGGAGGCGGCGCAGAAAGTTCTTGGCGTGCCCCTCAACACGCTAAGGACGTGGATCGCCAAGGGTCACATCGCCCGCGTTAAAGCCCCGGGGCTTCGGGGCCGCGTCCTGATCCGTGAAGACGACCTCGCCGATTTCATGGATCGTTTTAGAGAGCCGGCGGTTTCCGGCATCCGAGACGAGCTTCATCAGGCGGAAACTGCCCCGAAGCGATCAAAAGGCCGCGGGAAGAAGAATCAAAAGCACCCGCCATCTCCGAACAAGCCAACGAACGAGCCCACGACCCCCCAGAACGGAGGCCCCGAGTGATCACACCTGCCCCCATACGCACGCGCCTTTCTCGGAGACCGACTGCCTGGGACCTCCTCCCCAAAGACGAGAGGCAGGTGATCCTCGACCTCTGCAGTACGGTTCTCTCGATTCGGGCGAGCCAGTCGGATTGGAGGGCCCATCGAGACTCCCGTCCCGCCCCGGGCCTAGTCCAGCTCGGCCTTGCCAAGTTCACCCCGGCCTACCTCCGGAGGGAACCCCTCGAATGGGATGACATCCACGTCCTGAAGGACTTCCTCGCCTGCAGGACTGCGTACGTCGACGGCTACGCCCTCGAGTGCGACTACTGCAAGAAGGCCAGTGGCGTTCCAGCATCGTGCCGGAGGAGGGGGTGTGCCAGATGCGGAGGGTTGAAGAGGGAGCTGTGGAAGGCCCTCCACGTCGCCGAGCTGATCAACGGCGCCTACTACCACATGGTCTTTACCCTTCCCCGGAAACTCCGCAAGCTCGCCCGCTGGAACCCGGAGACCGTGCTCGACGAGTTCATGAAGGCTGCTTACAAAGCGGTGCAGTCGATGGGACTGGAGATGATCGGCGCGGAGGTTGGAGGGACGGTGGTGCTTCAAACGTGGGGCGGTGGGCTCGCCTACGTGCCGCATGTACACGTCTTCATGCCGGCCGGGGGGATCGCCCTCGACACTGGGAAGTGGATCGCATGGGGGAAGGAGGAGATTCCGCAGGAGCGAGAGCTAGGACAGTGCTTCCGAGAACTGTTCGTCGAGAGTCTAGAGGTGGCGTTCCGCAAGAAGAGCCCGATCCTCGGGAGGGAGCTCGCACACCTCTCCGCCCCCCGACAGATGGAGGACTTCCTCGAGAACGTAGCCGCCACCGAGGGGCTCGTCTGGTACAAGCGGTTCGAGGAGGGGGGAGAGCCCATCGCCGAGTACCTCGCCGACCACATCAACGGCCGGCCTCTGAGCGATGCGGACATCGTGGAGATTGATGACAAGAGGGTCACTCTCCGGGCATCGAGTCACAGGCTTGGTGGAGTTCCTCCTGTCAGGCTCGGAGGCGCCGAGTTCGTGAAGGAGTATCTCAGCCACCGCCTCCCCAAGGGGTTCGTCGCAGTGCGTTCCTTCGGGTGTCTTGTCAGCCACAAGAAAGCAGAGACGATTGCCGCCATCAAGGGACGATCAGTCTTACAAACTCGTGAGGACCTGAGGAGGCAGAGGAAGGAGATCGAGAAGAAGACAAGGATGCTCCTGCAGGAAAGGTACGGACGAGTCTCCAGCCTCTGCGATGATTGCGGAGTGGGTCGCCTCCGGCTCCGGAGGGTGGAAGAGATGCCGAGGACTGACGCCGTGGTCCTCAGCGTTGCCCACCTTTCGCATCGACTGCGGTTGGATTCATCGTAGGGTGGGGGAGAGGGTGTGCTATCAGAGCAAGATCACGATCGCCTTTCGAGGGATGGACGGAGGGGGTACGTGCGGAGTCGCGATCGGATTGGAAATCAGAGCGAAATCGGGCGACGAGGGACACGGACGGGGACGAAGGAACGAGGGTATGGTGCTGAGAAGTAGCGGATGGAAGATGGACGTCACGCCGTACGGGGAATAAGCCGAGATAGCAAATTACAGTTATGTGGGGGGAAAGAGTGATTGTTCGAGTGGAGAGGGGAGGATCGCTATGGGTTTACTCGGGCGATCTGCTAGGTCGATTAGGGTCCGAGCCTCTCGATGTCATGATGCAAGGTCTCCGGCACGAGTCCGGCATAGTGCTTCTCCGTCGTGGTGATGGAAGCATGCCCCAGGAACTTCGAGATCTTGTGCATGGAGACGCCGTTCATGGTAAGCCAGCTGCCGAACGTGCGGCGCAGGGTGTAGAAGTTGCAGCCCCCCTTGATGCCGGCCCGGACGGCTGCCTTCTGAAGTTCGCGGACGAGGTTGCGGCCATGGAATGCGGTCTCCTTGGTCGTCTGGAAGATCGCTCCCTGCCTTTTCTTAGCTCTCTTCTGGTAGGCTCGCAGGATCTTTTGCAGGCGAGAGTGGAGGGGGATCCGCCGGCCTTCCTTGTCCTTCGGCACGAAGGAGTCCCGGACGCGGACGTGGAGCACACCCCCGTTGGTCTTGAAGTCCACGTCTTCCCAATGGAGGTGGAGGATCTCTCCGAGACGGAGACCGGCGTAGAGGGCGACCGCGGCCAGCTCGAAGAGGGGGGTCTTCCTCTCCCGGGTACTTCCGTTCCCCTTCTTCCCCGGCCCGAGGAGAGGGACGGGCTCTCGGCACGCTTTGAAGAGCTTCTCGGCCTCCTTGGGCGTGATGAACCGGATCTCCTTGCGGGGGGGAGCCGGGAGGCGACTCACGAAGTCCGAGGGATTCTCTTGAAGATACTTGGAGCCTTTCGCCCAGCGGAGCCAGCAGCGAAGCGTGGTGAAGTTCGTCCGGGCCGTCGATACAGACGTCTCCTTCGCGCGTGCTCGTTGCCAGCGCTCGATCATGACGGGCGTGATCTGTCGAAGGAGCCTCACGCCGGCGACCTCGAGGAAGTCCGTGAGGATTGCCTCCTGGTAATCGGCCCACTTCTCGGAATTGCGGGCACGACGGTCCTCGAGGAACTCCTCGAGCGCGTTCTCACCGTTCTTGTCCAGTACGCCGAGGCCGGCGTCGTCTCTGACAAGTCGACCCTGCACGTCCATCAGAAGTTCTTTGGCGGCGCGCAGGTTGGGGCCCGCGGGCTTTCGGATGCGTCGACCGTGGAATCGGTAGTCGACGAAGTAGTTCTTCCCTCTCCTACGAAGCGTCGCCACAGTCAGATCCCCCGAAAGGGTCGTGCGCGGTGAAGGGCCAATCGACGCAGGCAGATCCCTTCACAGAGCGCGGTTACGCGCCTGTGCCCAAAATGTGCCCACATGCTCACCGTTCGATGCCATATTCGTCATTATTCGTCATTGCTGAATAGTGCCATAAAACCAAGTGAATTCAAGGATCTGCGGCAGGAATCTCTTCTACACGCGGCGTTGAAAAATGTCAAGGGGTTGACTGGCAGTCAGAAGGTCACCGGTTCGAGCCCGGTATGCTCCACCACCTTACGTCAAATCATCTAATATGAGATTCGGATGCCTTACGCGCACCAAACCCCGAGCTTGGTGGGGAGTTTGGTGCGCGTCATGAAACTCGCCTGTGCCCATTGATCCTCTCGGCAGGCAGGGTAGCCTGGAGGAGACTGGAAACTCGCAGGAGTTCCAACGTGCCCAGATATCGGCGTATTCTCCCCTGCACCCTCGTATCGCTCATCTCATTGTCTACCGGCTGCCAGACGACGGTGGGGAACTACTTTGCCAATCGCGGGCGGGACTTGGCGGACTGCATCACCATCGAGGCGGGAGTTGGCTATGGGCTTGGGGCGGAACTCAAGTTGGCTGGCCTAGTCCATGTCGCGGTTGGTGCAGGCTTTTACGGGCCACCTCCCGTGGGCCTTCGATACGGTGATCTAGGCCCATCACCTGGAAGTAAGGATTGGGATACGGAGTTCTTTGGTTTCCCTATTGTCAACTTAATGGGTTTGGTCCCTCTTCATGGACGGGGACGACTCGAACCGGTCCTTCATTTTTCGACGTACGCCAAGGAAGATCACGCCTGCTACTGGCTGTTGCCGGGGTTAGCGTCCTACGGTCGTGGCTGGATATGGACGCATTCGAGGAACCGCTGGTCGAGGGTGCATGCGTTCGACATCGAGGCGCATCTATTCCTCGGCGTGGTCGGTGCCCGCGCCGGCTTCAGCCCCGGGGAGTTCGTGGACTTCTTCCTCGGCTGGTTCGGGGTGGATATCGCGGGGGATGATGTCCCGCTGCAGGCCGGGGTGTCTCCAGTTGCGGTGGAGTAGCTGACCTTGTCTGGCAAGGCTGCTGGCGTCTATCATCTAAGAAGTGGGGAACGCGCCGCGAAAGGGATTATGTAGTTCCGCAAAGTTCCGGTTAGGAGGACCTAAGCATGAGACGGCTTCCCTTGCTCTGCTTCATGTTCGTAATGCTCTTCTCCGTCGCCGGATGTTCGGCACTGATCCCGCCCATCAGATATGTGGACGAAGGCGTGAAAGGCGGTAGGATTTACCAGGTCAGAAAGGTATTCCGGGTCCTGTGGCTTCCTGTTTTCAGTCACTACTACATCGATCCAGATTTGTACGCCGTTTACCGCTCGCAGCTCGCTGACGAACATTGCCTCTTGCACGCCCCAGCTGCGGCGGATTGTGCGGCTTGCCGAGAGCTTCCTGGCAATCCACGGCACCTGACCAACGGCGCGGCAGAAAAAGAGAGAGACCTGAATTCGGATGGTGCTACTGGCAGGTGAGCGGCCGAGGCGTAGGGCGGAGCAATCCATATGGTCGGAGATTCAACCCCTCAATCTCAGAGGCAACCGGCCCCCACCGCTCGATTGGCACCCTTCGCGTTCGCCTTTGCCGTGATCTCGACAGCCGCATTCTGTGCAATCTATCTCTGGGAGCCCGAGAATCTGTGGAGCGCTCCTGACAAGATTGGGTATGCCCTTCGCTGGGTACTGCCCTGGTTTTTTGTGGGCCAGATGTCTGCCCTCGTGGGATGGATTCTGTTCTGGATCATGTTCTACGATTCTGGCATCAGGCTTTTCCGAAGACCGCTTATGCTCGCCTCCCTATTCTTTCTCCTGCCGTCAGTCTTCTTCCTGGTCAGAATGCTATACGCTATAGTAAACGCTGTAATTCTATCACTCATGCGCTACGAGCGATTGACTGATACGGTCCTGTTCACCGATCTGGACCAACCGGACTAACATGCCCCGTTAGAAGAGGTCAAGCCATGTTTCAATTACTACAACTTCGTGAAGATTCATAAGGGCTTGGGCGGGCCAACGCCAGAGCATCAGGAGGGTGAGCCATGCAAGTGGGAATACTTGGACTCTTGGTACTCGGAGCCGTCGTCGTTGGGGCGGTCGTCGTGGTTTGGATCGTGGCCAACAAGAAGTGATCCTGGTCCCCCTCTCTCAATTCCGATCACCACCCAAGATAACAACAGCCCCACCTGGATCTGACGCGCCCCGAACTACCAGTTCGGTGTGGAGTGTGGTGCGCGTCATGGAACTCCCCAGGAGGAATGCCATGCTCTGGATACGCCTTCTCCAGCCCATGACCCTCATAGCGATCATCACGATGACCACCGGCTGCCAGACGACGGTGGGGAACTACCTCGGCAACCGCCGGCTGGATCTGGCCGACTGCATAACCCTCGAGGCGGGAGTTGGCTTAGGGTTGGGGCCGGAACTCAAGCTCGCTGGCTTGGTCCATGTCGCCGCTGGTGGATGCTTTTACGGAGCACCTTACGCGGGCCTTCGATACGGCGATCTCGTTCCATCATCTGAAAGTAAGGATCAGCTTACGATGTTCATTGGTCCCGTCGCTGGCCTGGGGTTGGAAGCTTGGGCCAAACCCTACCTCCATTCTTCCATGGACGCCAAGAGAGAGCATGGCTGCTACTGGCTGCTGCCGGCGTTGGCGTCCTACCGCGACCTTACACACAATAGCTGGATCTGGACGGATCCGGAGGGCGGCTGGTCGAGGTTGCATGCGTTTGACATCCAGGCGCATCTATTCCTCGGCAAGGTTGGCGTCCGCGCAGGCTTCAGCCCCGGCGAGTTCGTCGACTTCTTCCTCGGCTGGTTCGGGGTGGATATCGCAGGGGATGACGTCCCGCTGCAGGCCTGGGTGTCGCCAGTCGAGGTGGAGTAGCTGGCCTCGGGTCTGTCCGAGACCGCATGACTTGAGATAGTGATGACTGGCGAGCTGATCTTTCTGGCAACTCTAGTCGTCGGCGTGGTGCTGTTCATTCCCGTACTCAGCATGCTGGGCGGAGCGAGGCTCTTTGTAGTTGGAGCGTCGATGCAAGTAGGGTTTCCGATATTTTGGCACTTCTTCAGCTACCCTAATTACGACATTCACAACCTATTGGCGTCGCTGACTCTACTCGTCTGCCTCTCTGTTCCCCCGCTCTGTTTTGCCGCTGGCCTGCTTGACTCCTTGTGGAAGAGGCGGGAGCGAGGGAAGAAGGTCCTACCTGTTTGGCTCAACGCTATAGGCCTGGGGCTATTCGTGCCTTGGTTATTGGGCCTTGCGTGGTTGGCGGACATTCCCTGGTAGCTTGCACTATCTCTCACTTGGCGCAGCGAAACCAGGACACTCCCCTGGCCTTGTCTGGCAAGGCTCTTGGCGGCTATCATGCCAGGCAGCGGGCCACTGCTGGCAGGTGAGCGCCCTATCCGTCAGGTGGACAGCGATGCTATTCAAAGCGAGTGGGGGGGGGCCAAAGAGTCAGCCCGAGGGGTACATATTCACGATTCCGCCCCGGTTGGCTGTAGGGCGCAGCTCTCAGCCGACGGGAGTGTTCCTCCGAGCAAGGCGATGCGCCCGCGAGAACGAAACTCTGCCATTCATCCTTCTCCTCATGGGCGGTAGCACGGTCGGTCTCCTCGCCTATAGCAGCGGACAATTGCTGCCGTGGAGTCTGGCTCTTGCCCTTGGAGTATCTGCCTTCGTCCTCTACGTTCGCTTTGCGTACGTCGTCGAAGGCAAGCTGCACCCTCGTCCAGGGCAACTTCCATCCACTTTCCTGCGCGTGGTCCTACCACGCTTCTCGGCTGCACTACTCACGCTTTATGTGATTGCGGTCTGGTTCAAGGTGTTCATCTACGCATCGTACCCGTGGACCCCTGTTCTTCTCTTCGTGGCACTGCTGGGTGTTTCCCTCGCGCTTTTCGTGGGCAAGAACATTCAGTGGGCGCTGAGATGAGTCATTCAAGAGAAGGGTATCACGAAGGCCGCCTACCTGACCGCTGCACCTGACCCGCGGGGCAGGGAGGACGGAAGCTAGAGGGTTCAAGAAGCGGCGAGGGAAGGGGAAGTAGTGGGAATGTTGTGGTGGCTCTTAAATTCAATCGATAGCCTGGTTGACTTCATTGTCGAGCCGATCATAAAGCACTTCTGGCTGAACGATCGTAACCACAAGTCCTGGTGCCTGCCCTCTCGAAGGGACGAGTCTGAAGGAAGCAAAAACCCCAGCCAGGATCTCCGTACTGTAGGCGAGCGCGGGCATCGATTTCTGATTCGAGATCCTTGACGCGCATCGAACCCCGAGTCTAGTGGAGAGTTTGGTGCGCGTCATGAAACTCCCTCGGACGTTGCATTGGCCCTCGACTGCGCGCACGGAGGCTTGATGCGAACCTCTCGAGAAGGTTAGCTACTTCCTGTCAGGCAACCCACCGCAAAGATTTCAGGAGGTCAAGCCATGAGCCGAGCGTCCATATCCAAAGTTCTGATCCCCGGTCTGATCCTCTGTGCCTTGGTGTTCCTCCTGGGCAAGGATATGGCGAAATCGCGAACCATCGCAGATCTGGAGGCAGATCTGGACACCCTGGAGACCAGGGTCCTCACTCACCGAGCGGAAGTTTCCATGCTCAAGGAAGTGACCGATCTGCTCCAAGCCCGAGGGATAGCGATCGTGGACGAAATGGGAAGGACTCGAATCCTATTGAGTGCTGTGGAGAACAATACATCTCTTTCACTATATGACGAGCATGGGAAAACACGAGCTGTTTTGGCGGAGACCCCTGCAGGATCGACTCTTTCCCTGTTGGACAATTTCCAAAGGCCAAGCCTGGAACTTCAGGTAGGACCAGAGGGATCTCCCCGAGTTTTGCTAAAGGATGAGACCGGCAGAAACCGCATCATCCTGGGGCTTCGAGATCTTAAAGAGGCTGCCATCGGTGTAACGCGATCGACGCCACCTGCTCTGGCGATGTATGACGCAGAAGGTAGAGCCCGCGGGATTTTCAAGATGATCGAGTCCGGTCAGGTAAAACTCATCATAGTGGGCCAGGATGGAGCTCGGCGCGCTACTCTGATGGAATCGGATAGCGGTAGAGGCGTGCATCTTGTGCTCAAGAGTGGAGATTCTGCAGCCACAGCTGATCTGTCTGTCCACGGTGATGGAAAGGCTCAGTTGTTGTTTACCGATGCAAAGGAGAATAGGCGTGTTGAGCTACTTCAACACGCGGATGGACTGGCGAGATTAAGGGTGCAAGATGCTAATGGGCGGATTGAGGGCATACTTGGTGCAGGAGAAGAAGGAGCAGTTATTGGTCTGAACGACGATCAAGCCAGGCCGCGAGTGCGCATGCGTTATCAGACGGAAACCGATAGTGTTCGGATATCGATAACCGGAAAGGACGGAAAGACTTTGTGGGACGCGCCCTAGAGATGTGATCATGCCAATACAGCGAAGATGTTCTCAGGGCGCACCCTGATCAGGTGGGGAGCGTTATGATTGCGTATTCTATCGCCGGAAGAGGAGACCCGGGATGAGGCGTCTGTCGATCGCTATCCTGCCTGCATTGCTGGCCATGGGGACGCTCTCCTGCGCGCTGCCGCCCCCCCCCACAGAACCACGACCGAAGACGACCGCCACCGATGCCCCCCGACCGGAGCACTGGGCGAAGCCCATCGAGGGGAAGGCGGGCCTGGATAATTTCTACCAGGTAGACCGGGTCCTCTATCGGGGGGCCCAACCGGAGGACGAGGGCTTCCCGGAGCTGAAGAGGATGGGAATCCGCACGGTCCTCAACCTGAGAACATGGCACTCCGACCGGAGTGAATGCAGGGAGGTCGGCCTGGACTACGTCAAGATCACCGTGCAGCCCTGGGAGGCCGAGGAAGAAGAGGTCGTGGACTTCCTGCGGGTCGTCATGAACCCGGACCGGCAGCCGGTCTTCCTCCACTGCAAGCACGGCGCGGATCGCACCGGAATGATGATCGCCGTCTATCGGATCATCGTTCAGGGCTGGTCGAAGGATGAGGCGATCAAGGAGATGACCAAGGGGGGTTACGGATACCATAAAATATGGAAAGGCATCGTCAAGTACGTCCGCGACCTCGACGTGGACCGCCTCAAGAAGAAGATCGCCCGCTGAGCCAACCCGGAAAGCGGAAGCGCCATGCGCGTCATGACACTCCCCGTTCAGCCCTTGACCCTCATAGCGATCATCACGATGACCGCCGGCTGCCAGACGGTGGGGCATTACTTCGCGAAACGCGGGCGGGATCTGGCGGACTGCTTCACCGTCGAGGCTGGAGTTGGCTATGGGCTTGGGGCAGAACTCAAGTTGGCTGGCCTGATCCATGTCGCCGGTGGTGGATGCGCTTACTGGGCAACACCGGTTGGCCTTCGATACGGTGATCTCGTTGCATCATCTGAAGGTGAGAATTGGGATACGGGGTTCGTAGGTTCCCCCCTGACTAACCTGGCGTGGATTCCCTTTCATCATGTTGATCGTATCCGACTCTACCTTCATTATTCCGGGGACACCAAGGAAGATCACGCCTGCTACTGGCTACTGCCGGGCCTGGCATCCTACTCCTCAGAAGAATTCGAGCCCTGGATCTGGACAGATCCAAAGAGCGGGTGGTCAAGACTGCATGCGTTTGACATCGAGGCGCATGTATTCCTCGGGCTCGTCGGCGTCCGGGTAGGCTTCAGCCCTGGCGAGTTTCTCGACTTCCTGCTCGGCTGGATTGGCATCGACCTGGCCGAGGACGACGTACGAGTGCCCGTCTCCTGGATCCTGGATGATCCGAATGCGCCGCCGGGCATCTGGCGGGAGGCCGCCGAGCGTGCCGCCGCGACAAAGGACCTCGACGCCCTCCCCTCTCTCATCGCCGGGATGTCTCGGCCCCCGCGCGAGCGAGCCGCCCTGGAGGCGATCGTCTCTCTAGGCGATGCAGCTGTGTTGGGCTTGGCCAACATTCTCATCAGTCCTCGAACCAATCCCGCTCCACGCGCCGCATGCAAGAAGGCCCTGGAGACGCTTCTCGAGGGGGGAGTCCTATCCTATCGCTCGACAGAGAGGGCCCGTGCGGCCCTTTCCGCGGGCGAGTGAGCGCCCGGTCCGTTTGACGCCCGATCGACGAGACACGAGAGGAAGACATCATGCCAGGCGGACTTACCGACCCGGTGATTGGTTTTAGCACCTTTGCCGCCGTCAAATTCATCGGCTATACAGCGCTGACCATCCGGATGAAGAAGTCATACCCCGAAGCGGGCGTTTCAGCCTTCACCCTCGGACTCACGCGAACCGGTATCGGGGTAGCGTTCGGCTTCGCATACGGGCTCGCCACCACCATGGTCATCACTGCGATCCCGTCGCTCGGAGCTGTACCGTGGATTTCCTTCCTTCTCTATGCCGGGCTGTATCCCGTACGCCTGTTGGAGTGGTGGATACTCATCTGGTTCTTTCTCGATCGGACTGCGAAGAACCCTGCCTCCAGAAGGCGGTGGCGCCACGTTGGTACATGGTGCTCCTATGCCCTCGACATTCCAGCTTTGGCAGGCTTTCTTGCGACCGGGGGGTTATGGATCTGCTAACTGGTCGGCGGGTAGCTGAGCGCCCGATCCGTCAGGTCGATCATTTCCTTGGAGGAGAAGTAATGGATACTACTTGCCCACAGTGCAAAGTAGAACTTCAAGAGGTAAGACTTCTGGATGCCACGCACACTCACCTGGCTGGAGATCCAGCCGTTCATCAAGAGCTCGCGTACGCAGCGATTGGCTCCAAACATTCCATTTTCTCGCGCGCGATTCAGTCAGAGGGCTATGTACGTGGCTTCGCTTGCTCTCAGTGCAACAGAATTCAGCTTTACGCAGTACCCCATGAAAACACCTGACCAGGGATTTTGGTGCGCGTCATGAAACCCCGGGGGGAGGTTGAGCCCTCCGAGGGCAAACAGTAGAATCATTTCCGTGTGGGAAGTCCCTGATCGCCCTGCCGAAGGATCACTCCTTTCAGCACTCTCGATTGAAAGCCTTCCGGAAAACCTTTTCCTTTCTCTACTTTCCTGGAGGCTCTGGGAAATGAATATCTATGTAGGCAACCTGTCTTTCGACGCTTCCGAGAATGATATTCGGGAAGCGTTCGAGAAGTTCGGGCCAGTCTCTTCGGTCAACATCATCACGGATCGCACCACGGGACAGCCTCGTGGCTTCGGGTTCGTCGAGATGGGCAGCGACGATGAGGCCCGCAAGGCGATCGAAGGTCTGAACTCGACCGATATTGCTGGCCGGTCTGTCAACGTGAACGAGGCCCGTCGGAGGGCTCCGCGTCCCTCCGGCGGCGGCGGTGGCGGCGGCCACAGAGGCTGGTAGTAGCCGAGACGACGGAATTCCTGGAAGGCCCCGATCTGCAAGGGTCGGGGCTTTTCGTTCGATGGGTTTCCCCCGGCAGCACGGCCGGCCCGCCTTCTCACATCTCCGCCCCCCCCTGTTGAAACCCCCATCCGGGATCGGTTAGGATGAGGCCCTCGCCAGAGGGGTGCTGGTCGGGGCGGCCCGGGCATTTTGATTGTATTCCGGAGGCTGCCATGCGTTGGGTCACCTTTGCCTCGGCGGCGCTTACCCTCTATTTGCTCGGCTGCGGCGACGATCGTAGCTCGTCGAAGACACCCCCCCCTTCTTTTCCCGATGCCCCCACGAATCTCTCCGCCACGGGCGGCTGCTACGAGATAACCCTGACCTGGACCCCTGTGACCGGGGCGATCGGATACAACCTCTACTGGCAAACCGTTCCGGGAGTCGACCGGACAAGTCAGAGGATCCCGGGAGTGACCAGTGGGTTCGTGCACACCGGTCTCACGAACGGGACGACGTACTACTACGCCGTGGCGGCCTTCGACTCCATCGGCGAGGGCGACCTGTCCGACGAGATTTCCGGCGCGACGATACCGCTCTCCGTTCCCGCCCTGCCGCCTGACACTTTTACGCGTGTCGACACCCTCACATCGCGCAATCCGACGTTGCAGACGCCCTTCCTGCAACAGCCCAAGGACAGCATGACGGCCACCACTCTGCCGCAGCAATGCGGCGGTCTGGTGGTCCTGATCGGCGGCTCGTCCGGAGGAATCACAGCGCTTCAGGAGACCGAGATCTACGATCAGCGGACCGCCGAGTTCTCCCTCAGCGGTCTTCTCGGAAACGGGAGGAGGCACCACACGGCAACCCTCACCCCGGTGGGAGACATCGTGGTGATCGGAGGTGTGAGGTCCGGGGCCTTCGATCCCGCTCCTCTCCAGTCCGCCGAGGTCTGGAGGTCCGCCACAGGAACCTACAGCGTCGTCCAGCAGATGGTGACGCCCCGGGTCGGGCACACGGCGACGTTGCTCGCTAGCGGAGAGATTCTGGCGGCCGGTGGCTTCACCGATACTGTGGGCCAGAAAGTGACAGACTCGGCCGAGAGCCTGAACCTATTGAACGGCCTCTGGCGGCAGAATACGCCACTGCAGGCCACGACCAGCGTCGATGGGACTCCGCGCGCCTATCATTCGGCGACCGCCATCCCGGGGCCTAACGGGATCCTGGGCGACGGCGACGATCTTCTCCTCGTGATCGGGGGTGTCCTCGGAGATCGGGGCTCGAGAGACATCACCACCATCACCAACAGCGTCCTCGTCTTCTACCCGAACGAGACGACCCGGCTCATGAGTGGCCAGACGCTCCCCGGAGCCTGGAGAACGGTAGGTATCAGCGGCGCAATCGCCGAGCCGGCGCGGATCGGACATGAGTCGTTCTTCATAGGAATCAATACCACTTTCAGCCAGGTCGCCTTCCTCGGCGGGCTCAGCGGCTCCCTCCCCACGAGATTCGGCGGGATCGCCGCTGGCGCCGCGGGCTTCAGCCTGATAGAGGACAGCCCCGCGGCCAATCTTTCGATGGCCGTTCTCGATATCGACAATACGACGCTGATCGGGTTGCCGACGCTGCCGCAGGGAGAGATCAACCAGGTCTACCCGCTTGGCGATCCGAACTGCTGCCAATCCAGCATCGGTGGAATCGGGGCGAATGCGGTGTTCTCGCCGGCGCGCCTTGCGATCATCTACTCTGGAGGAAACTCGTTCTCATCGCCCCCTCCGACCCGGACGGGCTACAACCGGAACGGGATGATCATCACCATGTCCCGGGGCCCGACAGGTTACATCACAATCGACACACCCGGTCCTTGCCTGGCGTGCGGGAACGTGATCGCAACGAGTTCAGGCCAGATGGGTGATCTCCGCTCGTGGCACGCCTCGGCTCGACTGCCGGGTGCCGATGGCATCCTGAACACCCCCGACGATACGGTCCTCCTGGCCGGGGGAGAGCAGAGCCCCTCCGGGGAGACCAGCACGGCGGACGAATATACATTTCCCTGACGAGATGAGTCTCCCCGTCTCTCAGGAGGCGCCTGATGCCTTGGCGGGTTTGACCACTGCCGCGAGGACAATCCCCCCGAGCAGCCAGCCGACGGTCTGCATGATTCCCTCGGCGAGGACGAAGGTCATCGGGAAGAAGTACCAGTTCCAATAGGGGAGGCTCAGGACAAGCCACGAGAAGACCCCGAGCAAGGTCACGAACAGGACACGCTTGGGGAAAGTAACCGATGTCATCGACAGGAGAATGGCGGCGACCAATCCGGCGGCGAAGTTTATCACGAACTGCGTGAGGAGCTGTGTCGGGGACATCGCCTTTCCCCCTTTTGGCTCATAGATGAGAATTCCTCGGGGTCCCGCCTCGTACTTCGCATTCCATGCCTCTTCTTCGGCGTCGCTAAGCTTCCGGTCCCTATCGATGCCCGGGAAGAAGTAAAAACCGGGATCGTCGATCGTGTGCTGCGTCGCGCTGAGCACGGCGCCTTCCGATTCCATCTTCTTGATTCCCATGTGCCCGAGCGGCGTCGCCATGCGGGCGACGGCTCCCCATGCGAACACGACGACTGCCGCAAGGACGGCTCCCAGGAGAATCTTCTTCATCACAAGTCCTCCTCCCCTTTCGGGGGTCATAAACGAGAGGGCACACAGATCCGGAAGGTGAAGCCTTCCCCGATTCGACAGCCGGCGTGGCCGCCGGCCCGGTTCATCGGGAGAGGAGATTATACATCTTCGTGTCGGGGCTTTCCGGCAGTATCGTTAGCTCCGGGCAGGAAGGAAGAGGCCTCGAGCCATCCCCCTGGCGATCTTCCGGTGTGTCTCGTCCGGGCGCCCCGCCATCACGCTGACCGCGATCATCCGGGTGGCGGAGGGGGGGAAGAGGTGGGGGTGTCTCTCCATGACCGGGATCATGTCCCACCCCTCCTGACGATTCGCCTCGACCATTTCACGAAGGCATCCGGATAGTTCGGTATGGCCCTCCACGCCGGACAAGAAGTCCAGGGCCTGTGGATAGGGCATTCCGTTCTCCAGGCAGAGCGCCATCAGGAAGTGGAACTTCTTCACGGCCTCTCTGGAATCTCCGGGGTCTGGCGACTCATCTTCCTCGGCGAGACGGAGGGCTCCCCCGCGCAGATCTTCTGCGAGGGAGGCGAAGAGGCGATCGAGACAGCCTGCCTCTTCGGCCAAGGCGATCATTGTCGGCAACGGCTCGGGAAAGATCCGAGTGTGACCCTCGATAGCCTCCGCGAAGTGCCTGCCTCCCTCGAGTGCAGCGACGATTCGATCCAGGCCTTCCGCCCGGGACTCCTTCTCCACCCCAGATCGCACGACTCTCAGGGCCTTGATCAGATTCTCACCCCAATTCAGGAGATGGGAGAGCCAATCGAACATCCGCCGGCGACGGTCGTCGGTATCCAGGCGACCGAGGGTCGTCAGTCCGTCCGGTCTCCCGAGATAGGCGAAGGTACGGTCCAGGCAGCCGTTGTGTTCGCCGAAGCGGATCATGCCGATCGCGAAGGCGGGAATAACGCCCGGACATCTCTCCAGCGAGTCGGCAAGGCCCTCCCCCTCGCGAATGCGCTGGACGACGGAACCGAGAGCGTCCTTCAGCCCCTCATCATCGGTTTCAGTTCGGGCCAGCTCCATCGCCTCGAGAAGGGGCACGCCCCCTCCGATCAACTCGGCCACAAGATCGAAATACCTCGCCAAGACCAGCATCATCGCCCCTCCCTCAGGCTTTATCCCCGGAATCCTAGCCGATCCCGCCGGCCGTTTCCCCCCATTCTATCCACCGGGGAGCGGTCGATCCTGCGCACGCCGAGGACGGCTCGAACCCGTCGGTTGGCCTATTTTTGGGGCATGGGGTAGACTTCCTCCCAACACATCCGAATGAGACGGGAGAACGGCTGGGGAGTCCAATTCTTCCTGTTCCGGTCTTTCCAGCGGAGGTTTTCATGCGTCTCGTTCTTTCCCGAATCCTCATCTTCTTTGGCCTGACGGTGGCTCTGGCAATGTCGGTCGCCTCGTGCGGCGGCGGCAGCAGCAGCAGCAAGAAGGGTCAGAGCAACGCCACTCTGGATTTCTCGGCCGCCTCCTACACGGTCAACGAGTCAGGCGTCTCGGTCACGATCTCGGTTACCCGAACGGATCGGATGTCCAATGCCATCTTCGTCGATTTTGCCACGTCGGACAGCACCGCGGTCGCCGGGGCGGACTACACCGCCACCTCGGGCACCTTGACCTGGGCAGCGAGCGATTCGACCGACAAGAATTTCACGGTCATCGTGATGGATGACAACTTCATGGAAGGGGACGAGATGGTCACCCTGACCCTGAGCAATCCATCGACGGGAGCCGTTATCGGGGCCCAGGCGACCGCCGTCCTCACCATTCTGGACGACGACACCCCCCCGGCAGGAGCCCTTCAGTTCAGCGGACCCACGTTCGCTTTCAATGAAGGAATCGGGACGGCGACGATCGACGTCACGCGCACCGGTGGAAGCACCGGGGCGATATCGGTCGATTTCGCCACCACGGACGACACGGCCACCTCCCCGGCCGATTTCACCGCCACCTCGGGGACTCTGAGCTGGGCAGACGGGGATTCGACGAGCCAGACGTTTACCGTGGACATCAGCGATGACACGCTCGCCGAAAGCGACGAGGCCTTCGATCTGGACCTCTCCAACCCCATAGGGGGAGCCGTCCTCGGTACGCAGAGCAGCGCGGTCGTCACCATCGCGGACAACGATTCCTTTGGCGACCTGGAGTTTTCGACCTCCAGCTACTTCGTCAGCGCCTTTGCCCCCACCATCGATATCACCGTCACCCGCAGCGGCGGCAGCGTCGGAATGGTCACGGTCAACTACAGTGCGACGGGCAACACCGCGCAGTCCGGATCTGACTTCACCGCCCCGCCCGGAATGCTCACCTGGAACGACGGCGACACCACCGACAAGACCATCGCGATCGGGATCGTCGACGATGTCCTCTTCGAGGGCAACGAGACGATCGATCTATTGCTGACGAATCCGACAGGAGGCGCCAACCTGGGCGCCTTCGACACGGCCGTCCTCACGATCGAGGAGGGTTGGGTCAAGTTTCCTTCGAACCCGGTCATCGTCCCGTCCTCACCGACCAACTGGGATGATGATTACGTCGAGGATCCGAGCGTTCTCGGGCCTGCCAGTGGAGTTTCTCAGTACGAGATGTGGTTCATCGGCGTGGATCAAGCGACCGGCACGGAACAGATCGGGTTCGCCAATTCATCTGACGGGGCCAGCTGGTCGAAGTTCGGAACTCCGGTGCTCTCACCGGGGAATCCTGGAGAGTGGGATGAAGCCGGAGTCTCCGGCCCTCACGTCATCTACGATTCGCTCAGCGGGACGTACACGATGTACTACAACGGCGAGGACTTCTTCGGGGCCCTCGCGATCGGTCTCGCCACCTCCACGGACGGGTCGAACTGGACGAAGTCTCCCTTCAATCCGGTCCTGACCGTCGGTCCTTCAGGGGGCTGGGACGCCGGAGCCGTGGCCTACGCTTCGGTCCTCCTGGATGGCAGCACCTTCAAGATGTGGTACACCGCCGTGAACGTCTTCGGTCCGACCGGACTCGTCCAGGCGGGTTACGCCACATCGAGCGACGGCCTGAACTGGACGAAGTACTCCGGCAACCCAATCCTGCGCCCGACGGCCGGTTCTTTCGACGCCGTAGGCGTCGGGTTCCCGAGCGTCGTTCAGGATGGTCCCTCGACGTACCGGATGCTCTACACGGGAGCCCTCTCGGTCGGCGGCGGGTTGGTCCCGCCGATGATCGGCTATGCCTTCTCCACGAACGGTACCAGTTGGTCCAAGCTCCAGGACGGAGCGGGGATGCCGGTGCCCATCTTCGACCTCGGCGCCCCGGGCTCCTGGGATGACCAGGCGCACTTCGGGACTGCCTGGTTCTCCTCCTCCCCTGCGCAGATCTGGTACGCCGCGGAGGGCGGCTTCGGCCAGGGCGGCATCGGATACGCGACACACCCGTAGTCCTGGAACGCGTATACACCTATAAAAAGAACGGCGGCCTCGGATCTTCCGAGGCCGCCGTCGCGTATACCCGACAGGGTAGTTTACCAGTCTTGCTCTTGCTTCCAGGCGTCCAGCGCCTCTCGATCCAGGCCGACGCACGCCTCGCGGGTGACGCCCGCGGGTGGCGGGGAGAGCATGGCCAGGCGATCGTAGACAACGCCGCGATCCTTCTCGTCCTCCAGGAACTCGAAGAGGTGCCAGAGGGTGATGGTGTCGGCGTTTGTCGCCGCTTCCAAGCATGTCGGGAGGAGCGCGGGGGCCTTCTCTCGATCGTTCTCCAGCGCAATCACCGCGTTCTTCAGGGCCTTCGACGACTTCTCGCGGAAGGGGATGCCCAGTCCTTTCACCGGATCGGCGCGGCAAACGGCGCCCCCGGGGACAGAGACCATTCGATCGTTGATCTCCAGGGAGACCCGGCCCGTCTCGACGGTCAGGGTCGTGATGTCGGATTTGTCCACGGTGAGCTTATAGATACACCCAAGATCCACCGCTATGGCGGCCGGTGTGCCGATCTGGAAGAGGCGCGGCTCGGCATAGATCCTGGCCCGCAAGGATCCTCGGGCCAGATTCAGCCGATGGTTTTTCTCCCCGCAATCTACCAGCTCGACCCGGCTGTTCTCTAGCAGGCGGACCTTGCCCGCCGATCCGATCGTAAGCTCGGCCTGTGTGGAGCCGTCCGTCTGGATAATATCGCCTGCCCGGGCGCGATTGCTGGGCGGCGACTCCTTCCCGGAAGTGATCCGCGCGGCGCCCTCGAGGTAGACCACCTCGTAGCTCGGTCCTCCTTCACGGAGAGCAAGGTAAAGGCCCGTTGCAAGCAAGAGGAACGCGGCGGCTGCGGCAACGAGCATCCGGAATCTATGGACTCTCCCTTTCGATTCCGCGCCCCGGTACCGGTAGCGGCCGAGAAGAGACTCGATTCGTTGGATCTCCGGATCCGGCTTCCCCGATCTGTCCCAGAGGTAATCTTCGCTCACAGCAAACCTCCTCGAGCAAGACTCTCGCGCAACAACTTCATACCTCGCGTCAAATTCACACGTACGGAACCTTCCGTCAATCCTGTTCGGTCGGCAATCTCGCGCCCCGTCATTCCCTCCACGAGCCGTAAGGCCAACGTCTCCCGATAGGCCTCCGGGAGAGATTGGAGCCTTTCGAGAATCTCACGAGCCGCCATCTCGTCTCCCCTCGACCGGTCCTCGATGTCGAGAGGCAGCTTCTCTGCGGGTCGGGCGGCCCGGAGGCGGTCGCGGGCCAGGTTTCGCGCTATCGTTCCCAGCCACCCGCCAATTCGGGAAGGATCGCGTAGGGTCCCGATCCCCTGCAACGCCTTGAGGAAGACGTCCTGGACCAGGTCCTGCGCGTCCTGGGGGCGGACGTAGGAGATCAGGACGCCGTGGACCATTCCCGCATGCTGCTCATAGACGCGGCGGAAGGCCTCACGATCGCCGGCCTGGGCCAGCTCTACCAGTTGAGTCGCATCACCTATCCGTTTCAGTTCGCTCTCCGACTCTTTCGAGGCCATGGGCACGGCCCTCCTTCGGGCTGAGCCCATGTTCGGCAACAATTTCGTCAACGTCAATGCTGTAGCCTCTTCTGTCGGGAGAGATGCTCCCTCCGACATCCCAGACGAAGAGAGGGGACGAGATGCTAACAACAGACGTTTCTGCCGTGGTGAAGGGTCGAGGAGTTGGGGTTTTGGTCGAGGACCGGCGTCCTACAACAGCGTGCCGTCGATTCGAGGATCGTGATAGATGGCTCGCCCGCTGTCGGTGTACTCGACGGGTCTCTCGCCCCAGCGAGTACCCAGGAGATCCGTCCGCTCCGGCGGAAGGCTCTCGGCGGGCTGCCGCTGGACCTGGTCACTTTCGAAGAAGAATCGATCCCGGCCGAAGGCCGGCCGTAGGTGATCCAACCAGGTCGCATCCGGGTCGAAGCAGGCAAAGAAGGGCCGACCCACCCAGCCCGGGTCGCGGGCCCTCAGGAACTCGAGGACGAACACCCGCTCGCCCCTCACCTCGGTGATGCCGATCACTCTCACCTTGCCCGGTGAAGTGGACATCGCCGGGCCGCGGACCGTTCGGGCGAGACCGGTCACCTGCACGTACGCGTCCCGGAAGATCTGGTAGGCTCGCGCCAGTGGGACCTCGAAATAGTTTTTGGCTCCCGTGTCGCGCTCTACGAACATGTAGTAAGGGATCGCGTCGAGACGATACTGGAGCTTCCACATCGCCGCCCAGACATCCGCATCATCATTCACATGTCGGATCAGGGGCGCCTGACACCGGACCACGGCGCCCGTGTCGATCACGCGGCGCAGGGCCGCCTGTGCCACTTCCGTCTCCAGCTCTCGCGGATGGCTGTAGTGGGCCATGACCGCAAGGTGCTTGCCGGCAGCGCGGACATCTTCGAAAAGTCGCAACAGGTCGTCCGCATCGTCATCGGTGAGAAATCGGTACGGCCAGTACGCGGGTGCCTTCGTTCCTATCCGGATGCTGGTCACATGCTCCATTCCAGGAGCGAGGAGCGGTTCGATGTACCGGCGAAGGATCTTCGTCTTCATGATCAAGGGATCGCCGCCGGTAAACAGGATGCTCTGCACCTCCGGGTGTTCGGCCACGTAGAGGGCCAGCGACTCCGCCTCCCGGTTGGCGAACTTCAGCTCGTCGATGCCGACGAACTGGGCCCACCGGAAGCAATAGGAGCAGTAGGCGTGGCACGTCTGACCCTGGCTCGGAAAAAAGAGGACGGTGTCCGGATACTTGTGCTGCATGCCCTGGACCACCGTGCCGTTGACTTCGGGAACGTTGAGCTGCATCTGTCCCGAAGGATGCGGATTCAGACCCAACTGGATGGCGCGAGCGGCGGCCGCCCGCTCCTCATCGGACGCCCCGTTCTCGTAGAGGCGGAGCATCTGCCGGAGGCCTTCCTCTGGCAGCATCCCCGGCTGGGGAAACGTAAGCAGATAAATCGGATCATCCGGACTCGAGGACCAGTCGATCAACTCCTCGAGAACGTACTCGTTCACTCGGAACGGTAGAACGGCCGAGACCGCCTTCAGAGAGCGCATTTCTCCCTTGGACAGCCTTTCAAGCTGCGGAATGCTCTCGAGATTCTTGTGGGTATAGACCCGGTACTTTCGGGCGGGAAATTCGGTTCCGGGAGCCATGAAGCACCTCCCCTGCTAACACCAGGCGAAGCGCCCGTCGACGAGAATACGATGGGGTGTCGTTTGGGCGATTACCGTTAAGTGAGATAGGCATATTATACGAAACGTGTTCGCACAAATCAAGTCGACGGCGACGGCGCAAGCCTTGACATCTATAAGGATGCGGAGGATCGAGATTGGTCTTTCGGCTACCGTTCACGCAGAGAGGTCCGGATTCACGCGCCGAACGATTTGAACAATTCAAGATAGGGCGACCACGGAATCTACTCCTTCTCCTCCAACGACCCCACCGCCTCGGCCCCTATCTTGATCTCCTCCCGGTCCAGATTCACCACGACCTGCTCGCCCTCTTCCAGCCCCGAGATCACCTCGACGAAGTCCCAGTTGCGTAGCCCGATCTCCAGATTCCTGGCAACGAGGTGTGATCCGTTCAACATCAGGACGCGATCCCCCTCGAGCAGCGCGTGTGAAGGGATCCGGACGGAGTCATCGCGCGATTCCAGGATTACCTCGACGTCCGCGGACGTTCCCGGCAGCAGGCCGTTCGTGTCCTCGGGTCGATCGAAGACGACCTCGATCTCGACCGTCCGGTTCCTTTCCTGGATAGCCGATACGATCGGGGCCACGCGCGTGACCCGTCCCGCGAAGCTCGTGTCGGGGAACGGGTCGAGGGTGATGCGCACCGGGAGGTCCTCCTCGAGCTCTCCCATATCCACTTCATCGATCTCCGCTCGAACGTAGAGCCGGTCCAGGTTGACGACTTCGAGGATCGGTCCGGACGTGATGGCGATGTCACCGGGCGAGTTCATTGGCGTGGCCAGCTCCCCCACTTCCGCATAGACCGCGGAGACGACGCCTGGAAACGGCGCACGGACCTCGGTCTTCTCCTTCTCCACCAGGGCTCGGTCCACCGCCGCCCTGGCCGTCTCGACCCGTGCCTCGGCCGCCGTCACGGCGGCGACGATGACCTTGTAGCGGCTCCGGAAGTCATCCACGATCTCCTCAGAGATCGCCCCATCCTCGAAGAGCTTCGTCTTCCTCTCCAGCTCCCTGGCGACCTGCTCGCGGCGCGCTCGAACCTCTTCCACTTCCGCTCCCGCCGTCTCGAGCTGCATTTTTCCGAGATGAAGGGCCGCCATCGCCGAGCTCGGGTCCAGGCGAACGAGGACGTCGCCTTCCTCGACTCGCTTCCCCTCGCGAAACGGGATCTCCATGATCCTGCCCGACACTTCCGGGCTCAGCCTGGACCGGCGACGCGTCTTCACCGTGCCGGCGCGGCTGTTGGTGACCGTCCGTTCCACAAGGCCTTTGCCGACAAGATGAAGAGAGACTTCGACCGGCTCCTTGATGAAGACCGTCAACTTCAGCGCGAACACTCCCCCCACCAGGACCCCGAGGATGACGATCCACTTGATGATCCAAGCCATTCGATACTGCCTCCCGTGGACGATCCGGACGATCTGCGGAGAATCCTCAGCATACGAGGTAGGGGATCGCCGTCAAGACCATCAGACCGCACACCGCGTGCCTATTCTGTAGGGTTCCTGTCGAAGACGAGCTCCCCGCCGGCGAAGACCTTACTGACCTGAGAGACGTACTCGAACGGATCCCCGTCGAAGAGCACGAGGTCTGCGACCTTCCCCGGCTCGATGCTGCCGTACTCGTCGTCGATATCGAGAATCCTCGCCGCCCCGATCGTGATCGCCTCGAGGGCTCGGTCGCGGCGAAGACCGTTCACCGCAGCGAGGGCCGCCTCGAAGTGGATCAGGTGTGTCTTCGGAACGTAAGACTCGAAGCCAGACGTGATGGCAAGCGGAACGCCGGCGTCCCTCAGTCGCGCAGCGTTTTCATAAGAGGCGTTATGCGTCTCCAGGCCTCCGGGTCGCTGCAGTGTGGGACCGACGAGGACGGCCACTTCCGCGGATCGAAGCGCATCCGCCACGACATATCCCTCGGTCGCCTGGCTGAGGATGCACTTCAGACCGAATTCCCGTGAGAGACGGAGAGCCGTCTGGATGTCGTCCTCGCGGTGCGCCACGAAGATGGATGGAATGTTTCCATCGAGGGCCTGAATCAGGGCCTCCCTCCCCAGGTCGCGGCCGGGCTCCTCCCCCTCCTTCCGCTCCGGGTGGCGCGCACTCACAAGGGCCTTCCGGATCACGGCGGCCGTCCCCATGCGCGTCGTCGGCGCCTGCCTTCGTTCCCCGTACACCGCCTTCGGCCGCTCGCCGAGGTTGAATACCAGCGAGGATGGAGAGCGGATCAGCATCTCGTCCGCCGAGTTCCCATGGGTCCGGAAAATCGCCGCCTGGCCGGCGATCGGGTTGCCCGGACCCGGCATGCATTGGATCGTGGTCACCCCGTGTTTCAAGAGGTAGTCGAGGAGCGGCTCCCGGGGGTTGAAACCGTCGAGGACACGAAGCGCAGACTGGTCGGGATCGACGAGCTCATCATGATCCTGATCCCCCCGGACGTTGAAGAGGCCGCTCAGTCCAACCGAGGAGTGGGCGTCGATGAAACCCGGGGTCACCACGGCGGCGGAGACCACGGGCCATCCGTCGGGGATCGGGATGTCCGCTCGAGCCCCCACCTTGGAGATCTTGCCCCCCTCGACGAGAATGACGCCTTCGGAGATTTCCGGTCCCACCGCAGGACGGATCCTGCCGGCAATGACGGCGAAACGAGAGCCGTCAGCCACTCCGCGTGCCCCCTTAGGCTCGAGGACCACCGACGGCATCGGCTCGGGAGGGTACGGCTCGCCGGAGATGGTCCGGCGTACGTCGAAACCGCCGACGGCGTAGGGAAGGTCTTCGGGGCGCGACCTGTCGAACACCAGGTCCCCTTCGATATACGTGGCCATGACCCTCGTATAGACGCTGAACGGATTGCCGCTGAGGAGGACCAGATCGCCGTCCTTACCCACCTCGATCGATCCGATCCGAGACTCGAGATGGAGCATCTCCGCCGGGTGAATCGTCAGGGCCTTGAGAGCCTCAGCGGGAGACATCCCCCCCCTCACCGCCAGGGCGCCGGAGCGAAGGAAGAGGCGACTGTGGGTGATCGGATCGTCCGTATGGATGGCGACCTTCACTCCTGCCTTCTGGCAGATGGCCGGGTTCTCGAACTTCAGGTGGATCGCCTCGTGCTTTCCGCCCGGCGACTCCACGATGATCAGCGAGACGGGCCGGCCTCGTCGGGCAATCTCATCCGCGACGAGGTGCGCCTCCGTGACGTGCTGCAGGACCACCTCGAAACCGAACTCGTCCGCCAGACGCATGACGGTGAGGATGTCGTCGGCTCGGTGCGTGTGGAAGTGAACCGTCCGCTTTCCCTCCAGAATCTCGACGACAGGCTCCAGGGAGATGTCGCGGCGAGGAGGCTTTGTTTTCTTCCCTTCCTCCTTGTCCTTTGCGTGCCTCTCCCACTTCTTCTTGTACTCCTGCGCCTTCACGAAGATCCCCCGCTGTAGGGCCGCCACCTTCATCCGGGTGCCGGGGGCCTCGTTCCGGCTTCCGTAGTTCCTCTTCGGGTTCTCCCCGTTCGCCATCTTCATCCCGCCCGCTCGATCTCCCAGATCGATCAGCATCTCCTCCACGGTCCTGCCGCGAAGCTTGACGTACGCGGTCTGGCCCCCCATGACGTTCCCGCTGCCCGGCATGATGTTGGCCGTCGTGATCCCTCCGGCGGTCGCCATCCTCATGCCCGGATCCGCCGGATAGATCGCGTCGAGCGCACGCACGAGCGGCTGAACGGGTCCGCTCCCCTCGTTCCCATCCGAGTTGGCCCGGACGCTGGGGCGAGAATAGATACCGATGTGGGAGTGGGTATCCACCAGGCCTGGGATGATGATGAGGCCCGTGGCGTCACGGACCCTGGCTCCATCCGGAACGACGACCTCATCCGCCGGTCCGACGGCGGTGATCTTTCCATCCGTCACGATGATCGTTCCCCCGTCGATCACCCCCTTCGTCACGGTCAGGATCTTGCCTCCCCGGATAGCCAGGACGTCGTTTTCCCGCGCGACTTCCGCGGGGGTCGAGCCCAGTAGGGACAGAACGAACCCGATGGCCAGAAGATGGATCGTGGAGATGCGCATGCCGTTTCCCCCTTATGTCGTTGCGCGATAACTTCTGAGTGAAGGGGGTGATCGTAGCCTCACGCACGGCGCCCGACAAGAACGGGTCGCGCAACCCGACGAATTCGGCCGCCATTAGCGTCCTGGAGGTCGTCTTCGCTTGAAAGGACCTCCAACAGCGATATAATGTTGTCGGTTGCAAACCCGTACTGATGATTCTGGAAACCTACGGAAATTGAGCGGATGGAGCGTCTGTGAAAGTATCGATCCGCCGCAATCTCACCCTCCCCGCGGGCGCCCTGCTTGCCCTCGTCACCCTCCTGGGATCCACCTACTCCGCCCAGAAACAGGTCCGAGCCTGTAGGATCCCCGTCGAGGGCGAAGTCGATGGAGTGATGCTCACCACGATCCAGCGGCGAATCGACATTGCGCTGGAGCGTGGGGCCGAGGTGATCTTCTTCGAGATCGACTCCTACGGCGGACGCGTCGACTATGCCGAGTCGATCGCCCACATGATCGACACGACCACCGGCGTCAAGAAGGTCGCCTACATCCCCAACAAGGCTATTTCGGCGGGGGCGTTCATCGCTCTCTCCTGCGACGAGATCGTGATGCATCCCCGTGCCACCCTCGGGGATTGCCAGCCCGTCTTTCCCTCCATGACAGGTCCTCCCAAACCTGCGGGAGAGAAGATGGAGTCGGCGTTCCGGGGGAAGATGGTCGCCTACGCCCAGGATGAGAACCGAAACTACCCCGTGGCACTTACCAAGGCGATGGTCAGCCCGCGGATCGAGGTTCTCCGGATCCCCGGAGCGGAGGGGCTGCCCCATGAATTCGTCGAGCGGGAAGATCTCTATTCGTGGAGCGAGACGAAGCTCCGGGATCTGCAGATCTTCGAGGAGTCGGATACCTTTTCGGGAGGTGACGAGCGGCGACGATTCGTCGTGATCGTGGATGGCGAAGAGGTCTCGATCCCTATCATCGTCGATGAGGGTGAAATCCTCACGATGCATGGGGAGGAGGCCATGGAGTATGGATTTGCGCGCCTGCTCGTGGACAACCTTGAAGAGCTGGTCTCCCTCTATGAGCTAAAGTCGGAGGAGGTCGGCTATCTGCCCGTCCTCTGGTGGGAGAACTTCGTCAAGCTCCTCAACTCCATGCCGGCCAAGGCGCTGCTGATCCTCGTGGGCCTGGTGGGAGTCTTCCTGGAGATGAAAGCTCCGGGGTTCGGCCTTCCAGGGGTCGTCGGGATCGTCTGCTTCGTGCTTCTCTTCTATGCGAGCCACCTTGCGGGGCTGGCGCAATGGATCGAGATCATCATGTTCGCGGCAGGGCTCATCCTCATCGCGGCGGAGGTCTTCGTCATTCCGGGGTTCGGGATCGCGGGAATCGCCGGGATCGTTCTGGCTCTTTCGGGCCTGATCCTCTCGGTCGTCTCCATCGGACCCTTCCAGCTCCCGAGCACAAGTTTTCATTGGTTTGAGCTGCAAGAAGCGGTAACCTGGATCTTCATCGCCATAGGGGCCTTCGTCGTGGCCCTCGTCGTACTGGCGCGAAACCTCTCTCGGATTCCGGTGCTGGAGCGGATAATGCTGTCGACTTCCATCCCTGCGGAAGACGGCTATGCCGCCCAGGTGGAGATGGGGGAGGCCCTGATAGGGAAGACGGGAATCAGCCGGACCGTCCTGCGACCAGCCGGCAAGATCGAGGTAGAGGGCGTGACCTACGATGCCGCGGCGCAGGGGGATTTTATCGAGCCGGGAGAGCGCATCATCATCCTGGACACCTCAGGCAACAGGATCATCGTGAGAAAGGACTAGGAGTTGGACAGCATCGGCATAGAGTACCTGATCCTGATGTACATCCTCGGCTTCGGATTGCTGATCGTCGAGCTGTTCGTCCCCGGCCTGGTCGCGGGGTCGATCGGGCTTCTCCTGATCTCCTTCGCCCTCATCGGGATCACCGCCAAGAGCACGGTCGCCGGGTTGGTGGTGATGGGGTTCACGCTCGTGGCCGGATTTTTCCTGCTTCGCCTGGCCATCCAGCGGTTCACGCTCCGCAAGTCACTCACCCGGGCAGACGGGTACTCGTCCGCGCGAGAGGAGCTCAAAGAGCTGCTCGGGCAGGAGGGGACGGCGGCCACCACCCTCCGCCCATCCGGGATGGCGATCTTCGACGGCGATCGTGTCGATGTGGTGACGGCGGGGGAGATGGTCGACAAGGACGCCCGGGTCAAGGTGATCGAGGTCGAGGGAAACCGAGTCGTCGTCAAAGACTTGGACGGCTAGGAGCCGTTGGTTCGCTTCGTCTGACTAACAGGAAACACTTGGATATCTTTGTCTGATTATCGAGGCGGAAGCCATGCATAGGGGGACCACGATATGAATCTACTGGCACTGGCGGCACAAGGCGCTGAAAGCGGCGGGAGCATCGTGTTGATTGTCATCGTCTCCGTCGTAGTGGTCTTCGGCCTCGTGCTCTCGGTCTTTGGTTTCACTTACGGCTCGCTCTGGCTCCAGGCGTACCTCTCGAAGGCCCATGTGAGCATCGTGAACATCGTGGGGATGAGGCTCCGGCAGGTAAGCCCCCGTGTGATCATTCACGCCCGGATCATGGCGACCAAGGCCGGCATCGATCTCGACACCGACAAGCTGGAGGCGCACTACCTGGCGCGAGGCAACGTGCCCCGGGTCGTCCAGGCCCTGATCGCCGCGAACAAGGCCAATATCAATCTGGAGTTCGAGCGGGCGGCGGCCATCGATCTCGCCGGCCGGAACGTTCTCGAGGCCGTCCAGACGAGCGTGAACCCTCGAGTGATCGACTCGCCCGACCCGACCAAGGGGAGGTCGACGATCGACGCCGTCGCCAAGGACGGAATCCAGCTCAAGGCCAAGGCGCGCGTCACGGTTCGCGCGAACCTCGACCGGCTTGTCGGAGGAGCCACGGAGGAGACGATCATCGCCCGGGTCGGCGAGGGGATCGTCTCGGCGATCGGCTCGGCCAATACCCACAAGGAAGTGCTGGAAAACCCGGATCACATATCGAAGGTGGTCCTCGCGAAGGGGCTGGATGCCGGGACGGCCTACGAGATCCTCTCGATCGACATCGCCGACGTAGACGTGGGAGAGAACATCGGCGCGAAGCTCCAGACCGATCAGGCGGAGGCGGACAAGAAGGTGGCCCAGGCGCGCGCCGAAGTCCGAAGGGCGATGGCCGTGGCCCTGGAGCAGGAGAACAAGGCCAAGATCCACGAGAACCGCGCTCTCGTCGTGCTCGCCGAGGCGGAGATTCCCAAGGCTATGTCGGAGGCCTTCCGTCAGGGAAACATGGGAGTGATGGACTACCTCCACCTGAGAAACGTCCAGGCGGACACGGGAATGCGTGATTCGATCTCGGGGCGGGATCGTCCGACCGAGTCCGGAGACCCGAGCACCTAGGGGGCCAGGGCGTGACAGCATCCGAACGTGCCAAAGAGGCCCGGGAGACCCTGTGGAAAGGGGCCGCCGTCAGCGACTTGCGCGTCATCGATCGCGACGACCGCATGGCCGCTGGACCTTCTCCCATCATGGCCGGCATCCGGGTCGCCCTCCCGCCCGGCCGGCTCGGCAGGGCGCTCGAGAGGCTGTCGCCGGCGCAGAGAGCCGTGATGCTAGCCGAGATCCTGAGCCCCCCCGTCTCGATGCGGACCCCGGACGATCTCCTGCGGCCGGTCTTCTATGTCGTCTGATCGGCTATTCCGAATCTTCGTCGCGGAAGACCTCGACCTTCCCATCATAAGGATCATAGGAGTAGACCCAGCCCTCGGGTAGCGTGGGCAGGCCCTCCACCTCATCGATGGTGGCAGGGTACGAGCCGTTCTTCATCAGGTGGGACTTGATCTTGTTCTGAGCTGAAAGGACCACCGTTCTCCGCCTCACGAACTCGGCGGCCTGGACCGTGTGGTCGATGTAATCACCGGTCGTCTTCCCCACCATCCCCCAAACGATTCCGGCGCCCACACCCACGGTCACCACAACCGGGATGATCCACTTCCACATCGTCCGACCTCCTCTTTCATCTGGTACGGATTCCGATCCGCCACTTCCCACAAGTGCGGCACCCTCCATATTCGCTCGCGAACCGCGGGGTGTCCAGTCAAGTCCCTGCCCCCCCCTCATAGCCTGGCATGGCGGGTGCGTAGATACACGGGGTGGGAGCCTGGAGGCCCGAGATTAGGCTCCATCCCCTGCCCCGAGTGGAGAGCTCGCCCGGCTCCATGGCCCGATCGGGCCAACGGACAGGGGGGAAGGGTTCCCGTAAGACTATATTGTCAAAGAGCTTGTATGGCCAGATTAGCGCGCGGAAGGGTGGGGAGGAATACGCTTGCGGAACCTGGAGGCGGTGGATATACTGCAGGCGATAGAGGACCTTATTGGTCCCATATGCTATCTGGAGTGCCTGGAGTTCCTAGAGTGGCTAGTGTGACGATATGATTCGCCTGAGCCGGATGACGGATTACGGAATCGTCCTGCTCACCCGTGTGGCGAGCCATCCGGAGCGTGAAGTCCACAGTGCCTCGGATCTCGCAGCCGAGGCGGGGCTGCCGAGGCCGACGGTGAGCAAGATCCTGAAGATCCTGGCTCGCAAGGGGCTCCTTACCTCCCGGCGCGGGGTGGTCGGGGGATACCGGCTCGCCCGGCCCCCCGAGGAGATCTCGCTCACGGATCTGATCGACGCCCTGGAGGGTCCTGTAGGACTCACCACATGTACGACCCCGGAGGCAAACCACTGCGAGTTCGAGCAGGTCTGTCCGGTCGAGGATCACTGGAACATGATCAACCGGGCGGTACGTTCCACCTTGGAGAAGATCACGTTGTCGAATCTGGCGCGTCCTTGCCCCACCACGGCAGCCGTAGCGGCGACCGTCCAGTTCCCCTAGGGAGATCAAGATGAAAGACAAGACGATGTCTCCCAGCTCGAAGCACCTGGAGGAGATCACACAGCGAGAGTATCCGTACGGCTTCGTCACGGATATCGAGGCGGACTCGGCGCCCCCGGGATTGAACGAAGACATCATCCGGCTCATCTCGTCGAAGAAGGAGGAGCCGGAGTTCATGCTGGAGTGGCGGCTGAAGGCCTATCGGCACTGGCTCACGATGAAGGAGCCGCAGTGGGCCAACGTCCATCACCCCCCGATCGACTATCAAAGCATCATCTACTACTCTGCTCCCAAGCTGAAGAAGCAGTTGAAGAGCATGGATGAGGTCGACCCGGAGCTGGTGGCGACCTACGAGAAGCTGGGGATCTCCCTGGAGGAGCAGAAGCGGCTGACCGGAGTGGCTGTGGATGCCGTCTTCGACAGCGTCTCCGTGGCTACCACCTTCAAGGCGAAGCTGGCCGAGCTGGGGATCATTTTCTGTTCGTTCAGCGAAGCGGTACGGGACCACACCGAGCTCATCCGGAAGTATGTAGGTTCCGTCGTTCCCTACACGGACAACTATTTCGCCTCCCTCAATTCGGCCGTCTTCACGGATGGGTCCTTCTGCTACATCCCGAAGGGGGTCCGCTGCCCGATGGAGCTCTCCACCTATTTCCGGATCAACGCCTCGGCGACGGGCCAGTTCGAACGAACGCTGATCATCGCCGAGGAAGGCTCCTATGTGAGCTACCTGGAAGGGTGCACCGCGCCGATGCGCGACGAGAACCAGCTTCACGCGGCCGTCGTCGAGCTCATCGCTCACAAGGACGCCGAGATCAAGTACTCGACGATCCAGAACTGGTATCCCGGCGACAAGAACGGCAAGGGGGGGATCTACAACTTCGTGACGAAGCGCGGGAAGTGCGCCGGAAAGCGTTCCAAGATATCGTGGACGCAGGTGGAGACCGGCTCGGCGATCACCTGGAAGTATCCGTCCTGCATCCTCCTGGGTGACGACTCCGTCGGAGAATTTTACTCGGTGGCGCTCGTGAACAACTACCAGCAGGCGGATACCGGCACGAAGATGATCCACATCGGAAAGAATACCCGGAGCACCATCATCTCGAAGGGGATCTCCGCGGGCTTCGGACAGAATTCGTACCGGGGGCTGGTCAAGGTGATGAAGAACGCCGAGGGCGCCCGGAATTATTCACAATGCGACTCCCTGCTGATGGGGGACAAGTGCGGCGCCCACACGTTTCCCTACCTCGAGGTCAAGAACTCGACGGCGCAGGTGGAGCACGAGGCATCGACCTCCAAGATCGGCGAAGACCAGCTCTTCTACTGCAGGCAGCGCGGGATGTCGACCGAGGACGCTATCTCGATGATCGTCAACGGGTTCTGCAAGAAGGTCTTCCGCAAGCTCCCGATGGAGTTTGCGGTGGAGGCGCAGAAGCTGCTCGGCGTCAGCCTCGAGGGAGCCGTCGGGTAGCCCCGAAATCAAACCAGGTAGACAGCGACGAGAGGCGAACATGCTAGAGATCAAGAATCTGCACGCAAAGATAGATGACCACGAGATCCTGAGAGGTATCGATCTCCGCGTCCAGGCGGGAGAAGTCCATGCGATCATGGGTCCGAACGGCTCGGGGAAGAGCACGCTCGCCCATGTGATCGCGGGGCGAGAGTCGTATCAAGTGACGCAGGGAGAGATCCTCTTCGATGGAAAGGATCTTCTCGCCATGCAGCCGGAGGACCGGGCGCGCGAGGGAGTCTTCCTGGCATTCCAGTACCCGGTGGAGATCCCCGGTGTCAGCAATTCGTACTTCCTGAAAGCCGCCCTCAATGCCATTCGGAAGCACCGGGGCGAGGAGGAGCTGGACGCGATCGATTTCCTCGCCATTCTGAAGGATCGGATGAAGGTCCTGGAGATGGACCCGGCGCTGCTCAGCCGGTCCGTCAACGAGGGCTTCTCCGGCGGGGAGAAGAAACGCAACGAGATCGTTCAATTCGCCGTCCTCGAGCCGAAGCTGGCCATCCTGGATGAGACCGATTCCGGGCTCGACATCGACGCGCTCCGCATCGTGGCGAGTGGGGTCAACGCCATGCGAAGCAAGGATCGGTCGATCGTGATCGTCACGCATTACCAGAGGCTCCTGAACTACATCATCCCGGACGCGGTTCACGTCCTCCACGAAGGCCGCATCGTTCGCTCCGGAGGCAAGGAACTGGCGCTGGAGCTCGAGGAGAAGGGATACGGCTGGATCGAGCAGCAGTCAGGTTCCGCCGAGACGATTCGTACTTGAAAACAGGAAGCGCCGAGATGTCCGAGATTTCACTCCAGAAGGATTCTTACCTCTCCGCCTATTCACGCCTCGAGACCGGGCGCGAATCTGACGGAGGCGGGTGGCTGCGCGGGCTCCGGGAAGAGGCGATCGCCCGCTTCTCCGATCTCGGCTTCCCTACGATCCGCCATGAGGAGTGGAGGCACACCAGCGTCGCCCCGATCGCGCGCATCCCGTTCGAACCGCTGAGAGAGCAGCCCGCCGCCCGGGTGACAGCAGAGCAGTTGAGCCGCTTCGTATCGGGCGTCGGAGATGTGTGCCGGCTCGTCGTGGTCAACGGACGCGTCGATGCAGATCTGTCGGCCCTGTCGTCCCTGCCGGAGGGGATCCAGGTGTTGAGCCTGTCGGAAGCGATCCGGGACCACGCCGAACTCGTCGAGCCTCATCTCGCCCGACATGCCGGACAGAACGGCCAGCCGTTCGCCGCCCTCAACACCGCCTTCCTCGAGGACGGAGCATTCCTCCGGGTGCCCGAGGGAATGGTGGTCGAAAACCCGATCTTCTTCCTCTTCATCACGGCAGGGGACGAGGTGCCCACGGTCTCTTACCCGAGACTCCTCGTGGTGGCGGAGAGCGGCAGCCAGGTGCGCATCGTCGAGGGGTACCTCGGGGTCCGAGATGGCGCCTACTTCACGAACGCGGTGACGGAGATCGTCGTGGGGGAGAACGCCGTGGTCGACAGGTACAAGCTGCAGGAGGAGAGCCTGGATGCCTTCCACCTCGCGGCGACGCACGTGACACAGGCGCGCAATAGCGTCTTTTCTTCCCACTCGATCTCGCTGGGCGGATCGATCGTGCGCAACGACCTGGGAAGCGTCCTGGACGGCGAGGGGATCGATTGCAATTTCCGTGGGCTCTACCTGGCCCAGGGCAACCAGCACGTCGACAACCACACGTCGATCGATCATGCCCGGCCGCACAGCCAGAGCCGAGAGCTGTACAAGGGAATCCTGACGGATGAGGCGAGGGGGGTATTCAACGGAAGGGTCCTCGTGCGGAAGGATGCCCAGAAGACCGACGCCCGGCAGACGAACAAGAATCTCCTCCTCTCCGGGAAGTGCCTGATCAACACGAAACCCGAGCTCGAGATCTACGCGAATGACGTCAAGTGCGCCCACGGCGCCACGATCGGCCAGATCCAGGAGGAAGCGATCTTCTATCTTCGCTCGAGGGGAATCGGAGAAGATGAGGCGCGGAATATCCTGACTTATGCCTTCGCCAACGAAGTCCTGGATGGGATCCAGATCGACGCCATCCGCGAGCGACTCGAAGCGCATCTGATGACTCGATTCCGGAAAGGCCTCGCGTCATGAAGACGGCCAGCCAGCCGACATCGATGGGGGCCACCAGGCCCGGCCGGCCGTCTCTCGATCTGAAAAAGATCCGGGAGGACTTCCCCATCCTGGGCCGGACCGCCCGAGGGAAGCCGCTCGTCTACCTCGACAATGCGGCGACCAGCCAGAAGCCCCAGGCGGTGATCGACGCGATGTCCCATTACTACTCGTCGTTCAATGCCAACGTCCATCGCGGCGTGCACCAGCTCAGCGAGGAGGCGACGAAGGCCTACGAAGGGACCCGCGACAAGATCCGGGAGCACATCAACGCCCGCGATCGCAAGGAAATCATCTTCGTACGCGGGACCACGGAAGCGACGAATCTCGTGGCGCAGACCTACGGTCGGAAGAACGTCGCCGAAGGGGACGAGGTCATCATCACGACGATGGAGCACCACTCGAACATCGTCCCGTGGCAGATTCTCTGCGAGGAGAAGAAGGCCACCCTCCGCGTCGTCCCGATCACGGACGAAGGAGAGCTGATCCTGGAGGAGTACGAGAAGATGCTGGGTCCGAAGACCCGTCTGGTCTCGGTCGTCCATGTTTCGAACTCTCTCGGGACGATCAATCCTGCCAGGAAGATCGTCGAGCTGGCCCACCGGCAGGGGATCCCCGTCCTCCTCGACGGGGCCCAGGCGCTGCCTCACTTCCGGGTCGATGTTCAGGATCTCGACTGTGACTTCTACGCCTTCTCCGGGCACAAGATGTTCGGACCGACAGGGATCGGGATCCTGTACGGCAAGCTCTCCCTGCTGGAAGAGATGCCCCCCTACCAGACCGGGGGGGACATGATCAAGTCCGTGACCTTCGAGAAGACCCTCTACAACGAACTCCCCTATCGGTTCGAGGCCGGGACGCCGATCATCGCTGGGGTCGTCGGGCTGGGGGCGGCGGTCGATTACCTCCGCGGGCTGGATCCGGACGCGGTCGTCGCTCACGAGC
The DNA here is from genome assembly GCA_027296055.1 of Planctomycetota bacterium. GTDB lineage: Bacteria > Planctomycetota > JAPUJT01 > JAPUJT01 > JAPUJT01 > JAPUJT01. The sequence continues at coordinate 71,904 of JAPUJT010000185.1, read as the reverse complement.
AGGATCTGCTCCGCTACGCGACCCGTGAGGTGAGCGCCGTTCCCGGCGTGCGACTGGTCGGGACGGCGAAGGAGAAGGGAAGCGTGCTCTCGATGCTGATGGAAGGGGTCCACCCCCATGACATCGGGACGATCCTGGATCACGAGGGGATCGCCATTCGTGCGGGCCACCATTGCACGCAGCCGCTCATGCAGCGCTTCGGCGTCGACGCCACGGCACGCGCATCCTTCGCCTTCTACAACACACGCGAGGAAGTGGACGCTCTCGTGGCAGGCCTCCACAAGGTCGCAAAGGTGTTTGGCTGATGCCCGACCTGAGAGATCTTTACCAGGAAGTGATTCTCGATCATTACCGGAGACCCCGGAATTTTCGGGAGATCAAGGGGGCCATCCACCGGGCGGACGGGTACAACCCCCTTTGCGGAGACCGGGTCACGATCTTTGTGAACATGGATGGCGACAAGGTGACGAACATCTCCTTCCAGGGCTCGGGGTGCGCCATATCAACCGCCTCGGCCTCCCTGCTCACCGAGGCGTGCAAGGGGAAGACCGATAACGAGACGCAAGCCCTCTTCGATCGATTTCACGCCGTGGTCACCGGCAAGGGAGACGGCAACTCGAACGGCCCGGACCTAGGCAAGCTCGAGGTGCTGGCCGGCGTGAAAGAATTTCCCGTCCGGGTCAAGTGCGCCACGCTGGCCTGGCACACATTTCGGGCCGCCATCTCGAATGCCATAGACGCCGTTACCACGGAATAGGGGGACCCCATGGAGAATGCACCCGTCGAAAAAAAGGAAGGACCGCCGAAGCAGGAAATCGCAGAACTTGTCCTCGAGGAGAAGGTCGTCGAGGCCCTCAGGTCCGTCTTCGATCCCGAGATCCCCGTCAACATCTACGAGATCGGGTTGATCTACGGGATCGAGGTGAGTCCTGATAAGGACGTGGCGATCAACATGACTCTGACCTCCCCGATGTGTCCGGTCGCGGAGACTCTGCCCATCGAGGTCGAGATGAAGGTGAAGGCCGTCCCAGGAGTAAAGTCGGCCAAGGTCACGATTGTCTGGGAGCCCACGTGGACTCCGGACAAGATGTCCGAGGCGGCCAAGCTCCAGCTCGGAATGACGTAGTCAATTCTCATTGCAGAGATTGCCGCCCCGAGCGGTAAGATAGGAGATCGCGAAATGCCTTACGATCCAGTCATGGTTCAGCCGATGCGAGAGGAGCTCACGTCGATCGGTGTCAAGGAGTTGCAGACGGCGGACGAGGTCGACGCGTTCTTGTCCGAAAAATCCGGCACGGCGCTCCTGATGGTCAATTCGGTTTGCGGCTGTGCCGCGGGCAGCGCCCGGCCCGGCCTGAAAATTGCCCTTCAGCACGATAACTTGCCGGACCGCGTGGGCACGGTCTTCGCCGGGCAGGATCTCGAAGCTACGGCGAAGGCAAGGTCCTTCTTCGGAGATATCCCGCCCAGCAGCCCTGCGATCGCCCTCTTCAAGGATGGAAAGCTCGTCCACTTCGTTCCCCGGCACGGGATCGAGGGCCAGGATGCCCCCAGCGTCGCTTTCGACCTGGTCAGCGTCTTCGATGAGCACTGCGTGAAGGCGACGAAGTAGAAATGTCGAAACGAATGTCGCACGACGATCGGAGCGAGCTTCACGGGATCACCGTGATCGTCGACACCAAGGGTCCTCGCATCTATGTGGGCCGATGCCATGAGGAGGACGACGAGCAGATCGTCCTCCTCGACGCGGACGACCACGAGGACGGGCACGAAGGCCGCTCCAAGCAAGATTACATCCAGCAAGCGGCGCTCTACGGCGTCTGGAAGAAGCACGCACGGATCACGATCCCACGCTCGGACGTCGTCTCGATCACTCGCCTGGGTGAAGTCGGCCGCAAATAGAGATCAACATTCCTCGTCCCCCTTGCCCAACCCCCCACCGGACCGTACCCTAGCCATCGCACGAGAGCCAGAAGGGGGGGCTGACGATCTTTCGCCGCGCCCGGGTATCCTCACACGAATTCGCCAGCTTCAATGGACTCCTCGCCTCCGCCATCGAGCGGGGCATCCCGATCGAACGAGCCGTAGCCGTTATCGCCCCGCAAGCCCGATCGCGCACCTTCCGCAGCTCCCTCGAGAAGATCGCCGGGGACCTCGAGGAAGGGATGTCCTTCTCCGAGGCCTTGCGGCGCCACGCCAAGGTCTTCCCCGCCGAATACCTCCCGCTCGTCGAGGCGGGCACTCGCGGCGGGGATCTCGCCCGCATCCTTCGCCACGTCGAAACCTACCATGCCCTTCGAGACCGGATCGCGAGAGGGACCAGGCGGATCCTGATCTACGTCGGCATGGGCCTCGTCATCTGTACGGGAGTCTTCGTGATCCTGACACCCTTCATACACCACTCTCAGAAGCTGATGAATCAATTTGGGCCTTGGCATCGGTTCCCGAGGCAAGCTCCGGTCGTGTCTAGAATTGCCGACTGGATCGTGACCAATTTCCTGGCATCGTCCATTTTCCTCATTTTCGGCCTGGCAGTCGCTGCTCTTGCCCTGGGGGCGTTTCGGCTCCTCGTCTCCAGGACCCGCCTCGGGTATGCAATTCCAGTCTGGGGAAGGATCCAGCGCCATAGGGATGTCGGCCTCTTCTGCATCTCGATGGCCCTGCAGCTCGATGCGGGTACCCCGCTTCCCCAGGGCCTGAGGCTGGCCGGCAAATCAATCCCCAACGCCTACGCCCGAGGAGTCGTGGACAGGGTACGGAAGAGGATCGAGGACGGAGAGGATCTCGCCAGCGCCCTCTTCTATCTATCCTGGTTTCCACGCACGCTGGCGTGGGCCACGTCCCTGGGGGCGGCGCGGGACGGGCTCCCCGACCTATTCGATCACTTTGCCAAACTCTACGCATCCGAGATCCAGATGGAGTTCGAAGTGCTCTACGTTCTGCTCTCCCCACTGGGAATACTGATCCTGGGTAACCTCGTGTTCTTCTTCATCATCAGCGTATACCTTCCGCTCTTCGATGTCTGGAAGTCAATGTTCAGGTATTACTAGCATGGAATTATGGCCCTGGTTCATGGGAAACGCCCTCTTCGTGGGTCTGTTGATCCTGATCTACGCCCTCGCAACTCGCCGGCGCACGAGAATCTACCTTCTGATCGATCATCTCGACGCGCTCGCGGGAAAGGGGCTGCCGATCGCGGGTGGACTCCGGATGATCTCTCGCGACCTCGGAGGCTTCTTCGGCGTTCGACTCGCCCGGGTCGCTCGCCTCCTTGATGACGGAGTCTCTCTGGCGGATGCGCTCGACCGGTGCCCTAACACCCTTCCGACCCCCCTCAGAAGGATGCTGGCCCTGGGGGATCGGAGCGGAAATCTCCAGCCATTCCTCCGGGAGCTGCGGCGCAGCTATCGCCGGGCAGAGGACTATCCATACCGATCCGCCACCGGATTCCTCTATCCCGTCGTGCTGACACTCACGATCAGCCTCTCCTCCACTTTCTTCGCCAGCATCATCATGCCCAGGTTCCGGCAAATCTTGGACTCCCTGGCCATCGATCACGAACTGGAACGCTGGTGGTGGATTGCCCAGTGGGGGAGCCAGGCGGTCCTGGTCATGGCGGCGCTCCTCGTCATCTTCGTATGCACCGGGCGGTCACCCTTTTACTTCGGCGTGCCCCCGTTTCGATGGCTCAAGAAGCCGATCGACAGGGTCGTCCTCTCCGTTCCGGTCCTGAAGACGATGGTATGCCAGGGCTCGCTCCAATCCTTCTCCGTCTCGACTGGCCTCTTGCTACGCGCCGGCTCCAGCCTCGAGGAGGCAGTGCGGACGGCGGGCGAGACCGAGCCCAATCAATACCTCAGGACCCGGTATCGGCGCCTTGCCTCCCATATAGATGAGGGGGGGCGAATGATCGATTTCTGCAAGGCGGACCCGTGGTTTCCGGCAGATTTCCTCTGGTTCGTGGAGGGCGGGGAAGCGACGGCGGAGCTTCCCAACATGCTCATGGAGGCCGGCACACACTTCGACACCAAGGCCCAGTTTTCTGCCCTGCTCCTGTCGCGATCTCTCGTCCCGGCCTTCATCATCCTGAACGGGCTGCTGGTGCTGGCATTCTGGCTGGGCATGTTCCTTCCCATCATCGAGATCCAGAAAATTACCATATTGGGCGCCCCCCCTCAGAGCCAGAGACAAGAGGATCAGAAACGATGACCCGCTTCAGGTATCGTGGCACTGACGATCAGGGAATCGATCGGACCGGAGAATTCGAGAGCGAATCGCTTCTCGAGGCCTCGCGGAATCTCCGGGAACGAGGCATCATCGCCTACACCCTGGAGAGAGCCGATTGGGAGGAGATCTCCACGCCCATGGATGAGATCGACGCCTTCTCCTATTTCAATCGAAGCCTGGCAGCGCTGAGTCGCGTCGGCATCCCCCTCCCGACCGCCATCCGGGAGATCTCGAAGGGTCTGCGATGGGGACGTTTCAAGAACAAGGTGTTCCGGATCGAGTCCTCCCTTCAGGAGGGCAAGTCTCTGGCCGAGGCGATCGCCGAGGCCCAGGGCGCTTTTCCAGCGTACTACACAGCCATGGTGCAGGCGGGGGCGGAATCGGGAAACCTCCCCCGCGTCCTGCACGCCGTCGCACGTACGCACGAGAGTCACCGCAGGGTGCGACGCGCGATCGTGGCGGCGCTTGCCTATCCAGCGCTCGTGCTCCTCACAGGAGTCATGCTGACCGTTCTGTTCGTGATCTTCTTGCTTCCCGGACACCGGATCTTGCGAGCCCAGGTCCAGCACCGGACGGAGGTTCCGGAGCAGGGGTCCCTGTACGGCCTTCCGTGGGAGGCGGCCTTGCCTATACTGCTCCTCGCAATGGCCCTGGTGGTCGGGTGCGGTCTAGCGCTGTGGTTCCGTCAGTCGGCACGGGGAGAACGAGTGCTGTTCCGCATCCCATGGGTGGGAGACATGCTGAAGACCTTCACGTCCGCGCGATTCTTCGGGACCCTTTCGTTGCTCCTTCAGTCCGGGGCTGCACTGAAGGATGCCGTGGCAGTTTCCGTGGGGGCGTCCGGCAGCCGGCAACTCTCCTCGGATGGGGATCGGCTGGTCGCTCGTGCCGCCGAGGGTCAGAAGCTATCCGATCTCCTCCGGGACTCGACGGTGATCTCCCCGGAGGTCGTCGGGTATCTTCTGGTCGCCGAGGACGCGGGCAGACTTCCGGACGCGACGGGACAGCTAGGGGAGATGCTGACGGAGCGGTCCGCCGGGGCGAGCGATGATCTGTATGTGGTGCTCTTTCCCCTGGCCATCCTGGTCACGGGGTTCGTCGTCGGTTCGGGGGTGATCCTCTTCGCCGCAGACTATATCGAGTTCCTGAGAGGATTTATCTTCTGGAGATGAGTGCCCTCACCGCCTGTCTGATCTTGTTTGCCGGCATCGAGGTCGATATCGCCGGTCCGTTCACCACGGAGCCTCTCTTCGATGGTTGGAACCGTCTCGTCGCGCGCGTCAGGACAGATCAGGAAGGGTTCAAGGGGGAGCTGATCCTCACGGTCAGATCGTGGGGGCGAGAGCCCGCAAGGTTTCGAAGACCGCTGACACTCCCTCCCCACGCCGACCGGTCTTACCCGTGGGATCTCCAGCTCGACGGATGGGAGGAGGAAGCGGTTGTCGAGCTGATTGATACGGACGGCGAAAGAGTCGCCTGGAAGTCCTCACATCTGTCTTTCGTTCGTCTTCGCGAGATCAATGTCATTGCCATCGGGCCGGCCCCCCGATCGCTGGGAAAAGGACGGCGCTCCATCAGTCTGGCCCTGAAAACGCTCCCATTACCGGCCTTTCCTACGGATCCCGTTCCTCTCCTCCAGGCGAACACGATCATCTTCCGGGGCCCACACGATCTGGACCCTGGACAGCAGGAGGCCCTGCGAACATGGCTGGAGGCAGGAGGTCAGCTCGTCCTCTTCGCCGGCCAGTCGGTCAATCCCCTTCGTCGCGGTATCTGGAGGGAGATATGTCCGATCGATCCCACCGAGATAACGGCCGCGACCTTCCAGGGGATCGATCAGGAGGTTTCGATTCCGATCATGGAGGGATCGATTCGGGAAGGAGACGGGTTCCTGGAGCTGGGGGGAACGTCTCTCGGGATCCGTTCGAGGTATGGCCTCGGTGAAGTCGTCTTCCTGCGATTCCCTGTCGACCTGAAGAACATCGACCTGCTGGTCCCTCCCGAAACCATGTGGCGCTCCATCCTGACGTCCCCGTCCGAGGACGAGATGGAGAGATTCCGGCGGAGAGGGGATCCAGTCTTCAAAGACGCGGCCAGACTTCTCCAGTTCATCCTGCCGGCCGAGCGAAAGCTCGACATGAGGTACGCCGGGTTGGGACTGCTTCTACTCATCGGATACGTGGTGGCGATCGGACCCGTCGATTACATCCGCCTTCGCCGGAAGAGCCGCCTGAAGCGCGGGTGGGCGTCCTTCTCCGTCTACACACTGGCCTGCTCTGCCGTCTTTCTTCTATGGGGGTCTCTCTTCAGTCCTGCTTCGACGACCTTGCAGCAGGTCGTCTTCGCCGACGAGGGGATCGTCCAGACGTTTTCCATGCTCCAGGGAGGCAAGAGCGCTCAATTCAAGATTGACGGGGAGGGCGCCATTTCCGCCCTGGATTCGATGTGGTTCGGTTGGGGAGAGAGTCCGTCTGAAGGCTGGACCGTCGAGCCTCCCTCCCGACTGACCTTACCCGTCGCCGTCCTGTCCCGACGGCTCATCTCCTCGTGCAGAACGACCAAGGATGGAGAGATCGGCATCGCGGCTCGCTGGGAGACTCCGGCGGAGGGGGCGGTTCTCCTCGAGAACCGCGGCCTGCTTCATCTCGAGCAATGCTTTCTCCTGAAGGACGATCGGGTCTATTCGATCGGGTCCCTCCCGCGCGATTCGAAGAAGTCCGTCAAGCTGGGCGAGACGCCGTCCCGAACACTGCGGGATTGGATCAACGGTTTCACCAAGGACGAACCCGGATTCTCTCCGCGGTGGATCGGGTATCGGCAAGTTTCACTCGGGCCGGCCGGCTGGCTCTTCGCCCTGTCCTTCTACGACAAGTGGCGCCAGCAGGCAGGTTACGGCCGTATCCCATACGTCATTCGCCAGCGCAAGCTGGACATGAGCGCCACGATCGATCGAGGAGCGACGATCCTGGTGGGGCTCTTCAGGCAAGATTTGAGCGGCGTGAAGGTGGACGGATACGTGAAGCAGGAGACCCTCGGTATCGTCCGGATCCCTGTGGAGACGATGCGATGAACGCCTTGGAAGTGCTGAACATCACGAAGACTTTCGGCCGGACGACAGCTCTGGACCATATCAGCTTCGAGGTCGCCGAGGGGGACGCCGTGGCCCTCATCGGCCCGAACGGCGCGGGGAAGACGACCCTGCTTCGCATCCTGGCGACACTGATGAAACCAGATAGCGGCTACGCAAAGGTCCTGGGCCAGGACGGCCGGTTCCAGGCGTCGAGGGTTCGCCGCATGATTGGGTACATGCCCGACATCTTCGGGATGTACGAAGACCTGAACGTGACGGAGTACCTCGAGTTCTTCGCAGGGATTCATCGCATCCACGGGGAGGTGGCGGCCAAGACCGTTCAATTCCTGATCGATCTCCTGGAGCTTGATGAGATAAAGGATCGCCCGACGTCCGCCCTCTCGCGCGGCATGCAGCAGCGCGTGGGACTGGCGAGGACCCTGATGCACGACCCAAAGATCCTCATCCTCGACGAGCCGGCCGCCAACCTGGATCCCCGATCCAGGATCGAGATGCGCGAGGTGCTCAAGGAGCTACGCCGGATGGGAAAGACGATCCTGATCTCGTCCCACATCCTGATGGAGCTGGACATCCTCTGCAACAAGCTCCTCTGCCTCGATAGAGGCAAGGTGCTCTACTACGGCGGTATCGAGGAGGTGGCGGAGAGGTTGACGTCCCAGAAGGAGATCATCGTCCGGATCCAGGAGGACGGGCAGAACTTCGGAAAGAGCATCTCCGCGGAGAATACGGTGGAGAGTGTCACGGAACGCGACGGGGAGATCCACGTGATCTTGAAGGAGGGTGTTCAGGACTACTCGTTCATCGCGCGCCTCTCGGTGGAGCGCGGGGTGACGCTCCTGGGGCTCCGGGAGGAGGAGCCGCGTCTCGAGGACGTGTTCCTCCGGCTGACGGGAGAGGAGGCCGGCGAAGCTTGATTCGAACGTTCTTCACCCTCTTAGGCCGGCAGTGGCTCACCGCGTGGAAGAGTCGGGAGGGCTATGCGATGCGCTCCGCCTATGCGGGCGTACTTCTCCTGGGCGGAGTAGCGTTCCTCGCGTATCTCGCCATCGGGTTCCAGAAGGGTCTCGGAGCCCTCGCCGATGCGGTACGGGCGTTCCACTACCTCTTCTCACTCGGTCAGTTTCTCGTCGTCACGTTCCTTGCGACGATCGTCTTCACCCGGACGCTGCTGCGCGAGAAGGAGGCGGACACCCTGGACCTCCTCATCATCTCCCCGCTACGACGGTTCCAGATCCTGCTGGGAAAGGCTGTCGGCGACTACCTCGCGGTGCTTGCCGTGCTGGCCGCCGGATTCCCCATCCTCAGCTTCTTCATGATCTTCGGAGGAGTAAGGCCGGTCGAGGTCCTCTCCGCCCACTTCATCCTGGCGGGCGAACTGGCCATCGTGGCGGGGATCTGTATCTTTTTGACCGTCTTCCTCTCGAACTTCTACAGCGTGATCCTCATCACATGGACGATCGTGTTCGGCCACCTCATCATGAGCAGTTTTGGACCGAGACTGATTCCCTCTGCGAGCGCCGTCTGGGACGCCCTGGCCCGCGTCAACCTCTGGGTGATCCTCGAGCGGGAGGTGGCGACCGTGACGCTCCGGCTGGAGTCATCGATCGCTACGGCCGCCGCCGGCATTGCGACCCTCGTTGTCTGCTGCCTCGCGGGCAGCCTCTTCCTGGATCGTCATAACGCCCTCCGTAGGGAGAGCGCCAAGCGGAGCGGCTTGCGAGGCATGCTCGACTCGTTTGAGCGTTGGTTGGGTTCGGCTCGAATCCTCGATCTGATCTTTCCTCGGATCGGTCGGAACCGTCTCTCGCTGCTCGGCCGCGAGCTATCGATTCACGATGACTACCGGTTCCGATTCATCTGGTTGCTCTACTTCCTCGCATACGCCGGATTCGTGGCCGACCTCCACCTCGTCTATCCCCCCCTACATCGAGATGCGCACCTCGGGCTGATGGTCGGAACTACAATCATCGTCTTCATCCTCATGATCCTCCGGACTTCCCTCATGGCGTTCTCCGCCAAGAGGGATCGGACGTACGAGGTCCTCATCTCCGCCGACGTGGAGCCAGAGAAAATTATTCAGGCCGCGATGGCAGGGCGGATTCTCAGGAGTGCCTACCTCTTAGCCCCGATCCTGATCCACTACGTCGCGATTCTGATCCAGTATCCGCCGAACTACTGGTTGGTCTTGAACGTCATCTTCAATTCAACGGCAACCATCCTCCTCACGCCTGTGGGGGTGATCCTCGGTCTGTTCTCGGGAATCCTGCTCTCCCTGTCCGCCTCTCTGAGTAGCCGAACCGCCGTCGGGGCGCTCATCTCATCGATGATTCGAGGCGTGATCGGAGGGATCGCCGTCGCGGTACTGGCCTCGTTGAGCATAGCCACGTGCGTTCTCAGTGTCCCGATCGTGATATTGACTCTGCTTTGGGTTTACGCCCGGATGACCCTACAGTTCCGCAGGCGAGTCCTGCCTGCGTGACGAAACTAACCCATTACCCGGCGGATCTCTTCATCGGAGGTGACTTCGTCGGCCAGGAGCTGCTCGGCCCCTTCCCGCAACGGGACCATGCCGTCCGACATGGCGATCTCTTCCAGGGAGCCACGCGAGGCCTTCTCGGTGATGGCGGCCCGGAGGGGATCGCTGATCTGGAGGATCTCTCCGAAGACGGCGCGGCCCCGGTAGCCCGTCCCGTGGCATTTCTCGCAGCCTTCCCTCCCCTCCCGGCAGATCCGGCGCACGAGTCGCTGCGCGAGGACGCAGGAGAGGGAGGCGGTCAGGATGTGCCCCTCCACTCCCATCTCCGTCAGGCGCACCACGACCCCCGCAGCGGTTCCGGAATGGATCGTGCTGATCACGAGGTGTCCCGTCAGGCCGGCCTCCATTGCGACCCGCGCCGTCTCCCGGTCGCGGATCTCCCCGACCATGATCACCTGGGGGTCCTGTCTCAGGAGGGAGCGGAGGGAGTAGCCGAAGGTGAGGCCCGCCTCGGGGTTCACCTGTGTCTGGGTCACGCCTGGAATTTGGTGCTCGACGGGGTCCTCGATCGTCACGACGTGACGCATAGTCTCGCCGACGGGACGGGCGATCTCCGAGAGGAGCGAATAGATCGTCGTCGTCTTTCCGCTCCCGCTCGGCCCCGTCAACAGGATCACGCCGTCCGGACGGGCGATGGCCCCGCGGAGACTCGTGACGATTCGCTCCGGAAAACCGAGCTGGTCCAGATTGAACTTCTCCGCCCCGTGGAGGAAGAGGCGGAGGACCGCCTTCTCCCCATGAATGGTGGGAAAGAAGGAGACCCGGATATCGGTGCCTCCTCCGAACTTCTCCGCGGGGATCTGGCCGTCCTGGGCAATATCGCTCCGGTAGGTGAGGATACCGGAGAGGACCTTGATCTTTCGTAGGAACTGCCCGGATCTCGCTGGCTCCAGCTTTCCCTTGGAGAGGAGCGTCCCGTCGAGTCGGTAATGAATCTGAAGACCATCCGGGGCTGGCGTGAGGTGAATGTCACTCACGCCCGCTGCGGCTGCGTCGTCGAGGAGAATGCGCACCGCGCGCCCGACCGGGGCCTCCTCGGACTCGAGGCTCAGCATCTCGCGAATTCTCTCTTCCAGCGGCGTCGCCATATCGTATGCCATCTCTCATGGACGAAGTGAGGTCCGGGCCCGATCTTGCCCCATCGGCCGGAGTCGGTCAAGCGAGGTGGCCCCGGACCCCAGAACATGATAAAAGAGAAGGACGAGCCGTCGGCGACGACCGACGGAGGCAGGATCTGTGGCGTCTCACGCCGCTCTCGGTATTCCGTATGTAGGACAAATCCGTGGGGTGGTCATGAACTCTGGCATCTGTCAGCGAACCCTCTTTGTTGCGGTCACGCTCTCACTGTTCCTCATACCTTCCGCCTCTGCCCATGAGGAAGGAGATCGCGAGAGCGACCTGAAGGCAATTCACTCGCTCATAGAAGCAGGAGAGTTCAAGGACGCCTCGAAGGCGCTGAAGGCATACAAGAAGAAGTACGGCCGCTCCGCGGAGGAAAAGGAGCGTATCGAAAGCCTGACGGATCTACTGGAAGGCAGCAAGGACCTGGCGAAGATCGAGGACGACTACCGGAAGAAACAGAAACCCCGCCGTACCGCAGAGAAGCTCGGCAGGCTCGTCGAAGACTTCTCCCAGCATCCGTCCCTCGTGAAGAGGGCCACGGCGCTCCTGGACGCGATCCGATCCGAATACGTCCTGGTCCTCGAAGATTTCGAGGGGCGGAAGACCGGGAACAAAGAGCTGGACAAGCTCCTCGGCCGGCTCGGCGTCCCCCGGGCAAAGGGAATGACGCTCACCGATGATCCGCGGTATGTCAAACACGGCAAGTGGAGTTGCCGGTGGAAATTGACTAAGGGCGGATCAACGCATGTGATCTCGACCCCTGAAAATGACTTCTCCGGGTACGATTACTTCTGCGCCTGGATCTATAACGGCCAGAGGGGAGGCAGGCCGGCCCAGCTTCGTGTCGACGCGACATCGGGCTGGGATACGATGTACTCCTATGTCTTCGCTGTGGACTGGAAAGGCTGGAGGGAGATCCGGATGCCCCTACGGGGGCGGAACAGCAAGTTCTCCCGGCATGGGGCGGTCGATTGGTCTGCTATCAACTTCATATCCATCGCGTACAGCGCTGAAAGCCCTGGCCCCCTGAACATAGTGATCGATGACATCCGGATGGAGAAGGCGGTGAAATAGACGTGCCGAGACGGACGTCTTCAGCGTGGATCTAGGAGACCCATTCATGTCAGAAGCGCCGGGAATCACACCAGACGAGTTTCGGAGCCAGTTGTCCGACGACGATCCGCCGCTGCTCGTCTGCTCCTACGGCAGCGATATCGCCTTTCAGAAGTACAACCTCGAAGGGGCCATCTCCGCCAAGGAATTCAAAGAGAAGCTGCCCTCACTCTCCAAGGAGCAGAGGATCGTCTTCTACTGAGCCTGACCGGAGGACAAGACGGCTGTCGGTCAGACGGCCAAGCACATTCTCGAGGGATACACCAACGCCAGGTATCTGATCGGCGGAGTGGAAGCCTGGACTTCGGCGGGATTCGCTACCCGGTAGCGTTGTCGACGAGCTGCATCGCCAGGAGGGTCTGATCGTCCTGGGGTCGACCTCCCCTCTCGTGCTTCTTCAGGATTTCCATCACGCTTTCGACCACACAGTAGACGTCGCCCTGGCACTCCTCCATCGCTTTCTGAAGCCCCTCCACCCCGAAGAACTTGCCGTCGGGGGCCCGCGATTCGGTGATGCCGTCGGTGTAGAGCGCCAGCGTATCGCCCGGGGACAGATCGATCGTTTCCTGCGGGTACTTCACACCAGGCATGACTCCCAGGGGGATGCCTCCCACGTCATAACGATCGACGGAAACGGTCCCGTTCCCTCCCTGCCTCTGTCGCAAGAGCGGGGGATGCCCCGCGAGGCCATAGGTGAATTGATGTTTGATTGCATCGTACACGCCCACGATGGCCGTGACGAAAGACCCCTCGATTCGCTTCTCACAGAGTCGCTCGTTGAGATACTCCAGCACAGGGGATGGACTCCAATCGGCGTGGGGATACGAAATCAGCAGGGCATCCACGATTCCCATGATGACCGTGGCGGCCGGTCCGTGACCGGAGACGTCGCCCACGACGACACTCCAGCAACCCACCGGCGCCGGGCCCTCCTCCTCCGAGCAGATCTCCCGCACCACGTAAATGTCCCCGCCCGCCTGATCGAAAGTCTCGTAGCTGATGTCGATCTCAACGCCGGGAATTTCCGGGGGAGAGCTGGGCAGCAATGCCCTCTGTATCGAGGCGATCCGCTCGATTTCCGTCTTGTTGAGATCCACCGCATGGCGAAGGTCCTGCGCCGTCATGATTGTCTGTAGCGTCGACCCCATCAGGTTGACCCGCAGCACGAAGTGTTCGAGCTGCTCCTCCGAGAAGGACTCCTTCCTACGATCCAGAAGAACCCCCCAGTGAGTGACGTCTCCCTCCAGATAGATCGGCGCAGCCATCACCGAGTGATAGGGGGCGAGAAACTCGCCCATGGCGGGGTCCTGCGGGACATCGACGCCGTGGAACAACTGGGGCCTCTGCCGGGCGATCATCTGCCCGAGGAACCCTCCACTCCTGACCGGCTCCTGGAGGACCGAGTCTCCCAGGACAGGTCTGTGTACCTGAATTTCGCCCAGGTGATCCACCTGCTGGAGGAGCCGGAACTGGCCTGGTTCAAGCCCGCTCGTCGATAGGGTTATCAAGGCAATCGACGGGAAGACCTTCCTCATGGTGCTGGCGAAGATTTCATAGGCTTCGTCCGGGTCCGTCGCCTTGCTGACGGACCTCATCATCTCGATCAGGTGAGGGACCCGCGGGTTCCTCGACAGGTCCACCTCGTTCGAGGATTTCAGGAAATCGGGCTCGCCATTCATGGCCAGAATGTCTCCGTTCTGATCGACTGCCGGGGTGACCTGAGTTCACCATGATAACCGAATCCCTCGTAGCTGGGTACTTACTCGCTCGCCGACTGATTCGGCTGTGGACACGGAAGGGGCCCCGGGGTACGATGGAGTCCTTCTGAACTGATCGATGAAGCCTCGCCGAAGCCGCGGCGTATGCTCGGCCCGGCGACCACCGAACCCGAGCAAGTTGAACGGGTCCCTCCACTCTCCCATGAGCAAACCGCTGCCGGGAGGGACCTGCGGGAAAGGACCTATCCATGGCGGAGACGAAGACCCTCACACCCGAGCGCAAAGAATCGGTCGTGATCCGATTCGCCGGCGACTCGGGCGACGGGATGCAGATCACCGGGAGTCAGTTCACCACGACCTCCGCCCTGTTTGGAAACGACATCGCGACCTTCCCTGACTATCCGGCGGAGATTCGCGCTCCGGCCGGGACGCTCCCCGGGGTCAGCGCCTACCAGATCCACTTCTCGTCCGGTGAGATATTCACCCCCGGCGACGAGCCGGATGTCCTCGTGGCAATGAACGCGGCGGCCTTGAAGGTCAACCTCCCGATGCTTCCGAAGGGGCGCACGGTCATCGTCAACACGGATGGCTTCAGCGAGGCCAACCTCTCGAAGGCGGGGTACGAGAAGAGCCCTCTGGAAGATGGATCGCTTGACGGTTATCACGCGATCGCCGTCGGCCTGACCACCCTGACGATGAAGGTGCTGGAGAACTCTCCCCTCTCCACCAAGGAACGGAAGAGGTGCAAGAACTTCTATGCCCTCGGGATCATGTACTGGCTCTTTTCCCGTGCGCTCGAGCCCACGGAGGAGTGGATCGGGAAGAAGTTCAAGAAAAGACCGGATGTCGTCGATGCCAACCTGACCGCCCTCAAGGGCGGATACGCCTACGCTCAGGCGAGCGAGCTATTCCAGGTCCGATACGAGGTCCCGCCGGCTCCGCAGGAGCCCGGCCTCTACCGGAACATCACGGGAAACAAGGCCCTGTCGCTGGGGCTCTACGCCGCTTCCGTGCGGGCGGGTCTCCAACTGTTCATGGGGTCTTATCCGATCACCCCGGCCTCGGACGTCTTGATGGAACTGGCCCGCCTGAAGCCCCAGGGGGTGATCACGTTCCAGGCCGAGGACGAGATGGCCGCCATCTGTTCGTGCATCGGCGCAGCGTTTGGCGGGAGCATCGGTATCACCGCGACCAGCGGCCCCGGTATCGCACTGAAGAGTGAAGCGATGGCTCTCGCCGTGACGACAGAGCTTCCCCTCATCATCGTGAACGCACAGAGAGGCGGTCCGAGCACGGGACTTCCGACGAAGACGGAACAGTCCGACCTCCTTCAGGCCATCTGGGGAAGAAACGGAGAGTGCCCCATCGCAGTGATTGCGGCTCGAAGCCCCGGAGACTGCTTCGCCACAGCGATGGAGGCGGTGCGGATCGCTATCAAGTACATGACGCCTGTGATCCTGCTCTCGGATGGATACATCGCCAACGGATCGGAGCCGTGGCCGGTCCCTGATGCGGACAGCCTCTCCGCGGACCCGGTGCAATTCCACACGGAGCCGGAGGGTTTCCAGCCGTTCATGCGGAATCCGGAAACGGGAGCGCGGCCCTGGGTCCGGCCGGGGACGGCAGGCCTCGAGCATAGGATCGGCGGTCTCGAGCACATGGACGGTTCGGGCAACGTATCCTACGATCCGGAGAACCACGAGCGGATGACGATTCTGCGCGAGGAGAAGATAGCGGGGATCGCCAAGGATATCCCCGACGCCGAGACGTTCGGCGAAGACACGGGCGATCTCCTCCTCGTGGGATGGGGTGGAACCTATGGCTCCCTCCATCAGGCGACGATCTCGGCGCAAGAGAAGGGGCTCCGCGTCTCCCAGCTTCATCTGCGACACATCAATCCGATGCCATCGAACACCGGCGACCTGCTGAAGTCATTTCGGCACGTCGTGGTCGCCGAGCTCAACCGAGGACAGCTCGACATCTTGCTGCGGGCGAAGTTTCTCGTCGACACGGTAAGACTCAACAAGATGCAGGGACAGCCGTTCCGCGTGAGCGAGATCCTGGAAAAGATCGAACAGGTCCTGCAAGGAGAAAAGGGATGACCCCCGAGACGAGCATCGCCGAGGCAGCCGCCCCCAAGTACAAGAAGAAGGACTTCGAGACCGACCAGACGGTGAGGTGGTGTCCCGGCTGTGGGGACTACGCGATCCTGAACTCGGTGCAGAAGGCGTTCGCCCAGATGGGGTTGCCTCGAGAGAAGTTCGTCATCATCTCCGGTATCGGATGCTCCAGCCGCTTCCCCTATTACATGAACACTTACGGGATGCATACGATCCACGGTCGAGCGCCGGCCTTCGCCACGGGATTGAAGGTCTCCCGGCCCGACCTCTCAGTGTGGGTCGTGACAGGAGACGGGGATGCCCTCTCCATCGGCGGCAACCACATCCTCCATTCGATGCGGCGCAACGTGGACATCAAGGTGCTCCTCTTCAACAATCGGATCTATGGACTGACAAAGGGTCAGTACTCCCCCACATCGGAGCTCGGCAAGAAGACGAAGACATCGCCCTTCGGCAACATCGACAGGCCCATCCACCCGATCTCGATCGCCCTGGCGGCAGAGGCGACGTTTGTCGCCCGGACGGTCGATGTTTACGGGAAGGAGCTCGAGGAGGTCATCGCCCGGGCGGCGCAACATCGAGGGTCGGTGTTCGTGGAGATACTCCAGAACTGCAATATCTTCAACGATCGGGCGTGGGAGGGCGTGCGGGAAAGGGAGACGCGGGATGACCGGATCGTCACCCTCGAGCACGGGAAGCCTCTGGTCTTCGGGAAGAATCGGGACCGAGGCATCCGCCTGAACGGCTTCGTGCCCGAGGTTGTGTCCGTCGGAGAAGGTGGCGTCGCCGAGGAGGACCTGCTTCACCACGATGAGAAGACGCCGAATCCCTCCCTCCCCTACCTCCTGAGCCAGCTGCATCAGAGCGGTCCGGAGTTTCCCACCCCGATGGGTGTCTTCCGCGCCCTGGAAGAGGAGACCTACGACGAAGCGGTGCATAATCAGATCAGCTCCGCCAGGGCTTCGGTAAAGGTAAGCGACCTGAACGCGCTCCTCCGGGAGGGCGACACTTGGGAAGTTAGCGGCGATTGAGCCCGTGTTAAGCAGTTCTCGCTTCTTGAAGGGAGGGGGGATAGCCATGTCCGATGGATACGAGGAAGACCTGGCGATGTACGAGGAGTCAGGCACGACCCGCCAGAAGCAGCTCGACAACGAGGTGCTGATGCGTCCGATCTCCGTTCTCGACTATCCGAAGGAACCGGCCTCCGTGGCGCCACAGTCGCAGGTAGGTGAGGCGATCGCCATGATGTCGAAGCGGCGAATCGGATCCCTGCTCGTGGTCGAGGGCGGCAAGGTCGTCGGCATCTTCGGCGAGCGGGACGTGTTGATCAAGGGCCTGACCGACGGGAAAAACTTCGACGGGCCCGTGAAGGACTACATGACGCCGAAACCCGCCTGCCTGACACCCCATGACCCCATCGCGAGCGCTCTGTCCCGCATGGTGGTCGGAGGCTACAGGCATATGCCGCTGGTGAACAGCGCGGGAGAGCCCCAGGGCATCCTGACCATGCGCGACGTGATGGCGTATGTGGTCTCGTTCTTCCCTGACGATATCCTCACGCTTCCGCCCCACAGCGAGCACAATCCGCCGGAGCGAAACGTCGAGGGTGGGTAAGGGATCGAACTCCGCGCCTGGCTGAGGCCGGGCTAGATTTGCTTGACCTGGATCCCCTTGAAGTGGATCTCGGCCCCGTCCAGGACACCAAAATTGAAGGGGCCCGTGGGGCTCTCCGCCGAGATACTCTCGAACCTGTAATTGTCCAGCCGGACCCACTTGATCCAATCCCCGACCACCTCACAGTGAATCTTGTACCACTTGTCTGGCTTGTAGCCTGAAAAGCGTGGCTTGATGTTGCTGAACATCATTCCCCCGGAGGAAGCGCTCCGGGCCCCGCGACCTCCGAAGGTGAATTCGCCCTTGACGATCCTGAACTGGAACCTCACGTAATAGTCCTTCCAGTCGTCCTCTCCCGCGACGGCGAATATGGGCACCCCTGACGAGTTTCTTGCCACGAGGGCGCCTCCCTCGATCTTCCAGTACCTCTGGGTCCCCGCGTAGCTCAACCCGGAGTCATCCTTGCCATCGAAGAGAACCACCCAGCCGCTCTCTCCGGTCTCGTCGATCCTGTCGGCCTCCGCTTTCTTCGCTCTTATCTCATCGACGAGAGGCCCCATTCTCGCTGCAGCGGCGGTCCCCCTGTGGGCGGGATCCTCGACCCAGGCGGCGAGCATCGCGAGGGCCTTGTCGAACTCTCCCGCATTGACGGGACCACCAGCCTTGCGCTGCATGTTCGCATATCCATCTTCCGCGACGATCTCCCTCTCGAGTCGCGCCCGGATATCGTTCAAGCTCGTCTCGATGTCCGGGGTGATCCTGTCCTTCCGATACCTATCGATCACCTGGAGGGCGGCGGCGACGTCCTCCTCCCGTTCGCGCGCCGCCAGGGTCGACATCTGCTCCTCGAAATATACCTGGCAGATCTTCGCGAATTCTTCCTCTCCGTCCTGGAGGATCTTCCTCGTGCGCGCCTCGTACGGTGTGCCCCTGGCGAGGGGAAGGAATTCATCGACGCGGCGCTGAAGCCCCTGAAATTCACCCGGGTAGGTCGCAGCGAATCGCCGGATCCTCTCGAACTTCTCCTCGCGCACTCGCTCCTGCTCCTGCCTCTTTCCGGGCTTCGGTCTCGCTGGCGGAGGATCTTTGCTACCACAGGACAGGAGTAATGCCGCGACCAGCAGGCTCGACAGGAACTGCTCGATTCTCATGGCGACCTCCATTCTCGAGCGCCAGGCTAACCGAAGGGAAGATGCGAATCGAGTCTCACAGCGGGGCCAGGTGAGATCCCGATCTGGTACCGACCTTCCAGATCTGGGAATAACTTTCAGGCCCACATTCCCAGATCGAGAGTCGCTGGGAGCCCCCACCACCGCCTGGGATCCGCATCCCATTGTGTCGCCAGTCGATACGAGGGCTTGCCCGGCAGGGTCGCAACGAGCTCGCCTCCCCCCTCCGCGGCACCCCCTTTGCGTATATGTGAGCGGGGGGATCTACCTCGGGGAGACCGGTGAACGAGCACGATACAAGCAAGGTGATCGACATGGCGCCGGGGCGAGAAGATCCTTCCGAGGCGCCGACGACGATGTTCGCCCGCATCATCCTCTTCGGAGACATCGCCGTGGCCGAGAGAATGATCACGACGGATCAGCTCTCCGACGCCCTGCTCTTTCAGGCGGCAAAGGAACCCCAGCTCATCGGAGAGATCCTCATCCGAAAGGGCCATCTGACCCAGGAGCAGGTGCACAAGATCCTCGAGACGCAGAGGCGCCGCCTGAAGGATATCGACGGATCGTCGCTCCGATCCCTGCAAGACGCCCTCTTCGGCAAGCTGCTCGTCCAATTCGGGCTGGCTTCCGAGCCGCAAGTCAATATCGGGCTGAGGGAGCAGGGGCTCCGGAGGTCCAGTGACGACCGCATCCCGCTCGGCGAGATCCTCATCGAGCATGGCGTCCTCACGAACGTCCAGGTCTTGAGCGTGCTCCACAAGCAGAAGAAGGAGGTCCTCTTCTGTCCCGATTGCTATGTGCAATACAACATCGTCGACTTCCAGTCCGGCCGCACCTTCTCCTGTCGGTCCTGCGGGAGAGATCTCGTCGTCCCCGATCCCGACGAGACGGCGCCCCTGGATCCTGTTTCTGTTGTCCTGGACCAGGGCTCGACGCCCGGGGGAGAAGCCTCTGACGAGAAGACATGGCGCGCTTCCTCTTCCGGCTCCGGCGAGATCGACGCGGAGACCTTCGGGAACTATCGCATCCTGAAGCAGATCGCCCGTGGAGGGATGGGGATCGTCTACCAGGCGGTCCAGAAGGGGCTCGACCGGGTCGTGGCATTGAAGGTACTCAGCGCCGGCGCAGGGGCCTCCAGGGAAGAGGTGGAGAGATTTCGGCTGGAGGCCACCGCTGCCGCCAACCTCAACCACCTTTACATCGTCCCGATCCATGACGTCGGCGAGGTCGACGGCCGGCACTACTTCACGATGGACTTCGTGGAGGGCCGGACCCTGAGGCTCATCCTGACGAAGGGGGGGCTTCCGATACGCGATGCGTTGATCATCACCAGGAAGGTCGCCGAGGGCCTGCACCACGCCCACTCCAAAGGAATCGTGCACCGCGACATCAAGCCGGCAAACATCATCGTCGACTATTTCGAGAATCCGCGCATCACCGACTTCGGCATCGTCAAGGATCTCCTGGCGGACAACAAGATGACCAAGACCGGCGAGTTGGTCGGGACGCCGTCGTACATGTCACCCGAGCAGGCCGCGGGCCTGAAAGATATCGATGGCCGGGCGGATGTCTACGGTCTCGGGGCTGTCCTCTACGAGCTGCTCACTTCGCGACCCCCCTTCCAGGGGGAGCAATCGGTCGAGGTCCTGATGAAGGTCGTCCGCGATGACCCCGTCCCCCCGAGGGCGCTCAATCCCGCGATCCACAGGGATGTCGAGACGATCTGCCTGAAGTGTCTGCAGAAGGACCCGGCCCGCCGCTACGCCTCGGCGGAGGAGCTGCAGAAGGATATCGAGCGATACCTGAACGGAGAGACGATACTTGCTCGGCCTGTAGGCTGGTGGGAGAAGGCGTGGCGAAAGGTCATGCGCAACAAGCGAGTCTCCGCCACCATCGCAGCGACGTTTCTCACTGCCTTCGCCATCTCGAGCTACGCGATCGCGTTGAAGGTAAACGCCGACCGCCTCAAGCAGAAGACAGTTCAAGGATACGTCGACCACGCCAGCGGCTACCTGATCGGGGGGAACCTCGTGGCCGCCCTCCAAGAGTACTCGAAGGCCCTCACTATCGATCCGGACGACCACGATGCCCAGGCGGGCTACGCGGAGGCCCACCGGGCTAGCGCCGCCAGGCAGAGCAGTCTGATCGGCGAGGGGAACCGAAGTATGCGGTGGGAAGACTACGTAGGGGCTCAGCAGAGATTCGAGGATGCGCTGAAGCTCAACGACAAGAACGAGGAAGCGCGTGACGGCCTCGAACGAGTGGTGGAGTTCCTCGTCGAGGAAGGGAAGACGGACGAGCTGAAGAAGGAGGCCGATGAGCTTCTCCGGAGCGCCCTCGACCTCGTCGCCGAGGCAAAAGAGGCCACGCCGGAACGGGCCCGGGGAAGATACGTCGAGGCGGTCATCCTTCTCCGCCAGGCGGTTGCGAAGGATCCGACCGAAGATCGGCGCAAGTCCGAGGCGAGACAGGTCCTGTTCGAAACGCTTCTGGATTTCTCCGAGCTGGCAATAGGTCGAAGGACCTTCGACATGGCATCGTTCCTGCTCAGCGAGGCCAGCCTCCTCGACGGAGATCGCGAACGGCTCCAATCTCTCCAGGAAACGCTCGCCCGGCGGACTCGAGAGCACAAGGGATACACCCAGTTCCTGGATCAAGCGCGGGAATACCTCGCCGCAGGAGACTACGACTCGGCTATCCCCGCCGTACAGCAGGCTGTCGAGATTGCGGAGACCGTGGAGGCGAAACTTCTGATATCTCAGGCGCGTTACCAGAAGGGAATCGCCGAGGGGGACGCGAAGGCCGACGAGAGGAAGTGGGACGAGGCCCTGCTCAGCTACAGGACCGCGATGGAGAACGCCTCGGCGGCAGACCAGAAGGTCGCGGAAGCGAAATTCACCCGGGCGCAGTCGGAAGTTACGGCGCCCCTCCTCGCCGAGGCAAAGAAACTCTGGGAGAAGGGAGAGGCGGAGGAGGCGTCCGCGGCCCTCCGGAAGCTCCTGGAGGCGAACCCCCTGCACCGTCTGGCACACCGGATGCTGGCCGACCTCGAAAGGACCGAGCAAGCTCCGGAGGGAACGGTCTACGTCCCCGGCGGGGTGTTCGCCCTCTCGTCGGACCTGACGGGTCACAAGCAATTCATCGTCTCCTTCTATGTGGCACGGTACGAGGTCACCAACGGGCGTTTCGCCGAGTTCGTGGCCGCAGGCGGATACGGCATGTCGGAGCTCTGGGATCCTCGAGGCTGGGACCAGATCGCGGAGTTCACATCCGAAGACGGAAGCCCCGGCCCGCTGGGGTGGACCGCCGGCGCCTTCCCCGAGGGTCTCGCCGACCACCCCGTTTCCGGACTCAGCTGGTATGAGGCCCGGGCTTACGCCCGCTGGAGGAAGGCGCGCCTGCCAACAGAATGGGAATGGGAGAAGGCGGCTTCCGGGGGGAAGGAATCCAGGCGGAAGTACCCCTGGGGAGATGCCTGGGATTCCTCTCTGGCTCACCTGGACGGGGGCCCGCCGCGACCGGTCGGGGAGAACGAGAGCGATGAGAGCCCGTTCGGGGTACGCGATCTGGGTGGAAACGTGAGCGAATGGGTTGTGGGCGACGGTTCGGCGCCGGTGATCAAGGGAGGATCATCCCTGCTGCCGCTCGAGAGATACGCCCGGTGCTCCTTTCGAGGGATTCCTCCGGCCACCTATCGATCAGCGGCGACAGGGTTTCGATGCGTGCGTGACGTCGTGGGAAGGCAGGAGTGATGCGGGACCGACTTGCTCTTCTTCTCGCGATGACCATGCTGCTCGGCTGTTCGGCGACGGGCAAGAATACCCGAACCAGCTCGGGGCCGACGCTTCCCTATCACCTGCTCATAGCCCCCACGGTGAACGAATCGAAACCAGCAGATGGGACGACGGAGGGGACGTACAGGGGATTCAGGGTGGAAGCCGGGACCACGTCTCTCGACAAGCTGATCGTTCAGGCGATCCGAGATCAAAACACCTTCCGAAGTGTCCGCCCGCTTCCTGTTCTCGAGAGAGAAGAGGATGCCGTTCTCGCCGCCGTCCGTGAGCAGGCCGATTTCATCCTCGAGACTCGTGTCCGCAGGCGGATCGCTTCCTATCTGGGGAGGAACCACCTCTTCATCCCTAACATACTCCTGTCGATTGCCGTATGGCCGGTCGCCTGGTTCGTGAGGGACGAAACCTACGCCCTGGACCTCGAAGTGGAGGCGGAGCTACGGAGCTGGAGCTCCGGAATCGTGATGCACTCGAGCGTTCACCGCGTCCGGGAGGAGAAGGAGTTGAGCGATTTCGGGCGGGGATGGCTTCCTCTGAGCCTGTTCCGGATCCCAGGCTCTCTCGACGAGTCGAACTGGATGGCGGTCAACCGTTCCATTTCCCCCGATGCGGAGGCGGAGGTGGCCTACCGTGTCGCC
Source organism: Planctomycetota bacterium (assembly GCA_027296055.1). Lineage (GTDB taxonomy): Bacteria > Planctomycetota > JAPUJT01 > JAPUJT01 > JAPUJT01 > JAPUJT01. Next base: position 48,765 of record JAPUJT010000185.1, on the reverse strand, counting down.
GAGATTCTCGACAAGGAGATCCGGAAAGGTATCGGCACTCCCGAGTTTCGCCAGGCCTTCACGAAGCGCTACGCCGTCGTAATCGGCATCTCCCAGTACAAGGACTATGCCATCCGAAATCTGAGGTTCGCCGACATCGACGCACACAGTTTCCTCGACTGTCTCGAGGGCCCAGAGAAGATCCCTTCTCATAACACGATGCTCCTCCTGAATGATCAGGCAACTCTGGGGAAGATCCGAGAGGCAGTGGAGAAAATTTTCGCCCTCGGAGCAGGAGAGGACGACGAGATCATCATCTACTTCGCCGGGTACGGCGCATGGAGGGCCGGCGAGGCATACCTCGTTCCTCACGACGCCGACTCGGATCGGCTCGTCCGCACGGGTTTTCCGATCTCTGACCTGTGGGGGATCGCCAACAGGATCCAGGGGCCTCGGGTGACCCTCATCATCGACGCGCCCTTCGTCCACCAGTTTCGTGGTCGGGCGGCCGCGGGACCACGCACGATCTCGTTCGAGGCGGAACTCGGAGAATTCCTGGTCCGCCCTGGACGGCAGGTCTTGACGGCAGGCCAGATCGGTCAGGGATGCGTCGAACTGGAGGACGTGGGAGGGGGACTCTTTACCCACTACTTGATCGAGGGCTTGGAGGGGAAGGGTGATCGGAACCGGGATGGAAGGGTCACCTGGGAGGAGGCGGCGCGGCATGCCGGTTGGATGGTGGGAGTCCATGCCCCCCTCGAGGGAAAGATTCAGAGCCCGGGCTACTTCAAGACCCCCGAGACCCTTGCCGACACTCAGGATCCCTAGCCAGCGCCTACAACCAGCGAATGGCAAGAAAGGACGGGATCACCTGCATCGTCGCGTTGTCCCAGCCGTGGGGAGAGATAGCCTCCACGAGGGCGCAGGCGATGGCCAGGAGTGGAACCGTCAGAAGAGATCGACTCGAGAGCGCGAGCGAGTCGCATAGCAATACCGCCACGGGTATCGCCACGAGGCAAGCGATCAAGACGGCCGCGGATCCCTCCAGGCTCCTCCTCGATTGGACCCCACGAAAGGATGGCACCCGATACTTGTGCCTCCCGAACCGCACTCCGACCGGCTCGCCGACCGCGTCGCCGAGTCCCGTGACCAGGTACCCGATCACGACGGCATCCCCGAAGAAGATGTTGCTCCCCAGACCCCCGAGCAGCGTGGCGAAATACGGCGCGACGATGAAGTAGGTCCGGTGAGGGGCATCGCCCTCTCGCGCCATCGCCTCGTAGAGAGGGTGGCCGCTGCCACGCAGGACGGCGTAGAGTACGACGAGCGAAGTCATCCCCCCGAAGAGACAGGCGAACGACGTCCCTCCGATCCCTTGAACGACAGCCACGGTGGCGAATATGAGGAAGTGGAATGTCTTCCGCGAGTAACCCGTCCGGAGACCCTTTCTCAGCTTGAGAAAGCCTGCGAACGACAGACAGAGGTAGGCCCAGATGAGTCCGAGTGGACCCCCGAGGGCGATGGCCCACCACGGCGGGAAGTTGTCGACAAAGAACGAGAGGAATTTCTCGACCATGCGCAGTACCCTAACCCGAACAATCCTTGATCGCACGCGGTTCTCGACGTAAGTTGTGGACCTTCACTCAGCTCAGGTTCAAGACAGGAAAGCGGATGAGCGCTGTTCCCCCCCGATTCTCTCCACCCGATCGACTTCTGCTAGGCCCAGGTCCCAGTCCCGTCGATCCTCGGATCCTGGAGGCGATGGCGCGCCCCACGATCGGCCATCTGGACTCCGCATTCCTGAGAATGATGGACGAGATCCGGTCGATGCTCAGGGTCGTCTTCCGGACGGAGAACGAACTGACGTTGCCCATCTCCGGGACGGGGAGCGCGGGGATGGAGGCCTGTCTCACGAACTTGATCGAACCTGGAGATGAAGTCCTCGTCCTGGAGAACGGCCTGTTCGGCGCCCGCATGGCGGATATCGTCCAGCGCTGCCGGGGCGAGCTGCGCACGTTGCGGGCCCCATGGGGAGAAGGCTTCGGGCAGGAACAGGTCGAGACGGCGCTCCAGGGCAAGAAGACGAAGATCGTCGCGCTCGTGCATGCCGAGACGTCGACCGGGTATCGACAGGACGTCCCCGCGATCGCCAGAGTCGCCCATGACCACGGCGCCCTCCTCGTCCTCGACGCCGTGACGTCTCTCGGCGGCATTCCCGTCGAGCTGGACGAGTGGGGTGTCGACGCCGCGTACAGCGGGACACAGAAGTGCCTCGGATGTCCCCCGGGGCTCGCTCCGATCAGCTTCGGCCCGCGCGCCGAGACGGTTCTGGCCAGCCGGCGGACGAAGCCGGCGAGCTGGTATCTCGATCTCTCCATGGTGCGGCGATACTGGAACGAAGAGCGCGTGTACCACCATACGGCGCCCATCAACGCCCTCTACGGGCTCCATGAGGCGCTGCGCATCGTGGCGGTCGAAGGGCTGGAGGCTCGCTGGAAACGTCACGAGGAAGCCGGAGACCGCTTCGCTCGAGGGATCGAAGAGATGGGTCTCGAGATGCTGGTCGCGCCGGCCCATCGCCTACCACAGCTCAACTCGGTCCGCATCCCCGAGGGCAAGAGGGACGAGACCATCCGAAAGGCCATGCTCGACGGCCATGGGATCGAGATCGGTGGAGGTCTCGGAGAGCTGAAAGGAAAGATCTGGCGGGTCGGCCTGATGGGTTCAGCCGCTCAACCCGAAGTCGTCGATCGAGTTCTCACGGCCCTCGGAATGACCCTCCGATGAGGCTTCGAGTGTTCCAATGGGTGGTAGCCCTCGACGGGGCGGCCCCATTTCGGGCCGCAATTCAGGTCACGTCCTGGTAGCCCGTCGAGCCCGGAGGCCTCTGCCAAACCACTTTGGCTACTAGATTTATGCCGCATCCTGAGCCACGAGCGAGGCTCCGGAAAAAGAATCCCCCCCATCAGGCCTGTTTACGTGTCTATAAGGATGGGTATTTGCGCGCTAATTGCGGTCGGGCGCCGATCGTCTATTCAAGGTCCGCCGGGCCGGGGGGAAGACGATGAAATCCTCCTTAACTCTCTTCAGACGCCGCGTATCCGGGGGGCTGTCATGATCCGACCGGACTCCCAGGGGCACCCCGCCGAGGCGGATGTCGAAGTCCAGCTGGAGGCGATGGCCGACAGGTTCATCGAATCTCTCCGGGCAGGAGAGGTTCCAGATCGGGACGCCTTGATTTCGGAGCACCCCGCAATCGAAGATCTGGCCCGCCGTCACCTCGCGCTGGTGGAAATGCTCCATAGGGCGGACATGGGCACGGAATACAGGGCGACGCTCGACGATCGGGAAGGCGAGGCCGGGGCGAAAGGAAACCAAGGACCATGATCGCATGGCGAATCGATCCTGAGAGGTGTCGGCGGAGGCATCTCGAACCGCGCTCGATAGATCCCAGCATGGACCCATCGGGGCCATTCTCCTTCCCTTTCTCCCACGCCTGGCGTGGGACTTTCGGCCTCCGAGGCATGAAAGACCGATGGGGTTCGCCACCATCGAGATTGCGGAATCCGGACCCGCCGAACTAATTGAGGATTGTATGCGCGAGGATGGTCGAGCAAGATGGTGCACCGAGCTGGGGCGGGAGTCTTCTGACGCGCCCCGGAGGAAGAGCCTGATGAGTGCGCCGAGCGAGATCGGCTCCGAGGAGTTCGGGAAAATCCTTCAGCGCGCCCAGGACGGCGACAGGCAGGCGATGGACAAGGTGCTCCAAAATCTCCGACCCTACCTGGCTTCCCTTGCCCGTCCCTACGCCGATCCCATTCGTCCCGCCGGGAGCACGGCGGATCTCCTGCAGGACGCGTGCCTTCGCGCCTGGCGAAAGCTCGGCACGTTCGAGGGAGGGAAGAACGACGAGGAAACATTCGCGATGTTCCGATCGTGGATCGGCCAGATCGTGCGCCGGCTCGGACTGAACTCGATTCGCGACCGAGCGGCGAAAGGCCGCATCCCCAGCGATAAGATCGTGCCCCTTCGCCCGGCGGACGGAGATTCGAGCGGAGCGGGATCTGATCGAGACGTGCCAGCGAGGACGAGAACGCCCAGTGCATACGCGCGAGAGGGGGAGATGGCGGAGAGGATCCGATCGGCCCTGGAGAGTCTGGCCGATCCAACGGCGGCCACGGTGGTCCGTCTCAGGTTTTTCGATGGAATGACGATCCCCGAGATCGCCGAGCGACTCGACATGAGTCCGAGTCAAGTGCGGGAACGTCACCGGTCGGCCATGAGAAGGCTGCGCCGCGAGCTAGGTGAATGGCTTTGAGACCGGAGCGAAGACGTAAGAGAATCAGGAGGTAAGCATGGGGGCTCCAAGAGTCACGATCGGGTGGGCATTCGTAGTCGTTTTTTCTTTGATCCTCGCTCTTCCTGCCACGGCTCAGGTGGGACCTGAGAAGGAAGAGGCGATGAAGAGTATCATGAGCTTGATGGACGCGGGGAACTGGAAGAAGGCCATCAAGGCGCTAAAGTCGTACCGGCGCAGTTTTGCAAAGACCGACGAGAGCAAGGAGGAGGTCGATCGCCTCATCGAGCGGGCGAAGGGAAGCCAGGCCCTGGACAAGATAGAGACCGACTTCAGGAGGAAGGCCAAGGCCAGGAAAGCGGCCAATAAGCTCACCAAGCTTCTGAAAGAATACGGCGAGATCCCCGAGGTGGTCGACAGGGGGAAGGCCCTCATGGAGGCGGTCCGCTCCCAGTATGTGCTCGTCATCGAGGACTTCGAGGACTCGAAGGGGGAGGTTGACGACGACGACGATGCCGGCAGAACTCTTCGCAGATCTCTCGTCGGCGACCCGAAGCTCGTCAAGCAAGGCGAGTACTCCTGCCGATGGTCGACGGGGAGGGGATGGTCCTACTGGTCGATCACATCACCGACAGAGGACTGGTCCGAGTACGAATACTTCTGTATGTGGATCTACAACGAGAAGGTGGGATCACGCCCCGCCCGGATCGAGATCGAGCCCCACTCGGGGGGATGGCACCACTTCCAGTACTACCTGGCCATCGACTGGACCGGCTGGAAGGAGATCCGGGTGCCTTTGACGGGACGGACGAGCAAGTTTGGTCGTCGCGGCAATCCCAGCTGGAAGTCGATCCAGCGGATTGATTTTGATCACGACGACGACGTCGGCACGCCGCTCAACATCATCATCGATGACATCCGCCTGGAGAAGCGCTAGACGGCGCCTGCTGCCCCTTCCGGTTGGAGTCTTTCACTGGGCCGTCCTTCGTCAGGAATCGGGGCCCGGGAACCCGTGGACGAAGGCCTCCTGCTCGGGTGTTTCCACCGCACGGGGCGATCGTGCGCGGCGCACCTCTTTCAGGGCCTCGTCAGCGCCGGCCCCCCGCCCGCGGAGCAGACAGGCGGCGGCCATGCCGGATCGACCCAGGCCGGCGAGGCAGTGAGTCAGCACCGTCTCGCCTGCTTTCAAACCCTCCTCGACCCATTCCACGGCCTTCTCCATCTCTTCGAGGCTCGGCGTATTCTGATCCAGGATAGGCAGGTGACGCACGCTCAGGCCCTCCTTGCGATAGGCGCCGAGGAGATCCGGCACGCCGTATCGTCTCAGCTCGTCGTCTGACGTGAGGCAGAGGACCCGATCCACGCCTTCCCTCTCCAACACCTGGAGGTCCCTCTCGAGGTCTCTCTCGTGGTCCCTTCGACCGGGTAGCAGCGTGAGGGCCAGTTTCCCTGGCCGACTCCACTTCTCGTCGATCCAGTCCAGTCGAAGCTCGGAGGACCTCTCGAGAGTGTCTGCGATCTTTTCGCCGAGCTTCGCCGCGGTGTACAAGGCCCACCGCCTCTGGAGGGCATCGCATTCGAAGAAGCTGAGCGTGTGCACCGCGTAGCGCATCTGGCCCACCCAGAGCTGGAACGGATCCCGATCACTCCGGACGAGCCCCGGATAGTAGGACCTCAGCATCCCGACCGTCTCCCAGGCGCGGCGTAACTGCGGGAGAGCGGAGGGGGGAGATTCGGGGAAGGGGACGCCGAGGTCCTTCACCTCCAGCATGGCATCCGTGAACGAGAAGGCCGCGCGCAGCTCCTCGTCGTCGGCGACCGGCGTGTAGATATAAAGCAGATCGCTTTCCAGCTTGATGAGATCCATGAGGACATGCGCCCGGCGGGTGTGGAAGAAATCGATGAGCCATACGTTACCATGGCCATCGAGAATAATGTTCGCCCCGTTGAGGTCGCCATGGACGTAGGCCTGGTAGCATTGATCGCCCGGCCGCCGCGGAAGATGAGCCAGAGTGCCCTCGTAGAAATCGCATAGGTTTCGGACCCGGGCCCCCGGCAGGAGCTCGATCGTACGATCCGTGGCCGGGCCCCCGAGGATCTCTTCCACTTTGTTTCTTACGCTCGCCGCCCAGCGCCCGTCGAACTGATAGTGCTCGAGGAGATCACAGCTCTCGAGGGTTGCCGCCTTGTAGAGCCTCATCAGCTGCTCACCGAAGACGGTATCTATGATGCGTCGCACCTCCTCCAGGGGCAGGCCCGACATGTATTGCTTCTGAAACGTCGTGGAGAAGGCGGACCCCATGGAGGCGTATCGATACTTGATCGCGCCCCGGTCGCCGAAGTCGGCGAACTCGCTGACCTGTGGGGCGTTGTTCCCCATCACCTCCTGTATGCGCTCGAAGGATGTTCTCTCCTGCCCGATCAGCTCCTGGGGCCCGATCTTCACCACGTGCGGGACCTGCTCATGGCCCTGGAAATCGATGCTGTGCGCTCCCGCCACGAGGTTGCCCGAGAATCCACCGTCGAGGACATCCAGCTTCACCGATCGGCAGTCCCGGAAGAGATAGCGGACCAGCAGGTGATCTGTTTCGGGAAGCTCCAGACCCGAGGAATCGATCTCCGGGTGCCGGTCCTGGATTCCGATGAGAGGAGCGTCTTCCTCGACACCGCCCAGGTAGTCGATGAACTTGCCCACCGAGTCGTGGACCTTCACACCGAGGATACGCTCCAGGTTGTCCAGGGCCTCGAAGTGACGATGGCGCGACGAGGAGGCGGTGAGAGCCGAGCAGACAGCCACCTGGAACTCGGGATAGCGCGTGCGGAGCTCGTAGGCCAGAAAGCTCACCTTCGCCTCGGTCCAGACGCCGATGATCCCCACCCGACAGGGCTGGCCCGCGCATGGACTCAAGATCCGATCCAGGGCCGTCTCCTGAAAGTCGTTGAGGGTGAGAGAGTCGATGATGGGGATATCCTTCTCCGTGTGCTCGTCGAGCGAGAAGGCGAAAGAGGCGCCGGGGGTCTCCTTGATGCAGTGGTGCCCGAACTGCTCGAGGTGATCTCGTTGTGTGGTGTCCTCTGGATCGTGCCAGTCCCGGATGTGTATCAACCGGAGACGGTCGTCCGGCATCGAGTAAGCCCATCGCATCGTCCGAGCGATCGGGCCCTCGGCCGGGTTGTCCCCCATGAGCCGAAGGGCCTCGGCAAAGCCGACATGGAGCCGGTTGGGGATGGGGTCGAAGCGGCCGATCGGCTGGACGAAATCATTCTGCAGACATTGAGTGAGCAGGAGGGTCTGGGTCATCGCTCTCGACCTGTTGCCGTACCTATCGCTGAAATCGGACCGGGCCGGGCCACACTCCCCGGGACGGCTTCATATACGATACGCGACCGCCTTGCAAGCGGCTTTCCAAACAGATGAGATGGAGATCTTGGGGGACTACCTCGTGCGGGGACATTTCGTAGGGGATGGGGTCTACACTCGTGAAATCCTGATCACTCTTTCTCCAGGCAGATCTCGTCCAGGATGATATTCAGGCGCTTTCCCTCCTCCTTGATGAGGCAGATGCTGTCAATGCTGGCCCAGTCCGCCCGGCCGCTCTTGGCGAAACTTCTTCGTTTGCCGCGAAGAGCGAGTCGAATTCGCCTCCAGCCCTTGAAATCCAATCGTATCGTGGAGGAGTACTGTTCCGGCCAGTAGGCATCGTACTTCGTGATGGCGGTAACCTGCAGAGATGTCTGCGGCTCTTCGCTGTAGATCCACATGCAGAGATAGCTGTAGCCCGTCCAGTCGGTCCGGTCCGGGTAGACATAGAGATAATCCATCTCCAGGTCTTTCGAGGTCCAGCGGAGAGCCTGCTTGCCTTCCTTGATGTCAGCGCTCTCGAGGACCGTCCTTCCCCTGTCGGCGTCGAGCCCTCCGGTTTCGAAGCCTTCGATCATGTAGATGAGGTCTGATCGAATCAGACTCCTCAGCTCCTCGGCGCGGCGAGCGAGATGGGAATGTTCTCCGAATTCCTTCCGAAACTCCTCGATCTTTTTCAGAATTCTCCGGGGCGCTTTTGATGACCCATGGGCCTCTACAATCTTCACCCACGCCTTCTCTCCGTTCACCCTCTCGAGCAAGACGGATAGCTCGTCCTTCTCCTCGCCCTTCGTCATCCGCAGTAGCTTCCGGATCGAGGAGGATGCCTTTTCCCAGTCCTCAGCCTCCGTTTGCTGCTTGATACCCTGCCGGAGGGCGTCCTTCCTCTTCTCTTTCGCGCCATCGGTTCGAGCCGCGCCGAATGCGCAGGTCGCGAGAGCCACTCCGATGAAAATGTACCTCGCCTGGTTCATGGCCAACCTCCTGATCCTACAGGTCCCCGCCCCGGCTACGCCACGAAGCCGCTCTACACTGTTCCTCGCAGAGAACCAGGTGCCTATTCCTTAAGACACGGATTTCGCTGTCAAAGGGGGAAGTATTCCGGGGCCGGGGCAGGAATCAGATCAATCCGTGAGGATGCCTCTCTCCTCGTGAATCTTTATCTCCCGGCTTACGGGTACTGATGAAAACCGTTGCAGGGTACCGCTCGGCCAGTGAACTTCGAGGAGGTCGACCACGACGGCGTTTCCAAGACCGAAGTGGACCCGGGGATCGTTCGACGAGCAGTAGGAGCCGCTCCGGGTGGCCTCCCTCACGAAGCGCCTCCTTCCGCAAGTGGCCACGATCCGAGCCCCGGCCCCCTCCCGATTCGACCAGGTGCCGATGAGCCGGATCTCGAGCCAGGACTTCCGATTGCCACCCCGGTTCTCCAGCAGCATGGGCGCACCATCCATGGCCGAGATGACGACGTCCAGGTCGCCATCATTGTCCAGATCACCAAACGCCGCGCCACGACTCGATCGATCCGGGGTTGCAGTACGGATCCTCGACGCTCCCTTCTCTCGATACCTTCCCCGACCGGTGTTGATGAAGAGGTGATCTCTTTGCCGGTAGCTCATCCCGAAGGAGTTGTCATCCACGGAAGGATAGACATGACCATTCGCCACGAACAGGTCGAGATCCCCGTCGTTCTCCAGGTCGAAGAACTTGGTTCCCCACCCCACGAAGAGCCAGGATGGGTCCCCGAGACCAAGAGTGTGGGTCGCGCAGGAGAAGAGTCCCAGGCCATCGTTCTTGTAGAGGGTATTGTGGTCCTGGGAGAAGTTCGTCACGAAGATCTCGGCCCGGCCATCGCCGTTCGCATCGCCCAGGTCCGTACCCATCCCTGCCTGACTGTCTCCCTGACTCTTGTAGGCGACGCCCGCCCTGGTACCCACTTCCTCGAATCTGGCCTGCCCCAGATTGCGATAGAGGAAGTTGGGGCCCGAGTCGTTGGCGATGTAGATGTCCGTACGACCGTCTTCGTCCAGGTCTCCGAAGACGACGCCCATACCAAAGCCTGGTTTCACATCGTGAATGCCGGATGTCTTGGAGATGTCCTGGAATCGACCGGTCCCGTCGTTCTGAAAGAGGCGGTCAGGTTTCGCGACGAGACCGGCCGGACCGCAGAAGACCGACAAACCCAGCCACGGGCAGAAGCCCCCCGCACGTCCCGGGTTATCGAGGTCCAGATCGATATAGTTGGTGACGTAGAGATCGAGGTCGCCGTCGTCGTCCACATCGCCGAAGGCCGCCGACAGTCCCCACCCCATGTCGGCTATCCCGGCCTCTACGGCTCGCTCTCGAAAGGTGCCGTCTCCCAGGTTTTCGTAGAAGACATTTGCCCCGAAGTTCGTGACGTAGATGTCAGGATCTCCGTCGCCATCCACATCGCCGATAGCGCATCCACCCCCCCAGCCGGTGTCACCGACGCCAGCGGCATCTGTGACGTCCTCGAATTTCCACTCCCCAACGTTTCGGAAGAGCGCGTTTCTGACCGGCCTGGACTTCCCCTTCAGGACGGAGCCAGACCAACCGTTGACGAAATAGAGATCCAGATCGCCATCGAGATCATAGTCGAGGAGGGCCACGCCGGCCCCGGTCGACTCGAGGACGATCCTTTTCTTGCGCGGGCCGAATTGTGCGAAGAATTTCACTCCCGACTCCTCTGTCACATCAACAAGAATAGCCTCGCCCTCGTATACGCGGGGAGGCCGTGAGCCGTCGGAAGGTGGGGCGTTCGCGCCGGGCAGGCAACCGCTGGGCGACCAGGCAACAATGAGGCACAGGATGGATCCCGCCAGGAGAGTCCATGTCGTCCGACGTGGACCCCGACGCCTTGCCTTCCGTGGCAGCAGCGTATCCTCCTGCGCGCACATCGTGGCCTCCTCTGAATAAACCGTGGCGATGTCGGTGTTGATCCCCCGGTGTGAGGCTCGGCAGCCCGGTCCTTCCCGTGATTGTATCCGGCCCGGCAGGAGCGGCACGTCCATCTAGAACTTTTTTGGGAGGACAATCTTCCGCCCGATTCCTCCTGTTTGGGCGTGTGCAACCGTGCTCCAGGGCCAATTGCGGGAGAAGGGTCATTTTGACAGGACGAGGGCCTCGTCTCTTCCCCCTTGAGGCGGCGGGCAGTCTCCAATATCCTATTGGTTATTCGGTTGAACCGACGGCGGGTCAATCGGAGACCATGGACCGATTGTGAAAACCTTTCCTGGCGGGAGATCAGAATGCTTCCAGGATATCGGGGTTTGCTGGTTGGACATCATCTTGCGGAGTCGACATGGGCGCGACGAGCGTCACGATCGCTGGCGGCGGTCCTTGCGGCAGGAGTGTTCGCCGGATGCTGGGCTCCGAGAGAGCTGGAGGACGGTCACTTGCGAATGATCGCTGCGCTAGATGAGATCCGGCTCGAAACACCCGACCGCAACCCGTGGATCGGCGATCGTTCGGTCCGTCACCTTCGTCGCCGCCTCGCCCAGCTTCCCGACACCGCCTCCCCGCGGAGGCGCTGGTGGTTCCTTACACGTCTCGGAAGGGAAGAGCTTCGGTCCGGGAACGAGAAGCGTTCGATCGATCTGCTGGAAGAAGCGTATCGACTCCTGCCGGTGATCGAAGGGCAGCTGCGCGAACGCGAGGTGAACATGACAATCTACCGCCTCGCGATTGCTCACCTTCGGTACGGGGAAACGCAGAATTGCGCGCTATGCCACACCGGGCAAGCTTGCATCATGCCTCTCGAAGGGTCAGCCCTCCACAGCGATCCGACCGGCTCGCGGAATGCGATCCCGCTTTTTCTCGAACTCCTGGAGAGGAAGCCGGCAGATCCCACGATGCGCGACAAGTGCCGCTGGCTACTCAACATTGCGTACATGACCTTGGGCGAGCATCCCGACGGCGTACCTTCGCCGTATCTCGTTCCACCCGAAGTGTTCGCCTCGGACCAGGACTTCCCGCGATTCCCGAACATCGCGCCGGAGCTGGCAATCGATACGTTCAACCTCTTTGGTGGCGCGGTCGCGGACGACTTCGACGGCGACGGATGGATCGACATCATCACCACCACCTTCGACACGTCCGGTCAGATGCGCTTCTTCCGAAACAACGGGGACGGTACGTTCTCTGACCGCACCGAGGAGGCGGGCCTGACCGGGCTGTACGGTGGCCCGAACGTGATTCAGGCGGACTACGACAATGACGGCGATCTCGACGTGTACGTGCTTCGTGGGGCTTGGCTCGCCGAGAATGGTCGACATCCGAACTCTCTGTTGAGCAACGACGGTCATGGTGTGTTCACCGACGTAACGTTTGAATCCGGGCTCGGTGAACGTCACTTCCCGACCCAGACGGCTGCGTGGGGGGATTATGACAACGACGGCCACATCGATCTCTTCGTAGGCAATGAGCACAGCGCCGGAAGAATCGACGCCCCTTGCGAGCTATTCCATAACAACGGTGACGGTACCTTCCAAGAGGTGGCCGAGCAGGCCGGAGTGGACAACCGGAGCTTTGTCAAGGGCGCCGTGTTCGGGGACTACGACGGAGACAGGTTTCCGGATCTTTACGTGTCTACGATCAATGCTCGAAATCGCCTCTATCGCAACAACGGGGACGGGACGTTCTCCGATGTCGCCCCTGATCTTGGCGTCGACCGCCCGATTCACAGTTTCCCCATCTGGTTCTGGGACTTCGACAACGACGGGCAACTCGATCTGTACGTTCCCAGCTACCTGGGATTCACGGACGCGTTGGGACCGGTCGTTGCGAGCTACCTTGGTGAAGACGTTACGGCGGAAATGCCTCGCCTGTACCGAGGAGATGGGCGTGGTGGCTTCGTCGACGTTGCGGCCAAGGTCGGTCTCGATCGTCTACACCTTCCGATGGGGGCCAACTTCGGGGACCTCGATCACGATGGGTATCTCGACTTCTATCTGGGGACGGGCTACCCGGATTACGAGGCGCTGATGCCCAACGTCATGTACCGCAATCTGGAGGGAAACGGGTTCGCGGACGTCACCGAAGCCGGCGGATTCGGTCACCTGCAGAAGGGCCATGCCATCGCGTTCGCGGATTTCGATTTCGATGGAGACCAGGACGTGTTCGCGCAGATCGGGGGAGTGTATCCCGGCGACAAGTTCAACAACGCCTATTTCCAAAACCCAGGATTCGACCATCACTGGCTGGCGCTCGAGCTGGTCGGCACCACGTCGAATCGATCAGCAATCGGCGCCCGCATCCGCATCGAGATTGTGGAGGATGGCCGACGTAGATCGATCTATCGGCGCGTCAACAGCGGGGGCAGCTTCGGGGCCAACCCGTTGCGCCAAACGATTGGTGTCGGAGATGCGGGGATCGTCGAACGCCTCGAGGTCTACTGGCCAACAAGCGATATCCGTCAGAAATTCGGCGCCATCGAGGTGGATCGGTTGTATCGCCTCATCGAGGGAAAGGATCGGCTCGTACCGTTGGATCCACGGTCGTCGGACGAGTCGGGGTAGCCGCTCAGAACCGCGTCGCCACCCAATGGTGCATGCCGAACATGCGTCGTCGGCCTTTCCTACGCGAAACCGGCGCTGCCGACTGGGGGGCTGGGGCGTGTGTAATCGTATCCACGCGATCACGTGGAATGGCACCAGGTTCCGGTTCGTCTTTCCCTTCCTTCTGTGGCTCCTCTCCGCGACCGGCTGCGCGGGGATTCCCGCCCTCCCGAACGAGTCCCTGTCTCCCGACATCATCTCGATGATCGAGCCGGGTGAAGAGGTCACCTGCCTGCGGTTTTCCCCCTTCGGCAATCGCCTCGCTGCCGGCACAGCTTCAGGGGGAATCATCCTCATCGATCCGGAAACGCTCGAGTCCAGGGAGCGGCTCGAAGGTCATATGGGGCGCGTGAACAGCGTGTCCTTCTCCCCCGATGAGAATGCGCTCATCTCCGCGGGAGATGACGGGAACATGATCCTCTGGCCGCAGGTCGGCCCGATGCAGATTCTGGTCCACGGGGAAAGCCCAATCCTCGACGCGAGCTTCCTGGCGGCGCCTGACAGGATCGGCCTGGCAGATCTCTACCACGGTCTATCGACGTTCGACACGGTCACGGAATCTCTCGAGCGTATATCTTCACCTGGCCCTGATGAGGCGATTCGTTCCGCCGTGATATCTCGATCCGGTCGATACTACGCCCTCGCCGTGCGGCGCCCTATGCGCGCCAGGGGATCGGAAATCCTGATCAGGGACCTCCCGAACAAGCGGTTGATCGCCAAGATCTCTACCTTTCACCGGAAGGTGATCCGCGTTCATCTAGCGCCCCATGAACGATGGCTGGTTTCCATCTATGACGACGGTACGGTGCAGGTGTGGGAAATCGATACGGGGAAACCCATCCTTCCGGGGGACGGTTGGGAGGTCGATGCCGATCTGGCCGCCACTTCCTTCGATGGGCATTGGATAGCCATCGTGACGCGGTCGGGAGCGATATTCCTGCGGGAGCTGTCGTCCCAGGTCCCGGGCGTCCGGCTGGTCGGAACGGAGCGACCCGTGACAGCCCTGGCATGGTCACCGCGAGACAATCTGCTCCTGGCCGCAGACGTCTCGGGAGGACTCTGGGCCTGGGCCATTCCGCCAAGGGATCTCACCCGACCACAAGATGATTCGACTCGAGGGGTCGTTGAACTGGATCGTCTCTGGGATCAGCTCGGCGAAAGGGACGCGGCCCTCGCCTACTCGGCCATGATGGCCCTGGCCCGCGGAGGCGACGAGACGCTGAACGGCCTGATTCGTCGGATCGCCATCCCCGACGCCGGTGAAGTGGCGGGCCATCGGAAGCTGATCGAGGACATGAGGAGCGACGACTTTGCCATCCGGGAGGCCGCCGTATCCAGACTGGGCGAGCTGGCCCGACTTCCCGAGGACGCGCTGCGGCGAGCGTTGACAAAGCCATCCAGTGGCGGTTTCGTCACGCGCGCCAGAAAACTCCTCGGCCAGATGGAGCCCCCCTACCGCAGGTTCCCCAGCAGGATCCTTCAGAGGCGCCGGGGTCTCCTGACGCTCGAACTGAACGGCACCGACATGGCCATGGCCTTTCTCGAGCGAGTCGCGACGGAATCGACTTCCTCGACCGAGCGCGGGGACGCGGCCGCGGCCCTTCGGCGAGTCCGTGTCGGGAAACGATCAATCACGAGGAATCGCTAGCCCGAAACATTCATGATGGCACGCGGTTCTGGCCGGATCTCGACGTCGGCGAACGGAATCAGTTCCAGATGGAAGGCAGCCCTCGTGGCCCCTCGAGCGAGCGTCTCGCTCCTCCGGATCTACTTGGCCTTCTTCCTCTCGTAGTCGACCTGAATGACTTTCGTGTTGTCCCCGCCAATCATCAGATCATGGACCTCGATCGAGATCTTATCCTTGCCTTCGAACTTCCAGTGATAGCGGACCGGCTTGTCGTGCTCCCCGGTTATCGGCTCGTCCACCGACCCCCACAACATCAGTTCGGTACCGGTCTTGTCCAGACCTCCCTCGTAGGTGAGGAGCGTTGTGCTCATGCTACTGATGCTCGCCCCGACGAACTTCTTCTTGAAGTTGTCGTAGCCGAGAAAGTAGTCCCCCTTCCAGGGCGTCCCCATCATCATCCCCTCGTCACGGCCGATCAGCCACTTCCCCTCGACGGCCCATTGATAGGTGGCTGTCCCCTTCGTCTGCATGGGCGGGGCATCCTGGTCCATCCACATGGTCATCGCGGTATCCCACTCTCCAAGAAACTTCTCGAGGAAGCGGTGGTGCTTGCTGGGCGCCACGGTCTCCATCCACCGCTTCATCCCCTCCTGCATTTCTTCCTCGGTTGGCTTCTTGTGCCGGAAGTCGTTCTCGTCTGCCGCCTTCTTACCTTCCTCCGACTCCTGAGAGACAACGGGCCTCGCGACGAAGGCCGATCCGATCAGCACACCGACGGCCAGGGCCGCCACGATGGTCCAGCGATTGGCGCCGCTCATTTAACTCCCTCCTTTGGTTCGAGATTTGCCAGGTAATGTGGGTGACGATCAAAGGGGCGATGGCTTCAGACTTCCAGCCTCTCCGTCGGGGGCTTGTCGCCAGGACCGGGGAGTGGCTTCTTCCTCCGGTCTCCCGCCTCCTCGCTCAGGAGATTCTCGATACTGGCATACGGGTAGATCACCGGCGCCTTGTTCTGCATGAGCCCGCCGGTATCCGCGGTGGGGCCGTAGGTGCTGTGGAGCTCGTAGTCGAGCATCCGCACCATGGCCGCCTGCTGTCCGCGGTGGTGCGCCGTGTGCGCAATCCTTCGGGTCATCACCCAGGCTCGCTTGCGCTTCACATCGAAGAATTCCGTGACCTCCTCCCACCACGCATTGTCCTTCTCCCCCAGGACGGCGAGCCTCTTGTTCGCATTCTCGGCGTAGGTCCGCATGAACGCCAGCCGCGTCTCCTCCTTCGGGAGCGGGTTGTCCGTGACGGAGATCCCCAGCATCTTGGAGAACCACATGTTCTCACTGACCGACTGGTGGATCATCTGCTCCAGGAGGTTTCGTCCCCTCCTGTCCGCCGGATGAGGCCGCCGATGGATGTCGTCGTCGTCGAACATGGACCAGAGACTCAGGACCTTTTCGATTTCGGTCCGATACGTGTCGATCAGGAAGCTGTAGCGCACCGTCTCTCCTCTCCTCGAATCACCGCAGGCGAATGATCTCCTCTCGCGAAAATATTGGACCCACTTCGACTCCAATTCCCGCCCCAGCATAGAGCGACGGCGGAACGCTGATGTCTGCCAGGTACAGCTCACCCACGTGCTTCTCGTTGCCCTTGTCGAAAAAACCCTCCTTGGGAAGGGCCAGGGTCATCGTCGCCGTCGCCCGGATCGACGGATCCGAGGCGCCGCCGGTCGAGGCGTCGATGCCCGAAGGGACGTCGAGCGAGAGGATCGGCACCTCCTGGCCGTTGGCCCAGCGGATCTCCTCGGCGGCCGGCCCCTCCGGGGCGCCTCGCAGGCCATACCCTATCACTCCGTCCAGGATGAGATCGGATTCCCCTACTTCACCGAGCGTCCCGGTCGTGGCAACGAAGACCCCCATCCTCTGCAAGATGTCGTACTGGTGGGCGGGCACCGATCCGTCATCTTCGAGAGACCTGGTCACGATGACCTGTACTCTGGCGCCCCAGGTGTGGAGACGTCTTGCGGAGACCATCGCTCCGCCGCCGTTTCCCCCGGTGCCGGCGAGCACGACCACCCGCTTTCCACGGGGATCACCATCGAGAAAGCGCACCCGGGCAAGATGGGCCAGGTTTCGTCCGGCGTTCTCCATCATCTGGATGAGGTTGATGTGGAGTCCATCCGTCATCGCACGGTCCACCTCTACCATCTGGGGGGTAGAGAGGTGCGCTATCTCATGACCCTCTTCCGTTGTCATTCGAGATTCAGCTTTCTGTGTGGAGGAATCCTCACCTCAAACTGCCACACCCCGCTCGCTACGAGCCGTGGACGGGCATCTTCCCGTGCCGGACCTGATCGAGGTACCGTCGCAAGTAGCTGACGCCATCCACCACCAGGGAGCAGTGATCCCGCAGGAAGGCCTCCTCGTCCTCGGGCGTCTTCGGCCGGCTCGTTAGCCAGGCAGCCAGGGCCTTCTCGCCATCGTAGTCCACGTAGCTGCACCGGGCGGAGAAGTCATCCTCCGGCAGGAGCAGGGCGCTGCCGGGGAGCACGGCCACGTGCTCCACCTGGATCAAGTGCCTGGCGAAGTCTGCTGAGGTCTCCAGCCCGATCTCGAGGAACTTCTCCCGCTGCTCGTTGAAATCGACGTAGAGATAGAAAGCCCCCCGCGGATCGGTCGCCTCCACGCCGGGGATCTCCGCGAAGAGTGGCGAGACTTTTCTGCCCACCATGGCGTTCAGCTCCCAGCAGTCCCGTACGTATTCCTCGACGGAATCTTCCATCGAGTAGGCCTGGATGGCCGCGTGCTGGATCGGCGCCGCCACGCAGGAGTACGTGGACCCGGCGATCTTGATCACGTCCTCGATCAGTCCCTTCGGATCCTTCGGGAAGATCCCCACCCCGAGGCGGTATCCGCCGCAGGATCGATCCTTGGAGAGGCCGCCCGTGACAATCGTCCCTTCCGGGTAGATCTTCATCAGGCTCGTGAAATGGTCGGGCTCGAAGCTCGTCAAGGCGTAGATCTCATCAGATATGACGATGACCCCGTGGCGGCGGCAAACCTCGGCGAGGCCCTCGAGCTCCTCCCTCGAGTAGACCGCCCCGGTCGGGTTGTTCGGGTGGTTGAGGATGAGGATCTTCTGGTCCGTCTGGAGGTGCTTCATCGTATGAGCCAGGAGGTCCGGAGTGAGCCGGTAGCCGCTCTCCTTCTTGACCTGGATCGTGATCACGTCCTTCTTCAGGATCTTTGCCTGTGGGAGGTAGCTCACCCAGGAGGGGGTCGGGATCACGAACGTTCCCTGGAGCACCGCCAGGATCATCGCGATCATCTCCTTGCTTCCCGGACTGACCACGACCTGGTCCGCCTCGCAATCGATGTCGAAGTGATGCCGGTAATACCGGGCGATGGCTTCCCGGAGCTGGGGCAGACCCGCGGTGGGGAGGTAGTCGTGCTCCGACGCATTCGCCGCGAGGGCCTGGACGACGGCGGGCGGGGGAGGAAAGGGGGATTGCCCGAAGGCGAAGTTGTGGTAAGGCCTCTTGCAGCCGTTCTTCCGGCAGGCCTCCCGGAACGCTTTGATCTCATCGTTGATCCGGAGGTTCGCCGGCGATGCGACTCCACGGAGATGATCTTCCAGGAGGATCCTCATCGAACTCTCCCATTCGAGATGATACCCACGCCTCGTTCCCCCTCGCGATCGAGCCCGCCGGATCAGAACCGTTCGGCGCTGGCGAGCCTCCACTGGTCCGCCCAGATCCCCGGCAGTGATCCACCCTCGATCAGGGAGCCCTCTGGCAGGTACTCGTAGAGTTCATCGAACCTCTTGATTGTCGTGGCGTCGATCCGCCGAAGGACGTCGTGCGGCGTGATCTCTGCGGGGCGTTCGAGACCAATCGCAGCGCAGAGCTCGAGGAAGCTCCGGATCGTGTCGTGATGGTAGCGGGCGACTCGCTCCCCCTTGTCCTGCACGACGAGCCCACGGTTTCGCGACGGGTCCTGCGTCGTGATACCGACGGGGCACTTGTTCGTGTTGCACTTGCGTGCCTGGATGCATCCGAGGGCGAACATCATTCCCCGCGCCGAGCTGCACAGGTCCGCCCCGAGGGCTATGGCGCGGATCATGTGAAACCCCGAGACGATCTTTCCCGCGGCGATCACTCGAATCTTCCCTCTCAAGCCGATGCCCCTCAGAGCGCTGTTCACGAAGAGAAGCCCGTCACGCATAGGCATCCCCACGGAGTTCGACAGCTCGATCGGGGCGGCGCCCGTTCCGCCCTCCGCGCCATCCACGGCGATGAAGTCCGGTAGGATCTCCGTCTCGACCATCGCCTTGCAGATGCCGAGAAACTCCTTCCTGTGACCGACGCAGAGCTTGAAACCCACGGGCTTTCCGCCGCAGAGGTCCCGCAGCTTTTCGACGAATTCGAGCAGTCCTTTCGGGCCGGAGAAGGCCGAGTGGGCTGGTGGCGAAATCACGTCTTGCCCCATCGGGACCCCGCGAATCGCGGCGATCTCACTGGTGAGCTTCGCGGCGGGGAGGATGCCGCCGTGTCCCGGCTTCGCTCCCTGGGAAAGCTTGATCTCGATCATCTTGACGGCGTCGTGGCGGGCGTTTTCCTGGAACAAGGTCGGGTCGAACCCCCCATCCCCCGTGCGGCAGCCGAAGTAGCCGGTGCCAACCTGCCAGATGAGATCGCCGCCAGGGGCGAGGTGGTGAGGACTGAGGCCGCCTTCGCCCGTGTTGTGGGCGAAGCCTCCGACCTTGGCGCCACCGTTGAGGGCCAGGACCGCACTCCTTCCGAGGGACCCGAAGCTCATCGCCGAGATGTTCAGGTAGGAGGCGAGATAAGGCTTCGTGCAGCCGGGTCCCCCGACCTCGACGCGAGGCGGCTTCTCGGGAGGCGTCTTTGGAGAGAGGGAATGAGTCATCCATTCGTATCCGACACGGTTGACGTCGCGCTGGGTCCCGAACGGGACCGTGTCCTGCGCCCCCTTGGCCCGCTGATAGATGACCGACCGGTACTCGCGGGAGAACGGCGTCCCGTCGATATTCGTCTCGACGAAGTACTGCTGGATCTCCGGCCGGAACTCCTCAAGGAGGTACCGCCCGTGACCGAGCACCGGATAGATCCGGAGCAGGGAGTGTGTGCGCTGAAGCACATCGTGTATTCCAAGGATGATGAGCGGGCCGACGATGAGGAAGGCCCACAGGGCGTGGACCCACCGGGTGGAGGCGAGGACGATGATCAGAGGCAGGACGATGGCCAGCGTGAAGAAGATCTTTCGAACCACGGCGACCTCTCTGGAGCGAATCCGGCCCAGGATCTTGGCGACGATCCCGCCCCGAGAGCGAAGTATCGCCGGCCGGGCAGTCTAGCATTTTTTTCGGTACGGGGGCGCAATAGACCTGAACCTCGAAGAAACCGTGGATCCTGAAAGTACCTACAGTGTGTAGACTGGGCGTGGAAGGGAGATTCGTTATGGCCACATGGGCTGTCTCGTCATCCAGGCTGCTTTCGCTGATCGTCTTTGCCTCTGCCTGCGCGAGCGCCTCGCCGCGAGGCCCGGGTGTTTCCTTGGACGAGGCCGAGTCGCTGGCTATCGGGCTCGAGTACGACGACACGATCTTCACCCAGTCCGCCCGCACGAGGAACTTCACCGGGCAGGGGGTGATCCCCCGGTTCACCTACACCCGGGCCACGAACACCTACGAAGGGAACGTCCACAAGAGCGATCCCGACGACCAGGATCTGAAGGTCTATCGAACGACTGTCCGCGTCGTCTACGGGGCGACGGAGGATGCCACGGTGGGCCTGACCGTTCCGTACCTCGTGAAGTCCCTGAAGACGGGCATCGGGGGGAGCCGCGTCACGCTCAACTCGGACGGGGTGGGGGATGCGACCCTTTCAGGGAAGTGGCGCCTCTTCAAGAAACCGGAGCTCGGAGGAACGACCGAGCTAGCCGCCATTTTTGGGCTCGAGCTCCCGACGGGACGGGATGATGTGAGGGACGATGGGATGCGCCTCCCCGCCCCACTCCAGCCAGGGTCCGGGGGCGTGGACGCGATTCTCGGCCTCGCCGGTACGCGGCTCTGGGATGGAGGACGATGGCTCGTGAACACCGACCTCATCTACAAGGCCAACTCCGAGGCGAACGACTATCGATTCGGCAATGTCATCCGGTTCGACGCCGGGATGCAGTTCCGGGCCTATCCTATCCGGTATGAGAGATACGATCAGTTCACGCTGAACCTCATCCTGGAGCTGAACGGCCGATACGCGGAGAGGGACAAGGTGAACGGAGATCCCGTGGACGCATCGGGTGGTCTGATCATCCGGCTCTCGCCTGGGGTGCAGACGATCGTCACGGAGAACCTGCTATTTGAAGCGGGAATCCAGATTCCCGTATTCCGACACCTCCACGGCCTGCAACTCTCGGAGGACGTAAGCGGCACAGTAGGCGCCAGGTTGTTATTCTAGATGCGAAGCTACTCGAGTATGAGGAGGAAGTGATGCAAAGAATCGCTCTCGCACTCTCGGTGATCTTTCTTGGTTGCGCCGTTCCGCAGAGCAGACCGCCCACCGGCGAGGTGGCTGGGAGCGCACCCGCAGTGGCGGAAGGGCGCGACCTCATCGTCCACCTCGCGGTCGGCGGGATAACCTGACCGATGTGAGCGGGGGGCCTGAAGAGGGCCCTCGAACGCCAGTCTGGCGTTCAGCAATTTGCATTTGATATCAACGAAGGTGTCGGCCTCATCACGCTCCGGGAGGGTAAGAGGTTGGACCTCCCGGACCTGCTCCAGGCGGTGAAGGAAGCCGGGTTCAAAGCCGAGTGGATAGAGCTGGAGGTGACGGGTGCCATCTCGCCATTGAATAGCCCGGGCCCGGAGAAGTCGGCCAAACTCCACATCGAGAGCACCGGCCAGGACGTTCTCCTGATCCCCGGCGACAAGGACGAGACTGGCCGCAACTACGCGGAGGTCATGACGAAGATCAAAGATGGCAAGACCTGGATGCGGATCCGCGGCCGCACCCCCTCCGACCCGGGCGAGAATCTCGAGATGTCGATCTCGGTGTTCGAGATCCTGGAGAAGCCAGAGCGCCGTGTCGCTCTTCATGTCACGGGCATGCTGAAGAGCAAGAGCGGCGCGACGTGAATGGCCTGACCCCTCGGGGTGAAGGAGGCCCTGGAAGGGCTTCCAGGCGTGGCGGCGGTCGAGATGGATCTGGAGAGGGACCTGTTCAGGGTGCAGGCCGCTGCGGATCGCCCGACCGAGGCAGAGATGATCGAGGCAATCAAGGACCGGGGCTTCGGAGCTACCGTGGTTCTATCCGAGGATCCGAGGTCCTCCGTTCCCGAGAAAGGGGCTGGCGATAAAGCACCATCCCCGATGCCGCAGCTCGTACAGAAGGCTTTGGATCAGGCGGGCAAGGAGGGGAAGCTCCTGCTGGTGGAATTCCATGCCGATTGGTGCGCTCCCTGCAAACGAATGATCGACGAGACCTACAAGGACGCTCGCGTGATCGCCGAGCTCGAGAGATTCATCTTTCTGAAGGTGAACACCGACGTCCATCCGGACATATCGAAGCACTTCAAGGTCTCGGGAATTCCGGACGCCCGATTCCTGGCTCCCGACGGTACCGAACTGGGGCGCATGCTCGGATTCAAGAGCGCGGACGAGACGATCGAATTACTGCGGGGGGCTCTCAAGTGAGATCTCATTCAGATTCGCGGAAGATCCTCATTCGCCAGTAGGTGGCGGGCTCTCGATCGGGTCGATGGCGCTGGGGTCATGTTCTCTGTCAGTCATGGTCGAAAGGAGGCAAGCTGATGGCCAAGAAAGTAATTGTCTATTCTCAGCCTGGGTGAATGTTCTGCAACAAGACGCAAGAGTATCTTGCGGAGAAGGGGGTGGAGTTCGAGGATCGGGACATCACCAAGAATGAAGCGTTCCTCAAAGAGCTGGAGGACATGAATATCATGTCCACGCCTGTGATCGTCATCGATGGCGAGGCAGTCGTGGGGTTCAAGAAGGATCGTCTGGACGAACTCCTCGGTCTGTAGGTCCGGGGCGTACCATTCCAGCTCAGTCCGCCCGAGGATAAGGCTCTGCTGAAGAATCTCTCTTTGCACAGGGAGATGGAGAATGAAAACACATATCTGTCCTACATGCGGCTGCTCTCTCGTAAGGCTGGGAGTCAGCAGTGAGATGGCGGTTGCTCACAGCCACAACGGGAGAGAACATCACTTCTGTTGCCAGGCGTGCGTGGATCTCTTCGTCAATGATCCCGAGAAGCACCTCGCGGAAACGAGCGACATGATCGTCTGCCCGACCTGCCTCGCTGAAAAGTCGGCAGATCATGCCGTCAAGCTGACCATAGCAGGGCATGAGATGCACTTCTGCCGCTGTCCCTATTGCCCTGAGGTGTTCGAGAAGAAGCCTGACTATTACATTCAGCGCCTGGAAGGGACGATACCGCACGAGGGCGTGATGGACCACGAGGCGTGTTGTGTCAGGCCAGGGCTATAGCTCTGTCCGGCCGAGGGGCAGGCAATGGCCGGGCTACCAGCCTCGGGCATCGGGACGAGGCTCAGATTTCGTCGTCGGAGGATTGCTGAAATCCCGGGGCTCTGACTCAGGGGCAGATGCGGAAGACGTAGGCCTTTCCCTCACCACCGGTGGGAGTGACGAACTCGGGGGCCCCGACGATGATCTCCGAGGATAAGTCGCCTGTTACGTCGCCTGCCGAGGCTACGGATCCGCCGAAGTTGGCTCCTATCCGATCGTCGCCGGAAGAGGTCCATCTGGGGGTGAGCGCAGGCCCCGAGGAACTCCCAAGGTAGACGTAGACCTTCCCCATACCTGAGTTGGGTGTATTCAGGCGATACGCACCTACGATCACATCCCAGTATCCGTCCGCGTCGACATCGCCGGCCGAAGCTACGGAGTAGCCGAACTGAGCCCTGTCGAGGCCATCGCCGGAAGAGCTCCACACGGCGGTCGTGGACAATCCTGCGGAGCTCCCCAGGTAGACGTACGCCTTCCCGGCATCGGAGGCTGGAGCGTCGAACCGATCTGCACCTATGATGACATCGGAGTAAAGGTCGTTATTCACGTCGCCAGCCGATGCGACCGACACACCAAAGTCGGCCCCCGGCTGACCGTCACCGTTGGCGGACCATGCTGGGATGAGCGAGGGACCTCCCGATCCTCCGTGGTAGACAAAGGCTTTTCCGACGTCAGCGTTGGCTCGGCGGGCTCCGACGATGATGTCGGAGTAACCGTCATTATTCACGTCACCGGCGGAGGCCACCGACCAGCCATAAAGGGCCGTCATTTGATCGTCGCCGGAAGAGGTCCAGATCGGAGTCGCCGAGAGCCCGGCCGGGCCTCCAAGATATACGTAAGCCTTTCCGGCGTAGGAGTTGCTAGGGGTATCGAAACTGCCCGCGCCCACCACGATGTCGTCGTAGGTATCCATATTCACATCGCCTGCCGAAGCAACAGACCATCCATAGCCGGCACCCGCTTGGTTGTCGCCAGAGGATGTCCAGACCGGAGTGGGGGACAGGCCGGCGGGCCCCCCGAGATAAACATACGCCTTCCCCGTGCCCGCGAAATTCCTGGCCCCGATGATGACATCATCGTAGCCGTCCCCGTTCACATCACCGGCGGATGCGACGGTGTTGCCGAACTCGGCGCTTGCCCTGTCATCGCCGGAGGAGGTCCATCCAGGTATCGAAGAGAGCCCCGATGGGCCTCCCAAGTAGACATATGCTTTCCCAGGTCGGCCGCTCATCGTGGCAAACCTGTAGGCCCCGACGATGATGTCCGGGTAGGTGTCGTTGTTCACGTCGCCGGCCGATGCGACAGAGAATCCCAGGTCCGCCGTCGGCTGGTCATCCCCAACTGTGGTCCAGATGGGCATCGGGAAGGCTCCCGCGTCGATACCGGGGGGAGTGTAGGGCAGGGCCAGAACGCCGGCGTAGATGGCATCCATGATCGGCGCGGCGACCGGGTCTATGTCGAGACCACTGGGTGCTCCGGGGGCGAGGATTGCCGGATCGTAAGTCCCGTTCAGAGTCAAGCTCGGCACCGTTCCAAGCACGACGATCCCCACCCTGACGTCCACGGGCGTTCCGCCCCCGAGGAAGGAGGCTCCCGTCCCGAGAGTGTCGCCGGAAACCGGAAGCTGGAAGGCCTGGGCTGGATCCGACGTCGTGAAGGTGACGGATGCCGTGAAGCCCACTTCCAGAGTATCCCCGGCGTCGAGAGTGCAGCTCCCGTTCACATCGACAGCCATGATGCTCCTGACGCGTGGGTTCAGCACTCCCGCCAGGTCAACGGGAGCGGGGCTCGCCGGGATCGGACTTCCTGAGGAGTCGACAATCCAAATCTGGGAAGCGAACAAGTTCAATCCCGATGACCCGGGATCGATTCCGTAAGTGCCGTTCGGCTGGACAGCGAGCCCGGAATTCAGTACGACCAACACCTCCTCCGGAGCACCACCGGGGGTGACGAACGAATTTCCGAGCCAACCGGTGGGGTCGAGGACGAAAACGTCGTCGGCGATCGGGGTCCCCTGAATGGAGACGGCCTGACTGAACGTCGCGGTCACCGTATCGCCGAGGTCTACAAGCCCGTTGGCATTGACATCCACGAAGGTGGCGGAGACCAGCAAGGGGCCCGTGACCATGGTGGCACACCCCTGAATGCCGGGCTGGATCTCTATCTGGGCAGCGCCGCCGTTACCGCTGGCGACGACATCGCTATTGATCAAGAGATCGGCGCAGAAGATCTCCCCCGTCATCGGACTGGAGCTGATGTCGTAGACCAAGAGCCAGTTAACACTCGTTCCATTCGCCAGGATCTCGCTCAGGCCGCTGAAGACGATTTCGCCGTCGTCAACCGGATACACGGCCGGGCCTCCCACCTGGATGTCTCCCGGGTCCAGGGCCGCATCTCCGTTGGAGTCCCGAAAAAGTCTGGCCTCAGAGATCCCTGCGACTTCGTCGCCGGTGCCGGATGCGTGGAAGCGGATCTCGCTGATCCTTAGAGAGTCCCCACTTGCGAGAAGGGAAAATTGAAGGATGGGAACGTCCGTCTCCGGGGGAAGCGCCGACGTCGACCCGGGGTTGTTTGCACCAACCGAAACGATGAGCCGAGCCTTCCCCCGCCCCCCCCCGCCGCCGCCACAGGAGGACAAGAACGCCAAGATCATGGTGGCTAGAAACAGGAGGGAAAGGTGACCCCGCATCGCGTGCGGCGTAGTTTTCCTGGATGGACCGGTTTGTTCGGGAGACATGCGCTTACCCCCTTGAGGCCAGCGTCGCCCGATGGGAATCGGCGCGAGCCTGTCTTGCACCCCGCCACAGGTCGCTACTTAGCATCCCTAGACGAATTCCTCTCCTTTATATTGCATTCTCATGGATAGTGGATGGGGACCGGACCGTGACCGGACGGAGCCTCTTGATCGACGCGTGCCGCAAGTTAGGCGCAGTGCGAGCAGCGCAATCTAGACTCGGATTCCGCCTCGGGTCCTCTCCCGAGGGTTATTGGCCCGGGTTCAACATGCCTGGCGTATCGCTCCCCAGACCGCCACAGGAAAAGTCTGACGGTTGGTCGGTGTCGGTCTGGGTCCTCCGATAAGCGTCGTGGTTCGAGCAGTTGAATGTAGATGTAAACGTCAGGTTCACCGGCAGATTTGCCATGTTGGTATCGTTGATGGCGATGTAGTCGACGCCCGTTCCGGTGTCATCCAGCAGTACGACCTCGGAGAGATCGACACCAGCGCAGCCCGGCGCACCCGGGAGCCAGTCCGAGTCCATTTCGAACCCGACGTACAGCGAGGTCGGCGTGGGCGTACCCGTGTTCTCCCAGAGCACCAGGAGCCCTCCGGCCGGGAGCATCGTCCCGATGGGTATCGTGTAGGCGCCGTTCAGCCCCCCCATCGAGTTGTTGTATACCTCTAACGTCCAGTTCGATAGATCCGCCGCGCCCGTTCCGATGTTCAGGAGCTCGACGAACTCGCCGCCGGTATGGCAGTGGTCTCCCCAGACCTCGTTGATGACGACCTGGGGTGCGGGCAGCGGGTTGACGTCGATAATGAATGTGTCCGTGATCATCTGCACGGGATTCGAAGAGTCAGAAACGGTCACGTCGAATGAGTAGTTCCCATCCAGGGTCGGGTTCCCGGTCACAATGCCGGTCGAACCAATCAGTGTCAGGCCGGGCGGAAAGGTCGTCGGTGTGTCCAGGTTCCACATATAGGGCAGGGTCCCTCCACTCACCGTGATGCCGGTGCTGTAGAGGGTACCGACCTCTCCTGCCGGCAGAGAGGACCCCGTGGTGAACGTGAGAGCCGACACCGTGACGACGATCGTGAATGTGTCCGTGATCATCTGCACGGGATTCGATGAGTCAGAAACGGTCACGCCGAATGAGTAGTTCCCATCCAGAGTCGGGTCACCCGTCACGCTACCGGTCGATGGATTCAGGGTCAGGCCGGGCGGAAAGGTCCCTGGTGTGTTCAGGTTCCACGTATAGGACAGGAGGCCTCCGCTCACCGTGATCGCAGTGCTGTAGGCGGTACCGACCTCTCCTGCCGGCAGACCAGGCCCCGAGGTGAACATGAGAGGAAGAGGGCCGCCCCCCCGGTTCCCTCCACTGCTTTTGTTGCAGCCGACGACGAGGGCTAGCACGAGGATCGCCCCCAGGAAGATGCCGAATGTGTATCGATGGTTCATCGCACTCTCCTGCGTAGAAATGACCTTGTTTCCGAGCCGCTGGGCTGCCCCCCCATCCAAGCGGTGCTGATCATATTCGTCCATCACGGAGACTTCAAGGCGCAGCGTCCCAGGACAGTCGAGAACTACTCCCTGGACGCCCGGGGGGGCATTCCGAGGCGATTCCTGTCGTCGTGGCCGCTGGTTTCGAGGGGTCGGGCACGCTTGACGCAACTTCTTGGATGAGATAGTTTGATCACATGCTACTCGTTCGAAAGAGCTGGATGATGTGCCTTCTGGTACCCGCCTTGTCCATTGCAGGGCTGAGCGTGCAAGTCTGCTTTTGTCACGACGTCGATGGATCTGAAGGCCACGATCATTCTGCCCGGGCTTCGGATGAATCCGGATCAGACCACGACCATCATGGAAATCATTCTGAATCACACCATCGTGGTTCTTCCGGAGAAACCACTCTTGTCTCCGATTCTCTCTGCCTCTGCGCCGCCCTGGATTCCGGCCCGGCGAGCCTGACCGACGGGGGTCAGCGTCTTCTCCAGAAGAACGGTTCCGTTCCGCGGGAGAACGATTCCATCGCTCCCCTGGTTGATTCGAGCTCCTTCCGACAAGTCATCCGAAGCCGCTTTCCTGGCACTCCAGGGGGAGGCCACTCTCCTCCCTGTGCCCTCTTCGTTCTTCACGCTACATTCCTGATTTAGCCACCTACCCAGAATGAACCGCTCCGCGGCCGGGGAACCGGTCGTGCTTGTGCGCGGCGTGATCCACGATTTCAAGACGTCCCACGAATGAAAGAAGAGGACAGTGTGAAGAGTCTCGTTGTGCTATGCGGATTGCTTCTGGTTGGAGGTTGTACGGTGAGCCGCCACACGGAGGACTCCGCCGCTCCTGCGGTAGAGCGAACGAAGGAGGAGCAAGTTCCTATCGGGCCGCCGGTGAACATGGCGGATGGCCTCACTCTGGACGAAGCGTTCAATCTCGCAATGGTCCAGAACCCCCGCTTGATCGCCGTCCGGCGTGAATTGAGATTCGCCAGGGCCAGGCGGCAGACAGCGGACCAGTGGTCGTTCAATCCCGTGGTCAGCGCCGGGGCGAGGGGAGCGCTGCCCCTGGGAAGGGCCGAGGACTATGGAGCCGGCGTGGGCGTCTCGCAGGAGTTCGAGATCGGTGGGCAGCGAGGCCGTCGCATCCAGGTCGCGGAGGCCAACGTCAGGCGTACCCAGGCTGCGATCGCGGACGCCGAGAGGCTCCTACGAGAGGAAGTGGCTGCCACGTTCTACGAAAGCCTTATGCTGGACGAGCTCGTCTCCCTGGCCGCGCGTAGTGTCGAGATCGCGTCGCGGTTGAACGAGACGGCCGAGGCGCGGTTCGAACTGAAACAGATTCCCGAGGTCGAGCTGAATCTCGTGAAGATCCAGTACGAGAGGTCCAAGAATGAGAGCGCCCGCATCGCCGCCCGAAGACGAGAGGTCCGATTTCGATTGGCTGCTCTCCTTGGGGAACCAAGCCGAAGTGACCTGAGGCTGGTGGGAACTCTCCGGGCTGCCAAGCAGGAAGTGGCGCGTGAGACGGCACTCCGCATAGCCAAAGAGAGGCGTCCGGATATTTCTGCGCTCGAGGCGCGAGTGCAAATGATGGATGCGCAGATAAGCCTGGAGGAGGCCCGGGTGTGGCCCAACCCTGCGGTGGGCCTTTTCTACGAGCGTGAGGCACTTTCTGTCAACGGGTTTTCCGATCGCGACCATGTCCTGGGCTTCGAGTTGAGCCTCC
The DNA here is from genome assembly GCA_027296055.1 of Planctomycetota bacterium. Classification (GTDB taxonomy): domain Bacteria; phylum Planctomycetota; class JAPUJT01; order JAPUJT01; family JAPUJT01; genus JAPUJT01. The sequence goes on along the minus strand of JAPUJT010000185.1, from coordinate 19,421 downwards.
CGATTCCGATCTGGAACCAGAGGAGAGGGCAGATCGCAGAGGCGCGTGCCGAGACAAGGATTCTCGAGGCGGAGCTGTCCGGAATCAAGCGTCAGATCGAGCGCGATGTCGACGTGGCTCTCAACCGGCTCGCGCTTGCCCGCGAGAGCGTAGATCTATTCGAGAAGGATCTGAACAGGCTTTCACAGGAAAACCTGGAGCAGTTCGAAACCGCGTATCGGGCGGGCGAGGTGGGGACGCTGGAGGTGTTACGCGCGCAGGAAGACTTCATTCGAATCTCGATCGGATACCAGGAGGCTCTCCTGGAGCACAACTCCGCTCGGGTCGAGTTTCAATCCCTGTTGGGTGGAGAAATACCGGAAGGAAACTGATCCATGAAGTACAAGCCGCTGTTGGCAGGAATAGGGCTCCTTTTCGTCGTGACCATGACGCTCGTCTGGGCCCACGAAGGGCATAAGGCGATCACCACCAAAGGCGTGAAGATTGATGACAAAGGGATCCTGCACCTCGAGGCGGCGGCGCGGACGGCGATAGGTCTTGCGCTCCAGAAGGTGGACTTCGGAACCATCGAGGACACCGTGCCGCTCAACGCTCGTGTGATGCTTCCTTGGAACCGGAAGGCGTTTGCGAGCACGCGCCTGGAAGGAGTGGTGCTAGACATCCTGGTGCGGCCCGGCCAGAGGGTCAGAGCAGGGGAACCACTCGCCGTGATCGAAAGCCTTCCCCTGGAGGCGCTCCGCTTGGAACGAAAGCAGGCGGAGATCGAACTCTCGCTTGCGAAGGAAAACCTTCGTCGTGCCCTTGATCTCGGAGAGAAGATCATGGCGGGCAAGGAGATCCTGGCACTGCAAGCGGCCCGCGACAACCGGAGGAACGCTCTCGCCACGGTTCGCAAGAAGCTTAAGGAGATAGGGGTCAAAGGGGAGGAGGATCTTACGGTCCTCGCACCCATAGACGGCACGGTAGTGCATGTCGACGTTGAGCTCGGTCGCCACGTAGAGCCTACGAAACACCTCTTCGAGGTCCAGGATCTGACGGAAGTGTGGGTGGAATGCGAGGTGCCCGAGAATCTCGTGGGCGATGTGGAACTTGGACAGGAACTGGACTTCCTACCACGTGCCTATCCGGAAAGGGCCTTTGCGGGAAAGATCGATTATCTCGAGTCCTCCATGGATGCGGAGGAAAACGTGCGCCGGGCCTGGGCGCGGCTTGAGAACCCCGACGAAATCTTGCTTCCCGGCATGTTCGGCCAGGCTGAGGTGGTGCTGCAGAGAGTCGAAGATGTCTTCTCTGCTCCGAAGGGGGCCATCGTCACCGACGGTGCGGAGCGATATGCATTCGTGCAGCAGAAGGAGGGGGCCTACAAGAAGACGAGTGTGGTTCTCGGATTGACGGATGGGAGGCTGGTGGAAGTCGTCGACGGTCTCTATCCGGGGGATACGGTGGTGACATCGGGAAACCACGAGCTGTCTTCCCTGTTCGTCCAGGGAACGCTGAAGTTGAGCGAAGAGGCGAAAAGAGGCATCGGTTTTGAGGTTGAGGAAATCGAATTCCGAGAGGTGGCTCATGTAGTGGAGGTGAATGCCCGTGTGGTCTCACCGCCAGACGGTCGAGGCGTAGCGACGACGCGGATTCAAGGAAAGGTCCTGGAGATTCTGACGATGCTGGGAGAAGAGGCGGAGCCTGGCCAAGCTCTCGCGAAGGTACAGAGCCTGGAGCTCCACAGCACGCAACTCGATCTGATTCAGGTCCACCTCGAACGCAGCCTCGTCGAGAAGCAACTGGAGTTAGTGAGGGCACTTGCGAGAAAGGGAATCCCACCTCGGAAAGAACTCCTGCGCCTCGAGAGCGAGGCGCTCGACCTGCAGAGCCAGTTCGAGACCATGCGCCGAACGCTCCTCGTGATGGGTCTTTCGAGGCAGGAGATCACAGGCGTCGTGGAGCAAGAGGAAACACTTCCCGGGGTAACGGTCCGTGCGCCGCTGGAAGGTCGCGTAACCGATATCAAGGTGGTGGTGGGCCAGGTCGTGGAGAAGGGCGAGGCCCTCTTTGAGGTGGTTGACACCAGGAGAGTATGGGTCGAGGGGGCGTTCTTCGAGTCAGATCTCGCAGGACTCTTCGAGGGCCCCCTGGAGAAACCGGTCGTCTTCCGGACAGTGGCCTATCGGTCGCGAGAGTGGGAGTCGAAGATCGGATTCGTCAATCGAGCGCTGGGCGAGGAAGAGCGAGTCCTTCAAGGTTGGGTCGAGGTCGACAACCGGGACCGCGCGCTACTCCCGGGGATGCACGCGAAGCTCTCGGTGACGGTGAAGCGAGCGGGGGAAAAGGTGATCGCCGTGCCGCTCCGCGCGGTCCTTCGCGTCGGCCACAAGCGCTATGTCTTCGTCCGACAGGGGAAAGAATTCAAGCGCGTCGAAGTGGAACTTGGCCGCAGAGACGCACACCACGCGGAGGTGGTAAGAGCCGTTTTCCCGGGAGACCTGGTGGTTGTCTCCGGGGTGAATGAGATCAATAACGCATTCTCGGCCGTGAGGTAGCAGACCATGCTCAACAAGGTCATCGCCTTCTCGTTGAAGAACCGCCTGATGATCGTGGCGCTCGCGCTCATCACAATCCTCTACGGCGGTTATCTCGTCACCCAGATGAAGGTCGACGTCCTGCCCGACCTCAATCGCCCCACCGTCACCATCATGACCGAGGCGACCGGACTGGCCCCGGAAGAGGTCGAGGTACTCGTTACCTTCCCCATCGAGTCGATGATGAACGGGGCGACGGACGTGCAGCGCGTCCGTTCGGCGAGCGGCATCGGCCTCTCGATCGTCTGGGTGGAGTTCGACTGGGGCACCAATATCTTCACGGATCGGCAGATCGTCGCGGAGCGGCTCCTGATTGCCCGCGAACGCCTACCCGAGGGCACGGAGCCGGTGATGACACCGATCTCTTCCATCATGGGCGAGATCATTCTGGTGGGGCTGACGAGCGAGGACGGTACGACCTCCCCGCTGGACATCCGCACGCATGCCGAGTGGGCGATCCGGCCGCAGCTGCTTGCGATCAGCGGCATCTCCCAGGTAACCGTGATGGGCGGTGGCGAGAAGCAGTACCAGGTCATCACCAACCCCCGCCGTCTCCGCCAGTACGACGTAACCCTGGGAGAGCTGACTCACGCGGTAGAGGCATCGAACCTCAATACGGGTGGAGGATTTATCCTCGAGGACCGCAAGGAGTACCTCATCCGGATCCTGGGACGCGTGGGCTCGCTCGAGGAGATCGAGAATGCGGTCGTGAAGCCGGCCGATCCCTCCTCCGTCCTGGTCAAGCATGTGGCGGAAGTGCGCTTCGGCAAGGCCGTACAGCGCGGAGACGGGAGCGTGAACAGCGAGCCGGCCATCATCATAGCGATCCAGAAGCAGCCCGGAGCGGACACGATTGCGCTGACCGAGAAGGTGGATGCGGCGCTGGAAAGGATCAAGGAATCCCTCCCCCCGGACGTGAAGATCCACAACAAGATCTTCCGCCAAGAAGAGTTCATCAACGCTGCAATGGCCAATGTAGTCGAGGCCCTCCGTGACGGCGCGATCCTGGTCGTCATTGTCCTCTTCCTCTTCCTGTGGAACTTCCGCACTTCCTTGATAAACCTGACGGCCATCCCTCTTTCGATGATCACGACGGTGTTCGTCTTCGACTGGTTCGAGATGAGCATCAACACGATGACCCTGGGGGGACTTGCGGTGGCGATCGGCGAGCTGGTCGATGACTCCATCGTAGATGTGGAGAATATCTTCCGCCGCCTGAGGGAGAACCGCGCCAAGTCGAATCCGGCGCCCTACCTGGCGGTCGTCTTCCAGGCCTCCTCCGAGATTCGGAATTCGATCGTCTACGCAACCCTCATAGTCGCCGTGGTCGTGGTGCCGTTGCTGAACCTCGGCGGAATCGAGGGGAGGATGTTCGCGCCCGTGGCGGTCTCCTATATCGTCGCTCTCTTCGCCTCTCTTCTGGTTTCGGTCACGGTCACGCCAGTCCTGGCCTCGTACCTCCTCCCACGCGCCAAGATCACCTCGCACACGAAAGATTCGTTCCTCCTCGCGATCATGAAACGTGTGGACAGGAGAGTCGTCCGCTGGGCTCTCCGACACCCCTACAAGGTCATGGCCGGCGCCGCGACTCTCGTGGCGGTGGCCCTGGCTGCCTATCTCAATACGGGCGGAGAGTTCCTCCCTCCCTTCAACGAGGGGACCTTCACGGTCAACGTCGTCGCCGCTCCTGGGACGTCGCTGAAAGAGTCCAACCGTCTGGGCACGATCGCCGAGAACCTGATTCGCGAGGTACCGGAGGTCGAGTCCACGGCGCGGCGGACCGGCCGCGCCGAACTGGACGAGCACGCGGAAAACGTGAATTACTCCGAGATCGACGTGCGCCTCGAAGAGAGCGATCGCTCGCGTGATGAGATCATGAAGGACATCCGCGACCGACTCGCCTACATGTCCGGAGTGGACTTGAACGTAGGCCAGCCGATCTCGCACCGCATCGACCACCTGCTGTCGGGCATCCGGGCGCAGATCGCGGTAAAGATCTTCGGCCCGGATCTCCTGATCTTGCGCACGAAGGCCCAGCAGATGTACGACTTCATGCGCAAGATCGACGGTGTGGTGGACCTGCTGGTTGAGGCCCAGGTCGACATCCCTCAGGTAAAGATCCGGCTGAAACACGATGAGATCCAGCGCTACGGGCTCACGAAGAGAGAGGTGGCGGAGACATTGGAGACGGCGCTCCAGGGCCGGATCGTCTCCGAAGTGCTGGAGGGTCAGCGGATCTTCGAGATGGTGGTCTGGTTTGACGAGGCCTCCCGCAACGACCCCACGGTGATCGGCCGGACGCTCATCGAGACGCCCTCGGGGGCTCATCTCCCCCTCTCCACGTTCGCGGAGGTGGAGCGGACGGCCGGCCCGAACACGATCAACCGTGAGAACGTGATGCGTCGGATCGTGGTCCAGTGCAACGTGCAGGGGCGAGATCTGGCAAGCGTGATCGAGGACATCCGCGCGCTGGAGCCGAAGCTCGAGCTGACACAGGGCTATTTCGTCCAGTACGGGGGTCAGTTCGAAGCGCAGCAGGCGGCGATGCGGCGAATTTACATCCTCAGCATTTTCGCCATGCTGGTCGTCTTTGCCCTCCTCATGAAGGCGCTTGGCTCCTGGCGGCCAGCACTCCAGTGCATGGTGAACCTTCCCCTGGCTTTCGTCGGGGGGGTCGCGGGGGTCTATCTCTTCGGCGATCGAACCCTCTCGGTCGCATCCCTCATCGGCTTTCTGACACTCACCGGCATCGTGATGCGTAACGGCATCATGATGCTCTCTCATTACATCCATCTAATGAAGTACGAGGGCGAGAAGTTCGATGAGCAGATGATCGTGCGCGGCACCCTGGAGCGGCTGGCGCCGGTCATGATGACAGCGGTCACGACGACGCTAGGCCTCGTCCCTCTCGCTCTGGGCGCCGGCGATACGGGCAAGGAAATCCTGCATCCCCTCGCGATCGTGGTGATCGGGGGGCTGATCTCCAGTACCCTTCTGGATCAGCTAGTGACCCCCGCCCTCTTCTTAAAGTTCGGCCGCAAGGTCTACGAGCGCGAGGTCGAGGAAGAGCAAGCAATCGACGCTCACGAGGTGCCGGCCGATCTCATGGCATTTGCACGGCGTGTGGAGAGGACTCATAGAAGAAAGCCTGAAGAATTCGGAGGTTAGGTCTACACTGGATGACTCGTTCGAAGAGATGAAGCGAGATGCCACGGCATTCGCTCGCCGACTCCAGAAAGGAGCCAATATGAAGGGAATGTTCGTATTCGCTATGGCGCTTGGCCTCGCCTTCGGAGGCTGTACCGAGGGGGATCATCAGGATGGAGATGGTCACCACGGAAGTGGAGAGACCGTTGACGTGCCGGATCACTATGCTGCAGCGGTGGAGAAGTGTGAGGAGCTCTCGAAGAAAATCGACGATCTGATAGCCAAGGGAGACCTGGATGACGTCCACGCCGTTGCCGCAAATATCCAGAAGATTGCGGAGAAGCTATCCGCTCTCGCCAAAGAGGATCTCCCACAGGAGAAGCTCCGAGACGTGAACATCAAGTCAAAGGAACTGGCCGGGATGTTCACGGAGATCGACGAGGCAGCTGACGCCGGCAAGAAGCAGGAGACAATTCAGGTACACGATAAGATGCGAGGACTGATCGCCGAGCTCAAGAAACATGTCAAGAAGGTAGACCCGCATGAGGGGCATCAGCATTAACATGAGGAAAACAATCAGGGAGGAGCTGTCATGAAGCGTATCCACTGGATCGCCATTCTGATCGTCGCCTACGCGGGACAAGCCAACGCCCAGGAGCACCACCACGAGGAGGAGGAAAGGGACAAGGCCGAGATCAGGGTCTACCTGGCTGACAAAGAGAAGAGGCCTGTGGACCTGAAGGGGACCACGGCCACCCTGGTCATCGAACCACAGGCTGGAGGGAAGCGGACCCTCACAATGAAGGCCGTCGCCCCGAAGGGTTCCAAGAGCCAGGGTCTCGGCCACGGGGGCGAGGTCCGGGAGATGGGGGACTACCTCGTGGAATTCGCCGTGGTGAAACCCCATGCTCAACACGGAGGAGACGGGCACGGACTCGAGAAGAAGGATGCTACGCCCTACTTCGCTGTGGAATTCCCTCTCATTGGCTACACGTGCTCGATGCATCCCGACGTGCTGCTCGAGGAGCCGGGCAAGTGCCCGACGTGCAGCATGGAAACGAAACCGGTGAATCTAGAGTTCTCGGCCGTTGTCATCTTCCGTATCGGTGGAGAGACACTGAACGTCAAGGGATTCGAGTATCCGCCCGCCGTCCCGGACAATTACAAAGACGCCGTGGCGCGCCTCGAGGATCACCTCGAGACGATTCAAGGATTGATCCACAGCGGCGACCTGGAAAAGGTCCATGCGATAGCGGAGAAGATCTCGCACGTGTGCACGAAGTTGCCAGACCTGGCCCCCCACCATGACGAATCGAAGGTCGAGAAGATCTGCGAAACCGTCATCGGGCTCTTCAAGGAGATCGACGCGGCGGCGGACGCCGGCAAGAAGAAAGAAACGATCGAGGTCTTCGAGAAGTACAAGAGCAAAGTCGACGAACTCAAGAGGCATGTGACCGGCGATCACAAGGAGGATCATGGGGGCGATCATGACGATCACTAGCGGGGGGCAAAGGTGAAGGAGTAAGCGCGCCGCCGCCGGCCGAGCGGCTCGCCATTTGTCAGCCACGTGTCTTCAGGAGTCAGCCTTGGAACACTCTCATCATGAACACGAGACCCATCACGAGCCTACCACTCGCGCCAAGTTGAAGCTCGCGACCAGCGCGACAGCACATTGCTTGTTGGGTTGTGGAATCGGAGAAGTCATCGGCATCATTGTCGGGACGGCGCTAGGTTTGTCCAATGTTCTGACAATTGTCTTGGCCGTGATTCTAGGTTTCGTTTTCGGTTTCGCTCTTGGACTCATTCCGCTCTTGAGAGCGCGCTTCACCCTGAAGGATGCTGTTCGTCAGGTGTTGATTGCGGAGGGATTGAGCATTGCAGTGATGGAAACCGCCGAAGTGCTGGTTGAAGTATACACGCCTGGTGTCATGGAAGCTGGACTCGGGAGTGCGTTATTCTGGGGCGGGATGTCATTGGCGTTGCTCGCTGGATTCATCGCCGCGTTTCCGATCAATTATGTCCTGGTAGGTCGCGGGATTCGCCATGTTCATTGAAGGCAATTCATTTATCTCATCCAGGAATCCCTCTTCCGTTTCGATCCTCGATCCGTGAGGGGGCCGGGCGTCCGATTCGACCCCCAGGGCAAAGAAGAAGCCCCGGATTTCTCCGGGGCTCTTTTCGTACAGGTCGTGAAAATCGGACTGGGCTATTCTTCGTCCTTCGGAATATCAAAGTGCGGCTTGGCGTCGGATCCCATTCCCTCGAGCCACTTCTTCATCCCCGTTGTTTCCATCGCGGTCATTCCGCCATGCTCGCTCCCGCCGGTCGAGAGCTGGAAGACATCCTTGCTGTACCAGATCGTGATCGTTTCTCCCCCCCCGGGGGTGGTGTCGATCCGATGGCAGGCGAACTCACCGGCCCCGACGGTCTTCTGCTCGTCCGACTCCTTGATCTCGACATCGGGGGTTTCGCCTCCCGCGGCCGTGGGCTGGTCAATCTCGCTTATATCGCACTTGGCCCACTTCTCGGCGTCCTTGCCGGCGAAGAAGGCCTTGACCACCTTCCGGTCAGGCTGGACGAGGAGCAAATGGGTGGTCTCCGATCCGGCGACGATGGTGCCAACCTCGATCCAGAGGTTTTCGCCTTCTTTGCCGACCACCTTGATGGTCGATTCCATCGTCGACCCAGATACCTCCGTCTTGTAATGTACCCAGCGCCCTTCCTGATAGTCAGAAAGGTCCTGCGCGTTCATGTAGGGACTCATGGCGGGTTGGACGTATCCTCCACCTCCACCACCTCCACCACCTCCACCACCGCCGCCAAAGGGCAGCAGGTTGCAGGAAGAAAGCCCCAACGTCAGGAGGCCGACCATCACCAAAACAAGCTGGACTTTTGCCCGCATTCTTACCTCCTCTAGAGAAAAGTGTGGCGTTTCGAAGTGGGGCAGTTTAGAAGAGGCCCCCGGCCCCTGTCAACCGGAATCTCGAAAGACCCGATGCGGTGAGTCGACGGGGTGCGCCTGATGGGTGGTTCCTTCTTTCGCGGTGACTCGTATCGAGTTCGTGCTAGAATGTTCCCTTCCCCGGTGGAGGAGATTGCATGCATCCCTGGCGGCCGTTCGCTCGACTTACGCTAATCCTTGTTCTCTTCCAGATCCCGTTCGGAGTCGGTCGAGCCCAGACGACTCCTGAGATCAGGATCTATCGGAATTACACCTCCTTCTTCGATGAGCTGGAGAAACTTGGGCAGCACGAACTCTGCACCGTCCGTTCGCTGGGGAAGACCGCGAACGGCCGGGACATCCTCGTGGCGACCATCGCTTCCGGGGAAGCAGACGCCAAACCCGCCATTCTCGTCCTCGGGAGCGTTCACGCAGCCCATCTTCTCGGCTCGTACCTCACGGTCGAGATGGCGAAGAAGCTCGTGGCAGATGAGGAAGCCGCAGCCCTTCTCGAGCGCACGACGTTCTACTTCATTCCCAGACCGTCCCCGGATGCGACCGAGAGGAGCTTCGGTAATCCGGATCGGGAAGTGGCCATGAACTCCCGCCCTCATGACGACGATCGCGACGATCGGATTGACGAGGACGGACCGGAGGATCTGAACGGCGACGGCATGATGACGATGATGCGGGTGAAAGATTCCTCCGGCGAGTGGCTCCCACACCCGAAGGACCCGCGTATCTTGATCAAGGCCGACCGGGTGAAGAACGAGCAGGGCATGTACCTGCTTTACACCGAGGGGAGGGACAACGACGGGGATGAGCGATGGAATGAGGATCCCGTCGGCGGCGTCGATTTCAATCGGAACATGACCTTCAAGTATCCGTCGTTCAAATCCGGGGCCGGGTCGCACGCCGTGTCCGAGCCGGAAACGCGGGCCGTCATGGATTTCGCTTTCGATCACCTCAACATCGCTGCCGTGTTCTGCTTCACGCCGGATGGGAATCTGGAGCACATGTGGAAACCGAATTCCGGGTCCGAGAAAAAGCGGAACAAGACCACCTTGCTGAGCAAGGACGCACCGTACGTCGAGCACCTCGCGAAAGCCTACCAAGATCTGCACGAGATGAAGGACGCCCCGAAGCCCGGAAAGCCCGCAGGCTCGTTCCTCGAGTGGGCGTACTTCCACTACGGACGCTGGGCGCTGGGGACGCGGGGGTGGTGGGTGCCCAAAACGAAGAAGGAGAAGGAGAAAGACGAGGAGACCAAGGACGAGGAGACGCCCGGAACCGAGGACGGGAAGACCGAAGACGAGGCCGAGAAGCCAGGTGACCGAGAGACCGAGCAGGAGGATGACGAAAATCAAGACGAAGAGGCCCCCGAAAGCAAGGACGAAGGGGAATCGGACGAAGAGAAGCCTGCGAAGGTGGACGAGAAGAAGGGAAAGGATAAGGAGGACAAGCGGGGAGCGGAGGAGCTGAGGGCCCTAAAATGGCTCGACGAGAATCACTACCCGGGGTTTGTCGAGTGGGAGAAGATCGAGCACCCGGACTTCCCCGGAAAGGAAGTGGAAGTCGGCGGATTTTATCCGCGTTGTCGCCTGAATCCGCCGGTCGAGCTCGCTGAGAAGCTGATCGATCCCAACGTGGACATGCTCAAGCTGATTGCGGAAAGGCTGCCGCGGCTGGAACTGATCCGGGATCGGGTGGATGACCTGGGAGACGGCCTGCTCCGTATCCGGGTACGACTCATCAATAGCGGGTTTCTCCGGACCGAATCGAACATGGGCTCTACCAGCCGGCAGCTGCAGCGACTCCAGATAGAACTGCAGCTCCCCGAAGGAGCGGAACTCCTGACCGCTCCGGCGCGCCGATCGGTCGGCGCCCTGGACGGTAACGGAGGAAAGACGGAGCAAACCTGGCTGGTCCGGTTCGGCGAGAGCGTCCCCGAAACCGTGGCGATCCGGGCATGGGCCCCGCATGTGGGGGAGGCCTCCCTGGACCTGAAACTGGAGGCGGGCAGATGATCAGTAGAGTCGAACATCGAACATCGCGGGTTGCCTCCCCGAGAATCCTGGTCCTCCTGTTGCTCTCGGTGATGCTCGTCGTCGTCAGTCGCGACGGCTGGGCGCAGGAGAAGGAAACCTACAAGCCGATGGGGGCGCCGTCGGATCCGAAGGTCGAGGCGCACTGGAACCGGTTCCACGACCACGGCATGGCTACAAAGCTGATGAAGGACCTCACGGCAGCCTATCCGAAACTCTCCAGGCTGGAGAGCCTGGGCAAGTCGTACGGCGGTCTGGACATGTGGATCTGGACGATTACCAATACCGAGTCAGGCGACACGCACAAGAAGCCGGCGTTCTACATCGACGGCGGGATACACGCGAATGAGCTCCAGGGACCGGACGTGGTCCTCTACACCGGATGGTTCCTCCTGGAGATGTACGGCCGGAACGACTTCATCACCGACTTGCTCGATCGCCGGACTATCTATCTCGTTCCGATCATGAGCCCCGATTCCCGTGAGGCTCACATGTATCGTCCGAACACGACGAATTCACCGCGGAGCGGTCAGCGGCCGATCGACGACGACCGCGACGGTCAGTTCGACGAGGACCCCCCCGAGGATATCAACGGGGACGGCAGCATCCAGAGAATGCGTATTGCTGATCCGAACGGGAACTACAAGGAGCACGAGAAATATCCGAATCTGCTGGTCCGCGTGGAGCCCGGTGAGCAGGGCAAGTACCGCATGCTCGGCAGCGAAGGGTACGACAACGACGGGGACGGGCGGGTCAATGAGGACGGGGACGGTTATTACGACCCGAACCGCGACTGGGCGTGGAACTGGCAGCCGAAGCACGTGCAGCGCGGATCGTACCGGTATCCGTTCTCCATCCCCGAAAACCGGCTGGTGGCGGACTTCGTGATGGATCACCCCAACATCGCCGGGGCGCAGTCGTACCACAACTCCGGAGGCATGATTCTCCGCGGGCCCGGCTCGGGGAGCGAGGCTTACGAACGGCAGGATGTCCGGCTCTTCGACGTGATCGGGAAGAAGGGGGAGTCGATGCTTCCCGGGTACCGCTACCTGATCACGCACAAGGATCTCTACACGGTGTTCGGCGGTGAGCTGGACTGGTTCTACGCCATGCGCGGCGCGATCACGTACACCAACGAGCTCTGGACGTCATTCAATTACTTCCGGAAGAAGTCAGGCGACGATGGCTTTATCGCGGGGCGGGAGCTACAGCACGTGTTCGACAAGTACCTTCTGTTCGGCGAGGGAATTGCCGAGTGGAAGGAATTCGATCATCCGCAGTACGGGAAGGTCGAGATCGGGGGATTCACCAAGCAGTGGCGCCGCCAGCCGCCGAGCTTCCTGATCGAGGAGGAATGTCATCGGAACATGGCCTTCACGCTCTACCACGCGGACCAGATGCCGATGGTGGAGGTGCAGGACGTGTCGACGAAGGACCTGGGAAGCGGTCTCACCGAAATCACCGCGCGCGTCGCGAACGCCCGGATGATCCCGACGCGCCTGCAGGTCGACGTAAAGAATCACATCTCGCCGAGCGATCTCGTCACGGTCACGGCGGAAGACATCGAGGTCCTGGCGGGGATGACGTCGTCCGCGCCGTATTTCGAGACCGTCCGTGAGCAGAAGCTCGATCCGGCGCGGCTTCAGCTCGCCCGGATCAGGGGCATGACCGCTGTGTACTGCCGGTGGATCGTGAAGGGGAAGGGGCCGTTCACGGTCACGATCCGATCCACGAAGGGCGGCACGGCGTCCCGGACGTCAGAGTAGCGGGCGCCCCCTGGAGAACAGTCTGATGTCCGGATCCGACGCCGGGACGAGCATGATTCCGGCCCTGGTGCAGACGATCTTCCGGGAGGCCCTCGAGCAAGGTGTCGCCGAGATCCACGCGGAACCCCGCCCTGGAAGAGGAGTCATCCGATTCCGGGAGCACGGCGAGCTCCGCGAGCACACGAGTCTCAACCCGCTCACATATAGCGAATTCGTGAACCACATGAAGGCCCTCTGCGCCGAGCAGATCGTGCCAGACGATCCGCGACTGCCCCAGACGGGTCGCCTTTCCCTGATGATAGACGAGAGCGCCGAGGGGCCCCTGGAGATATCGCTCCAGACCTTGCCCGTTCACGGGGGAGAGAAGCTCCTCCTGAGAATCCTCCAGGCAGACAGCCGTGACTGGACACTGGATGACCTGGGTTTCTCGGCCGCCAATCTGACGCTGTACCGGGAGGCCATCGCGCGTCCGACGGGGATGATCATCCACGCCGGTCCGACGGGGAGCGGCAAGACCACCTCTCTCTACGCGGCCGTGGGCGCGCTCGACCTTGCCAGGAAGAGCGCAACCAGTGTGGAGTGGGCCCTCGAAAGGATCATCCCGGACCTGAACCAGCACGTGGTCAACCGGGATATTGGCGGGTCGTTCGCGGACTCTCTCAGATCGATCATGCGCCAGTCACCAGACATAGTGCTCGTCGGGAAGCTGGAGGATACCGAGACCGTCGATCTCGCTCTCGGCCTAGCCGCGGGCGCCCTGGTCTTCGGAAGCATCCACACTTCCGACGGCGCGTCGACCCTGACCCGCTTCACCGACATGGGAATGGAGAGCTTCCTCGTGTCATCGGCAGTCCGGCTGGTGTGTGCCCAGAGGCTGATCCGGATGCTCTGCGACTGCAAGGAGCCACGGCCCCCCACCGAGGCGGAGCGCCTTCTGATCCGGCAGGCCCTGGGAGAAGGTGAACCGGTGGATTCCCTCTTCCGGACGGTGGGATGCAAGTCCTGCAACGATGGATACGGCGGCCTGATCGGGGTCCAGGAGATCTTCATCCAGGATGAGGAGATCTCTGCACTCGTTGTCAAAGGGACGAGCCCTGGCGAGCTCAGGCAAGTGGCGCGTCGCCGCGGCATGAGAACGCTCTTCCAGGACGCGATGACCAAGGTTCTGGAGGGGAAGACGACGGTCGAGGAAGCCCTTCACCGGGTTCCATCCGAATAGGCTCGTCCGAGCGCTCCATTCTGTCAGCGAACAGGAACTGGAGACTTCGATGCTCTCGAAAGTCGACCGCGCCAACTCCCTCGAAGAGATCACTCGCCTCGAAGAATCGGGGGTCGATCTCATCTCCTTCGACATCGCCTTTCCCGGATCCGAGCTGACCATCGAGGACGGGCGGAGCCTGGATCCAAGACGGGCCCTGGAGCTCCGCGGGAACGTGCGGAAGGCCCGGACCGTGGCCATGCTCGATTTCGTTGGACCCGAGCCGGAGTGGATCCGTTCGAAGGCAGAGGTTTTTTCGTCCTTCGACTACGTGCAGGCGACATCCCATCAGCTTGGATACGAGGGGGTCCTTCCCGCGGTCCGGGGAGCCGGTCGTCCTGTCATCTGCTCCCAGATCATCGCGGACTACGATATGGACCCCTCCTGGATCCGGGGAGAGATAGAGGATCCATCCCGGGCCGGCCTGAAGTATTACGAGATCCAGGTCGTGACAGGCGTACAGAATTCGTGGAGGAATCTGAAGGAGGAGTCCCCCAAGCATGAAGAGGAGCTGCAAGTCTCGGATCTCCGATCGATGACCCTGGACTTCCCGCTGTTCTTTGCCCTCGACTTTTCTCTGGAGAACGTCGAAGAAATCCTGAAGGCCTTCCCCAGGCTCGAGGGTTGGACCATCACCCTGGGAGGGGATCCGGAATCTTCCCTCCGCCACTTCCATACGGCAGAGAGAGCCCTCGAGGTCCTGGGGAGAGAGGTATGAAGCTTCAGAAGGTCAGGGATCTGGATCTCGATGTCGGGGTCGTGGACGTTGCTTTTCTGGATGAGGACCGCATCCTGGTGACCAGCCCGGTTGCGGATGTATGGTCTCTCGATCTCGACCCTTCGGACGCTAGACCTACGTTGGTCTCTCCGGCAACCGACGTCCTCGCGCCCATCGCCAGGTCCTTCGGCAAGGAAGCCATGGATCCCGCGCAAGGGGCCTACCCCCGACTCGTCGCCTCGGACGCGGCGGGCTCGATGGTCGTCAACTCGCACGATTTCGTGCTCTTGAAATCCCCTCTATCGGGCGAACCGAAGTGGCTGGCGATCTCGATCACCTGGGGGCTTTACTATCCCGATCTGATCTTCTCCCCGGACGGGGCCCGGTTCGCGGCGCGCTCCGACACTCTCATCATCTATGAGACCGAAGGATGGAAATGGCGTACTCACGACTGCAGCGTTGTCTGTGCCTGGCACTCCACAGAAAGCAAGCTCCTCTGCCTGGACTTTGACAACCGCCTCGGCTGGCTGGACTACACGGATTGGCCCGAAGAGCCGCCGCCTTTCGAGTTGCTGGGGGAAACTTCCGCGAAGAAGAAGTGGGAGGATCCTTCGGGCTTGGCCATCAGTCCCCAGGGAAAGACGTGCCTCATCACTCTCGAGAGTGGACACCTGCTCTGGTGGAACCTCGATCCCCTGGAGGTCCTGAACGACGTCAAATCCGAGGATGGGGCGGTTTACGGTGTCACCGGAAGCCCCGGAAGGCCGTGGGCCGCCGTCGAGTGCGCCTCGGGAACTCGATTCTGGGATCTCGAGAGACAAACGCCCATGGGGGATTTGTTCCCCGGGATCTCCGACATTCGCTTTTCGCCATCGGGGGAGAGGTTCGTCACTCTCAGTGACACCTCGACCAATCCTCACCCGAAGAAGGGTCAGCCAGGGTCTCGAACGGCCACGTTGTGGCAAGTCCAGATCCCGCGCCCCCCCCTGTAGCCCCGAAGCGACCATCTAACACGTCGACCAGGCCTGATCCGGGGATCCAGTTGATCGTAGACGAATACTCTCGGGAGAGTCTGTCGATTGATGTCGAGCGGAACCAGTCCGCCATGGCCATGAGTACGAGATAGATCGTGATACGATGCCGGGGATCGGGTCAGGTTCCTCCCTTCCGAAACTCGGATTCGTACAATCTGGTTTTCGAGGGCGATGGGGGAAGAGCTCTCGGATCTCTCCCGCAGAGCCGGGGGAAAGGGCTGGGATCCCGGCCTAGCCGAGGTGAGTCTTCAGCGCCTTCAGGAACGCCTGGTAGATAGGGTTGCAAAACTCCCCCACGGCGCCGGAGTCGGGGGAATCGTATCGGGAGGCCCACTCCACGAACGTCCCATCCTCCGAGGTGACGGGTAGCAGTCGAAGGGTCCCGATGTAATTGCTCACGGAGTCCTTGGAGACTGCACCGGGCCCGTCGTCGATCCTGTACTGGATCCGATGCTCGATGTCGCTCAACTCGAGGAGCGTCTCGTGGAAGGCGCCATTGAGGAGCCGTTTCGCGCCGATCTGATCTCCCTTCTTGTCTCCAACGACCTCGAGACTCTCGATGACGCCCTTCGCCCAGGACATATTGTGAAAGTCCCGCACGGTTGACCAGACCTTATCGACAGGGGCGTTCACCACGATCGTGTTATAGCACCGGCCCATGAACCTCTCCTCCCCGAAGCAGAAATCATTCATCCAAAGCAAAGCGGGTGACGAGCTTCCTGAGCGTACCGAGTTGGTTGGGCGTCTGCTACTTCTTCCTGCCATATTCCCCGAGCCCTGCGTCCATGTCCCCGAGAAGATCTGAGTGTGTGCGATTCACTGAGATGGTAATCTTCTGCCGCAGATCGTCCCTTCGGGACGCCGTTGATAAGGAGAAGACCATGCGATCCCTCGTGCTCTCGATCTCGGGCATTGCCCTTCTCGCCCTTAGCGCCGGAGGACGGGTCGAGACCTGGACCCAAACGACTGGCCCGGGCCCCAACCGCATCATCAACCTCTACGACGCCTTCGGCGAGAAGAGGGAGGGCACCGTCCTTGATTTCGGGTTCTCCTGTCTCATCGTCCACGAGGGGAAACGGATCCCGTTCGACGGGGGGACGAACGCCGACCTGTTGGCGAGGAACGCAAAGGCCCTCGGGATCGACCTCTCGCAGGTCGACTTCGCCGTGGGATCGCACGCCCACGGTGACCACCTCAACGGCTTCGACTACCTGCTCTCGGTGAACCCGAAGGTGAAGATATATCTCCCGCAGGACTTCTACTGCGGCGCGGCGGTCACAGTCAAGACGCCGGAAGGGACGCTCGAGCAAGTCCCCCCGACGCAGCGCTACTACGGCAAGACCGACAGGGCGATACCCGTTGTCCAGAGCGGTCGCTTCTGGAAGGCGAACGTCGAGTATGTCTCGGAAGGCAAGGAGATCGCCCCGGGGTTGAAGCTCGTATTCTCCCGCTCTCCCCATCTGGGCTACTTCACCGCCTATCCGCCGAACGAGGAGAAACCGAAGCTGACCGGCCTACCGGAGCTCTCCCTCTCCCTCGAGACCGAGGCCTGCCAGGTCCTCGTGGTCGGCTGCTCCCACAGCTCGGTGGGGAAGATCGTGGAGGACGCCCGCAAACAGGTCGGCGGCGAGATCGACCTCGTCTACGGGGGATACCACCTTCTCCCCTACGACGAGGCGACGATCCGTAAGGTCGCCACGGAGATGCGCGACGAGCACGGCGTGAAGCGCGCGGCCCCGTGCCACTGCACCGGTCCGCTCGGATTCAAAGTATTCGCCGAAATCTATGGGGAGGGGTTCGAGCTCGCCGGTCTGGGCGCCGAAGTGGCCATCTCGAAGTAGGTCGCTTCCTCGCCCTTTGCCTTCCTGAGATGCGCCGGATTCTGAAATTCGTTCCGGTGACGTCCCGAGGGCACAGGTCACAGATCGCTGGACCCCGAGGCCGGTCCTCCACATCATGTGGATGTGTTTCCAAGGATGGAAAGGACTTCCAGGACGACCTCTCCAAGCTCTTATGACGCACTCTCCTCCAGAGCCACCCCCGACGGATGACGGCGGTCCCGCAGACCCTCGCATCGAAGAGATTGCCGAGAAGTTCTGGGATCGTCTCCGGCAGGGCGAACGGCCGGACAGGAAGGCCTTGGCCGCCGCCCATCCCGAGATCTCCGACGATCTCGAGGAACGGCTGGCCCTCGTGGAGTTGATGTTCGACGCCGGCAGGGAACCAGACCGGCCAGGAGCGTTCAGGGGGGAGGAAACCGTCCCCCTGGCCGAATCGCCTCCGCGATCGGCCTCGCTCGAGCGGCCCGATTCTGCACGGCTCCCCGATCAGATCGGCCCCTACAAGATCCTCAAGATCCTCGGGGAAGGCGGGATGGGCGTGGTGTATCTGGCCGTGGATAGCAAACTCGGTCGCAACGTTGCTATCAAGATGGTGGCCGACGAATTCTCAGATGATCCCGATCGATTGGCGCTGCTCGAGCGTGAGGCTCGCACGGCCGCGCACCTCAACCATCCAAACATCGCCACGGTTTATGAGCTCGGCGAATTCGACGGCAGCTATTTCATCGCCATGGAGTATCTCGAAGGCCGGACTCTCAGCAAACTGCTTCACCGCCCGCAACCCATCTCGCTGCCGGAGTTCCTCGACATTGCCGTTCAGATCGCCCACGGTCTCACCGCCGCCCATGGCAACAAGGTCATCCACCGTGATCTCAAGCCGGCCAACGTGATGATCACTAACGAGGGACGGGTGAAGATCCTCGATTTCGGCCTGGCCAAGGCGCTCCAAACGGAGGCGGCGGCGGCGACCTGGCTGGGGGCGCCGGGTGGCTCGACTGGGATGAGCGCCGGCTTTGGTACGCCGGGGTATTCGTCTCCCGAGCAGTGTCGCGGTGAACGTGTGGACGTCCGCTGCGATCTCTTTTCCTTCGGCGTCGTCCTCTACCAGATGGCAACGGGTGTGGCGCCATTCGAGCGGCCGGATCTCCCCAGCACCATCAGCGCTGTTGTCAACGAGGAGCCGCCGCCGCCCGCCGTCGTCAATTCTGATCTTCCTTCGGGACTGGGGGACCTTATCGCGAAGCTCATGGCCAAGCGGCCGGAGGATCGCTACCAGTCCAGCGCCGAGGTCCTGGCGGATCTCGAAGAGATCGAGCGCCAGGTAAAAGAGGGACGAGGGCGCCGCACCGCCTTCATGGTCGTCCTTGGCGCTGCGGTGGTCCTGCTCGCGATCGTGTTGGTGATGCGGCCTCCCCCGAAGCCCGCGCTGGCCGGGGATTTTGAATCTCTCGTGATCTACCTTGCTGACGGTAGGTTCCCAGAGGCAGAGGAACTCGTCGTCAACATCAAGGCGCTCGACCAGGGGGGGCCGCGCAGCGAGAAGGCACAGGAATTACTCGACGAAGCCCTAACTCTTCAGATATGGACGGACGATCTGGACCAGGCTATTCAAGACAACCTTGCAGCCGACTCGCTGGTCGAGGCATGGAAGGGGATCGAACGACTGAGCAAGAAGAGATTCAAGGACGACGACTTCAAACCTGCCACCGAACGTGCAATCGAGCTCACCCTGAAGCTCGTCGGCAAGCTGGAGTTCGAGTCACGAGAAGTGCTCGAATCTCAACCCGGATTTCCCATCTCGCGGCTTGAGCCGATCATCACGCTCCTCGAAAAGGTGGCTCCAGAGAACAATTATCTCCGCGACTTGCGCGCGAGCGTAGCTCATTCGCACTTGCAACAGCTGCACGATAAGGCCAGGCCCGGCATGACGCCGGTAGACCTAAGGGACATTATCCGGCAAATGGACAAGATAGATCGCTCGAGCGCGCTGACCGCAACGGTGTGGTTGATGCACGAAATACGGCGCCAGCAGACAACGAGCTTCGAGGAGGGACTCAAGGAATTCAAGGAGGCCTCGCTGGTAGGGCTAGCCACG
>JAPUJT010000184.1 GCA_027296055.1 Planctomycetota bacterium | reverse complement strand
CTCAAGGCGGTGATCCCCGGCGGCGCATCGGCGCCTGTCCTCACAGCGGATGAGATCGACGTCGGATGTGATTTCGACGATCTGAGGAAGGCCGGATCGATGGGCGGATCGGGAGCCGTGATCGTCCTGGATGACTCGGACTGCATGGTCGAGTCGGCCTACGTGCTTGCACGCTTCTTCGCTCACGAGTCGTGCGGTCAATGCACCCCCTGCCGGGAGGGATCCGGGTGGCTCGAGAAGATCTTCAAGAGGATCCTGGACGGGGGCGGGATTTCGGAGGACATCGATCACCTGATCCGGATCACCCAGAACATGTGCGGGACGAGCATCTGCCCGCTCTCCGAGGGAGACGCCTTGCCGATGCGGGCGTTCGTGACGAAGTTCCGGGGAGAGTTCGAGCATCACATCCGGGAGAAGGCCTGTGATGTGAAACTGGTCGCGCAGGCGAAATAGGACGATGCCGAAACTCACCATCAACGAAAGGGAAATCGAGGTCGAGCCAGGGACGCCGGTCATCGAGGCGGCGAAGCGGCTCGGGTTCGCGATCCCTCACTACTGCTACCACCCCGGGCTGACGGTGGCCGGTTCCTGCCGCATGTGTCTCGTCGAGATCGAGAAGGCGCCGAAGCTCCAGATCTCCTGCTATACACCCGTCGCCGAGGGCATGATCGTCCGGACAGAGACGGCCGAGGTCAAGCAGGCGCGGCAGGCGATGCTCGAGTTCCTCCTGATCAACCACCCTCTCGACTGCCCCGTCTGTGACCAGTCCGGGGAATGCGAGCTTCAAGACTACTACATGCAGCACGGTCTTCATCCGGGCGTGATGCAGGAGGCGAAGGTCGTCAAGTCGAAGAAGGCCTTCCCCATCGGCGAACGGATCCTCCTGGACCAGGAGCGGTGCGTCCTCTGCTCTCGCTGCGTCCGTTTCACGCAGGAGGTGAGCAAGACCAGGGACCTCGGCATCTTCTTCCGGGGCGACCGCTCGATCGTGGACACGGTCGAGGGGAAGTCTCTCTCGGGAAATTACACGGGCAACCTGGCGGACATCTGTCCCGTTGGCGCTCTGCTCGACCGCGACTTCCGGTTCAAGTGCCGAGTCTGGTATCTGGGGTCGGCCGACTCCATCTGCCCCGGCTGCAGCCGGGGCTGCAACATCCGTGTCGAGTACAACGCCTCGGGGAGGCCCCACAAGGCGGGAGGCGATCGCGTGATGCGCCTCAAGCCCCGGCTCAACCCCGACGTGAACGGATACTGGATGTGCGACGTGGGGAGGTACGGATACAAGTTCATCGATTCCAAGGATCGTCTCCGCGCCCCCACGGCCCCGGAGGGCAACGGCTCGGGACCCATCACGATGGAGGCGGCCCTCGATCTTGCGGCGGAACAGATCCGATCGGCGCGAGGAGAGCTCTCCGTGATCGCGTCCCCTCAGATGTCCAACGAGGAGCTCCTCCTGACCGATCGATTCTTTCGTGTCGGTCTGGAGGTCGGGGCGATCCCCTGGCGCGTGCCCCCCCCGGTGCCGACCGAGGGAGACGGAATCCTCCTCCAGGCGGACCGCAATCCGAACACCCGAGGGGCGGAACTGCTCGATCTGGACCCGGCCGAAGCGGACCCGGAGAAGACCCTCTCCGGCCGGAAGGGCGCCGTCATCTTCGGGCACGATCTGGCCGGCAGGCCCGAATGGCGATCCTACCTCGAGAAGCTCGAGTTCATCATCTATGTGGGGCCCCTGGCGAACGAGACCTCGGGCCTCGCCTCGATCGTCCTCCCTTCAGCCGTCTATGCGGAGAAGGAAGGGACGTTCACCAATTTCGATGGCATCGTTCAGAGGTTTCATCGAGCGCTGGAGCCGCTCGGGGAATCTCTCCCGGAGATCGAGATTCTCCAGGGCCTCGCCAGGAGGCTCGGCGTGGAGATCCCCTCCGATGATGCCGCGGAGGTCGGGTAGCCGATGGGTGCGCAGATCGCGGTGAGCCTCCTCAAGATCAGTATGGTCCTCTTCGGCGTCCTCAGCCTGGCCGGGCTGCTCACCTGGGCGGAACGAAAGCAGAGTGCGTTGATGCAGGATCGGATCGGCGCGAATCGCGCCTCGATCTTCGGCTTCCGGCTCCTCGGGCTCTTCCACCCGATCGCCGATGCGCTCAAGGTGATCACGAAGGAGGACTTCGTCCCGGATGGCGGGAGCCGATTCCTGCACCACCTGGCCCCGTTCCTCACTCTCTTCTTCGCCCTTCTTGCCTTCGCCGCGATCCCGTTCGGACCGACGGTCACGATGTTCGGCGTCGAAGGCCCCCTTCAGGCGGTCGATCTCGATATCGGGCTGATCTTCATCTTCGCCGTCCTCTCCCTCGCCGTCTACGGGGTCACCCTCGGGGGCTGGGTATCGAGGAGCCAGTACGCGCTCCTCGGAGGTCTCCGGGCTTCCGCCCAGATGATCTCCTACGAGATTGCTCTGGGCGCATCGGTGCTCGGCGTGGTCATGGTGCACAGCACCCTCAATCTGAGCCGGATCGTGGAGGGACAGGGGGGGCTGCTTCTCGGCTTTCTGCCCAACTGGGGGATCTTCGTGCAGCCTCTGGGCTTCGTCCTCTTTCTCACCGCCGCAGTCGCCGAATCGAAGAGAGGCCCCTTCGACCTCCCCGAGGGGGAGTCGGAGATCGTGGGCTACTTCACCGAGTTCAGCGGGATGAAGTGGGGGATGTTCATGATGACCGACTTCGTGGAGACGGTCCTCGCCGCCGCCCTCTCGGTGACTCTCTTCTTCGGAGGGTGGCAGTTCCCGTATCTGCAAGCGGGCGGGTTCGTCTTCCCCTGGGGCGCCGAGATCGGGATGCCCGCATGGCTCGTCGTGGCCGTCCAGGTGGCGACCTTCGGGGTCAAGGTCTGCCTCATGTGCTGGTTCCTCCTCCTCGTCCGGTGGACCCTACCCCGGTTTCGGTACGATCAACTGATGCGACTCGGCTGGCTGGGATTGCTACCACTATCCCTGGTAAACATCTTCCTCACGGGAGCGGTTATACTCCTCCTGTAAGAGGTCTTTTTCGATACGGAAACGAATGGCCATCGTAGTAAAGAGAAGAGAGCTGACCTTCTGGGAGAAGACGTACCTCCCCGCGATCTTCCGCGGGTTGGGGATCACGGCGAAGCACTTCTTCCGAAACCTGGCGCGCCACATCCTGACGTTGCTCGGACGGACTCCGTCGGAGCCGGGCGCCGTCACGATCCAGTATCCGGAGCAGAGGCGGCCGATCCCGTCTCGTTACCGGACGATGCATCGCCTGATGAAGCGTGAGGATGACTCTCCCCGTTGCGTCGCATGCATGCTGTGCGAGACGGCTTGTCCGGCGAAGTGCATACACATCGTGGCCCAGGAGCACCCTGATCCGCGGATCGAGAAGGCCCCTGCCCGATTCGACATCGACCTCGGCATCTGCGTGTTCTGCGGTCTCTGCGTCGAGGCCTGTCCCGAGGACGCGATCCGCATGGACACGGGCATCCTGGAGTTCTCATCCTACACCCGGGAGGGGATGGTCATCGACATGGAAGGGCTCCTGAAGATCGAACCCCTCCCCGATCATCCTCCCAGCAAGCCGTAGGTACCCCTTGGCCTTCCGAGATGAAAAGCTGTCGGAAAATGTCCCCGGGAGGTATTACGTCGACGTCCTGTGCATCGACTGTGACCTTTGTCGGACACTTGCCCCGAGCAACTTCGATCGGGGTCCCGAGGGCGGGTTCTCCTATGTGGCGAAGCAGCCGGAGAGCCCGGAGGAGGAGGCCTCCTGTGGGAAGGCGATGGAGGAGTGCCCCACGAAGGCGATCGGGGACGATGGGTCCTCCTCTTGACCGGCACACCAATTGCGCTAAACTTAAGCGGAACCGGATAGAGCCATGAGGACGATCCAGGAGGATTCATGGACGGCCCCGCAACACCCCAGTTCGTGCCCGAATCGAAGGGTGGACCCCCCAACGAGCTGAAGGACCCCATCCTCCGGGACAACATCGTCGTCGCCTCCCTGGACAAGATCATCAACTGGGCGCGCGCATCATCCGTCTGGCCGATGACGTTTGGCCTCGCGTGCTGCGCGATCGAGATGATGGCGACGGGCGCCTCCAAGTACGACATCGACCGATTCGGCTCCGGACCCTTCCGGGCGACGCCCCGCCAGGCGGACCTGATGATCGTCGCGGGGACCGTCACCCACAAGATGGCCCCCCGGGTCAAGCGCCTCTACGACCAGATGCCCGAGCCGAAATACGTGATCGCCATGGGCGCTTGCACGGTGGGTGGCGGGCCCTACTACAGGTACGGCTACCATGTCGTCAAGGGGGTCGACCTGATCGTCCCGGTCGACGTCCACGTCCCTGGCTGCCCCCCCCGGCCCGAGGCCCTGCTCGAAGGGCTCTTCAAGGTCCAGGAGCTGGTGTGGAAGGAGAAGCGAGGGGATCGGCAGCGGCTGCTCACCAAGAGGACGATCTACAAGGGCGAAAAGCTCTTCTCGTAAAAAGACGGTTGATTCAGGTCAGGGGAAGGCCCGGCCCTCCGGGCCACATCGCGGGCTCCCGCGGGAGAGGAAGATGGGAGCGAAGAAGCGCTGCCACCTCACGAAGCACGCCAAGAGCGCCGGCTGAGCGGGCAAGCTAGGTCCGGGCGACCTATCCGATCTCGTGCATCTCTTGCAGCACACAACCGATCCCCGGCTTCTGGTCGGGGTCGAGGCGGGGGACGACGCCGGCGTCTTCAAGCTGAGCGACGAGATCGCGCTGATCCAGACGGTCGACTACATCACGCCTATCTCGGACGACCCGTACGAGTTCGGCCGGGTGGCGGCAGCCAACTCGCTCTCCGACGTCTACGCGATGGGTGGCGATCCGATCACGGTGATGAACATCTGTGCCTTTCCGGAGAAAGGGATCGAGATGGAGGATCTCGGCCAGATCCTTCAGGGGGGCCTCGATGCAGCCACCGAGGCCGGGGCCGCACTCGCCGGAGGTCACACGGTCATCGACGAAGATCTCAAGTACGGCCTCGCCGTAACCGGCACGATTCATCCGGACAAGATCTGGAGGAACTCCGGCGCGAAGCCCGGAGACGCCCTGATCCTCACCAAACCGATCGGGACGGGAACGACCCTCACGGCGCACCGAAAGGGGAAGCTGGATCCGGAATCGTATGCCGCGACCTACAAGCAGATGTCGACCCTCAACAAGCAAGCCTGCGAGACGGCGAGAGCCTTTTCCATCCACGCGGCGACAGACATCACCGGTTTCGGCCTGGCAGGGCACGCGCTGGGAATGGCGAAAGGGGCAGGAGTCCGTATGCGTTTCCGCTACGAGTCGATCCCCCGCTACCCGTGGGCCGTGGAGTTGATCCGGAAGGGAATGGGGACCAAGTCGACGGCGCCCAACGCCGAGTACGCAGAGCCCCACATGGAGTTTCTGGATTCGTTCACGAAGGAGGAGCGAACGCTCCTCTTCGATCCCCAGACGTCCGGTGGGCTCCTGCTCTCGGTCCACCCCGAGGATGCGGACGGGCTGCTGGCCGCTCTCGTGAAGAGCGGCTGCACCGAGTCGGCGATCGTCGGCGACGTGGAAGCGTCCGACACTCCCTCGATCACGGTCGCCCGATAAGCAGGCCGGCCGCTCCCCCCCGGGAGAATCCCCTTTCCATCGACGCGACGGTTCCGGATAATGCGGGGCCAGCCACTCAAAAAGGGAGACTCGATTGGCAAACGCTAGAAGCGATTTGTTCGTCCAGCACATCCGGGATGGGGTCCTGGCGGGTGACGGCGCGATCGGCACCCTGCTCTACGAGCGAGGCATCGGCATCCATGTCAATGCCGACTCCCTCAATCTGGATCGGGCGGACCAGATCGGCGCCATTCATGAGGAGTACATCTCGGCCGGGGCCCAGCTGATCGAGACGAACACGTACGGGGCGAACCGGTTCAAGCTCGCCAAGTTCGGGCTGGAGAAAAAGACGAGAGAGATCAATCTGGCAGGGGCGCGCATCGCGAGGAAGGCTGCAGGTGAGGAGGTGTTCGTCGCCGGCGCCGTGGGGCCCCTCGCGCCGACGGAGATCGGGGGTGGGCCTGTCCGGAAGGAAGAGCAGGTCCGGAAGGCGTTCGAGGAGCAGGTGATCGCCCTCGCCGAGGGAGGCGTCGATCTGATCCTGCTCGAGACTTTCTCCGATCTGGACGAGATCCTGATCGCCCTCGACGTGGCGAAGGAGAAGACGGACCTCCCCGTGGGTTGCCAGCTCGCCTTCGTCGAGAGGGGCCGGACGGTGCAGGGGGCGGAGGCGGTCGATGCCCTCGGGCGACTCGAGAAGGCCGGGGCCGCTTTCGTCGGAACGAACTGCGGCCGGGGTCCGAAGGCGGCCACGGGTGTGATCGAGAAGATGGGCCAGGCGAGCCAGCTTCCCCTCTCCGCCTTCCCCAACGCCGGGTTCCCCCAGTTTCTCGGGGGGCGATACTACTACCTGATGACCCCGGAGTATCTTGCCGAGTCGGCCAAGGATCTCGTCGCCGCGGGAGCCAACCTGATCGGAGGATGTTGCGGGACGACTCCGAACGAGATCCGTGTCATGGCGCGGGCGATTCGCGGAATGAAGCCCGCGGCACGAAAGATCGTTTCCGCTCCTCCGGCCGAACCCCTGCGGAAAACTTCCGAGGCAGCCCCGCCGGAGCCCCACTTCCTCGATCCGGGGCGGCCGGGTCCGTTGATCCTCGCCGAGATCGATCCCCCGAAGGGGATGCGAACGAAGAAGTCTCTCGAGGGAAT
>JAPUJT010000183.1 GCA_027296055.1 Planctomycetota bacterium | reverse complement strand
GGAGGTACTGGCCTGGTTCCCGAACATCCTCTGGATGTGGGAGGGTGAAGGAGAGTGGCGTCCCCTGCTGGACCCCTCGGGGGGCTCAGGCCACATTCACCTTCCGTACGAAAAAGTCGGATGGGAAAGAGTGGTAAAGGGGATTGGGCCGCAGGGTAAGGCCCCATTCAGATGGGCTAGGCTCTGGCCCCCATTTCCATCGGAGAAGATCACAGTCGGGATCTTCAGAAATAACCTCCCCGGGCAAAACCCTCCCCAAACCGGCAAATGAAAGGCATGTAGCGTCCGGACTTCACCCGGTCTGTTCCCGATTCAAATTGCATCTGTCTCTGAGGCAAGGAGGGCCCCGACAGGGGCGCTCACCCCCAGTATCCCTTCGCAATATTCGCAGTATTCGCACAAATGGGCTGGCTCCCTATTTCTGCGAATTGTGCGGATTGTGCAAAAGGGTAAGAGGGTTCACATCACAGACGGCGGAGGCAGGCTGAGTGAGTGACTCGGACCTGGATGTATCCGAAGAACCCCGGCTAGAATGGACAGGTGGAGTGGCGTGCCATGAACTTCCGGGAAGATCCCGAGAGCACCACAGTCCGAACCCTCTGCCTCGAGTGCCTCCACGATCGGCACTGGCGATGCGAGGTTGTCAGGTGCGAGTGCGGGGAGTGTGAGGAAGAGTGAGCGACCTTCCCAACATCCCTTGCATCCGCTGCGGAGGGACGATCTCCAAGGTTGGTGAGGCCATGACCGACAAGAAGTCCATCCCGCTCTACGGGTGCGAATCCTGCGCCAACTCCGGGATTTTGAACGTAGCGAATTGCCTGGGAGAGTTAGCCCACCATCTCAGGGTCGCCGAGTCCGGAAAGGTGAAGGGAGTAATTTACCTCGGCCAAGCCTATCGGCTGGAGAGAAACGAGGACTTGACGCCGGAGCTGGAGGACTTCTTGGTCCCCGTCGCCCACCCGGACGACGTGTGGGGGTGAGAATGCGACCCGCGGGGAGCAAGGAGCGTTGCGGGCTTCTTGGGTGCCAGGCAAAATCCTACTGGGTGTGCCAGTATCCCTTCACCAGCTCGGACCCGAAGATTCTCTACTCCTGCAGCAACCATCTCGGGCGGATGCTTGAGCGGCATCCTGCTGAGGGAGACGAGGGGTGGTCGGTGGTCGAGGTCGAGTCATGATGGCAAGGTCTGGGACCGTTTTGGGATGGCCGAGGCCAGAGGATGCGGAGTGGTGCTATCCTCTGGGTCGTCTGGCCGACTTGGTGCGAAAGACATGCACGGCGAGAGAGTCTCAGTTGAGCTCGAGATACTAGGCTGTGAAGGGGGGGGCTGAGCATGACCGGCGGCAACGACTACGCTCGTGGTTCAAGCAAACCAGGCGACGGCGATTTCGGAGAGCCTGAGAGCACCTCCTTTCGAACTCTATGCCTTGAGTGTGTTC
Source organism: Planctomycetota bacterium (assembly GCA_027296055.1). GTDB lineage: Bacteria > Planctomycetota > JAPUJT01 > JAPUJT01 > JAPUJT01 > JAPUJT01. Next base: position 24,258 of record JAPUJT010000183.1, on the reverse strand, counting down.
TCGACCGGCACTGGCAATGCGAGGCTGACTGGTGCGAGTGCCAGGAGTGCTAGGACCAGGAATGACCGACGCCAACGACTACGCCATAGACCCGGCAGATCCCTTTGAAGGGGAGATTCCCTACTCGGATCCAGCAGACGACACACGATCGCTTTGCCCCGAGTGCGTCCATAATCGCCACGAGCGGTGCGAGGGTAACGGGTGCGAGTGCCAGGAGTGCGCGGAGAAAAACGAATGATTCCCGTCGCCCACCCGGACGACGTGTGGGGGTGAGAGAATGGAGTCACTGAAAACCAAGGGCAGCCCCATCGCCTGGTCGGACATCGAGGTCCTCCTCGCACAGCCGAGAGACTTCAGCATCACCCTCCCCGAAGAACTTGAGATGCAGATGATCGGCATGCTCGTAGAGCAGCGTAGCGGGTTCCAGGTCTGCACAGCGACCCGCAAGAACCCGTCTCCGGAAGGGTGCGTCGACTTCGCCGTGTTCGCGAAGGAATATTAGAGGTCATGCCCTCGTAGCTTTACCGGCCCGCCCGCCCGCCTTACACTGATACCCGTACACCGTAGTAGTCGGAATCGCATGGAGGGAAGTTTTCATGTCGCAGTTGAAGGTATTCATTGGGTGGTCCAAGGAACCCGCGGGCAAGATTGCTGTCCACTTACAAGAGTTGATCGAACTCTGCGTGGGAAATGTTGCGATCTCACGTTCTCACACTATCCCGAAGGGCGCCTTCTCGGGTCTTGAAATCTCGAGCTATCTTGACGAATCGCTCGTCGGGGTATTCTGCTTGACACGTAATAACAAGCGCTCCCACTGGATGCACTGGGAAGCGGGAGCCTTGTCGGCCGGAATGAAGCAAGAGGGGGATAAGGATGATCCCAGCAAGAAGCGGGTCTGCCCCATTCTATTTGGCATAAAGAACTTCGACCTTGATAGACCATTCCAAGACCTCCAAACAACGAATTTTGAAGACCCAGAAGACATGAAGGCGCTGATAGACGGACTGGCCGAACGTCATGAAGGGGGCAACAGTCAAACGGCCGTCGACAAGCACTGGAAGAGTTACTGGACCCCATTCCAGGCCACGGTAACTGAGTTGCTAAAGAAGTTCGAGGAATCAGGGGACGAGCCGCCTCGCGCTGACCTCCAAGACTGGCAGGAGCGATTGCTTCAACTAACCCTGCAAATCAAGCAGGGGTTGGAGAGAGGTGCCAGTCTCTCTCATAGATCTACGGTCGAATTGGCGGGACAGCTAGGATCGTACCTGGAGGCTCTTGGCCCGGATGGTCCTCTGCGGCCGTCAGCACGGCATGGAGCGCGCCGCCGCTCGACCGCAGAAGTGGTGCGGATTCCTAAGATCGGAGAGAGGTTTCGGTACTATGACACGAGCGTAGGCAGGGAACGTGAAGGGACCGTATTTCATTCAGACCTTAGGATACGGGAGTGGGCTCTGAAGCCAGACGATTTCATCGAGGGCGAGTCTTTATTAATGCGCGGTCCAGACGATTTCAAGGGTGTCACGAAGATCAAGGCAGAAGAAGAGTAGTGACCCCCGCACACCTCCGTCGCCTGGCCGATAGGCGGGCGGGGATCTTGGGTGGGGCGAGTGTGGTACGAAAAGAGATAGGGGGGAACGGGGCGTGACTGATCCGTGGAGCCTAACGCGCATAGTAGAGGTCTTCAAGGCTCTCGTTCCTCTTGATGAGGCTTACAAGGATTTCGCCCAGAAACCACTTAGGGAAACCAGCGAGATCCTGGTCGACTTGGTCAAGACATTTCGACTTCGTCTGATTTCTCTCCGGTGTAGCGCAGAACTCTTCGACAAACTGGCAGGACACATTAAGCGAGCCCGAGATCAAGTCCCCGAAGACAGACTGGTAGGTGCGCCAGGAGAGATTTCTGGACCACTGCTAGGGCGGTTGACGTATGCCCCAGACTCCTCCCTGCTTGCTCGGATGTTCGAGAACCTCCTCGCCAGAGCGATGGACAGGGAGAGGGTCGCGGAAGCTCATCCTGCCTTCGTCAACATCATAGAACAACTCAGCCGGGACGAGGCGCTCATCCTCAAGGAGCATCGCGAGAGGTCCTTCGAATTTGAACAGCGCCGCCCCCTCATTGATTGGAACCGGCAACAGCCGAAGGGTCCCTGGAAGATACATTCCAACGAATTCTCCACGAGTGAGCTCTGGTATCCGGATCACTTCTCTATGTACGTAAGCCATCTCGAGAGCCTTGGGCTCATGGTGACAAGAGGTCTTCACGACATGAAAGTCTCAGAGTCACTCTATACCCTGCATGTTGAGAGTGTTTATGTTTCGGGTATGGGCAGTGCGGACCGCCATTATCAGAAGAGGAGGGGGAGCACAAAGTTGCTTCCGTTCGGGGAGCTTTTCGTGAATGCCTGCGTGCCTGAGTCACTCGAGGAAGAACGTGACGAGTAATAGCGTCGTCGCCCACCCGGACGACGTGTGGGGGTAGAGATGCAGACGCATCCGCCACTTCTGATCGACTCCATCTGGACTGAATACATCGGGTCTTCGGGCCGGCTTCATGATGGTACAGTGCCGGATCTGGAGCAGGAGCCGCTCGGGTATCTTCGCTGGGAGAGGAGAGAGTCGAACGCGCGCCGCCGCGGCCTAGCATTTTGTGAGGGCACCGACTGCGGGCGAATCTTGAGGGACAGACATCCGAGCCGAGTACGTCGTGATCGTCTCGCGTCCCCTCGGGTTGCGATGCGGCATGATGGTCAAAACGCCTACTTGGCGAGTCTATGCGGCGGGTGCAAGAAGAAGTATCGTGCGCAATGGCGAGCGTATTGGCGGAACATCGCCAAGATGACATCCACCGCCACCCTTAGGACGCTCGCCGCTGTTGGCCGTCCAGATTTCTCATGACCCCCATCCTCACCCCCGCCGACGCCGCCCTCCTCGAGGCGACGGAAGATCCCCCCGCCTACTTCGAGCGGTTCCTCGTAATCTGCTACATGGACACCCTGGAACGCTCCTTCTCTTGCCGCAGCGTCTTTCCACGTCCTGGGGTTTACCTAGTCGTGGGCCAAGACCTCCAGCCCAACTAGTCCGGCCTTGTCCCAAACCCATCGATCCCGGGGAAGCGCCCGTATCCTCCAAAACCAGTAGTAGTCCCCCACACCCGCGACGAGGGCCATGCCCACCAGAATGACCCAAGCGACGTTTCGGGTCAGTAGCGCGGGCGGGAGAAGCCCACAGAAGAGCACGACTCCTGGCGCCAGCAGGATGACTTGGTACGACGAGCTTCTCGCTCCTCTTGGCCGTGAAGGGCAATCAGGTCATCGCTGTGCTGTCAGGCCACCTATTACTTGGTGACCGATGACAGAGTCCGCGGCCATGAAGCCTCCCAGCGTCTGCTTCGGAGTGCGTGCTGTTGTGTCTGGCAGTGAAAACTACCGCGGAAACAGTTGCGCCTCCACGTTGTCCAGGGCGCGCATCAGATCGGAAAAGTATCGTTCGACAACAAACCAGTAGCGGCCGGCCGAATCCTTGCCGATTCCAGCATCCACCGGCCCGCCGCCGAGCATGTAAATCGTGCACGACTTCTTCACGAGGTATTCGTGAGCTAGTCCGCAGCGAAAAGTGGAATAGGGAGATTCCTGTTCGGATTCTTCGTCCTCTCGGAATCTCCTGTAACCAGGTCCCAGGTCGTCGAAGAAGTGATTGAAGTTGTGGGAGGCCGCGTCTTTCTCCTTGCCTCGCCTCCCCCTGACGGGGTACTTGCAGCCATACTTGAGTTTCCCCGCCCACTCCGTGTAGCAGAGGAGACCTAGCGCAGCCAAGAAGTTGCCGCCTCCAGGGTAGATGCCCAGTTCGCGTAGAGACTGTTCCCCGGCCGGAATCGCTGTGGCCTTTGCTAAAGCAATTTCTCGCCCGATGTCCTTCTCGATGAATTCCTTTGCCTTCTGGAATGAATGCAAGTTCACTGTTTGCCTCAATGCCAAGCTGGGCCTGCTGCTCGCGTTCGACCGGCTGCACGAGATCTTCGTAGCGGATATCGAGGGCCTTCAGCGCGAGTATTTCTCACTGGGCCGCGAGGCTCAGTACGTTGAGTGCACCTTGGCCAACTACAATGAGGAAGGCTAGGAAGCCGAGTCCAAACAGTATCGCGCAGGTGAGCAGACGACGGGGCCTAGCTTGATCGGCAAACTGATAGAGCACCCAAAACTCTTCCGACTGAGCAATAGTCTCTCGGTCGCCGGCCATCCCCATGTAATCCAGTCCGCCAGCCATCACCGCAAGCTTGTTGGCGAACGTTTCCGCTGTGATTCCCCCTCCGATGAGGCCTTCGAGAGGCTTGTCCTTGCCAATCAGGACCGCAGCTAGGTACAGGGGATTCTCTTTCAAGCCTTTGCTGATGCGCAGCATGGCCGCCTTGACCGTTTCGGGGTCGGCGCCGAGGTCCGTCGTTTCCCAGGTGCGAGCTTCTGCGGCGATGTCGTTGGCCATGCGCGCCACCTGGCTTCCAAGTTCGAACGCCACTGCCCGACCATGCTTGGCCATGAAGTCAGCAACATTCTCGAACTGATCGGGCATCTCGGGGCAGGAAAGGAGATACAGAGTCTGGGCGCTCGCAAACAGAACAGCCGCAGCGTAGAAGGCCACCCAATGAAACGGAAGGCCAATGTGGATATCCCACGATTGCCCAAGGAGTGACACAGTATGATCACCCGCGATGGGCAAGAGGAGTCGAGCGAGGACCGGAACTAGCAGCAACCATGCGAATGACGTGCGAATGAGCCGGCTCCTCCCCCAAGCGCGCAGGATCGACCATCGTAGCCACGAGATGTGCTTCATCATCGGATGGGACTTTCTCTGCTAAGCTGCCATGTCCAGCCAATTGGTGGCACGTGGAACTGTATGTCTTCCAGAATATGGGTAGTGTCTCAATTTCAGATCAGGGTGCAAGTAAATTGTGAACATACATGGATAACATGGATTCGTAACCATTCACGGAATCTTTGCCCTCGCGTAGCGACTCTCGGGGCCGGCTCCTGGCCGGCTTTGGCAGCCAAATCGAGGGGATTCCTTCATGGCCAGCCCGAAGAGGCCGTCTTGCGCTGGCCAGGATGATACGACCCAAACCATTCACGGGGTGACGAACGACTCTGGTACAATTTGGTAAGCCTCACAGAAGCCTTGCGGAGGCGACCCCGGCAATTGCACTCGGCACTACCGACAGGATATGGGGAGCCGCGGACGTTGCGTAGCAAGAAGTCACGAGCTGGAACCATCAAGAAAACAGGAACGGTATGGGCAATCATGGCAGCCATAGCAGTCCCATTGCTGGCATTTGCATGGAGGGACGCGATATTCGGAGCCGCTATCATCATCGCTCTTGGAATCCCAGCATTCGTCGTAGCGTGGCTGTGGAACAAACTAGAGGGCGAGCAAGACGTACAGGATGGGCAAGACGATGACTGGATCACTCCAAGGCAGCGGGGGAGACTGGAGGAATATGCAAAAGAGTTAGGATGGTGCGTTATGCAACTGCAAAGGCCGAATTTCACTCAGATCCATGGCCATGAGGTTGTAGATAGACTGGGAGAGGCGGTGCGCGGCCTCAGAAATTATTTTGAGCTTGATATGGAGCGCACAGACGTAGCTGACCACATCTTTCTGGGAATTGGCTTGGACAGGGTAAACATAGAGACGCATTGGACGGATGGGAATATTCTGCGGCACGCGGAAACTCTCTTGGAAAGGCTCAAGGAGCGCTTGAAGTAGCCGCCCCGTCCGGGGCCCCCAAATCAGGGGAACTGCATATCTAGTTAGCCAAGAGGAGGGGCGATTAGCCAAGTATCATGACTCCAAAGTCTTCGAGTGACGATTCGTCGGTTTGTCAGTACGTTGCGAGGGAGACTCGAAATGTGCTCAAGACATTGAGACTAGACGATAAGTACGCAGACTGTGAACAATGCGACTGCACTGATTCCGCGCATCACTACAGCATCGAGAAGAACCCCGAAGGAGGCTGGGCGGTAGTCTTTGAACATCTTGATGAGGCAGATGCCGACGGCCTGATACAGGGAATCAGGCGCATCGAGGCCGGAGCCCATGGCGGCGTAATGGCGAAACGGAGAAATGGACCGCCACTCTGACTACTCGGCTAGCCAGGTATGAAACCCCTCAAATTAGGCCACTACCCAATGCTACGGAAGAGTTCACTTGCATGCGGTCATTGTCGATTTGCACGACAAAATCTATCTGCCCTGTTGGTTGTGGATAGTCATACCATCGAGGCGGCATGTGCAAAGCACCCGCGATGACAATGGTGAAGCCGAGGTTGACATCCAGACGGGATGGTCGGTAGGGTAGAGGGCGAGGCAGCAACGGATGACCGGGCAATCCAAGATAAGAACCTCGGGCCATTATCTCTCCGGGAGGAAGAGCCATTCCTGAGTGGATGAAGATATTGGGGGCGATCGTTGGTGGAGTCGGTGGGTTGATCGGCGCGTTTGGTGGCTTGAAGGGATACGCCGCATGGCGCGAATTCAAGAGTAGCGAGCCGAGGGAACAGAGAGCGGCGATAATCCAGTCCTTCAAAGATGACATTGAGGCGCTAGAGCGCATTGAAGACCCTTCGCCCGAAGAGAAGGAAACAATGGCGAGCTTGCGCCGCGGGCAATTAGCGGAGGGTGAGAAGTGGCGACGTCGCCAGGGTATTGTCAGCTCTTACGAGGCCAGCATTGAGGCAGTCGAAGGTCTCCAGAACAAGACCGTTCAGGATGAAGGATGGATCAAGCGCTTGCGCCACGAGCTTGCGCAGCAGACGGAAGCCATCCGTTCTTTGGATGAAATTCGCAGCAATGTTCCGAAGGTCCTCGATCCAGATAGGCCCACTCTTTCTGGCAAAGAAACGGCAAAGTTGAGAGCGCGGCTAGAGGTAGCGGAGCGACTTATAGCGTCTACTGTTGATGACCACATAACCAGGGGCAACGGCTACTTTAGGATTGAGGAATACAAGAAAGCGCTCGCGGCCTACGAAAAGGCGATTGAGATCGATCCGAACTATGCCCAGGCACGCAACAACCGCGGAGTTGTGCTGATAGAACTGAACCGCCCCAAAGAAGCACTGAAGGCTTTCGACAAGGCCATCGAACTCGATCCGAAGTATGCCAGAGCACACTACAGCAAGGGTTGCTTGCTGAGTTTATTTGAGCGAGGAGAAGACGCGCTGGAGTCGTTGTCCACAGCTATTGACGTAGATGCAAAGTACGCGGATATGTCCCAGAGCGACCCGGACGTAGCGTACTTGCGTGAACACCCCGAATTCGGCCCCCGCTACCGGAGGCTGGTGAGGAGGGGGCCTGGGATCGGAGAGAGGTATCGGTACTTCGACCCGCTCCTTGGCAGGGAACGCGAAGGGATGATAGTCATGGTAGCCAATACAGGGGGCTTCACCTTGCAGATAGATGATGCCACCGTAGGTGGGCTTGCAATAGAGTTCAGTGGATCCGATTTCAAAAGAATGACTAAGATCGAGGCAGAAGATCAGCAGTGACCCCCGCACACCTCCGACGCCTGGACGAGAGACGGGCGGGGATGGTTGGTGGGGCGAGTGTGGTGAGGGGATCGGGGGACGATGGATTGATATCCCCCCTGTCAGGGAGAGGTGAGGGTTGAAGCGGCCCACGGAAGAACCACTTACTTGTCCCAACTGCTTCATCAAGATGCGGCGGATCGGGAGCACGTTGGGGGATTACACCGTAGGGGTATACAAGTGTGATCAGTGCGATCAGAGAGGGTCTCCCGTTACGGATTCTCAAGGTAGAGCGTATGGAGTCACGATGGATGGGAAGACCTTCAAGTTCGGTGACGGTGGTGAGTTGATTCCTGTTGACCACCCGGACGACGTATGGGGGTGAGTGAGAGATGGCAGAGAGTGCTGAGGATGGGGTAACTGTCGAGGAGCCCCGGCTTGGGGAGACTGGCGGGTGGTGGAGGAGAAGTTGGGTCTCGCTCAGTCGGTGGGGAAAAAGCCGTGCCCTGCGGACATCCTCAATCTGGCTATTCGGGTTGCCCATCGTTGCAAGGGTCCTGAACAAGATTGATTCTCTGGAATTCGTCGCAGGAGACAAGACCTACACGATTGAAATCGGACTCCCCTTTTCTTGGAAGCTACTGTTTCTGTCGGCGCTGTTCTTCGCACTCGCCAACTTCATTTACTCCAGAAAGTGTCCAGGCATCATTAGGCTCCACGAAGATGCGAAGGCCTTCCTTGCCGAGGGTCGTGGCCCTATGGATCTATCTAGAGAGATCCTGTTTGCCGCAAGCGTCTGGGGGCAGAAGTCCAATAGCGAGGCTCCCCTTCTTCCTGAGACAATCCATGTGATTCGCCGGATGGGAATCAAGGAGGGCCCCACTTTCCGACTTCAGTATGCGAAGGACCTCGACAACCCTGGTCTGAGCTACCCGAAGCCTGAGGCGGTTTTCTTCTACGCTCGCAGAATTGCAAATGGGTCCTCTCCGGTTGCTCGGATGGCCTGTACTTTGCTATACACTGCAGGCGCACTTACCGGTGGCTGGATACTAGTCCAGAACATCAACTTCGTTTTTGAGCTGTGGTAAATTCAGTCACCCTCTCCCCCTCCGACGCCGCCCTCCTCGAGGCGACCGCCGATCCCCTCGCCTACGTCGAGCTGTAGCGTTGACTCTATAGCAATGCGGCCACAAAACTGCTATTTGGGTGGACACCACCGAGGGGAACTGGGCATCTCTGCCGGCCTGATTCGCGGAGCTCTCTAATCTACAGACCATCCCCTTTCCGGGTTTACCCCGGCGAGTCCTAGTGAGGAGGTGTCCTTATGTCATTCGTAGTCGGGGGCGAGAATTTCTGCGATCTCGAGGTTGATCAGGTTCGCGGCGGACGTGAGGCGGGGATGTACACCCTCGATTTTCAAGTCAGGCTGACAGGTAATGGGACCGCCGATCCGTCTTGGCTAATCAGCCTCGATGGGACCCTGAGTATTCGATGTGAGCCGGCGGTTTACGTTGTCCTTGGGAGGACAAGCGCTGAACAGCATGAGTTGCCAATCTCAGGAAAGGGTGGTGTCCAGAAAATGCGGTTGTCGATCTGCTTTCGGCTAAATGAGCGGTCACTAGAGGAGATCGAGAGTGCGAGGGCAGGTGGCAGCATGCAGATGGAGCTGGCTCTCAGTGGCATCATTCACGCCAGGACCGGCCACTACGGAGTCACGGAGAGGTGTTCCATTCCGATGAAGAAGGGTAGGTGGGCAGATATTCTCGGCGAGATGGAGTATGTGGATCACGTCCTGTTAGAGGTGTCCATGGGGGGTGGCAACCCGTTCCGCAAATCGGCCAAATACCTGGAGAAGGCCCGGATGCAAGTCCATCGCGCCGAGTATCGGGATGCGGTTGCCACCTGTCGAGACGCGTTGGAGGCTGCAAGTGCGGTCCTGAGCAAGGAGGATGGTTCCCTCTCAAAGGAGATGGACGAGATGAAGGACAGAAACAAGTGGGGAAAGGGGCACCGGCTCCTCCACTTCCGTCGTGCCATCAAAGTCCTCGTAGCTCCAGCAAAACACGCTGACGACGTCTCTGCAGAGATTCCCTGGAGCAGGGAAGACGCCAACGCAGTCATTGCCATGGTGGCTTCCATTCTGCAGATACTCTGAGGTGGCTGGCATTCTCCCTACGCTGATTCTCCACACCCGGACCCGGCCCCATTCCCACCTCCAGACTGTCCTCAGACCCCCACAGGAGAGCTTTCCGCCGGCCAGAATCGACGTTCGCGGCCTGGGTCCAAGGGGTATACTGCGGCGGATACGGTCCGGAGGATGGGGGGGAGGGGGTACTCGTGAATGTTGATGAACTCAGATGTCCGAAGTGGCCCGACTGTCCCTCTTGCCAGCTGTACGAGAACGAGGCCTTTTGCTTGGCGATGGGTCGGGCTGTGATTGCATTGGGGCATCTGCAGTTCGTGCTAATGGTGGGCGTCCAGCGTCTCATCGAGTGGCCCGATCGCGGCGATCCGGAGATTCAGACGAGGGCAGCAGCGAGTATCACTTCCGGGAGGCCGCTTGGAAGCACAATATCCCTGTTCCGTGAGCTCCTAGAAATCAAGTTTCAGAACCTTTTCGAACAACCCGAGACAGAGTCGCTACTGCAGGAGCTATCTCAGACCACGCGTGAGAGAAACTGGTTCCTGCACTCGACGTTCGCAGCAGATGAGGATGGAGCCAAACTCGGCCTACTGAGAGACATCACCCAGTCAAGGACCGTGACCCCTGGGAGCCTGCACGAGTTCTCGGTCCAAACGTCGCGGCTCGCTAGGAGGCTCGACAATCTGGTCGATGGCGCCATGCCGGATTCGGACCAAGACTAAGTATAGGAGGCCAGGGGAATCTGAAGTTCAGCCTACCGGCGGGGAGTCTGTTTCCTAGGAGGTAAGGAGAATGCTTAGAAGATGACTCTCCTCGAGATTCTGGGCTCAATTGGTGTCGCATCGGCGGTACTCTTCGGACTGTCCAGCTGGCTGGGCAAGGTGTGGGCCAATCGCATTCTCCAGAGGCAGAAGGAGCGAGGGGATCTGACACTGGAACAGTTCAAGAGAGACGGGGCCGCGGTCATTGAGAGTCTCAGGAAGGAGCACACTAAGGAGGCGTATGTCCACAAGCTGCAGTTTGAAAAGGAATTCGAGATCTACGTGTCTCTCTGGCGGACCATATGGAAGGTGGCTCGACTCGGCCAGATCTTGAATCCTCAGATTAGAAAGGATCTCCCTCCCAAGGTCTGGAAGAAGTCACCGAAGGAGCTGTTTCACGAAATGATGATGGCGGGAGCGGAGCTTACTTCCGAGATTGATTCGAATCGCCCCTTTCTGCACGAAACCGTATATGCAGAAGTCCTAAGGCTTCGTGACAGCAGCCAGAGCATGACCCCTGAGTTCCAGGCAGAGACGGATTCCGAGTTGCTAGCCCTATGGAAGATCAAGCACAACGCTATCGAACTAGCTCTAGTAGATGTCGCCATTGCAATCCGGCGGAGGATCCTTATGCCGCCCCTTGAGTGACCGAGGGAGGGAGGAGGCGCACAAGAGCGCCTCAGACTTCCTTGGGGGCCTGGGTTGGCCGATCCCGATGCCTCGAGCTGCGAGGAGGCCCTTGGGCGGCGCCTGGTCGATCCTTGTCTTGCGGGGCTTCGGAGGAGGCAGGGATCACTAGGCGATCGATCCACGCGCTTAGGCACTTCCGAGGATCGACGCTTTACGATGGGACGAGGGATCTCGAGTATGTCCGCGCTCAGCTCCGTCACCGATCCATCCGTACAACGGAAGATTACGTTCACACATCCCCCGAGCGGGCGAAGGAGTACCTGTCTCTCCTCGAGGCCCTCTCCGGCTAAGGAGGCCGCGTGTATTTGCTGTACGCTGATGAAAGCAATCTCGATCCGGCGGCCGGAGACTTCTTCGTCTACGGAGGGATAGCCGTTCCAGGTGATCACGCTCAGGCATTGAGCGCCGAAATCGACCAGATTAGAGAGAGGTTTTCGATCCCACGTGAATTCTTGTTGAAGTTCAACCCTAAGCCAGACCAGCTCGAGCACGAATCCTTCAAGGGCTTGAAACAAGCTGTTGTCGAAGCCGCGGTATCTCACGGATGCACGATGCTCGTTTCTGTCACCCTGCACGCCATCGCCAAGACGCCCGAGGTCGCGCGAAGGTACGGCATCAATACAGTTCTGCTCGGGTTCGACGGCCTCATGAATCGATTTGACCAACCGGGCCTAGTTCTCATCGATCGTTTCGATGACCGCCAGATCGATCGCCAGCTCCGCGACCGGTTCGCGGTCGGTGCCCGGGACTTGCCGTATTCAAAGACCATGCGTCACAAACATATCGTGGGGATCCACTACTCTGCCATCGGCCAGTCCCACTTCTGCTCAATTGTGGACATTGCAGTCTCTTCCTTTCGCTTCGCTGTAAATGCTCTCTCGAGCGAGGACCAATCCCGAATAGGATCAGCCGAGAGCCTGCTCAAGATCTTGAGCCCCCTGTTTCATCGCTGGTCAACCAGCACCAAAGTGGCGGAGATCAGTCTGACCTTTTGCCCAAAGTTCATTGAGCATGAGCTCTACCGAGAAAAGTATGAGGCACTACGAACCTCCCTCGCCTCGTTCGGTGTTGAAGCGCAGCAGGCGATCACCGATACGCCGTCCTATTAGGATGACGAGCCTCGCCGATGTCGCCTCTGGTCTGAAAGGCGACGCTACTCCACCTCCTTGCCCGATGCGCACGCGTGGGGTGGAACTTGACAGAGATTCCTTGAAAAGTTAGGCTGGCCACGGGCATGAAAGTGCCCCGCACCTCTGCAAAAGGGCGGGGCACCGGCCGGCGGTGAGTGAAGAGCACCGTGGCTCCTCCACTCTAATCCGCGACTAATCCGAACGCAACTGTTGGCTGGTCCATGCAGCGGACCGGTGCAGCTACACAAGGAGATGTTGATGGTCAAGGATCTCCCCAGGTCGATGCCTCTTGATCCTCGAAAAAAAGTTCGCGAACTCTGTCACGAATTCGGCGATATGCAAACAAGGGAAGAGGCCAGTTCCCTGCCGCGCCCGATGAACGAGTACGTTGCTGTGTACGGCGCCCTGGAAAGGGCCCTCGAGCTCGGAAGCCTCGGTTACGAACTCGCCCCTCTCAATGTTAAAAAGGCTGCCCGAAATCCTGACAGCGCACGCACCGGTATGAGAACCGCGATCCAAGAGGTCGTTGCGCGACTCGACGAGGAGGATTTCGCCGCGACATACGAGGAATCCAAGACCAGAGTAGCGAGAGAGTTCGGGCAAGCCTTTGCATACGAATTCTCCGTGACCGGTCTCAAGAGAGTCCAGGAATTGATTAATGAGCTGCGAAGTGAAATCTCGGAAGTGCAGGTAATAAGTGTGAAACACAGAGACCGATTGTTGAAACGCCTTGAGGCACTTCAAGGGGAGCTGCACCGGCGTGTCGGAAACGTAGATCGGTTGTGGGGCTTCCTCCTCGACGCCGGATCGATGACAAGGCAGCTCGGAGAAGATGCCAAACCACTGGTGGATCGCTTGCGTGAGTTGGCAGAAATCGTGTGGAGAAGCCAATCCGAAGCTCTGGGTCTGCCCCCCAGCGCAAGTCCACTCAGACTCCCGGAGCCCAAGGACAAGGAGGAATAGGGTAGGCAGATACCGCTCGGGGCCACTCCCATCCGGGGAGCGCCCGTCCCCAGCAAAACGTCCTCGAGTTCGGGGGCCCTCTGCAAGATCGCTCCCGGATCAACTCCCACTTTCCACCCCCTGCGCCCCCAGATTCGGCTGAGCCGGCCAGAGGCCGGCTTTCGCAGCCAAAACGAGGGATTCCCTTCCTGTCCCGCCCGAACGCAACAGCGGCCGGCTGGTACAGCCAGGTGGATTCGAGGCTGCGAGGATCGGGCCGTAGGCGCTCAGGACTTGACGCTTAGCTGCTGTCCTCCTAAAGTTCAACCTGAATCGTGTTTGCAGAGACCGCTAAGTTGAAGCTGACACGGGCAGGCACACAGGGAGGCACACGGAAAGAAGACCGAGCAATACAAATAGACGCAAGTTCTTCAATATCAAGCATGTGGGCGGATAGCTCAGCTGGTAGAGCACTGGACTGAAAATCCAGGTGTCGCCGGTTCAAATCCGGCTCCGCCCACCAAAACATACTACAATCAAGTAGGGGGGGGCTCCTCGGAGGGCGCTCGGAGCATGTCTCGAAAGGAATGGATCCCCAGCCTGGTGAGTACGGCGATCTTCATGGTCGCTGCGCTGGCGATCGTTATGATCGCCTCGGAGATTCGTCAGCGGAAGCCGCTCATCCGTGACGTCTCGGAAGTGGCTCGCCAGATCGAGGAGCGATATCTCTTCGGGGTGGACGACGATGAGCTTCGATACGCAGCCCTCGAAGGAATGGTCGACGCCCTCGATCCCTATTCGGAGTTTTATCCACCCGACCAGGCCAGGGAGATCAATGAGGAGAACGACGGGAAGTTCGGCGGCCTCGGGATCAGGGTACGGAAGATCAAGGGGGAACCGATCTACGTGGAGAGCACGCTCGAGGGGCAGCCTGCCTTCAACGCCGGCGTTCGCGCGGGGGACTGGATCACGGCCGTGGATGGGTTCACCACGGAGCAGCTGAAAAGGTCCGAGATCCTCAGGCTCCTCAAGGGAGAGGTGGGAAGCTCGGTCAGGCTCACGATTCATCGGAAAGGAGTCGAGGCCTCGCTGGAGATCGATGTGGTACGAGGGGAGATTCAGATCCTCAGCGTCGTGGGAGCCGAGCTGATCGATCCACAGGCGAGGATCGGCTACCTCCGCATGATCCAGTTCCAGGTCAACTCGCCCGCCGAGTTCGACGACGCGATCGACGAGCTGGAGGCGCGGGGGATGCAGTCCCTGATCGTGGACCTACGCACCAATCCCGGCGGCGTTCTGACCGCCTCTCTGCGAATAGCCGGACGATTCCTCCCCCTGGACGCTCCGCTCCTGAAGACCGTCTCGCGAGACAAGACCGAGGAGGAGTACGAGGTGGAGAACGAACCGACGCTCCCTCGCATACCCCTGGTCGTTCTGGTGAACGAATTCTCGGCCAGCGCCTCGGAGATCGTCGCGGGAGCCATCCAGGACCACCAGCGTGGCATCCTGGTGGGCACCCGCACTTTCGGTAAGGGCTCCGTCCAGACCCTCATCCCGATCGGGAAGGAGGAAGCGCTCCTCAAGCTGACCACGGCGAAGTACCAGACACCCTCCGGGCGACAGATCCACCGGGAGCCCGGTGCCGGGGAAGAGGACGCTTGGGGACTCCGACCGGACGTCACGATCCCCTTCGACGTAGGGATCCTGTACGAAATCCGCAGGAGGAGCGTCGAGAAGGAAAGAGGGATTCACATGGTGCCGCACGAGACGGTGGAGAAGACCGAGGGACCTGTCCCGAACGACCCGCAGCTCGAGGAGGCGATCCGCATCCTCAAAGATCCCGACCGGTACGACTCCATCCTCGCCGGCGCGTCTCCCGCCGCGGAGCGCGCTCTCCCCAAGACCGCCAAGGGAGTCAGGTAGCTTGCCGGACACCGGCCTCTCTCTCCTCGGGATCGAAACATCCTGCGATGAAACCGCTGCCGCGGTGGTGACCGGCGGTAAGCGCATCCTCTCCAACATCATCCGCACCCAGATCGATATTCACGCGGAGTACGGGGGTGTCGTCCCGGAAATTGCCAGCCGGGAGCACATCCGGTCCCTGCTACCCGTCATCGAGGCGGCCCTCGAGGAAGCGGGCATCGAGGCAGGAAATCTCGCCGCCGTCGCCGTCACGCAGACACCGGGCTTGATCGGCTCCCTCCTCGTTGGTCTGGCGGCGGCCAAGGGCGCCGCCCTGGCCCTCGGGATTCCCCTGGTGGCGGTGGACCATCTCGAGGCGCACATCTACGCCGCACGGCTCGCCCGGCCGGAGCTCGACTACCCTTATCTATGTCTCCTCGCATCGGGGGGCCACACCTCGCTCGTCTGGACCGAGTCTCCCCTCCGCTACCGTACGATCGGCGAGACGGTGGACGACGCCGCCGGCGAGGCGTTCGACAAGGTCGCCTCCCTTCTCGAACTCGGTCTGCCCGGCGGACCGGCGGTGGAGAGGAGAGCGCGACAGGGCGACCCGAAGCGCTCGCCCTTTCCCCGACCGAAGGTGAAGGCAGGCGACCACCGGTTTTCCTTCAGTGGGCTGAAGACCGCTGTCCTCTATCGAGTGAGAGGCCAGGACGGCCGTGGCGAGATCACCCTGACCGAGGATGAAATCTCGGACGTCTGCGCGGGGTTTCAGGCAGCCGTGGTCGACTCCCTCGTGGACCACACGACGCGCGCTGCCACGGAACTGGGGGCGCGAAGAGTCGCCATCGGTGGGGGGGTGGCGGCCAACGGACCGCTCCGGGAAGCCCTGAGCGCGGCAGGGAGTCGTAACGGGTTCGATCTTTTTGCCCCTCCACTCTCGCTCTGCACGGACAATGCGGCTATGATCGCCGCCCTGGGGTATCACAAGCTCCAGGCGGGGGAGATCGCTCCCCTCGACGTCGACGCGATTCCCTGAAAGATCGGACCTGAATCCTGTGCGAGCCCTGCTCGGGAGGTCTTAGGAAATGAAACCACTCTCATCCCTCTTTGGACGATCCCCCTTCGGTCCCCTCGTCGAGCATGCCAAGAAGGTGAGCAGCTGCGTGCAGCTGGTCCGTCCCATGGCAGAGGCCTTGATCGCGGGCGAGTACCACAAGATGGAGGAACTCCAGAACCGGATCTCCAAGACGGAGCACGAGGCGGACCTGATCAAGAACGGGATCAGGGAGCACCTGCCCAAGCAGTTCTTTCTCGCCGTCTCGCAGAGGGACCTGCTCCACTTTCTCCATCAGCAGGATGAGATCGCCGATGCGGCAGAGGATTTCGCAGTGATTCTCACCTTCCGCGAGATGAAGCTCCATCCAAAGATGGTCGAGATGTATCGCGAGTTTCTGGACAAGGTGCTGGCGACCTGTGAGCAGACCGTCTCGGCGACGGAGGAGCTCGGGCTCCTCCTCGAGGCTTCCTTCGGCGGCCCGGAGGCGGACAAGGTCCTCGAGATCATCGATGATGTCAGCCGTAAGGAGTGGGAGGCCGACCGGCTGCAGCGGAAGCTGATCAAGAAGATGTTCACTCTGGAAGATGAGCTGGGTCCGGTGAACATCATGATCCTGTCGGAAAGCTTCAAGGCGCTCGACGCCCTGGCCGATGCCTCCGAGAACACCGCCAACAACCTGCGGCTGATGATCCTGAAGGGCTGATCCGAGCCCTCCGAGGAAAACCGTCGTGATCACCCTCCTCGTCTTCTCCCTTATCTTTGCCTTCTGCATGGCGTGGATGATCGGCGCCAACGACGTCGCGAACGCGATGGGGACGTCCGTCGGCTCCAAGGCCTTGACCCTCAAGCAAGCGGTGCTCCTCGCCGCCATCTTCGAGTTCGGCGGAGCCTTCCTCGTCGGCGGGGGTGTGACCGATACGGTACGCAAGGGCATCATCAATCCAGATCACTTCATGGACGCGAACCTGTTTCCTCAGGCGCCGGCCGGGGCTGCGACCCCGGGGCCGTCGGTCAAGCCCACCCTGGATACGGGCCCGGGCCTCTTCGCACTGGGTATGCTCTGCGCCCTGATCACCGCCGTCCTGTGGCTCTTCCTCACCAACCGATTGGGTATTCCCGTCTCGACGACCCACTCGATCGTCGGGGCGATCATCGGGTTTGGCCTGGCGGCCCTCGTGCCCAAGATCGGATGGCAGGCCATCGAGTGGGCATCGCTCGGCAAGATTTCCATCGGCTGGGTGGTCTCACCCGTGGCGGGGGGGGTCCTCTCCTTCATCATGTTCGTGATCATCCGACGCTATATCCTCCGTAGCCCCACTCCTCTCGAAGCGGTCCGGACCCTGGCGCCCTACCTGCTGGGGCTGGTCATCGTCGTCGTCGTCCTCTCCGTCCTGGTGAAGGGGCTGAAGAACTTCCACCTGGAGATCGATCTGTGGAGCGCGTTCGCCGCGGCGCTCCTGGTGGCCACGCTGGCCGGGATCTTCATGCGGATGATGAGTCGATCCCATCCGCCCTCCGAACGTCTCGAAGATCAATTCTTCTACGTCGAAGGGGTGTTCCGCCGGCTTCAGATTGTGACCGCGTGCTACGTCGCATTCGCCCATGGATCGAATGACGTCGCCAACGCCGTGGGTCCCCTCGCGGGGATCCTCGAGGTCTGGAAAACGGGCGTCGTGGGATCCACGGCTCCAATCCAATCCATCGTGCTGGCGATCGGCGGCTTGGGTATCGTGCTGGGGCTCGCCATGTGGGGCTACAGGGTGATCGAAACGGTCGGCAAGAAGATCACCGAGATGACTCCCTCGCGCGGCTTTTGCGCGGAGTTCGGAGCGGCCACGATCGTCTTGCTCTTCTCCATGATGAAGCTTCCCATCTCGACCACTCAGACCCTGGTCGGAGCCGTCCTGGGCGTCGGGCTGGCCAGAGGCCTCGCCTCGATTGACATGGGGGTGATACGCAAGATCTTCTCCGCCTGGATCATCGAACTTCCCCTGACGGCGGCCGTCACGGCCACGATCTTCCTTGCCCTCCAGTTCATCTTTACTTAGGCCGAGTAGACTGGACGGCGGCGGCGGCGGATGCCATCTTGGTCCATCGAGTTCCAGCTTCGGAGAATCGCATGCGGCGGAAGACCAGCAAGAACGACAACCACGGCGTCAAATCGCTCCGGGACCTCTTCTCCAAGGTGCGGGACAAGCGCATCTCGATCGCAGCGGCCCTTCGTGAGGCTCCGGCGCTGCCGTTCCGGGACCTGGGGTTTGCCAAGGTAGATCACCACCGGGCGATCCGCTGCGGATTCCCCGAGGTGATTCTCTGCGAGGGGAAGAGACCGGAGGACATCAAGCACATCGCCCGTGAGCTTTTGAAGGGCGGCTCCCACCTGCTCGCCACCCGGGCGAACCCCGCCGCTTACCGGGCGATCCGCTTGGCGTCGAAGAAGGCCGTCTACCACAAGCGTGCCCGCGCCGTGACCGTCGGCAAGAGCGAACCGGTCGAAGGAGGAGGATCGATCCTGATCGTGACGGCGGGGACGGCCGATATCCCGGTGGCCGAGGAGGCCCGCGTGACCGTCGAAGCGATGGGGAGCCCCGTCGACGTGCTGTACGACGTAGGCGTCGCGGGCATCCACCGCCTCCTGGAGAACGCCGAGCAGATCTTCTCCGCCAACGTGATCGTGGTGGTGGCGGGAATGGAGGGCGCCCTCGCCTCGGTGGTGGGGGGACTCACCGACCGGCCGGTCATCGCCGTCCCGACGAGCGTCGGATACGGCGCATCCTTCGAGGGGCTCGCGCCGCTTCTCACGATGCTCAATTCGTGCGCCGCCGGCGTCTCGGTGGTCAATATCGACAACGGATTCGGGGGGGGCTACATGGCCGCGCTGATCCATCGATCGGCGGTCTCGCCGAAGCTTCCCGGGAGATCCAGGCGTGCCCGCCGGTAAGAAGAGGGGGGGGAGAGCCCGGCGTCTCCGGATCGTCCGGTCCTTGCCAGCCCTGCCGAGGAGGGCGGAGGACGCCCACAAGGTGGACTTCGGCCGCGTCCTGCTGATCGCGGGCTCGCCAGGGATGACCGGAGCGGCGACGTTCGCCGCCGAGGCCACTCTCCGGTCCGGGGCGGGGCTTGTTCTGGTTGGATGCCCGAAGACACTCAACCCGATCCTGGAGGTGAAGCTGACGGCCTGCATGACGCTTCCATTGCCGGAGACGAGGCAGGGGACGCTGCGCCGTCGAGCCGCTCGCGATATCCTGGCTCTCTCCGAGAAGTGGACGACGCTGGCCATCGGACCCGGCCTGTCGACGCACCCCGAGACGAGGGACCTTGTCCTCAATGTACTCCCGAAGTGGAAAGGCGAAATCGTGGTCGACGCCGACGCCCTGAACCATTGCGCCACGGATCTCGAGGTCCTGAGGCGATGCCACGATCGAGTGGTCCTGACACCGCACCCTGGGGAGTTTTCCAGGCTGACGGGCCTCTCCACGAAGGACATCCAGAAGGATCGCGCCGGCACAGCGAGCCGGTTCGCTCGAGAGCATCGCGTCGTCCTCGTGCTGAAGGGCTCCGGCACGGTGGTGTCGGATGGAGAGCGTATCTTCACCAACCGATCGGGAAATCCAGGCATGGCCACGGCCGGAAGCGGAGATGTCCTCACCGGCATGATCGCGGCGATGCTCGGCCAGGGGCTGGAGCCTTTCGCAGCGGCTAGCCTCGCCGTCGCCTTGCACGGAAAGGCGGGGGATCTCGCGGCGAAAGAGGTGGGGCAGGTGTCGATGACGGCCGAGGACCTGCTGGACTCGATTCCCGCCGCGATCCGGAATCACGGCCGAGGCCGCTCGAAGAGGAGCACATGATGACGAACTCCGGGCGAGTTTCCCCGCGGGTGACATGGCCAGTGACATCGATTGTCGCGATCGCGCTATCTTCGCTCATCGCCCTGGCGAATTGCGCCGACCGAGGCCATGACCTGCCGTTCGCCAATGTCTCGACTCCGCCGAGCCCCGCTCGCCGCCTCATCGAGATCCGGAACACCCTGAGAGACCGCAGCAGCACCCGCGTCAACCTCTTCATCTATTACCGCACCTCGAAGGCGGAACCGTGGACCCTGACCACGGATGGGCCGGGCGGCGAGGGTACCGTCGCCCTGTTGGCGACCCCGGGTGGGATCAACCACATCTATATATGGGATTCCATGGCCGACATCGGCGCCCGGGTAGAGAATCTCGTACAGATCAACGTGATCCCCAAGCGGGGCAGCAAGAAGGGGTCGGGGAGCACCACGGCCCACTTCCAGGTGGACAACACAGGTATCTTCGTGAGTGCCGGAGGCGTACCCGTTCAGTTCCGTGACCGACAGACTGCCACTCGCCTGCCCGGGGGCCTCGTGCTCGTCGCCGGCGGTGTGGATTCACTTGGCGCCACCCTCCGGACGGCCGAAGTGTTCGATCCGGCGACGGGGACATACACCCTGACGGGCATGATGGGCGTCGAGCGGGAGAGCCATCGCGCCGTGGCCCTCGACGATGGACGCGTCGTCCTGATCGGGGGCCAGAACATGACGGGTTTCCTCGACGACGGGGAGGTCTTCTCTATCGCCACCGATACATTCACCCCGATCGCCGGCACTCTCTGCGATCCCAAGATCGACTTCACGGCGACGCTCCTGGGAGATGATCGCGTGCTGATCGCGGGGGGCTACAACACGACAACAGGTGATCTGATGAGCGTGGATCTCTTTACCCCCACGTCCCCAGGTACCGGTGGCAGTCTCGCCGCAGGCGTCACCACGCTCTTCCGGACACGGCGCGGCCACGCCGCCGTCCTCCTCCAGACGGGCGCCGTCCTCCTCGCCGGTGGGGCCGAGATGGGCGGGCTGCCCGCACCGGGGGAGATCTACGATCCCGCGTTGGGAACCGTCCAGACGCAGGCGGCGATGGACCAGATCCGCTTCTTCGGAGCGGCGGCGATTCTCGGGGACGGGACCGTCGCCATATCGGGCGGCCGGGATGCGATCGCGGGGACCGCCCTGGTCGCTGCCGAGATCTACGACCCGACGATGGATCTCTTCGCTCCGATCACGCTCGCGACCCCGCCGCCGCCGACGGCCCGGGAGCTGGGTAACGCCCACCCGACCCTCGCGGGAGGCGCCGTATTCCTCGGAGGAACCGACGGGACGCAAGGGATCTTCACGGCCGATGTCTACGTCGTTTTCCCCCTCGGGGACTGCGCCACGGCGAACGCCTTCTGCCAGAGCCCCGGGACGATGGCTTCGGCCCGTGCCTATACCGTCTCGGGACCTCTCTACGACGGGAGCATCTACGTATCGGGCGGTGGAAGCCCTGCCGAGATCTACGTGTCGCCCGGGCTTCGCGGAGGCGAGAACTTCACCCGGGAGGCCGTGATGAGCACGACCCGGGCGGAGCACACGGCGACGACCCTTCCCGGCGGCAACATCCTGATTGCCGGCGGGGATGACGGGATTTCTCCTGACGCCCTCGACACGGCCGAAGTATTCGACCGGGTCACGGAGACGGTCATGCCGGCGGGGGTGGCGCTGAATCAGGGTCGGTGGAGGCATACCGCCACACTGCTGCATGATGGGACGGTGCTCCTCGCGGGCGGGGAGGACGCGAGCGGCGCGATCGGCAGCCTCGAGGTCTACGACCCGGCGGGGCCCAGCTTCACCCTCTTGCTGTTCTCCCTCACAGACGCGCGATTCGATCACACGGCCACATTGCTCCCCGACGGAACCGTGCTCATCGTGGGAGGAGATGACGGTACGGGCCCACTGGCGTCAGCGGAGATCGTCCAGTTGATCGATCCTGGCCTGAACCGCGGGTGCCCGGGCCCTGCCCCGGCGGTCTGCGCCACGGCCTCTCTGGGCTTCGCTCGAGCCGGCCACCGGGCGGTCGCGCTCCAGAGCGGCGATGTCCTGATCGTGGGGGGGAATGGCGGAGGGGCGGGAGTCCTGGCGGAGGCGGAGATCTACGACTTCTGGATGATGACGTTTCAGAGTCCCGGCAGCGATCCGGTCTTACGGATGTCCCACGAGGCCGCGATTCTCCCCGACGGACGGGTGATGATCATCGGCGGTGAGGACGGCATGGGGAACATTCATACGAGCACCACGATCTTCGATCCGATCGCGTTGAGCCTCACGGCGGGGCCCACCCTGTTGTTCGGTCATTCCGACTTCGTCTTCGCCTCTCTCCCGGGAGGGGAAGTTCTGGTCTCGGGAGGATCCCTCGGTGGACGCCTGACGATCCGATCGGAAGTGCTCGATTCCCGGACCTTCCTCTTCAAGGAGATTGCGGGGACCGACCCCGTCTTCGCCAGGACCGGAGCGCGGACGGCGCTGCTCCCGGACGGACGCCTCCTCGTGACCGGGGGCCGCGACACCTCCGACAATCCCAGGGATCAAACGGAGTACTTCTCCCCGTAACATGGGCCCCTGAGCGCCAATTCTCCCATCTCCAACCAGGGATCGACTTTACAGCGCGCGGTTTGGGCAGTATAATCGTCAAAGTTGACGCCCACCTGGAGGGGCTTCGCTTTCGCCGGCTACCCATCGCTTATCTGGGCCCCACTGGAGGCCCCCCATCAGATGAAGAAGGTTGTGGTTCTCGGCTCGACGGGTTCCGTCGGCAGAAATGCGCTCGATGTGGCCCGCCGTCTCCCGGATGAGATTCAGGTAGTCGGTCTGGCGGCCCGCTCGAACTGGGAGGTCCTCCGCGAGCAGATCCTCGAGTTCAGGCCCTCCGTCGCCGCTCTCGTGGATCCGGGCGCCTGTCAGAATCTGCGCAAGACCCTCCCCAACGGCGCGACGCGTCTCGTCGAGGGGCTCGACGGTATCCTCGATGACGTCCTCGAGCAGGAAGCGGACGTCGTCCTCGCCGCCATCACGGGCGCCGCAGGGCTGCCTACGACCCTCAAGGCCGTCGAGAAGGGACGTAGGCTGGCGATCGCAAACAAGGAATCGCTCGTCATGGCGGGGAAACGCGTCATGGCGTTGGCCCGAGAAAAAAATGCCGAGGTCGTGCCGGTCGATAGCGAGCACAGCGCGATCTTTCAGTCGATGCGGGGATCGCGGTCCTCGGAGGTGACCCGACTCTTGCTGACGGGGTCCGGCGGTCCCTTCCGAGAGACGCCGGCGAACGAGCTTCAAGGGGTCACCCGCGAGCAGGCCCTGAACCATCCCACCTGGAAGATGGGCCCCAAGATCACCATCGACTCGGCCACCCTGATGAACAAGGCCCTCGAGGTGATAGAGGCCCGCTGGCTCTTCGACGTCCCGCCGGAGCGGATCGAGGTGGTGATTCATCCCGAATCGGTGGTCCACAGCATGGTCGAGTTCCAGGACGGTTCGGTCATCGCCCAGCTCGGTCTCCCCGACATGAGGGTGCCGATCCAGTTCGCCCTGACTTATCCCGAGAGACGGCCTCTGGAGATCGATAGGCTGTCGTTCCCCGAGATCTCCCGGCTCACCTTCGAGGAACCCGACCGGGGACGGTTTCCCGCGCTCGACCTTGCCTACCGGGCCCTCGAGACGGGGGGCACGCTCCCCGCCGTACTCAACGCAGCGAATGAACAGGCCGTCGAGCGGTTTCTCGCCGGCACGATCCGGTTCCCCCAGATTGCCTCCCTCACTCGTCAGGTGATGGATCACCATGACGCCATCGGAGAGCCGGAAATCCCCCAGATCCTGGAGGCGGATCGCTGGGCCCGTGAGGAGGTCGACCGTTGTCTTTCCTGACAAGCCTTTTCTACATCTTCGAGGTCGCCTTCGGTGTGGGGCTCATCATCTTTGTTCATGAGCTGGGTCACTTCCTCATGGCGAGGCGGATGGGCGTCCGCGTGGAGGTCTTCTCCCTCGGATTCGGTCCCCGCCTGTTCGGCTTCCGGCGCGGGCCGACCGACTATCGCGTCTCCTACGTCCCCTTCGGTGGTTACGTGAAGATGGCCGGAGAATCGCCAGAGATGGGGGTGACAGGGGCGCCGGATGAATTCACGTCCAAGTCGGTGGGGGCGAGGACCCTCATCGCGGCCGCCGGGGTGATGATGAATCTGTTTACCGGGCTCCTCATCTTCTGCCTCGCCTTCGCCGTGGGCGTGAAGTTCATGCT
>JAPUJT010000182.1 GCA_027296055.1 Planctomycetota bacterium | reverse complement strand
CGCCGACTTCTCCGTCACCCCGGATCCCGGGAACCCGAACGGCATCGTTGCAGGCTCATCGGATCTTCTGACCTTCTACGTCGATGTCCGGGGAACCGCCACGCAGGGGCTGGTGATCATCGGCGGTGTCGCCAACGGGGCGGGGGTCCCGCAGGGAACGGCGCTGGTCACCGATACCTGGGATGTCCGAGGGGCCTCCATGACAGTGGACTTTGTCGACTCGCCCTACGATGCCGTGAGCATCGGCGAGCGCATGGCGCCCGTGACGATGCAGATCAGCAACCCGGGCCCCGGGGACCTCTATCTGACCCAGGCGGACCTCCAGTTTCTCTTGGGGCCGGCGGATGTCTCTTCGACTTACATCGTCACACAGGATACTGCCAACACGGGGGTGATCGCCGCCAGCGGCACCGCAACCCTCAACTTCTTCGTCGACGTCCGGTCCATCGCCATCCCCGGGATCGTCACGATCTCGGGAACGGCCGAGGGGATCGCCGTCCCTCAGCAGACGACGGCGATCACGGACACGTGGGATGTGAGGCAGGTCGTCATCCGATCGATTCACCCCCCCGGCGGGGCAGGAGTGGGGGCGATCCTCAAGATTCATGGGCACGGCTTCTCGGACACGCAGGTGGAGAACACCGTCTACATCGACGGGAACCCCGTGGGGATCCTCTACGCCGATCACCATCTCATCCGGGCCATGGTTCCGGCCGCGACCCCCGTCGGGACCGTGAACGTCGAGGTGGAGGTGAACGGGCAGTGGAGCATCCCCTACGCCTACTCGGTCGTGCCCGGGGGCGGCGGCGTGAACCTGGTGGTGGAAACCGAGCCGAACGGTACCTTCGGGACGGCGAACCCCTTCACTCTCGACGTCGGGGGGATCCAGATCCAGATGGCCACTATCAATCCCTCGGGGGATCTCGACTACTTCCACATCACCTACAACCCGGCGAGCTTCCCGTCTGGCGCCTTGGTTCAGTTAGACATCAACGCGTTCGACCTGGGCTCGTCGCTCGACTCGATCCTGACGGCCTACGATCAGAACTTCACTCAGATAGGTTGGAACGATGACGCGGGTTCCTACGATTCCTTCCTCTCGATACCCCTCCCCGCCTCCGGCGAGTTGTACGTGAGGGTTGAGGATTGGGGCGGCTTCGGAGGGATCAATTTCTGGTACGACCTCTCCGTCGCCGTTGCCGGCAGCAACAACCTGTTCCAGATCACTTTTAGCGACAGCTCCGTTTCCGGGTACGGCGTCAGCATGGGCGACATCACCGGGGACGGCCTGCCGGAGATCCTGGGGTCGAAGGTGGCCGTGAACCAAGGAGATGGGACCTTCGTGACCGGCATCACGCTCGATTTGGGGGCCCACGCGGTGAACTTCGGTGACGTGGACAATGACGGCGACAACGATCTCTTCGTCGTGATGCACGGGGGTACCAACATCTTCTACCGGAACGACGGGTACCCCAACCTCGTGAACATGACGGTCTCGGCCGGGCTGCCGACCACGAATCCCTCGGGCATCTTCATCGGACTTTTCGTCGATTACGACAATGACGGGTGGCTCGATATCCTCATGGTCGACGACTTCGTCGTGCGGATGTACAGGAACGACGGGACGGGCGACTCGTTCACCCCCATGACGGGGGCGACGAATATCGGTCTCGACAACGTGGTCATGAGCGGCCATTGCTCCTCTGCCGCCTTTGGCGATTATGACAACGACGGCGACCAGGACCTCTTCATCGTCCGTGAGCTTGGGAACAGGGACATTCTTATGGAGTACGATTCCACGACGGGCATGTATTCCGACGTCACGACGGCTGCCGGTGTGGCGGGCCCGAGCATCTTTCTAGATGATGGATACAGCGTCGAGTGGGGCGACTTCAACAACGATGGCTGGCTGGACGTTTACGTGGCCAACTACACGAACTCCCTGCCCAACTACTACTACGAAAACCTCCAGAACAAGACGTTCGTATCCTTGGACCTGGGGAACGTGAGCACCCCCACGTACGACAACGACGGCTCCGCTGCCGACTTCAACAATGACGGCTGGCTGGACATCCTCGTCTCCAACCTCCTTTACATCAACCTGGACGGGGCCGGATTCCGGGAGGTCTCAGCCGAGTATGGTCTGGCGGCTGCGAGCTCCTGGATGGCCGCCCTCGGTGATGTGGAGGGCAACGGCAGCATCGATATCTTCGACAGCACGAAGCTCTTCGTCAGTCAGGGGAACGGTCTCTACTGGATCGAGCTCGAGCTCGTCGGCGGTGCCCCGAACCCCGGGATGAGCAACAAGAGCGCCATCGGCGCCCGGGTGACGGTGACGGCCGGCAATCTGAGCATGATCCGGGAGGTGAACGGCGGCTCGGGCTACGTCGGTCAGCGCGATCTCATCGTCCATTTCGGGCTTGGGCAGGAGCCGTTGGTGGACGAGATCGAGATCCAGTGGCCGAGCGGCATCGTCCAGACGGTCACGAACGTCAGCGCGAACCAGCGCCTCGTCATCAACGAGAACTAGCGAGTCCAACCGCTAACAGAGAAAAGCCCCGGGGGATGACCCCGGGGCTTTTTGTTGGCGTGCCGGTCATGCTAGACGACTCTTCCGGAACATGTGCCGAGAGTGTCTCGGGGGAGTCCTGCGATCCTATCTTCGGGAGGCGGGGAGGGGAAAGACCATCGGTTCCGCCCAGCCGACGACGTCGAACCCCGGGTTCCCCGCCGGGCCGGGGCCGGTGCTGAGATGGATGAACGCCTGCGACGGACTTCCCGCCGGAAGGGCCACCTCCACCAGCTTCCGCCGAGCCAGATCGTCTACGGATAGATCCCTCTCCCAGAGGATCCGGGGAGTCTCCCCCAGCCGCGCGAATGAGACAGAGAAGGAGGCCCCGTCGGAGCCGGCGCCCATCGCTTCAGGGTCCATCCACGGCGTGAACCGGAACCGTCCCCCCCCCTGCAGACGAACGGGAATGATCGCCACGGGGGCGATCTGATGGGGGAGCGCGGGCTGCATGAACAGGACCTCGCCGGGCTGCCCCTCCGCGCCGTCGAGGTGCGCCGCGATCTTCCCGTCTCCCGGCCGGAGTAGGCTTCCTTCCGAGAAGACTTCCACGAGCAGGGGGATCGCCTGGCGGTACGCAGGAGGCCGCTCGGATATCAGGGGACCGACCTCGTCGCTCCGAATGGAGTGGGTCCGCGCCGCGGGGAAGACCCAGTGGGTCGAGACCCCCGCCAGGATCGAGGCCGCGATCAGGACCGCCACCACTCTACGGGATAGACGCCCACCTCCGACCACTGCCGCCAGGATGGCGAGCAGCGCGACGCCGGAGACGGCGGCCGCGCCGCCCAGGACCGCGGACCTCCACGAAGACGCGGGGTTGGCATCCGGATCGGGGACATCTTCCGGCACGATCGATCCCCGGGACCCTGGGGCATACCGGAGTGCGAAGGAGAGATCCCCTCGCCGCGCCTCGCCCCCGAGGAGGAGGTTTCCATCGGGGTAAACATCCTCACGGGATCCCCGGAGGAGGAGGTCGCGTCCGCCGCTCCCCGGGATCTTCCGGAGGCGCACCGTATACCCACGGCCCGCAGACGACTCCTCCTCCGGCAGCTCGAACCAGTGGATCCCCACTCCTTGCCTTCGACTCGGGGAGAAGGTGGTCGATCCGATCACGCTCCCATCCTCGCGCTCGACTTCGATCTCCCAACTCGACCGGCCCGGGCCTCCGACCACCTCGAGGTGCAGGCCCACCGCTGTCAGCCGGTCCGCCCGCGCGACGAACGTCTGACCTGCCGTTCGATCGTTCCCCACCCTCGCCACGTCCTCGAGAGGGGGTGGTCCCTCGGAGAAATCTCGGGAGCCCCCGTACGCCGGGGCGATGACGTGGGCAAGGCAGTAGACATGAAACCATCCCATCGCGACGACCACTCCTGCAGCCGCTGCGATGCCGCGGCGCCCACCTCCGAAGATCGACGCCGGGCCCGCCGTGAGTGCGAAGGCCGCGACGCCGAGAGACGAAAAGAGATGGCGTCCCTGGGGCTGATAGGAAAGCCAGTAACAGAAGGCCGCGACCAAGCCGAGATTGACGAGTCCCGCCGCGGTCAGGAGGAGGAGGGGCAGCGCCTCCCTCTCCTGCCGATGGCGGAGGAGCCGGACTCCGAGACCGGCCGCCCCGAGGAGGGAGAGGAGGCCGCAAGCCGTGTACAAGACTTGATGCGGGATCGCGAGGGTCATCCAGTCGAAGTACGCCCAGAAGGACCGGAACAGGGTGCGCAGGAAGATGAAATCATCATCGTTACCGCCGAGGATCATCCCGCCGAAGGTGTCCCACTGATTGGCGCCGCTCTGCCAGTAGGAGAAGTTGTCGCTCATCCCCGTGGGGCCCCCGTAGATCGCGAGGTTTCTGATGATGAGGGGGAGGGCGAGGAGCGCCGCGGGCGCAACGACGGCGGCGATCCGCCAAGCGACGACGCGAGCGCCCGGCCGTTCCCGCCGGAAGGCGAGGGCGATGACGCAGGCCGTCCCCACCAGTCCGATCGGGAAGGAGCCCTTCGTCAGGAACCAGAGACCGCACAGTATTCCCAAGCGCGCGGCGCGAACGGAGGTGAGGCCGTGAAGGAGGGATCGTGTCCAGAGGAGGGCCATCCCCGCGGCGATGAAGTGAGCGAGGTTCTCATTGTTGATGGCCGATCCGAGGAAGGCGTACTGGGGCAAGAGGGCTGCCGCCACGGGGATCAGGGCCGCCAGATAGGGCTCCCGCGGCAGGAGGTCGCGCGCCAGGAGGCCGATCAGACCGATCGTGAGGGCCGAGAGGAAAATCGACACCCCACGAGAGATCAGAGCGGAGGTCTCCGGTCCTGTGCCAAGGATGCGCAGGGGCAGAGCGCAAAGGGCGTAGTAGAGTGGCGGGTGCACCGAGCAGTACGTCGGGGCCGGGCCGAGGGCTTCGGCATCGGGATCGGGATCATCGGCCGGGTGAACGATCTGGCGTGCCAGACGCGTGCCGCCGACGTGGTAGTAGTGCACCGGGAGACGTCCCGTGTTCCGGAGGTGCATCACGTAATTGAAATGGGATTGTTCGTCGGGGACCGCGCCGTAGGGGACGAGGATGGCCCAGACGATCCCGCGGGCCAGGGTGAAGATGACAATGAGAAGAAGGAGGCCCCGCCCGCCGCCGCCTCCTGCGGCTGACCCCTCCCCGGCCCGCGCTGGACTCGCGGCCTCCGGTCCGCCGGACTCTCGATCTTTGGGAGGGTGAGAGATGAGGGTTCTCCTTCCGGGGCATCGCGAGGAGGCAAGGATCCACAGATCCGGGAGAGAGATCAAGGGGCGCCCGCCTCTGAACCTGCCGTGGAGTTACGCCCAATCGCTCCGCCGCCTCGTTCGTCATCAGCCGACCCGCCTGCTTCGCCATCACAACCCACAATCGCTAGCGGTCCCTCTCTGTCAGCGCCAATGTCGCCTCGCTCAATCGCCCCCTCCAAAGCAGCCTGGGAGGCGACAGTTCTAATATGCTAAGGGCCGACATTTCTAATGGTCGCGCCTCACGTCCAGCGATCGCGGCCTTCCTTCCTTCCTGGTGCATCGCAGAGGGCTGGGACCGCGCACCGTCTTCTGGAAGAATGCCACTTTCCCCCTGACCAATTCGCCCCGCCTGCGTCTTGGGAGGTGAGATGAATGTAGGACTTCATGATCTCCGCACGGACGCTGCGCTCGTCAAGGCAGCCCTCGCGAGGCGTCCGAAGGCATTCGAGGCACTGATCGCCCGACACCAGTCCCGGGGCGAGGCTCTGGCCTTGGCTATCGGCGTGCGTCCTGAGGCTCTGCCTGATGTCTTGCAAGAGGCCTTTCTGCGCGGTTTCCAGAACCTGTCTCAGCTCAGGAAGCCCGATTCCTTTCAGTCCTGGTTCCTCCAGATCGTGCGCAACACTGCGCGGACAAGCCTGCGAAACCGAGGCCGCATGTCCTTCTCCCCGGAGCTGGAACCCGAAGTGCGGACCGTGGCGGATGAGGTCGAGATGAACGAGGTGCGTTCCGAGCTGTGGCGAGCTGTGGACGGTCTTTCGGAAGGGGTCCGGGAGGCCATCTGCCTCTACTACTACGAAGGGGAGTCGGTCAAGGCGGTTGCCAGATCTCTTGGAATCTCCCGGTCGGCCGCCAAGGACCGCCTGCAGAGGGGTCGGGATGCCCTGCGCGACAAGATGTGGCGGAAATTCGGCGAGGCGATCCGGGAAATGGTACCGAGCTCCCGCGAGCGGCGGCGCAGAGCCCGGAAGATGAGCCTGCTGATGATCTCTACGACATCGCTCGAACAGGCGCCGGCCGGCCTGGCGGGGGAGGGCGTCGCGCCGGCAACGGGGGGGCTGGGAGGCGGAGCACTGGTAGGAGGGCTGATTGCGATGGGAGGGAAGAAGATCGCAGCACTGACGTTTGGGGCACTCGTCCTCCTGGCGGTCGGGGTGACCGTATTTCGAGGCGATGGCTCGCCGGAAGAGGAGCCTGGTGGATCGATCGGGAGAGGCACCCTCGCGGCCCGAAATCGTGGGGGGGAGAAGTCAGATGTCATCGAGCCAACCAGCGAGATCCTCGTGGAGGTCGAGGCGGAGTTCCGCGCGCCCGATGGCCCTCCCCCTCCCCCTGTGGACTTTGCTGCCATCGATCGGGACCGGGACCTCTTCGGCGTCGTCATGAACGCATCGGAAGATCCTGTCGCCGGAGCCAGGGTGGAGACCGTCATCTACCCCTGGCGAAGGGTCAGTGTCATGGATATGAAGGCCGCACTCGTGGAACAGAAGGGTCCGGCCACTCGAACCGCATCCGACGGGACCTTCGCCGTCCGCCTCCGCCGGGGGCAACTCGTCGATCTGCAGGTCTCGGCGGAAGGGTACGCCACGATCAAGATTTCTCAGTGCGTTGCGGGAGGGCGCGTGAAGGTCGTCCTCCCCGGGGCGGCTGGCCTGGAGGTTGTCGCGACGGATGAGGAGAAGAGACCCGTCCCCGGAGTGCAAGTCCAGACGTGGCGACCTGACTCCGCACGCCCCGGGGGAGGCATGTACGACAACAGGGATGGGGTCACAGACGCCGACGGTCGTTGCCTTTTCACCGCCATGGCTCCCGGGGATGTATGGATCCTCGTGCGCCACGACACCCTGGGGGACCCCGGACTTCAGAGACCGGAGATCCTTGAGGGCGCAACCCTCACCTACCTCGTGACGATGCCGACGGGTCGGACGATCCGGGGTCGCGTCACCGATGCGACGACAGGAGCCCCCATCGAAGGGGCACGGATGGGGGGCGACTGGACCTTCCGGCGCGCCGTGCTGACGGCCGCCGATGGCCGCTACGTGTTCCGTGGTTGGATACCGGGCCAGGGCTACAAAGATCTCACGGCGGTGGCCGAGGGCTTTGGCCGGCAGAGCAAGCCCGTCCCAGCCGAGGGGGACTTGAACTTCGAGCTAGAGAGGGGCCACGAAGCGACAGGGCAAGTGGTTGGCCAGGACCGGCAACCCGTGGAGGGTGCCGTTGTGACCGCATTTGTCAGCCGGTGGGGCCGCAGGCAGGAAATCGACACCCGTTCCGCCCGGACCGATCCCGATGGGCGGTTCTTGCTGACGGGTCTGCGTACGGATTTCGCCGCTCACAACCTGATGGTGCAGGCCCGGGGGCAGGCCCGTTCTCACTTCGGCATCGATCACCGACAGGTCAAGGATGGGAGGATTGACCTGGGGATCCTGACATTATCGGCGGCGCGAAACCTCGAGGGAAGGGTCCTGGATTCTGGTGGGATGCCTCTTTCCCGGATCAGGGTGACTCTGTCAGGACCTGGCGTCTCCGCCGCCTCCCTTCCCATTGGGATGTCCTACGGGAGGGAGGAGGATCGGATGACGGATGACATCGGCCGGTTCCGGTT
Source organism: Planctomycetota bacterium (assembly GCA_027296055.1). GTDB lineage: Bacteria > Planctomycetota > JAPUJT01 > JAPUJT01 > JAPUJT01 > JAPUJT01. The sequence goes on along the minus strand of JAPUJT010000182.1, from coordinate 1,500 downwards.
TCCGGATGTACCCCCCGGGAAGTACGCCCTGAGCGTACAGATCGAAAGTAGGCCCCTCGTCAAGCAGGACATTCACATACCCCCGGATCGGGACGTCCTGGATGTGGAGGTGATCGTCCAGACGGGGCAGGCCCTCACCGTCAGGGTGGAGGACTCTTCCGGAAGGCCCATCGCCGGAGCGGGCGTATCCGCCGGATGGGGGCGTTCTCATTGGATCACGGTGAGGACAGATGACACCGGCGCCGCACGTCTTCAAGGTCTCCCCTCATCGGAGGTCTCGGTCAGCGTGGATGGGTACGTCAGTGGCCACCTGTCATCGAGCGCGGAGAAGGTCGTCCCGTCGGGTCAGGAGATACGGGTGGTCCTCCAGGACGCGGCAGAGATCCGGGGGGTCGTCCTGGGACCTGATCGGCGGCCCTTGCCTGCGATGTACGTGGAAGCAACCCGTCCGACCGATGGGAACCGGATCACCTCCGCCTACTCTGATGAGTCGGGGGTGTTCTCGATGCGATGCGCCCCGGGGATGGCGCTCGACCTGGCGATCAACGGCCACCGACAAGGGAAGAAGCGAGTCGGGGAACTCACCGCGTACCGCGGGGAGAGCCGGGGCGTCGTTGCACCGGCCCTGGACGTTCAGATCCGGACGTGGGAGATCGCTTTCGACAGATCGCTCATCGTGATCGTCCACGATCCTGACGGGAACCCCGTGCCGTCGGTCAATGTGGTCCTGAGCGGGAGCGGTGTCCCGGCCGACAGCAGGTCCCAGGTGACGGACGCCGAAGGGCGCGTTCGCGTGGATGGGCTCACCGGGGAGTCGATACTCATCACAGTGTTGAAGCCCACCATGGACTCTCCTCTGCCGGAAGGCACCATAGGCTTCAAGCAGACCGAGGTTGTCCCGGACGGACAGGAGGTCGTCGTGAGCTTCTCCCGGGGCGTCCTGATCCGTGGGGTGATACTCGACCCCGATGGTCAGTTGGTGGAGATGGCCACCGTGCGCGCCATGCAGGATGGACGGGGATGGGGCTGGGGGCTCACGGACGAATCAGGCCGCTTCTCCCTGGCCGTCGCACCAGATCAGACCTACCGGCTCGACGTCCGGCACTTTTCCACCCGGTATTCCGATTACCTCGTAGGTAGTCTCCCCGGCGTGGTGCCACCGGCCGACGGAATCACCATGCGCCTCTCTACCGAGAAGTAGCAGCCTGGCTTTCGGCAACGACAGTCCTTCCTGAGAGACCTCGGGCTGGCGTCTCGCTACAATAGAAGCACAGCCACGGACGTAGGGTGCATCACTCAAGCGAATCTCGGCCGCATGCTCGCGGCCCGGCTCTGCTTGATTCCTGAGGAGGTGCGTCATGGGAAAGTTCTCTCCCATCCTCGTCGTGGTGATGTTTGCAAGCCTGGGCTGGCAATCCCCCGCCCCCCCCCCCCGGGGGGGGGGGGGGGCGCCCCCCCCCGCCGGGCCGCGCCGGCCGCGGCCCGCCCGGGGCGGGCGCG
>JAPUJT010000181.1 GCA_027296055.1 Planctomycetota bacterium | reverse complement strand
CTCTCTGGAGATGGAGGATTCGGGGGCCTCTCGCCTAGAGGCCTTAGGCTTTCCGCGAAGGACAAAGGGCGCATCAGTCTCGCGGTCCATGACTGGCCAACTCTTACTATGTTCCGATCGGAGGACACTGCAGGCATATGGGTGTTCGTGACAGAAGAGTCGAGTTCGATCTCCATCCAAGACGGATCCTTCCAGGACCGCGCGCGTCTTGAGGTTCCGCACCCGACGACAGACGAGACTGGCGAAGAGACGGAAGCGCTCCCCCCCTCCCTCATCTTCTTTGACAAGGAGGGTGATGTGATCTGGGAGACCCCGTAGACATACACCTCTCCTCCTCACAAACAAGCCCGTTGGACCCCGGCGCTCGACCGCGGCGGTGGCACGCGATACCGAGTAGCTTTACTCTCCTCACCCTGACATATCACGATCTCGGGAACCCTCCCGGAGCTCTTTTGCGACCGATTTACTATCGCTGGGCTGAGAGTCGCGGATTTCAAACGGTCGTTGTGGACTGTGGTCGCTGGCTCTAGTGGGGCTCTCAAGAGGAAGGTATCAGCAGAAACAGTACTAATGAGCCTCCTCGATGGGAGGAATATTCTGGGGCCAACTTTTTAGCCTAAGTCCTTATGCTCCTTGCGGATGGTATCGCTACTGGGAGACCATTTACGACAAATAGGACCCTATCTGGGGATCTTTTCGCGTACGCGCGCATCAGAGAAAAGATCCCCAAGTAGGGTCATATTCCTCCCATTCCTCTCCCTGAGTCCACTGGGCTACCTTCATGGTTTGAGCTTAACTCTAGTCCTTCCCACCACATGCGCTTTGTTGTTGTGTTCTTGTAGGCCTCGTATCCGCGCCCGCTGAGACGACGGCCGAACGAATTTCGCGAGATCGGTTCCTCTCCTGCAGCCTTGGCCCATTCCTTGTACTCTCGGAACAGGTCGGCAGATGCTACGCTGAGCTTCTTTCCTTCCACGCATTTCTCCGAAATGAATCCACCGAGAATATCCTCCTCTTCCCTATAGAACTGTGTTGCTTCCAAGACAGCCTGTGGGGGTTTGAGCCCTGAGTTAAGCCACTTCAGGCAGCCACGCACTGCCCAGTTGAGGATACCGGGGAGCTCGCGACGCATTTTCATGGGGAGGGAGGGATCGCGCTCCTCCTTCGGGATGGTCACGGTGAACGGAACGAGTAGGACCCGTCTCCAGATCGCCTCATCAGTACCGCGGATCTGGGGTTTGTAATTGGCTGCCAGCCAGAGCTTGTATGTAGGGGTGTAGGTGAAGAATTCTCGGTGAAGGAACCGTACTGTGATGGCGTCGTTCCCCGTCACCTGCTTGACCGTCGCCTCGTCGAGCTTCGCGCCTTCAGCGGCCTCGACTGCTGTAACCATCCGGGCTCCGACGAGTCGGGCCAGGTCGTTACGGATGGCGTCGGGGCGGTGGACGAGGAAGGCACCGAAATCAGCACTTGCGGCCACGTCACCGAAGACGGATCGTATCGTCTCGAGGAAGGTGGACTTTCCGTTAGCGCCTGAGCCCCAGAGGAGAAAGAGGACTTGCTCGGAGGTTTCACCTGTAAGGGAGTACCCGACGGCCCGCTGGATGAAATCTATGAGGTCCAGGTCGTCACCCAAGACCTTCTTCAGGAATGCGATGAACGTCGGGCATTCTGCCTCGGGGTCGTACTCTACGGGGACCAACTTCGTGATAAGGTCGCTTCGGAGGTGTGGTCTCAACTTGCCCGTGCGCAGGTCTACTGTTCCGTTGGGACAGGCGATGAGCATGTGATTCTTATCGAATTCCTTTAGTCGAGCAACGACGTCGGCCTCGCTCTCGGCCAACTCGATCATGGCGCGGAGGCGGGATACGTTCTCGGAGTTAAGGGCGTGTTTCGCTAGTCGCTCTCGTTCCTTCGGGTCTGTCTGTGTACCGGCCACGATGTAGAGATCCTGGACGGTCTGCTTGGCTCGGCGCCGTACTTCACCTGTGTCGTCTCGTTCCCAGTGGACGCCATCCCACACATACCAACCCGACGCCATGACGAAGCGGAGATCCTCCCCGTGGTCACGCGCAAGGCGCTCGGCATTGCCTTGGTCGGTAGTGTGGTACTCACGGCTGGCACCCTCTCGAACTATGCGCCATAATTCTTCGTCGGAAAACTTTACCCCCCTGGACTCGCCATAGCTCTGGGCCGAGGATCGTGTCAGCTTGAAGATGACTTCGGGCGGGTCCTTGTCTAGCTCGTGCCTGTCCCGAGCTATCTGTTCTAGCGCGCTTCGAACCGCGGCTTTTCTCTCGTCGTAATCCGGCTCTTCAGGAGCGCGGCTAGCTTCCTGTTCGGCCACCTGATCGTTCACGGCTTCTCTCCCCTCTTGCGCCTCTCTCCTCTTGGTGGGAGCCTTCCGTGTGCCGCGCGGAACTCCGCGTCCGCGGCAATCCGTTCCGCTTCGTCGAGGTCGCCACGATCGAGGGCATCTGCGAACTGCAGGAGTAGACCGGTGAGCCGGTTAAGGCGTTCACGGCGGGTTGGCCGCCAGGGCGGCGCCTTCCGGCCGTTCCTGGAATTACACGAAGAAGGTTCCCCATTGGGGGGAGTCGGGTATATACTCATGTCGTCAATCCAAATGTTGGGGATTGCGGTGCCCAAAGACCGGCCAGTCCTCGGGCACCTACCCCGGCGGCCCGACCCCTCTAGCCACACCGGCAGAAGATGATCGGGAGCCTTCGATTCCATTCCTTCTTTTCCCATTCGAATCAGTTTTGGCGGAGGCCTTCTCGATGAAGGCGACGAACTCTGGATCTGCGGGCGGAAGTGCCGCGGGGTCACGTGCAGGTGCGGGTTGACACGCGGGAGCCAGGCTCTCTTGGCGTGAGCCTGGCCTGACTTCCTGGCCCCGAACCCAGATCCACAGATCGCTTGCGATGACAGCCCACCGCCCTTTGATTTTGACCGCAGGGAATCCGGGAGTTTCATTGATAAAGCGTCTCGCGGAGGCCTCCTGAATCTGGAGGATGCGAGCGATCTCAGGCAGAAAGAGGAGATGCTCCTTGCTCACGGGACCTCCTCGATCTTCGGAAGTATCCGGGGACCTAGTTGCCGTGGACTGACTTCTCGTTCGGCCAGGTGATCCAGGACCGATCTGCGCCGCAGAATCAGTCGCTTCCCCAAGCGGGAGTAGGGACCGAACTTGCCAGCCCTGATGGCGCATCGAGCTGCATCGAGCGAGGGGAAATAGAAGAGGCGGGCGATATCCTCGGCTAGGTAGATGTCTGACATCCCCAGGCCGCGGGCGGCCTGGGAGAGTTCATCGGCGTCCCACTGAATGGCTTTTCGAGCATCCATGGCGGAAATAGATGGACCCCCGGAGGCCGCTTTTGTCCCTGAATTCTCGAAAAGTTTATGTGGTTAGCCTGCCTGGGCTTGTGAAGATTGGCCGCCGAATTTCTTGGCGGTCAGGCAGCGGCGGGCTTCGTCTAGCGGGATTCCCAGGGTCTCGGCAACAAGGGGGAGGAGGCGAGCTTCACGCTTGCGGGACGCCCCGAACCCGGATCGCGATATCCTCGGCATGTCAGGGGCCAGGTGAGGAAGGAGACCTGGAACAAGGCGGCAAGCGATGTAGCTTGACGTTTCTCGGTCTCCCCGGTCCGTAGCGTCTAAGAAATCTCGCAACCGACTCAAGAAAGACAGCTTTCCAAGCCCGTCGCTTTTCAGGCCGGACCAGGAGCCGCTCTCGGAGATGTCTCGGATGAGGCGGATTCTCTCCTTGTCCACATGGGGAGATCCGACTCCTACTCGTTCGCAAACGCCTCCGCCTGTAGCGCGAACGACTGGATCTACGCTCCACTTGCCCTTGAGCCGCTTGGATATCTCACGAACTGCAAATGGTCCCGGATGGTAGACGTGATTCCACGGCAGAAAGGACAGGGTTTTCAGATCGAGCCATAATGCAGTCTCTACATCCTCCACCGTCTCAACGCTGAAGCCAGCTGCCTCTAGGGTGTCCCATACCCCCGTCCGTACTTTCCCCCCCCCCTTCTTTGCGGGCCTGAATAGGGATTTCCGGATCTGGTCTCGGCCCATCTCGGTCGGGAAGAGTTCTCGTGTCAGGCTGTTCCGCCACCAGTTGCGCAAGTATCGCCCGCGAGGTGTTGCGTCACCTCCGACAGAGAGGGCCGAGGTGAAATTATTCAGCGTCCAATCGGCGAAGGCAAAGGGCTCGTAGAGCCCAATCTTGGAGATGATCCCGGGGAGGTAGCGTCTGAAGAAGCGAGGGATGCGGTCCAGGCGGTACTTCATCACGTCGCCAGCCCGGGGAGACTTCAAGTAGCGTCGATTTCCATCTACCCGAACGGCCGAACCGCCGGTCCATGGCGGAACGATGATGCTTGGAATGGGCTGCACGGCCAGAGAGAGGCGCAACCAGAGACACGACATCACATCCGTATCGAGGCCGTCGTACCTCTCTGGGGCTGCGAGGAATTGGCGCTTGCTGTGGTCGGCGAGGGCCGTGGCCAGTTCTCGAGCAGTAGAGTGTCCATGGCGGTGAGCTAGCCGACCCCAACGCTGCATTAAGATCCCTATGGCCAGCGGGGAGAATAGTGGTGGTGGCGTGTATAATCTGTCTGCCATGGAGTTGTCACCTCCAGGGTCGCTGCCCGGGCCGCTCCAACGGTGCCGGGCGTTTTTTTGCGGCCTGTCAATTCTACTCTGAGGAACTCTCCCGCGTTAATCGTCCTGCCTTGGGGTCCTGCAGAACACATTCCTCCTGAGACCGTTTCTTGCGACCCGGAACTTCATTCTGTTGCTCCGATACCTGGGCGGGGTCACGCGATCCGCTCCTCGCGTCGAGGCAGAGGAAGGGGCCTGGGCTGGAATGATGACCGCGACGGCGGGCAGGACCCAGACCCCCCAAGATTTCGAAATTCAGGACGCTCGAGTCATCACTCCAAGACTGAGGGTATCAGGGCCCAGCGACATTCCGGCAGCTCCGCGGGGCAGGAGTACAGGAGAATATGGCTCCCTCAATGGACCCCTCAAATAGGTGCGGAAGGGCGCGGCAGGGATCGGGAGGGATCGGTAAGTCTAGAAATGCTGCGATCTTACGACGTAAGGGGAATCGTGTACTAGACTTAGGATCTAGTGGGGTAACCCGTGGGGGTTCGAATCCCCCTCCTCGCACCACTTCGTTCTCCCACTGACTCGAACCCCACCATATTGTATATTAGAGGGAGCCGCGAGAGCGGTTCCGAGGAAGGAGGAGGAAACCCTTCCCGTCTCCAGCATCCTGAGAAGCAGAACCATGCCCGTGTCCCTCTCCATTATTCGGGGGAAGCACGAGGGCCTCACTTTCGACCTGCGGGGCGAGAGCCGGGCCGTCATCGGTCGCGCCCCTCAGGCGACGATCACCCTGGACGATACCCTCCTGTCCCGCAAGCACTGCCGGATCGAGTTCACCGAGGACGCGGTCCTGCTGATCGACCTGAACAGCACCAACGGGACGTACGTCAACAAGAAGCGCGTCGAGACCGAGGAGATGTCCCCGAAGGACTTTTTCCAGGCGGGCTCCAACCTCTTCCAGATCCAGTCCACGCCTCGCCAGGCGCCACCTTCGGAGCACAGTTACCTGTGCCCACGCTGTCGGAAAGAGATCACCCTGGAGGACTCGGATGGCTCGGAGGAGAAGGCCTGCCCGCACTGTGGCCGACCCGCATTCCCGGGCAAGGAGGTGATCGGGATCTACGAGGTCCTCGAGATCATCGGCAAGGGCAGCACCGGATTGGTCTACAAGGTCAAGGACCTCAAGACGGATCGGACCCTGGCCCTCAAGACCGTTCGGCTGGAGGGGGAGATCGACGCGAAGACGATCAGCCGGTATCTCCGAGTGAGCCACACCGAGGGTCGCCTCTTCCACCCCAACATCGTCCAGGTCCACCGGACCGGAAAGGCGAACGGGTTCTTCACGATCGCCATGGAGTATGTGGAGGGAATCACCCTTTACCAGAAGATCTGTGAGGAGGAGAGGATCGAGCTGAAGGAGGCCCTTTCGATCACCAAGCAGGTGGCGAACGCTCTCGTTCACGCGTCCGAGAAAGGTGTGGTCCACCGAGATGTGAAACCGGAGAACATCCTGGTCGCGCACGACCTGACGGTCAAGCTGATGGATTTTTCCATCGCCAAGAGATTCCGACCCCAGGTCGAGGCGCCTGTCACGCTGGCCGGGGAAGGTCTCGGAACGATTTACTACGTCCCGCCCGAGCAGATCTACAACGCCGCGAACGTGGATGGTCGCGCCGATGTCTATGCGCTCGGCTGCACGCTCTACCATATGGTGACGGGTCGGCCGCCCTTCAAAGATTCGAAGGACCGGGGACGGAAGAAGGGGGCGCTGATCCGGATTCTCGCGGGTGACTATCGTCCGATCGTGGATTACGCCCCTGCCGTCGAGGGGCCGGTGGCCGACATGATCTCCAAGGCGATGGCCCGGGAGGCCGACCGGCGCTTCCAATCCCCGAGCGAGTTCCTCGAGGAGCTCGAATTTCTCAGCGACGATTCCGAGTCGTCGGCCTGACGAACCGATTCCGCACCCAAGCGGAACGGCTTCAACCATCTCAGCGATGAAACGGCTTGTGCCTACACGCGCGGGTCAGGGCTCTGTCGGCGCCGGCGGGAAGTCCGTGGGCTCGCCCCCCGTCGGGAAGAACTGTTTTCGCGTCCCAGGGACGAGGAGTCCGACGATGATCATGATCTGATACGGGAAACAGCAGCAGCCCTGGAATGCCGTTCCACCCCATTTGAAGATGAGGCGCATGTATCTCTCCATCTCCTGGGGAGCCTTTACCATCTGCCTCTGAAACTCCTCCGACGCGAGGTATTCCTCCACGTACGGCTCCATGCGGGGTACGACCACCATCTGCCCTACGACGATACTGATGATGGAATAGATCATGAGAGCGACCACGGTCCCAAGGGAGAGCTTCCATGCCCAGGCCCTGAGCTTGAATAGACCGATGGACGAGACGATCAGCGTGATCCCTAGCAACAGGCTGATGGCGCAACTTACATGCGTGATCGTCCGGATGACCGGATCCTTCTGACTCTCTGCCAAAGGATGCGTCTGCTGCTGTTGTGGGAAGCCGGATAACTGTGACCCGACGACAGGCCACAGTCCGGTGCAGAAGAGGAAAAGGCCCGACAGGATGCCCACGACCCCCAGGATGATGACGAGGGGCGTGGCGCCCGCTCGGTCCAGGGGCTCATCCTGAAACGGTTGGTCCGGAGACTGTTCGGTCATGGACCCGACTCCTCAAATGGGCATGCCGATGATCGTGCCTTCGAAGACAATTTTCTCGCCGACGATCGCCTGGGTGCGAAAGATGGCGCGGCGGCGACGCAGCTCCTTCGCCTCCATCAGGAGGAGTAGACGGTTACCCGGTTTCACGGCCCCTCGGAATCGGACTCCATCGAGGCCGCTGAACCCGAGGATCCGATTGTCTTCCGCAAAGCGCTTCCTGTAGAAGAAGTAGCAGAGCTGGGCCATCGACTCGACGATGAGAGCGCCGGGGAACAGCGGACGGTCCGGAAAGTGGCCGCGCACCCAGAACTCGTCGTCCCGCACGTCCTTGAGACCCACCGCTCGGCCGCCGGGCACATCAATGAAAATCACTCCATCGATCAGCTGCATCTCGTGGCGATGAGGATTGACGGCGCGCACTTCATCGGGGCCGTGAGCGACCTTTTCCAGGTCGATCGGAGTCAGATCGAAGAGGATCTCGCGTGCCATGGGTCCTCGGTCATGTAGCGCCTGAAGGAGGTGAGATTATAACCCTGTCGAAACCCGTAGCAATACGGAAATTGACTGCCTGCGGGGGGTTACTATAATCTAGGTTGACCGCGTCCCGGACGGGAGGAGGGCCATCATGCCCAGACTGGAGATCCGAACCCGGGAGGTTCGACCCAAGGGCTCCATCGGTGTTCACCTGGTCACGCTCGAGGGGTTCATCGACGCCGCCACGGTGTCGAGCTTCGATACCTGCCTGCAGAAACACTCCCGATCCAAGTCCCCGGCCATCGTTCTCGATTTCGGTGGCGTGGAGTATATCAACTCGTCGGGGATCGGTACCGTGATCAAGCACCACCATCAGGCGATCGAGCGGGGGGGGGAGCTGGTCGTCGCCAACGTCCCACGGGATGTGGGGCTGACGATGCATCTCCTGGGCGTGACGACGCTCGTCCCGTTTCTCAAGGACGCCAAGGCGGCGCTGCGCTACTTCCGCGAGCCCAGGACGGGTAACGGCAACACCTCGGGCTACTATGATCGGCTTCTGGAGAAGAAGGGCGTCAAGAAGGGGGAGAAGCGGGTCCGCTACCGGATTCCGCTCCGGCGGAGAGCGCGGACCGGTCCCAAGACCTCATCCGTTCTGATGGTCGTCGACCGTCCCGATGCCTTCACCGACGTGATGCGAATGCGACTTCACGAGCCGTCCAGCGGTCGTTTCTCGATCCATACCGACTTTTCAAGCGCCATCGAGTCCCTGCCCGAGACCGCGCCGGATCTGATCGTGGTGGATGACCGTGTCCAGGGGTCGGAGGATTTTCTCTCTCAGGTGAAGCTCGAGCGTGGCCGCAGCTTGACGTCGGTGATCAAGCTCTACCCTCGCGGGGCTGATCTCGACAGGATGAAGGACTTCAAGATCTGGGAGAACGATTTCCTCCGGGAACCATTCGAGGTGATGGAGCTGTTCCGCCTCTGCGAGGCGGAGATCAAACGGGTCCCGGCGGACCGGGAGGTATTCCTTCACCAGGTGCGCTTCCAGTTTCGCTCAGGGGAGGAAAATGTGGATCGGGCCAAGGCCCTCGTGGACGACATCGTCCGCAAGGCCGGTTTCAACGGGGACGCGGCCCTCGCACTCCGGTCGGCGTTCAAGGAGGCGATCGATAACGCCGTCGTGCATGGCAACCATAACGACCCTGCCAAGTCCGTGGATGTCGTGTTCGTCCTCAGGGAGGATCGGGTCACGATCCAGGTAGAGGATGAGGGGCCCGGATTCGACTACACGGCGGTCCTCGAGAGGCTTCGGGACAAGGACGCCTTCCAGAAGGCCAAGCGACGCATCATCGAAAAGGGAAAGCGGGGGGGGCTGGGGATCCTGCTGATTCACAAATGCATGGATCAGGTCGAGTTCTTGAAGTCCGGCAATATCATCCGGATGGAAAAGACTCTCCGCTGAGTCTGACCCTCGGTGCCCGGCGAGGGCCTTCCGCACAAGATCGATCTAGCTGAAGAGCGTCTCGAGGTCCTTCTTGATGTCCTCTGCCGCCTGATAGCGCTTGCGCTTGTCCTTTTCCATGCAGCGCAGGATGACGTGATCCGCGCTGCCCGGAAGATCGGAGCAGAGCTGGGAGGGCGGAACGGGCTGGGTGTGGAGATGGTGGTATCCGACATCCTTACCCTTGAAGGGAGTCTGTCCGGTGACGAGGTGATAGAAGGTGACCCCGAAGGAATAGATATCGGTCCTGTGATCGATGCTCTCCCCGACGACCTGCTCGGGAGACATGTAGTGAGGGGTCCCCGCGATCTTGGATGTGCTGAAGGAACGGTCCTCAATGATCTTGGCCAGGCCGAAATCGAAGATCTTCACCGTGTACTGGGAGTCGACCATGATATTGGAGGGCTTGATGTCCCGGTGCACCAGCTTTTGCCGGTGGGCGTACGCCAGCGCTTCACAGACCTGGTGGGCCATGACGATCGCCGGCTTGATGGGAATCCTTCCCTTGTCCTTCAGGATGCTCGAGAGGGTAACCCCTTCGACGTATTCCATCGTGAGGAAATACTCGCCGTCAGTCTCACCGATGTCGTAGAGGGTGACGATATTCGGATGGTTGAGGGACGCGGCGGCCTTCGCCTCCCGCAAGAACGCCTCGAAGGCGCCGGGATGGCTGGAGAGGTCGGCCGAGAGGATCTTGTAGGCGACGACCCGCTCCAGCAACGTGTCGCGAACCATGTAGATCGTCCCCATGCCCCCCTTTCCGATCTTCTCCAGGATCTCGTACCGGCCCTGGAGGAGAGCCGTCGGCCCGAACATATCGATCTTGGAGGTCGTATCGCCGGCGCTGCTACCGGACTGGGATGAGATCCTCCTTTTCTTGTGGATCATGTCGACCTTTGCGAGCGTGTCCCGGTAGTTGTAGTCCACCGTCTTGACCAGCTCGAAGAGGTGGAGGGCCCGGTCGTCCGTCCCCTTCTCCAGAAAGGTGTCAGCCAGCTCGTAGAAGAGTTCGACGTTCTTGGCAGATGGCTTCTCGCCACCGATCGCCTGCTCCAGCTTGCTGGCCGCGAGGCCCAGCTCGCCCTTCTTCCGGAAGACCTTGCCCAGCAGAAAGCAGGACTTCTGGAAGGCTGCGTGCTTCGGCTTGACTCGCTGCAGGGCGGAGACGGCATCGTCCAGACGGCCCATCTCGAAGTACTTCTCCCCGGCGACCGGGTACCGTCCACTCTTTTCCAGACACCGGACGTAATTCTCGTTGTCTCCGGCCTGTCGATAGCAGTCCGCGGCGCGCTGGTGATCCTGGGCGGCCTCGAAGGCCTTGCCCGCGTCCGGGTAATTCTGGACCTGCGCGAAAAGCTCTGCGGCCCTATGGAACTTTCCGGCCTCGAAGAAGTGCCGGGCGGCCGACAGGAAGTCACCGAGCTTCTCGTAGGTGGCGCCGGCCTGTTCGTCCTTTCGCAGGCGGGTGTAGATGGAGGCGGCTTTCTCGAACTCCTGTAGGGACTCGTAGACTTCGGCCTGGAGGGAAAGCGCCTTCTCCTTCAAGCCGGCCTTCCCATACGACTGGGCTGCCTCCCTCAGGCATCCCGCCTGGACGTAGAGTTCCCCCGCCTGCTGGTAGGCCTCGCTCTTGTAGTGGATGTCCGCGGCGGGTTGAAACATCTGCAAGCGTTCGAGGAGGTCGGCCGCCTTGGACGGCTCCGAGTTGCGCATGTAGAAGTCCGCCGCTCGCCCTGCCAGGGCCTCGACTTCCTTCAGGCGCTCCGTGCCCTTCAATTCACTCGACTTGTCGACGCAGAGGCGATCCAGCATCCTGGCGGCCGCCCCGTAGTTGTTGGCCGCAGCGAACATCTCGGCGGCCTGCCGGAAAAGGGAGAGCTTCTCGAAATACTCGCCCGCCCGCCTGTAGTCCATAGCCGCCTGGTACATCTCGGCGATCGCCAGCATCTTCCCGGCTTTGAGATAGTTCTCCTCCGCCTTCGGGAGATTCTGGAACGAGGCGTAGAGCTGGGCGGCCCGGAGGTGGTTCCCCCCCTTCTCGTAGGCCGCCGCGGCGAGCTTGAACTTCTTCTGGTTGGCGTAGATCTCGCCCGCCCGGGAGAAATTTCTGCCCTTCATGTGGGCCTCGGCCGACCGGATGAAATCGCCAGCGTTGAAGAAGAAATCGGCGGCTCGAAGGTAGGCCCCTTCCTGCATGCTCTTCCTGGCGGTGTGTCGGTAGGCTATGCGGTGCAGGAAGCCGAGGCGCTGGGTCGGGGCCGCCTTTTTCACGCGGTGGACCGCCCGGAAGATGGCGTGAATGACCAGGAGGAGGAGCATGAAGGCCACGACGCCTGCAGATACTTGAGCGGCCCAGTGACCTGCGATCTTCTGGAACCAATCGGGAAGGAAGCCGTCGGCGACCGGCATCACGGCGAGCGCATGCCCCGCCGCAGGGAACGGGCTGCCGCCGTCCTTGTTTTTCTGTGTGTGTCTCATCCCAACGGGCCTCTCGAGCATCCACCCGCCCGAGCGTTATGAGGTGGGCCCTGACCGGGGCAGGTTCCCTATTACTTGCACAAGTATAAGACGTTAGGGCGGGGGAGTCAAAGAGCGGCCCGTCCTTGACGACCCTTCGGGCTGCCCTATAATGGGCGTGTTCATCGCCCTGAGCGGGTGTAGCTCAGTTGGTAGAGCGCAACGTTGCCAACGTTGCTGTCGTCGGTTCGAGTCCGATCACCCGCTCCACCCCGATATCGAGAAGGCCAGGGGCCCCGCGCCGCTGGCCTGCTTCCATTCCACTAGATTGTGTGTCGGGTGCGGTGAGTGACGGGTAGAGGCAGTCTCTTACTACCGGACTCGCCAGACGACCATGTCATGGTTCAGGGGGTTCTTGCTGAGCCCCGTCACGAGAATCCGGTCTGAGGCATCGAGCGTGATGTCGAAGCCTCGGTCCTTGCGATCGCCCCCCGCCGCATCGTTGTGGACGAGGACGCCCCCGATGCCGAAGGTCAGGTCCAGCGTCCCGTCGGGATTGTATCGCCAGATAACCATGTCATTGCTCGAGACTGCGCTCTTGCTGAACCCGGTGGCGAGGATTCTCCCCGACCCATCCACCGCGGTCCCCTCGGCGGCGTCGACTCCACCTCCCCCCGCCGCGTCATGGTGAAAGAGCCAACCCAGGCCATTCAACGCCGGGTCCAGCGTCCCGTCGGGATTGTACCGCCAGATGGCCATGTCATCGTCGAGGATCGCGTTCCTACTCTGCCCGGCGACGACGATCCGTCCCGTGGCGTCCAGGGCGATGGCCTGGCTGGTATCGTCTCCGGTCCCCCCCGCCGCGCCGTCGTGTACGACCCAGCCCTGTCCATTGAAGGTCGCATCGAAGGTGCCGTCGTCGTTGAAGCGCCAGATGACGGAGTCCAGGTCGAGGCCCGAGCTGCTGTTTCCGGCGACGAGGATCTTGCCGGCGGAGTCCAGGGTGATGGCCAGGCCCGTGTCATTGCCTGCTCCGCCGGCGGCGCTATCGTGGACGACCCAGCCCAGTCCGTTGAAGGTGGTGTCCAGTGAGCCGTCGTCGTTGAAGCGCCAGACCACCATGTCATCGTCGAGGATCGCGTTCCTACTCCGCCCGGCGACGACGATCCTCCCCGAAGCGTCCAGGGCGAGGCCATGTCCCGAGTCGGAGTCGGCGCCCCCCGCGGCGCTGTCGTGGACGACCCAGCCCAGTCCGTTGAAGGTCGTATCGAGCGTACCGTCGGAGTTGAATCGCCAGATCACCATGTCATAGCCACATACCCCACCCCAGCTGTATCCGGCGACGAGGATCCTTCCAGAACTATCCAGGGCGATGTCTTCTCCCGAGTCTTCGAATCCTCCGCCGGCGGCGTTGTCGTGTACGACCCAGCCCTGTCCGTTGAAGGTCGTGTCGAGTGAGCCGTCGTCGTTGAGCCGCCAGACGACCATGTCGAAGTCGGTGACGCCCCCATCGCTGGAACCCGCCACGAGGATCCTCCCGAGTGAGTCCACGGCGATGGCTCGGCCGACATCATCCCCCGATCCTCCCGCTGCGTCGTCATGGACTATGAAGCCGCCTCCCCCGAAGCTCATGTCCAGACCTCTTGGGAAATCGGCAATGGCGGAGACCTCCAGAGACGGCAGGCTCTCCGCGCCTCCGCCAACGAGGTTGGATGCCGTCACGACGTAGTGATAGGTCGCTCCCAGGCCGAGGCCCGCGTGAAGATATGGAGGAGATACGGCCGGAATCCGCGTACCCGTCGCAGGGGACACCCCCGGTGCGGTGTCCCAGTAGAGTTCGTAGGAAGCGGCCCCGGTGACGGCGTTCCAGTCGAGGGTCACCTGGTTGGGAGACCCAGTGGCGGAAACCCCCGTCGGCGCCGCCAGCGGCATGGCCGAGACCTCTGCAGAATCGCCGCTCTCGGCGCCGCCGCCGATCGTATTGAGGGCGGTCACCACGTAGAAATAGGTGGTTCCGTTGGTCCTTCCTGTATGGACATACGGCGCCGACACGCCGGGGATCGGGTTGCCGGTCGCCGTGTTGACGCCCGTCGTGGTCCCCCAGTAGAGGTTGTAGATCGTGGCCCCGCTAACCGGGCCCCAATCGACAGTCACTTCCGATGTGCCTGCTGTGGCGGGGACGGGGGTCGGGACATCGAGGGGCATGGCCGATGTCTCCACCGATTCGGCGCCTTCTCGCTGCCCATTCAGGGCGGAGACGACGTAGTAGTAGGTCGTCCCGTTGATGCGACCCGCATGGACGTAAGCGGCCGACACTCCCGAGATGGGAGTCCCGTTCATCTTCGTGACACCGGGGGCGATGGACCAGTAGATGTTGTAGGAGGTGGCACCGGCCACCGGGATCCAGTCGATCGTGACCTGTGAGGTTTCCCCCACGGCCGAAACCCCGGTGGGGGAGGGAACAGGAGGTGTCTTGCTGCCGCCTCCGCTTCCCTTGCACGCTCCAGACGCGATGGTCAAGGAGGCCGCGCAGAGAATCGCAAAGATCTGGCTCATGGATCGATTCAAGTCTGGGTGCCGCTTTCCGGGTCTTCCTACTCGACCCGCCAGACCGCCATATCGAAGTTGCCCTGGAATCCCTTGCTGGCGCCGGCGACCAGGATTCTGCCGGAGGCATCGAGGGCTATGGCGTTGCCGAAGTCCTTTCGATTCCCGCCCGCGGCATTGTTGTGCATGAGGACACCGCCGTTGCCGAATGTCGTTTCGATGCTCCCGGTGGGATTGAACCTCCAGATCACCATATCGTGGCTATTGATGAGACTCCGGGCATAGCCTGTGACGAGGATCCTCCCTGCGCCGTCGATGACAACGTCGTGGCCCTCGTCATCGTTGTCATTCCCCCCCACGCTCTGGTTGTGAGTGACCCAGCCCTGTCCGTTGAATGTCGTATCGGGGGTGCCGTCGGCGTTGAATCGCCAGATGGCCATGTCAGACCCGTTATTGCTCTCGCTGTACCCTGCGACGACGATCCTGCCGGAGGCATCCAGGGAGACGCCTCGGCCAAAATCATTTCCCGTTCCCCCCGCGGCGTCATCGTGCACCGCCCACCCCTGTCCGTTGAACGTCGTGTCGAGTGTGCCGTCGGCGTTGAATCGCCAGATGGCCATGTCGTAGTTGTTGCTGGTGTTTCGACTATCTCCTGCGACGACTATCCTGCCGGAGGAATCCAGGACGGTGTCCCACCCTCTATCGACACTGGTCCCGCCCGCCGCGCCGGCATGGGTGACCCAGCCCTGGCCGTTGAACGCTGCATCGAGCGTCCCATCGGGAAGGAATCGCCAGACGGCCATGTCATGACTGGTGGTGGCAGATAGGCTGTATCCCACGACGACGATATTTCCCATCGCGTCAAGAGTGACCGCGAGGCCGCTGTCGGTGCTGTTGCCCCCCGCGGCGCTGTTGTGTGTGACCCAACCCTGGCCGTTGAACGTCGTATCCACGGTCCCGTCCGCGAGGAATCGCCAGACGGCCATGTCCTGCCCGCCGGTGACTGCACGGCTCCATCCCGTGACGACGATCCTCCCCGTGGAGTCCAGGGCGATGCCATTACCCTCGTCAAAGCCGGTGCCCCCCGCGGCGTTATCGTGGGTTACCCAGCCTTGGCCGTTGAAGGTCGTATCCAGCGTCCCGTCCCCGTTGAACCGCCAGATCACCATATCGCCGCCGGTGGTGGGACTCTGGCTACCCCCGGTGACAAGAATCCTGCCCACCGCGTCGACCACGATTCCATTGCCCTCATCGTCGTCGGTATCTCCTGCAGCGTCAGCGTGAGACGTGAAGCCACGCCCGTCGAATCCGGGGTCCAGAGTCCCGATGACATCGGGCGTCCCCGAGGCCTCGGCGGACTCGATACTTTCCGAGCCTCCTCCAAAGGGGTTCACCGCGGTGACGACGTAGTAGTAGGCAGTCCGGTCGACCAGCCCGCTGTGTAGATATGGAGGTGAAACTCCGGCAATTTGCGATCCGGTGGCCGCCGTCACTCCTGGAGCCGTGTCCCAGTAGAGGTTGTAGGAGCTGGCGCCGGTAACCGAATTCCAGTCCATCATGATCTTTCCTGACCCGGTCGGGGTGGCCGTAACGCCCGTCGGGGCATCCAGCGGCATGGCCGAGACCGCGCCGGATGCGCTACTCTCGGCCCCTCCCCCGACGGAGTTCGCTGCAGTTACCACGTAGAAATAAGTCGTCGCGTTGGAAAGACCGGTGTGAGAGTAGGGGGAGGAGGCCCCGACGATCGGACTGCCCGTGGTCTTCGAGAGACCGGGGTTGGTGGACCAGTAAAGGATGTAAGAGGTCGCCCCGGTGACGATTCCCCAGTTCAGGGTCACCGCCGACGTCCCCGCGGTGGCAGAGAGACCCGTCGGGGCAGCGAGCGGCATCGCCGAGACCTCGGGCGATTCGGTGCCGCCCGCGGTCACGACGTAGTAGTACGTCGTGCCGTTGGTGAGGCCGGCGTCGGTGTAGGGTGGCAGGACTCCCGCGATCAGTGTCCCCGTCGCCTTGGTGACGCCCGTAGAGGTATCCCGGTAGATGTCGTAGGTGCTCGCCCCGGCGACGGAATTCCAGGTGATCTCGATCTCGCCCGAACTATCCGACCAGGCCATGGCGCCGGTGGGGGCTGGGCGCGCCTTTTTCTTGCTGCTGCTGCCGCCGCCGCAGCCGATCGAGGTGGTCATGGTGGCCAGGAGCAGGACGCCCAGGATTTTGTGTACGCTGCGATTCATAGTCTCATCTCCCCTTCTTTACCTGAAGCGCCAGACGACCATGTCGAAGTTTTGCGACCCCGCCCTACTCCTGCCCGTGATCAGGATCCTGTCCTGGCCGTCCAGGGTCATGTCGAAGGCGAAATCCTTTCGAAATCCCCCCCCAGCGCCGTCGTGGGTCACCATCCCACCCATGCCGAACAGAGGATCGAGAAGCCCGTCGTCCCTGTAGGCTACAAGCGCCATGTCGTATCGGCCCGTGCTACCGAGGGCGGTCTGCGTCCAC
>JAPUJT010000180.1 GCA_027296055.1 Planctomycetota bacterium | reverse complement strand
GGAGGAGCTACGGAACCAGTACCTCACCAAGCTCGAGGCGTGGCGGGCGAATGAAGCAAATCGGCATGAGCTGGAGGGGATCGTCGAGGAACTCCGGGGCGGCGAGAAGCCCGTGCCGCCGATGCACTGGGAGATCGAGTTTCCGGAGGTGTTTGGGAGGGAGAACCCCGGTTTCGACGCGATGGTGGGGAATCCACCGTTCATGCGAGGACACGACATTTCCAAGAAGATAGGGGTGTCATATCGCGAAATTATTGCACTCGCAGCAACTGACATGAGAACCGGCATTGCTGACTATGTGGCGTATTTCTTTCCTCGCGCCACTGGGCTGATCCGACGACGAGGCAGCTTCGGCTTCGTCGCAACGAACTCGATTGCCGACGGCGACAGTCAGAAGCTGGCCTTAGAGAGTCTGGCCAAGACTTGGTGTGTGTACTCCGCTCGGACAGACATCCCATGGCCCGGTTCAGCTGGGATTGTCGTGTCCGTCATTCACCTTTTCAACGACGAGTACGGAGGGGAACGCACTCTCAATGGGGAGGAGGTGCCTCTTCTCACTAGGGATTTGCGGACCAAGATTACAGCAACGCCCAAACGTCTTGCAGCAAATGCGGGGATTTGCTTTGTGGGTAGCTATCCGTTAGGAGATGGCTACATCGTGTCCGCCGAAACTGCGCGGCACTGGATCAAGTCGGATGCCAGCTACCGGCAGGTCCTGTTCCCATACATTAACGGTATCGAAACAAACTCGGTTGTTCGCTTCGACCCAGATGCATCGCGCTGGGTGATCTCCTTTTGGAACTGGTCGGAAGAGGAAGCGATGCGCTTCCCGTCGGCTTACGAGCACTTGAAGGGCACAGTTCTCTCGCTTCGCAGGCGCCAAAAGGAGAAGCACCGCAGGGAGCGTTGGTGGCAACACGCAAGGCCAACGCCTGGCCTCTACTGCGCCATTGGGCGGGGAGATCTCTTTGCGCCTCCGAAACTGTCACAGTCAAGACTTGAGCGCGTCCTTCTAAAGTCAAAGTCTTCGAATACATGGGAGTTTGCTTTTCTTTCCAACGACATGCTGTTCGACCAATCCCTTGCGGTCTTCGCAGTAGCCGATTCAGGACGGTTCACGGTTTTGCAGTCAACTATCCATGAACTATGGGCGTGGGAACGCGGGTCAAAGCTAAAAGTCGATCTCTCGTACACCCCCTCCACGGTGTTCCAAACATTCCCGATGCCGCCTAACCCGGAGGCTCTAAGCTCGATCGGCGATAACTACCTCCGAGCTCGGACTACCCTCCAACAGGAGCAGCGCCTCAGTCTCACAGAGTTTGCAAACTCGATGACAAACCCCGATGACCGTTCCGATGAAATAGAGGAATTGAGGGCGATACGAGACGACTTGGATGCGGCAGTAATACGGTCGTACGGCTGGAGTGACATAGTCGAGCAGTTGAATTTGGACTGGCGCAGCAATTGCTCGCCGGCACCGCCAAAGTCCTACATTTATCGGTGGCCCGTCAGCACCAGAGTAGCTGTCCTTGCCCGGCTGCTCGACTTGAACCAGAAGCGGTACGCGGAAGAGGTCGCCGCTGGGCTACACAACGAGAAGGGTGAGAAGAAGGCGCCGAAGAAGGTCAAGCCCAAGATGTCTCCGGGGCCCGACGCCACCCTGCTTCTCCTTGCTGAGCCAGTAAAGCCATCGAAGGAGAAATAATGCCGCACGAGGTGAAGCCATGAACGACGCCGCCGCGGTCCGAAGCCGCATCCTAAACGCCCTGCGCCTCGACCTCGTGGGCCCTCGCCCAGGCGAGCCGGACCACGATGCCTACGCCGAGGAGGTCCTGCCCCTCGCTCCATCCAACTGGTACCTGACGGGCTTCCTTGTGCCTTACGAGGCATCGCCCCAGCAGAGGTCCGACGACGATGGCGACGACACCATCGACGAGGTGAACCGGCCAGTGCAGGGCGACGACGACAATGCACCGGAGGCTACCTCCGCCCGAAAGGCATTCTTCCCCTCGTCCATGGGCCTCTCGGTGCTGGTGCCCAAAGACGTCGCCGAACTCGACGTGCGGATCGCCTGGGCTGACTACGTCCCCATGGTCGACGAGGGTGTCGAGGAAAACGAGCCCGCACCCAGCGGCAACAAACCGAAGGGAAAAGGGAGCGAAAGCGGAGCGGGCCCCGATCGCGGCAGCCGTCCCAAGGGGTGGCGGCGACAGCTCCGCGCGGCGAAGGTCACGGTTGCGCTCCGGGAGGGAGAGCCCATGCCTGCCGAGGTCCCCGGCGGCGAAGGGCTCGAGCTGGTCGTGTCCCTTCGGCCGGTGGGCGACACCGACCTGGTCCCGGCGGGGACTCGCTCGGCCTCGATTTTTCTGGTCAATCGCCGGAAGCCCGCGCCTGACATGACCCGGGACGCGGCCTACGTGTTCCAGGCGGAGCTGTCCCTGCACGCGCCCCAGCCTTTCGTCGCGCGGCCCAATCTGCGGGGGCACGAGAGCACCGACTGGGACGAGAAGGTGGCCGACCTCCAGTATGCCGACGCGGTGGAGTACGCCGTGGGCCACAATATTTCGGCGGTGGCGGTGACTGATGAGGAGAACCGCTGCCAAGAAGTGCGAACTACCTGGATGCCCACAGCGGATGTCGAGAAGGTCGTGCCCGCGCAGCTCAACGAGGTGCAGCTCGAAATCGAAGCACTAGCAGGCGCCGAGTCGGCAGACGCCGTTCGGGCGATGGTGGGCCCGATGGTCGAGAGCTATCGGGCGTGGATTAAGGTCCAGCTTCGCGGGCTTCCGGGTGACGCAAAGCGGGCTCAGGTGGGCCGGGATCTCATGGCCCGTGCGGGCCGGGCCCGCGACCGCATCCAGGCCGGCCTCAACACCCTGGATCAACCGCACGTCCTCGAGGCGTTCCGGATCGCCAACAAAGCCATCGCTACCGCAATCCGCCAGCGGAGCTGCCACGGTAAACCCGGGGCGAGCCCCGCCGACCTGGACCCGCCCGCCTGGTATCCATTCCAGCTCGCCTTTCTGCTCACCAACATGGCGGGCGTCGTCGACGGCGAACACGTGGACCGCAAGGTGGTAGACTTGCTCTTCTTCCCCACCGGCGGCGGCAAGACCGAGGCTTACCTGGGCTTGGCGGCCTTCACCATGGTGCTGCGTCGCCTGCGGGACCCCTCAATCCACTCGGCGGGCTTGTCGGTCATCATGCGCTACACGCTGCGCCTACTGACCCTCGACCAGCTCGGCCGCGCCGCTACCCTCATCTGCGCGCTCGAACTCGACCGGCAGGATGATGTGCCCAAGCTGGGTGCATGGCCCTTCGAGATCGGTCTCTGGGTGGGCCAGTCGGCGACGCCGAACGTGATGGGCAAGAAGGGCGACAAGAATCGCTACTCGGCCAGGGCCCGGACCATCGCCTTTCTCAACGACGACCGCCGCAAGCCTTCACCGATCCCGCTGGAGAACTGCCCTTGGTGCGGGACAAAGTTCCAGAAGCAAAGCTTCACCCTGCTGCCCGACGGCAACGAGCCGACGGACTTGCGAGTGATGTGCGTGAGCCGACGATGCGCCTTCCACGGACGGCGGCAGGACCGGGGCCTACCCATCCTGGCGGTTGACGACCCCATCTACCGGAGGCTCCCAGCCTTCATCATCGCCACCGTGGATAAGTTCGCAAATCTGCCGTGGGTGGGCGAGACTGCCGGGCTCTTCGGCCGGGTGGAGCGGTACGACTCGGAAGGTTTCTACGGCCCGACCCGAGCCGGAGTTGGCCGAACCCTGGAGCAGCGGCTGCCGCCGCCAGACCTCATCATCCAAGACGAGCTTCACCTGATCTCCGGGCCTCTCGGCACCATGGTCGGCCTCTACGAGACGGCCATCGACGCCCTGTGCGCCGACCCCGTGGGCGGGGAGGGCGTGAGACCCAAAATAATCGCCTCGACTGCGACCGTGCGCCGGGCGGAGCGGCAGATTCGGGCGATCTTCGGCCGGGCCAATGTGGACATATTTCCGCCCCCGGGGCCGGACCGTCGAGACTCGTTCTTCGCCAGGACCGTGAGCCCGGCGGAGCGCAACGCGCGCACTTACGTGGGCATCGCCGCCCAGGGCCGGAACTTGAAGGTCATGCTCCTCCGAACCTACCTCGCGTTGCTCTCGGCGGGGCAGAAGGTCTGGCAGGAGTCTGGCGGAGCCGAGAACACACATAATCCGGCCGACCCCTACATGACACTGCTCGGCTATTTCAACTCGCTCCGCGAGTTGGGAGGTAGCCGCCGTATTGTCGAGGACGAGGTGCGCGCTCGACTCGTGGACTACGGCCTCCGCCGTCGTCGGCGCGACATGGAGCAGTTGCTCTTCGCCAACCGGGGGGAGTTCGTCGAGCCCCAAGAGCTCACCAGCCGAGTCAGCACCAACGAAGTGGCCGACACCAAGCGGCGGCTCGCGCTCGCCTTCCACGACAAGGAGCGCGTGGACGTGGCGCTAGCCAGTAACATGATCTCCGTGGGCCTCGACATCACCCGCCTGGGGCTCATGGTGGTCCTCGGCCAGCCCAAGACGGCCGCCGAATACATTCAGGCCACCAGCCGCGTCGGCCGTGATGACGAGCGGCCGGGCCTGGTGGTGACCCTGCTCAACGTGCACCGCCCTCGGGATCGCTCGCACTACGAGCGGTTCGAAGCGTGGCACGAGAGTTTCTACCGTGCCGTTGAGGCCACCAGCGTCACGCCCTTTTCTCCTCGGGCCATCGATCGGGGCATCGCCGGAATCACCCTCGCGCTTGCCCGTCTGGGACATCCGGAGCTGACAGCCCCCCGTCGGGCGGCGGCCATCACCAAGTACCGAAACGAACTGGACTTCGTGCTGGACGCCATCTCCCGGCGCGCGGAGGGCCACGACGGGGGGCTTACGGGCAAGGAGCAAGAGGAGCTGCGCCAGAAGTTACGGGGACGGGTCCAGGACTTGCTCGACACCTGGGAGAGCATCGCTGCACGTAAGGGCGAGCTTCAGTACCAACGGGAAGTGGGCGTGGCACCGCCGCTGCTCTTCAGTCCGCTGGACCCCGACCTCGACCGGCAGCCTAAGGAGGCGCGGAAGTTTAAGGTCCCACGCAGCTTGCGGGACGTGGAGCCCACTGTAAACCTGTGGCTTCGCAACCCGGATGGACTCGAAGTGGAGGGGGGCAGCCATGAGTAAGGGGAAGCAAGCCAAGAACATCCCCCCCACTGGCGAGCTTCGACAGAGCCAGCTGCTGACTACCTTCGGGCCGGGGTCCATGGTGGATCTCCCGGAGCACGCCGTCCTGATCGGGGGCCTGGACCACTGGCAGTTCGCCGAGCGGAAGCGAGTCTTCGAGGACCGTCTCGAGAGCTATCTGCGCGAGAAGTTGTCGCTAAGCGAGCTGAGCCTCTATGAGCCGCCGGTCGATACAGACGATCCGACGGCGCTCCGGTCAGGTATCACGGCCTTTCTGTTCCCGGCCTGGTTCCTGGCCCAGGTGGACGAGACCTACAAGACCCCCGACGGGCGACTGTACCGGACCCGGCCGCTCATCCCTTGGAACCGCCTGGTTAAGGGGGGCTACCTCAACCGGGACCGCAAGATCGTCCAGGTGGTCCCGGTCCGCTTCGTCCAGGCCTGCGTAAAGGGGCATATCAGCGACATTGACTGGTACGCTTACGCCCGCGAGACCTTCAAACCCGACCGGGTCGGCCCGCTCTGGTTCGATGAAGGGGGCGCAGGCAACGACTTCGCCGAGATCTACGTGCGGGACGAGCGCAAGAGCAACCGTCGCCGGGCGCTGTCCTACGCGACCATCCCGGGGGCCCATGTATTGGGGAAATGCTCAGGCCGCCAGCCATGGCTTGGCCCGAAGATCTGGGACTCGTGCGAGGAGCCCAATCGTCTCCTGACCCGCTCCGCGTCGAACGCCTACTTCTCGCAGACCGTGAGCGTGATAGCCATCCCCGACACCGACGCCGCGCTGAAGGGGGCGGTCGACGAAGTGTTCGAAGACTTTCTCCAGTACTGCGAAAGTCTGGACGACGTGACCCGGGAGCGCCGGAAGCAGAGGGTGATGAACGCTCTCGAGGGGCACAGTGACGAGGCGGTCTGGGGGGAAATCGAGCGCCGGAAGGGGGACGTCGCGGCGGAGAACCGGAGCATCAAGCAGGCGGAAATCGAGACCTTGATGGCGTCGCCCGACACAGTGGGAGAAGACGTGCCTGGCGGAGACTTCTATGCCCGGGCGAGATCGCTGGTTGGGATGCCCGCCCCGTTTCAGGGCCGCCTCGACCGGGTTGTCCTAGTGCACCGCCTCCGCGAGGTGGTGGCCCAAGTGGGATTCACTCGTTTTGAACCGGCCATGCCCGATATCGATGGTGAACTCGACCTCCATGTTGAGCCGGCCCCCCTCGCCCGCGAGACGTCCTGGCTGCCGGCCATCGAGAACAAGGGAGAGGGCGTGTTCCTCTCATTCTCCAGAGCCGCTATCGAGACTTGGTTGGGCCGGCCCGGAGTGCGCGCTCGCTCGGAGCTATCGATGGCGGGCTTCGAGTCCTGGCGGGAGCGGAAGGGCGCCGACACCGCGGCCTTCCCGGGGGTCCCGTACCTGATGCTCCACAGCCTCTCGCACCTCCTGATCACCGCGGTCGCCCTTGACTGCGGTTATTCGGCGAGCGCCATCCGCGAGCGGGTCTACGCCGGGAAGTACGGATACGGAATCCTGCTCTACACCGGGACGGCCGGGTCCGAGGGGACTCTCGGCGGCTTGGTGGATGTGGGGCGGGACATCGAAGGCCACCTTCGTCGTGCCCTGGAGCTGGGCCGCCTCTGCTCCAACGACCCGGTCTGCGCCCAGCACGAACCCCCGAACCCTCACGAGGAACGGTTCCTCCACGGCTCGGCATGCCACGGCTGCCTGCTCATCGCCGAGACGAGCTGTGAGCGGCGCAACGAGTATCTCGACCGGGCGCTCGTGGTCCCCACGGTGTCGACGCGGGACACGGCCTTCTTCAGCGGGGAGGATGGATGATGTCGGCGCTGCGGGGACTGGGCTGCCCGACCATGAAGGGGCTGGCCGCGGCGCTCGAGCGGGGGCGTGTCGCCCCGCCCTTTCGGCGTAGCCAGATGCAGGGGCATGTCCCCGACGAGATGTTGGAGGGCGTGCTGGGCGAGCTCGAGGACCTGTCCAGCAGTGGTATGGCGCCCGGCCACATCGCCCACATGCTCCGGCTCCTCGCCGAGGAGCGTGCCGCCGCCCAGGCCATCGCCGACCGGGTGGAGCTGGTTTGGTCGGGTACCGAGGTCATGGCCGGCGCCAGCAGGGACACCGCCGTGGTCGTGCAGGAGCTCTTTCGCGAGGCCCGGGAGAGCGTGCTCATCGCTAGCTACGCCCTGGACAGCGGGACCAAAGCGGAGGCACTCTTCGGCGCCCTCGCGAAGAGGTTGGAAGCCGAGCCCGACCTGCGAGTGCGGCTTTTCGTGAACGTCCACCGCAAGCACAAGGACGAGACGGCCGAGGCAGTCCTGCTGCGAGAGTTCGCCGACGCCTTCCGCGATGAGATCTGGCCGGGCGACCGGCTCCCCGAGGTCTTCCACGACCCCCGCTCCCTCGCCACCGATGGAAAGAAGCGAGCCTGCCTCCACGCCAAGTGCATCGTCATCGACGAGGACCGGGCTCTGGTCACCTCGGCCAACTTCACCGAGGCGGCACACCATAGGAACATCGAGGCCGGCGTCGTAATCTCGGACACGATGCTGGCCCATGCCTTGAAGGCCCAGTTCGACACCTTGGTGGACCACGGGGCATTGAAGCGTGTGCCGGGGCTGTGATGGAGTCGGCGAAATGAACGACGATAACTTGAAGGAGTAGACCGATGGCCTTTCAGACCCCCATCACCATCAAACAAGCCCTCGAGGCCATCCAACGGGAGTTCACCTGGGGACCGGACCAGATCGCCGGTCTATTCGACTTGTAACGAGGAGAGAACAATACCTAACGGAGAAGCCGCCGGAAATACAGCTACTCCCAGAGATCAGCGGGCAGGCCTGCACTGGCAAGATCTCTACTCCGCTCACGTCATTTTGCGCGCATGGACGCAACGACAGGAAGGGATCCTTGCTGTCTGGCCCGAGGCGGCGATCGCCCGCCATGTGGATGATGTGGCGATCCGGTACTCTCGCCGAGTGGAGTTTCATCAGCTCAGATACTCCCGCAACGAATCAGCTCGGTTGACGGGGAAGAGTCTGTTCTCTCCGCGACGCCAGGGCCTATCACCGGAACTTGCCTTGTATTTCGATACGTGGCGGACCGAACAGTTACGCTTCCCAGGACGGCAGATCGAAATACACCTTGACGTGAACCGAAGCCTTTCACCTGCGCCAAGTAATCTAATAATCGCTCCCTCAAGATTCGAAAGGGAACTCCTCCGCCCCATCAGAGAAGATCCCATCGCATTTCCCATTCCGGAACGGCTCCGCTCCGTATGGCAAACCCTCATGGATCTGGTCAGCGGATCCGATGAAGAGCTCCGGAGGTTTCTCTCGTGTCTGCACATTAACGCTAATCTGCCAGGCATCTCAGAGCTGAAGGGGCGTGTCGCTGAGCACCTGGTCCGCGTTCTGCTGCGGCCAGCAGAGACCATCGAACGGGATGTCCTCGCCCTGATTGGGAAGGTGGTTGCTCTCTCCTCAAGCCGCGAAGACTGCCACTGGCTCTCCCTGGAACAAATTGATCGCGAGCTATCAGAACTGTTTCCACTAGCGGCCCCTCCAGCTCGACATCGCCTACCTCTGCCGCGGGATTTCGTGGAACGCACCGATGTGGCAACATCGATACTCTCCGAATGTGAAGTTCTTGAGAAGGGCTATTTTGCGGCATTCGGCCCTCCCGGCTCAGGAAAATCAACTCTCGCTACTTGGCTGTCAGATAGTCATCCGGAACTCATCGTGGCAAGGTATCATGCGTTTCACCCGGAGCGACACACAACATACGACCGTAACAGCCGCATAAGAGCGGACAACTTCATAGTCAACTTGCTGGAGGCTCTTCGCCAGTCATACCCCAGTCATTTTAGAGTCGTTCGCCCCTCCCAGAATTCCGCCTCGCAGGCAGCAGACGTTCTTTGGGAGGGCCTCACCTCTCTCTCTCTTGAGCGCCGAGTGGTAGTAGTCGTAGATGGACTGGATCACGCGGTTCGCGGTCGCTCACAGTCTGTTGATACTCTCTTGGATGCGCTGCCGCCGGTCAGCGACATGCCATCCGGCGTAATATTCCTACTTTTCGGTCAGCCGGACTGGGAGTATCCCCACGTCGTTCTACAAGCACCGCGCTACAATATTCCGCCATTCACACGATTGGAGACAGAACGGATCATCCTCAGCGTACTTCCGGACCTAGCGAATGACCCAAGCTGGGAGCCCGTAGTAGCCAGGATTCAAGACTCAAGTGGTGGAAACCCTCTCTCTGTATTCTACACAGTTCAGAGTATTCGTAACTGTGACTCAGCAGAGGACGCGTTAGCGTCCCTAGATTCGGGTCCCGAGATAGGACCGGAGGTTCGAGCGTTTTATCAACAACTGTGGGACGACATTGAACACTCGATACTGAGGCCCCTCGGCGGCAACTTCGCGCTAATCCGGGATTACCTCAAGGCGTTCCTCTCCGTAGCACAGGTGCCCATCAATGCATCATACCTCTACCGCTCCTTCCGGGAGGAGATACCCAGCGAAGATCTTGCCGGAGCGTTCTTGCTAAGACTGCGACCATTGCTGCGCGAAGTCGCGCCCGGTCAACATTGGGCGCTCTATCACGATGACTTCAGAATGTACTTGCAGGAGACAGTCCGCGAGGAGTACATCGAGGGAGCGCATCGTCGCCATGCGAGGGCAATTGCGCAGATTACACCAGTCGCACAGATTCTTCCGCTCGCCCTTCACCTCTCGGACGGTCGAGACTACGAAGGCCTTTCAACACTCCTGGCAGACATTCAACTCGGGCCGCTTGTGCTCCGGAATCAAGGACGAGACGCGCTCCAGGCGATTCGTCTGGCACTGTGTGGAGCACTCCATGAGAGTGATTGCGTTAGTATGCTACTCAACTCCCTCCTTTATGAACGATGTGAACAACTCGTGCCTTCCGCGTTTGATGACACGCCGACCCTAGGCTTGGATCGAAAGCGGTCACTTACCGAATGGAATTGCCTTCTACCTCCCGCTCCTGAGGCCGCGGACTGGCAGTCGATTTCTCTTCGGACCAGAGCAGTATTCCAAGCCGCTACGGAATGGGACGAGGATCCCGAGTTAGCGCTCCAAGTAGGTCGGCGGTTCGCTTTGCCCGAGGAACACCTTCCCGACTCTCTCGCTCGACTAGAGCTCAGCTGGGTTCACTATCTGGAGGCTTGGACCAAGTTCTGCCTACGGTCAGGGAGCCTGGAGCCTCTCCGCAACGTAGGCATGAGGGACACCTCTCTGCGTAGAGTCATTGGTAGTGCGCTAGTAGAGGCTGTGGCCGATCTTGATTCTCCAGTGGTAGCCCGCTCCTGGCTTCTGGAACTGCCTGAGCTCACTGCGGAAATGAGCGAAGACCTTCTTGGTGCGGCTCTGACTTCAGCAGATAGGAGAGGCTTCAGCACGTCAGAGGCGATTCTCCAGACTGTCTGGGAATTATCGGAGAATCCGTCTGCCCGTCTTCGCCGAAAGGCACTGTTCCTAAGCCTACGACTCGATGATACGAATAGAGTAGATTCAGCCGGAGCACTTGAGGCGGAATTTCGCCTGCCCGGCTATCCGGGAGACCCCTGGCAAGAAATTCTCGAAACAGCAGCGATACACGCATACCTAGGCTCCACCCTTGACATGAGCCTGCTGGTGACGCCTGCGTCACTGCTTTCCGCAGTAATACAGAATCATGGCGATCGGTATATTGCTGCAACTCGCTTTGTCTGGCGGCTCGGCACGGCGCTCGGGTTCTTGTACCGCGATCCGGTCCTTGTCCGACCTGAAAGCCTTGTCGAGCTTCTTGCGCAATTGGTGACAGGCAGGATCCCAGGACTCCACACTCGCGATTCATTTCTGGCCTTGACGATCCTTGAAGACGTACTTCCATCTCTTCTAGACGCCCTTCGGTCTCCGGTAACCCGGCCACACTACCTCAGAGTCAAGAGAAGGCTTCGAAAGCTTGCAATTCAAGTCTATTCCGAGCCATCCACACTTCCTCTCCTGTTGTTCTCCGCGATTCTAGAATTTGATCCCAATCTCGTGAAGCGATACCTAAGACGCGCCTTTGAAACGAGAGAGCTTCCGGACTCGACTGCCGAGCTGCGGGGCCAGTGGTTTTCGTTCTGGGTGCGAGCAGCAGGGGAGCTGGAGGTCGAATGTCCGGCAGAGTTCCTCGACAGGCAGGCTACCGCGAGGCTAGGGTATAGCGAGCATACGCCAAACCCTATTGACCTGATAGCACGGATCCTGCCCCGAGTCGAGTTTGCATCAGACGCTGAACGCACTGAGGTTCTGAGGGAGATCTTTAATGTAACATGTAAGCTCGCGCGGGAGGAGGCAGGCCCTCGCGCCGTTCGCTCTGGCTTGCATAGCCTTCTTGCACACTCTCTATGTCTGTCAGCCAGGGACTTCTACGCTCTGACTACTGCTAGCCATGAGGACCCAGAGCTCGCAAAGTGGGACGGGGACCTCGCGCTCAGTGTCATGGAAGCACTGAACGACCGACTGCCCACTCTGCTTTCTGGTCTTACAACAGCTGACGTAACATCGATATTCCACTGGCTTGCTACATCCCCGGGTTCGCTATCGGCTGATACAACAGCCGCTCCTATCCTCTCGACCCTCGTAGCATCACTCCGAACTCGAGGGGAAGATACGCTAGCAACACTTCTCGAAAGCTGGAGTAACGCAGTTCTTCCGAATGCTGTTCCTGATAGCGCGCGCACCATACCAGCTGATGAGCAATCCGAACCTACTGTAGCGCCGCAACCACTTCTTGAAAGCGATCTCCTCGACATTCGACCTTCCTGGTTGGATTCAGGGTGGAACCCCGATATGAATTCAAGATTGATGCGCTACCTCTCTAGCGCCGGGGAAGCTGGCTTTGACACTGTGTATCGATGTCTCGCGCGGGTACTTTCCTCCTCGGCTTCAGGAGATCCTGTTCAAGCCTCGTTGTTGACCAGTTTTATCGTACGGGAACACTCCATCGATGCTTCTCAGGCACGTCAGCTCCTGGATGCTCTACTCTCACATACAAAGGCGCTCGTATCATTTCAGTCCGAAAACGGGCCATACTCAATTCAGGACCCTAGCGGCGGAGAGGTCTCGTCGGCGATGGTCGGGCTGGTCTCTCGACTTCTCAACTACAGCGACGTTGAAACCGTCCGGCGAAGCATTCGAAGCCTCCATTTCATGGGGGGAATACCAGAATTGCGTACTGGTCTTGTTCAGGCTCTTGAGCCAATCCTTAGGGGCGACGATGCCCGCCCCGCGGCGTTCGCCGTACTTTCAGGGTCCTCCATTCCCGAGAATCTCTTCTCGCCCGACACTCTTGACGCGATGGTCAACCATGACGACGCATTTGTTAGATGGGCATGGGCCGTACTCAGAGGAAGAGCGGCTACTTGGCAAGACAGTGGTGGTCCGGCACTTGCCATTCGCTCCGCAGTGTCCACGCCATCCAGTGAACCTGACGCTACGCAGGATGGAAACCTCTTCTGGAGTACCCCGGCCTCAATCAGAGAGGAGGCGATTCTATGGCTTCGCGAATTGACCGCGCAGCCAGATGAAATGATCCGCGAAGGCATTTCGTCTCTCGAGGCGAGAATCGAGAGCTTTCATGAAACTATTGATCATGACAGTCCTCGTGGACACAGGCTAATCGCGAATACCGTGGACAATGCAGTTGGAGGTTACGCTAGGGGCCTCCTCCCCAATCTTGCAGATGATGCTGTGGAAGCACTAATGGCGTTCCTCGCTCCAGCAGATCCCTGGCTCTTGACGTGCTCGCCAATCGTTCCGGCACCTGAGGAGTGGATCTCCATCGGAGAATTCGTGGAGTCGTATGGCTCCACCCTCGAGCGCGTGACCTCGTGTCTTGGTACTGTTAGCCAAGAACAAGCAGTGGAGTTTGAAAACACTGGCCCTGCAATGAAAGCGAGAATCGCCTTCCAGTTACTGCGCCCGGCCGTCTCCCGGCGTTACTCCTGGATATCGACGCAACGTCCCCGGCCTGTAGACCCAGAGCACATTGCTTACGGACCCTGCTGTCCACTCGTCATTGGAAATCACGTTCTTTCAGCGCTTCCAAGAGCCTCCTTTGATCTTGTCCCGAACGTTTCGCTACCCGAACTTCGCAATCTGTCCTATTCCTACTATCCAATCCCCCAATTCAGCGATGAAAGCAGGGGCGTCGTCATTCAGGCATCATATCGAGAGTCCAATTCCAGCACTCCGAACGATGTCCCAGGAAGGCATCCGGCAGTATCCTCGGCAACGGGGTGGTATGCATCGCCAGACTGGTTGTCCGGGCTGACGAGAGAAACTGATAAGACGCTTGTCAGGATCACTAGACGCTGGCGAAGCGCTACGTCGACACAAGACGCAACGGATGAACCCGCGGTTGCCTACGAATGGGAACAAATCGAGAACTAGCGTCTTCTTCTGGAGCCTCGTCAAGGCGGTTTCTGGCCGCGGTTATTGGACCTCATGGGCACGCCACAGTTACAGTCGGCTGTGTACTGACTGACACACCTGGAAGCAAACAGGGGCTACTTGTAGCCATGATCCCGCTTGAATAGGCCCCTGAAGCCTTGTGATGTCGGTGAGACTGGAGGAGCCATGGACTTGACAGACTTGTGGCAGATAGCATGCGGACTTGGAGAGCGGGACTATGGAGAGGTATTCATAAGACACAGCGTTGCTCTTATAGGCGGAGACCTCGGCAACTATGTACACAACAAGAAAAAGTACTCCGGAGGAGGATGGAAAGCGGGAGTGAGATCTTTTGCCTCCCAGGTCAAGACCGGAGACCTATTTGTAATGCGCCACGGCCGCGACGTTAGAGGCCTCGGCCGGGTCTTGGATGAGTACGAGTACGACCGATACTACTCGGGCATCCAAGGTTGGAGCCTACCTCACTGCAGACCCGTCAAGTGGAAGCGAATCCGCCCTGCCTGGCGGCCCAAGAAGGGTTTTAGTAGGGCTCCGGGTACGTTTTCGGCCGTTGCCCATCCACACATCCTCAAGTGGGCGGAGGAGAACTGCGGTAACATTCGCTCGCGGCTGTCCCCGCTACGAGGCCGCCTGAAGAAGGTAAAGCTGCCTGGGGCGTTTCGGCCAGCGCTCAGCTACTACCGGGAAAGAGATGACAATGACTCCACGGAGGCGGACGTCGTTGCTCACATGGTGGTGACCCAGCCCCCTGAAACCGGTCCAGGAGGGATGTTAGGATTCTGGACCCTGGAAGGAGGCGAAGATGGCCAAGAAGCGACATACCTCGGAGCAGGTTATCCGGAAGCTGCGTGAAGCCGAGATCGATCTGGCCAAGG
>JAPUJT010000018.1 GCA_027296055.1 Planctomycetota bacterium | reverse complement strand
TGCAGTCATGCTCGTCATCCTCCCCAGGGCGCTTTAGCCCCGACGAGAGATTTCTAGCTCCCCCTCGGACGCACTGCCGGAGAGTGTCCTGAAGGGGAATGGAAGGCCTGTCGATGGTCCGGCAACGTGCCGAAGGACGTGACGACCCCGCCGCCTTTCACTTTATGCGGCGGCGATTCCGAGTACCCCCATCCCACTAGACACGGAATCGAGGCCCAAGGGGGGAATTCATTTGGACGATGCGCAGTCTGGCTGGTGTCTCGCTACAATAAAAGCACAGCCACGGACGTAGGGTGCATCACTCAAGCGAATCTCGGCCGCATGCTCGCGGCTCGGCTCTGCTTGATTCCTGAGGAGGTGCGTCATGGGAAAGTTCTCACCCATCCTCGTCGTGGTGATGTTTGCAAGCCTGGGCTGGCAATCCCCATCCCCCGACGTGGGGACCTTCGACATGAAGGACGACGGGTTGCGGATCACCGGCCCGTACGCCCACGAGAACCTCGCCGTCTACCTGATCCACGCGAAAAAGCCGGGCAACCGGGAGTACATCACACTCGACGAGGGTCTCGAGAAGGGGCTGGTGGTGGTCTCGGAAAACGAGCAGGAGCAGGTCGGCCAGCTCCAGATAGAGAACCGGAGCGACCGGCCTCTCTTCCTGCAGGAGGGTGACCGCCTGTGCGGCGGCAAGCAGGACCGGATCATCGGACTCAGCATGGTCGTCCCGCCGAAGAGCGGGAAGATGATGGTCCGCGCATTCTGCGTGGAGGCGGGCCGGTGGTCGCGGGGCCTCCTCGGCAAGCAGTTCGCCATGACCGACAACAAGGCCCTCGCGCCCAGCTCCGTACGGTTCGCCTGCAAGGTCGTCGGCAACCAGGGTAAAGTTTGGCGAGAAGTCGCCGAGCAGAAGACCCGGTTGGAGTCCCAAGGCGTCGCGAACAACACATCCAGTCTCAGCGAGGCGATCGACAGCAAGTTGATGAAGAGCGTCTCCGACGACTACCAGAGGAGGCTGGGCGGTATCTTCGCCAGACACGCCGATGCCGTTGGCGTCGCTTTCGCCCTCAACAGCGAGGTCTTGGAAGTTGACATCTACCCGGGGAACGTCCTCCTCAAGAAGATCGCCCCTCGATTGCTCAAGGGGTACGCCGTCCAGGCAATCGTGGCGAGGAGGGGAGGGGTCGAGCACCCCGAGCCGTCGGAGATCGCGAGATTCATGACGGAAGGCGTGAAGAAATTGGACCGTATCCGTAAGATCAACGGAAGGAACTTGCTGCATCTCGTCGAGCAAGAAAGCAAGGTGGTCTGCAACACGATCTACCAGGGCCAATCGGTTCACCTGCAGTGGTTCGCCAGGCCGCAGACGGCGGGCAAACCATCCACGAGTCGCCCGAAACCGGAACGGGCGCCGATCATTGGCAAACGTCCCGCTCCAAGGTCCCCCGGGGGTCGCTCGTATCCGGGACAGACGCCGATGGGCGGCCTACGCCCCCCTCCAGGGTTCCCTATAGGGCGGTGACCAGGATCCCCGTACGGGGAGACCGAGGCGGGCGGCGGTACGCGGTCGGGTCCTCGAGGACTCGAGCCGCGTCCGCCGCCTCCTCCAGCGGCCCGCGGTTCAGGATTGAATGTCGCCGGCCAACCCTGCCGGATTGCAGGCGCCGGCTACCTTCTCTTTGCGATGAACTTGCCGTCTTCCAGGTACACTTCATCTCCGTGCTTCGATTCGTCTATGGCCAGGCCGTGAAATGTTCCCTGGGTTCCTTCCCCGTCCTCAGCCGCAATTTCGCTGATGCAAACCTCGAAGCACTCCTCCCAGTCATCGAGGACCCACGATGCCGCCCAGATACCATCAAACTCTACCCATATCGAATCATTGCAGGAATCGTAACAGGTTTCCCCAAGATCCATATTCATCTCGATAGTGATCTGGTAGCCCGGAGGCCACGACTGCCGAAATTTGATCGTCGACTCCCCGGTTGCCTCGTCATACTCCTCGATGACCGAGCCAAAAGTTACCTTGCCTCCGTTGATCTCCACGCTCCCTGCGCCGTTGTACCCCGGCTCGGAACCCGAGCCATCACCGCATCCGATAATCCCCGTGGCGATGGCTATCACTGCCAACCAGGCGATCTGTCTGGAACCTAGCATGAGACTTCCCTCCTTCAATCCGGGGGAGACTTAACGGCAATCCTGGCCTTCCGGGACCACCGGAGTTCCCCGGTTCTTACCGTCAGGCCCTTGAGTTAAAGACACCGAAGGGGGATCCTGTGGGGGGGAATTCCCGGGGAAAATCACGGGCAGTTTACGGGACACTCACTCAATTCGGCAGATCTGGTGTGTGTCGCCCGATCTGCCTACTTCCGCTCCGCGTCCTTCCGGAAGACCTGCTCGCACTCCGCGGAAATGGGATAGGGCCCGGGTGGACGGCGATCTGCAGAGATTCGGGGGGTAATCTCGGATCGGCGGGAGATTGGGCTTGCGCGCGTACTTTACCTCACGGGGACGCCACGCTATTCGTTCGATCTTCCTTCTTCGGTGGAGACGAGTCTCGATCGGTACGCCCGGGCCTTCACCGGCTTCTCCCAGATCTCGTAGAGGTCGACGACAAGCTGCAGGGTGATCTGGAACTGGCGATCCTCCACAGGGAGCGCCTTCTCCAAGATCCCCAGGGCCTCCACGAGGACGGCCTCGCCTTCAGGCAGCCGTCGGAGAGCTGTCAGGACGCGGCCGTGGTTCGCCAGGAATGCGACCAGATCGACGGACTCGCGGGGGTACACAGTGCGGGCATGGGACGCCGCCCTCCCGGCCAGGGGTTCCGCTTCTTTGGGGCGGTCCGTCGCTACGAGGAGCAGGGAGAACTTGCTCATCACGGCGATGGTGGCGGGGTGGGCCTCTCCCAGGTGTTCCCGGTAGACCCCCATCGTCTCGCGGTAGAGCTTCTCCGCCTCGCCAAGCTCGCCTTCATCAAAGAGGAGGGCGGCGAGATTGTGCTTGAGCTCCACCGTCCTGAGGTGCCCCGGTCCCAGGATCTTGCCGAAGCCCGAGGCCGCCTTCCGAAGGTAATGCTCGGACTCTTCGAGCTTTCGCTGGCCGTGGAGGACCAGTCCAAGGTTGTTCATGCTCGTCAGCGTATGCAAGTGATCGGGCCCGAGGTTCTCCTCCTGGATCTGGCAGGCCTCCCGAAGGAAGAGCTCCGCTTCAGCCAGGTGGCCTTGAGAGTCGAGGAGGAAGCCGAGATTGTTCAGGAAGGCCACGGTACCATCGTGCCTCGGTCCCCGGACGCGGCGAGACGCCGCAAGCCCTTCCCGGAGGAGAACCTCCGCCTCATCGAGCTTCTCCTGCTCCATCAGGACGGTCCCGAGATTGTTCATCGAAGTCAGCGTGTCCGGATGGTTCTCCCCGAAGACCTTCCGTCCCAGGCGGAGGCACTCACGGAGATGATCCTCCGCCTCCTTCAACTTCCCCTGCTCGCGGAGGGCGACGGCCAACTCTCCTATCGATTTTATAGTCGCCGGGTGCGCCCGACCACCGCCCTCACGGCTAACGTCCAAGGCCTCCCGGAGGAGTGGTTCCGCCTCGGCGGACCTCCCACTCTCGGTCAGCATGACGCCGAGGTCGTGCCACAGGTGCGAGGTTTCCGAAGCCTTCTCTCCGTACCTCCGGATCTGCCCCGCGATGGCCTCCCGGAAGAGCCTCTCCGCTTCCTCAAACTCGTTCAGTCTGGTGAGGACGTTGGCCAGGCTTTGCTTCTCGCGCAGTATCTTCGGGTCATCCGGCCTGTGCAGCCGGATCATGACATCCAGGATCTTCCGGAGGTGCTTCTCCGCCGAGCGGTATTGACTGAGAGCTATGTAGCTCCGGGCCAACGTGCCTCGCAACGTGGCCTCGATTTCGGGTTGGTCGGCGAACTTCGTCTCGATCCTCTCGGATGCCTCGTCCAGAAGCGCCAAGACCTTCACATCCGGCCCCCGGTTCGCTGGATCCACCGAAGAGAGGATCGTGTCCAGGAAGTTGCTGATGGCTTTTGCCTTTGCGGCTTCGGTCTCCGCCCGGGCTCGAGCGGCAACGGCCTTCTCCCGCTGGCCTTCCGCTTCGGCCCGTTGAGCGGCCTCGGATTCTCGGGCCGCTCTGGCCACGTCTCTATCCCTTTGCGCCACCCCCTTCGCCGTCTCCTCGGACTTGCGGGCCCTATCTGCCTTGAGATACATGGCGCTAGTCGCCACCAGCCCCGCGACGAGTGCCAGAACCATTCCCAGCACGACCGCCACCTCTTTTCGGTACTTGCGCGCGAACTTCTTCAGCCTGTAGGTCGCGCTGGGTGGGCTCGCCAGGACCGGTTCGTCGCTCAGGTGCCTACCGATATCGGCGGCAAACTCGGAGGCAGTGGCGTACCGCCGCGTGCGGTCTTTCTCCATCGACTTCATGGTGATCCAGTCGAGATCGCCGTTCAGGATGCGGACGAGCGAAGCGGGGTCGGTTCGGCGATGTTGGGCAAAGTCCATCACCCGGTCCTTGCCCTGCGTGCTCGCCCGGGTGCTGGGCTTCGGAGGCTCATCCTCACGGATCCTTCGGCGAATCTCGTCGAGACCACTCGTCCGCAGGTCCTTCCCTTCGAAGGGGAGGGCGCCGACGAGGAGTTCATAGAGGATCACACCCAGAGAATAGATGTCGGTCTGGGTATCTACATCGAGAGAGGACATCTCTGCTTGCTCGGGGCTCATATACTCTGGCGTCCCGATCAACTGCCCCTGTTCGGTGAAGACGGTCCTCTCGGTGAGACGCTGGTTCGTCGCCCTCGCCACTCCGAAGTCGATGATCTTGGGAGTCGGCTTCCCGTCCGCAACAGCGACGAGGATGTTCGAAGGTTTGAGATCCCGGTGGATGATGCCCTTCTGATGGGCATGCTGGACGGCGCCGCAAACCAGCTGAAACAGCTCCAACCGCTCATGGGTAGGCAGGCGCTGGGTGTCGCAGTATTCGGTGATGGGTAGGCCCGGGACGTGCTCCATGACGAAATAGGGACGGCCCGTCTCTGTGGCGGCCGCCTCGAAGACGCGGGCGATGTGCGGGTGGTTCATCAAGGCGAGGGCCTGCCGCTCCGCCTCGAAACGTGCGACGACTTCCCTGGTGTCCATACCGAGCTTGATCACCTTGAGGGCAACGCGGCGTTTGACCGGCTTCATTTGCTCGGCGAGGTAGACAATCCCCATCCCACCTTCCCCCAGGGTCTCGAGGATCCGGAAGGCCCCTATGCGCTCGGGGTGTTCGTAAGGCGAAGCAGGATCGAGAATACCCGAATCAGGGGTTTCGACCGTCCTCGAGCTTTCCTTGTGCGAAGGAGGACCTTTCCCCGGGGTCCTGCGTGCCGGGGTGTCCGACACCTCCATCGTCTCCTGCGATGGGGGGGCGTCCGCAACTCTCTCCTCCTCTCCCGCCTGGTGCAACCTCTCCACCAGCGCCAGGCGTCGCTTCAGGGCTTCCGCAATCTCCGGGTGAGCGGAGATCATGGCACTCTTGTCCGGTGACCGACCGGATCGGATCTGCTGGAAGTAGCCCTCGGCAATGAACTCGACCCTCTCCTCCGCTTCCGGGAAGAGGTCCCCCACGGGAGTGTTGGGTGCGGCTTGGTCGGTCATGGCTGGTTCCTCCCGGCGCTCACAGCGTTCCTCCTAGATACTCCTCGAGTCGGCGCATCGATGCCCGGTATCGGTCTCGCACCTGGTTGTGGGTCAGGCCGAGTCGCTCCGCGACCTTCCTGAGGGTGAGGCCCTCGAAGAAGTGCATTCTCACGATCTCGGCAGCCACTTGGTCTGATAGGCCAGCGAGGGCGTCGCGAACCTGCCGGGCCCGCTCCTTGCGGACCGCGTTGGCGCTGGGTGTCGGATCGGCCGCGGGAGGATCCAAGCCCCCGCCATGGCGAGTTGTCTGACTCTGCTTCTTCGCCCCCACGGCCAGGATCTTCTTCCCTGGCCGCCGCCGCTCGGCTTGAAGGTCTCTCTGGGAATTCAGGCCAAGGTTGCGGACGATCCTCCCTATCCAGGCCCGGAACATCCCAAAGGTCTGCTCGTCGTCTTTTCCCCCCTCGAAGTCCTCCATGCCCTGCCAGGCGCGCAGGCAGGACCTCTGGACCAGATCGGACGTGCTCTCGACCGGTCGAGCAGGGTTGGCGTAGGCGTGCGCCAGCTTTTCCAGATGGGGTCGCAACGTCTCGAGGACCTGATCCATCGCCCTTCGGTCCCCGGCCTGGGCCCTCCGAACCAGGTCGTGAAATCCCTTGGAGACCATTCCCGCGCCTCTCTGGTGAATCACCCGGTGGACCTCAGGATGGCCTCCCTGGCCCTACCGGGCAAGCGATTCGAGGCGCGGACCCGGAGAGTCGCCACACCCTCGCTCGATTTCTCGAGAGGGTCGGGCTTCCCTTCTTATCAGGGCCATAGCATCCGTCAGAATTTGAATGCCAGAGCCAGGATGTTGGGGACCCTGATGCTCCCCGTTGCGCCGACCTGCGTGGGGACGCCCGTGGCTGTATCAATGGTG
Source organism: Planctomycetota bacterium (assembly GCA_027296055.1). Taxonomy (GTDB): domain Bacteria; phylum Planctomycetota; class JAPUJT01; order JAPUJT01; family JAPUJT01; genus JAPUJT01. The sequence continues at coordinate 8,198 of JAPUJT010000018.1, read as the reverse complement.
TAGAGGGTGTCCGTGAAAGATTCCACGCCATACAGAGTGCCCGTGGTGGGGTCAAAGGAGATCCCCTGGATGTTGAGGCCGGACCCGATCGGTCCGATCAAGGTCGCGAAGGCGGTGCTCGTATCTATCTCGTAGAGGTCGGAGGCCCCCCCCCCCGCCCAGCTGGCTCCATACAGCGCATTCGTGGTGGGATGCAGAGCCAGCCCCGCGAGACCGATGGAGAGAGGCCCGATGATGATCCTCTGGCCGGTTGTAGCGTCAATGGTCTTGAGATCACTAGGGAAGCCTTCGGCGACGTAGAGCTGGTTACTGCTGGGGTCGAAGGCAAGGCCTTCCGCCTGCCCGGTGTTGGCCGTGAACAAGTTGGTGGTTATTCCTGTGACTTGATTGATGTGGTAGATCCTGTTCCAGGTCACACCATAGAGTGTGTCCGTAGCGGGGTCGTAAGCCAATCCGTGGATAGACACCTGGCCGAACTCGCCGATGGTGAGGTCGAGTCCCGTGAACGGGTCGATCGTCACGAGCCTTCGCCCGCTCAGCCCCGCCCCATAGAGGAAGCTCGGGACCGCCGTGGGCGTGGCGCTCCTCTCGACGGACTCCCCGCTCTCCCCGCTGGCGATGCTGTCGGCCGTCACGACGTAGTAGTACGTCGTCCCGTTGACGAGCCCCGTGTGATCGTAGGGACTCGTTACCCCCGGGATCAGGACACCCGTGGTCTTCGTCACCCCGGGAAAGAAGTCCCAGTAGATGTTGTGGGAGTCCGCTCCAACCACAGGACTCCAGATGATCGTCACCATGGAGTCCCCGGGAGACGCCAGCACCCCTGTCGGCGGGGGTGGCGCCGGCGGCGCAGGGGTCGCCGAGACCTCGGTAGATTCCGAGCTTTCCGCCAACGGGCCCCCCGCCGTCACCACGTAGAAGTAGGTGGTCCCCCCTACAAGATTCGGATGGACGTGTGGGCTGGTGACACCGGCGATTTCCGTTCCGGTGACCCGTGTCACCCCGGCAGATGTGGACCAGTAAATGCTGTAGCTGGCGGCTCCCGGGACGAGGCTCCACTGAAGCGTCACTTCTCCCGGTCCCGCACTGGCCGAGAATGCCCCCGGGGGCTCCAGTGGCGTAACATTCCACTCCGCCGACTCCGTCGATTCAGCCCCGCCCCCGTCGCTGTTCACCGCGGTGACGACAAAGTAGTACGGCACCCCGTTGCTGGGCACGCTCTGAACATGGGGGCTGCTGACGGCCGGGATCCGGATCCCGGTCGCCTTCGTGACCCCGGGTAAGGTATCCCAGTAGAGAGTGTAGGTGGTGGCGCCGGCGACGGGATTCCAGGCGATGCTCGCGCTGTAAGAAGCATCCGACTGCGCGCTCACGCCCGCAGGAGGATCCAGCGGGGTGGCGGAGGCCTCTTGCGATTCGGAGGTTTCGTTGGCACCCCTCACGGCCGTGACCACGTAGAAGTAGGTGGTCCCGTTGGAGGGCACCGGGTGCGCGAAAGGGGTCGCGACGTTTGGAATCAGGATTCCCGAAGCCTTCGTCACGCCCGAACCTACGTCCCAGTAGATGTTATGGGAGTCCGCCCTTGCGACTTCCGCCCACTCGACGATCACTTCACCCGAAGCTTGCGAGCGCGCGGATACCCCCGAGGGCGGTTGCAGGGCCTTCGGGCCGTCATCATGATCCTTCGTGCCGGCGGTTCCCGCAAGCACAAGTACAGCGACGGTCCCGGGTCCGCATCCGCAGATGCAGAACAGGGCTACAATCAGACAGGCGACACCCTTTCTCCCCAGGATATTCATGACCTACCTCCGCAATGCGGACTCGCGCTGGAGAACCATCTACGGGGAACTCTTGGTTCCACCGCTCCCTCGATCCACAGGCCGGAGTCTCACCTCCGGGACCTTCGCGATCTCCACCCGGACAGGCTCGGGCTGGGAGTGAAGGGACAACTCGAGGACCGCCTTGCCATCCTTCAGGGCGATCTCGTCCTTCTCGATCATCAGACTCTCCCCGGGCATGCCGGCCTTCATCTTCCCCGCACTCCAGATGATCTCCCCGTTCAATCGGACGACCTTCAGATCCTCGAGCTTCTTCGCTAGTTTCACCTCCAGCTTGAGCGGGATCTTCTTGCCGGGGATGGTGCCTTCCCGCGGGCTCACGAACCGAAACGTAACCGGTAGATCTTTGCCGGACGGAAGGCGTAGCCGGATCACCTCGGGGCGTTCCAGACGGCCCAGGACCTCGGCCACGGGACGGCCCACCTCGGTCCCTGAGGCGGCGAGCAGGCTCGCCGTTACCATCTCCGAATTCGGACGGCACCAGGCGGGGGGCCAGACGAGAGTCAATAGATACCAGCCAGTCCCGCGGCTCCGCTCGTGGAAGCTCAGGGCTTCCTTGCAGGAAACCGGGAGCAGGGTTTCCTCGCCGACGCTCCTGCCTTCCAGAAGATCGGTCAGGGAAACTCTGGCGGGGAGGTTCAGCTCGAAGATCTGGTCGTGCCACCAGTGCGTCCCCCATCCCGCGAAGATCCAGATGAGGCCAGACCAGGTGGCTCCCGCCGTTCCCTCGATGTAGGCAAGAGAAGGCTCCACCAACTGGATCTCGAGGAGCAAACCTGCTCCTGATTCCTTCGCCCTCTTGTGGAGAGCTTGCCCCGAGAGCCCGTTCATGCGTACCACCTCGCGGAAGGCGCCTGATCCCTCCATGAGCTTCGCGAGGTGCTCCTCTACCATCTCCACGGGAAGCTCCAGAGAATTCATCTGTTCCTTCTTCCCAGGAGACTCATCCGTACTCCTGGGCCCTGCGACGGAGAGAGCAACCACCTTGTAAGCCTCCGGGAGATCGTAGGAGACTTGCAACGGCTTGACTGAGACCTCCACCCCTAGTCCGAGGGAGGTGTGCGCATGGGTCGTCGAGCATCCCAGGGACGCCAGGAGCACAAGCCCTGCCCCAGCCAATGCCGCCATGTTGGCCAACACCCCATTGCGTCCATCTACTCGGCCAGCCATCTCGCGTGCCCTCCACTTGAGCACCATCTCCTTGGAGTACTTTTCCGAGGAAATGGGCCTGTTAAGTATAGACACGGTTTCTGGGCGTAGGGGGTGCGGAAAATAATTGAACGACAACCATGGCTCGAGAGAGGGGTTGGACACGACCTGAACGGACGGAGAGATTCGTGTTCTTCGGGTCGTATTCTGGAAAATCTCCCCCCCCGGGCCCTCCAAACCGTGTCCTTAACCTTGTCGTATCGGACATCCCGGCCCGAGGCGCCATTCGGCCGTGACACGATGAGGGGGCCTGAGATTGATGAGTTCGGGGACAACGAAGAGGGAAGGGGACACTCTCCAGAAGAGAGGAGTGACCTGGGTCCTTTTGACCGCGTTCGTTCTCGGATTCCAGGTCTCGTGGACCGCCCCCGCCCAGGACCGGTCCATCCCTGGTGATCCGGGCGACATCCCCATCCCCGTGAGTGAGCCGGACTGGCACTGCCCGGTGCGGACGGGGGCCTCCATATCGCAGGGGAATGGCGGCTCTGGGACGCACAAGGACGACCGCAGCAAGTACTCCTGGGATTACGACGTCTCATCGGGAACGCCTGTCGTGGCCGCGCGAAGCGGCGTCGTCGAGGAGTGTTTCGTGCTGAGCAACATAGGAGGAGCGGACCTGGAATTCACAGGAGACTCGAACCATATCAGGATTCGCCACTCAGATGGCACGGTCTCGGAGTACTTCCATCTTTCGAAGAACCGCGTCCTGGTTCGACTCAGAGAATTTGTCCTCCAGGGGGAGCTCATCGGCTATAGCGGGGCCACGGGTTGGGTGACGGGTCCTCATCTCCACTTCGGCGCCGTGAAGAACGGAATCTCCACGCCGATCCGCTTCTCGGACTTCCCGGCGAATGATGGCGTTCCCGAGAAAGGCCAGAGTCATGGGAAGCCAAGCCCGCCCCGCGTGCCACAGGATCTCATCACCGCGTACAAGCGGCACTACCGGGCGTGCTTGGAGGCGGACGAACGGGACTGGCCGGACATCGGGATTGAATTGCTCCGAGGAGTTCGGCGGCGCCCAAAGTACTCGTCGTACTACTACGACCAGGTGCTCGAAGCCTACGAACGTCGGTTCCTGGAGAGGAGCAAGGAGATCGCCGGCGACCTTCTGAAGTCGGAGAGCCTGAACGCGCAGGATCGATTTCTCCTCAGCCGGCTTCTCTCATCATTGAAGGGCACCAAGACCCTGAAGGAAGATCTCGCCAGACTTTCAGCCAAGCAGAACCAGATCCTCGAGGAAGACCGGGATGCGGTAAAGCCATCCGGGCGGACCATCAAGGCCCTACGAAAGGCCATGAAGCTCGAGTGTCTCGAAGAGTATGCTCGATCAGGCACGCTCTACCTCTCGGTGCACCGGAAGAAGGGGGCCGCTTGCGGAGAGTTTCCTTTGGAGCAGTTCCGTCGTGTGATTCACCGTTATCGGCAGAGCTTCGAGGAGGAACTCGACCGCTTGAAGGATGAGGCGGACCGATGCCTCCCGAAGCACCGCCCAGTGGTTCGGAGAGACACGGAGCATGTGGCAAAGAGATTCATCTCCCTGGCGAGGGAATGGCGGAAACACGTCCCGGAGGATCGGCAGGAGGCGGAGGAGTTACTCGCTGATGTGGAGAAAGTTTATCGCGGCATCATGGAGAAGACCTCGCGGTAGCGTGCCGAAGACACTGCCGAACTCCGGATTCTCCAGAATCGCAGGAGAAAGATCACCCCCACCGACGCCAAACCGTGTCTATGGCTCAGGGGGAGGAGGAGATGGACAGCCAGAGCGCGGGACGCCGAGGGCGGGCCTCCTCCTCGAGTTCCTCCTGTGCTTTCTTCATTCCGCTCTTCCCCTTGGCAGGCGGGGTGCGCCACCGCGCGGAGTTCCGATTCGAGGGTCTTGAGGAACCGATCGTCTGGGAGTTTACGACGGGAAAGTAGGGCTTCCTGTCAGCAGGAGGAACGCGGAAGGAGGGAGTCATGGAGGAGAGTCGCTTGACGGGCAGGCGATCCATCGTGCAAGTTTCGCTAGCCCTTCTCTCTGTTTTCTGGTGCGCGCCTGCGTATGCAGACATTCGTGACCAATGTGCGTGGACGGGGTCGAGTATCCAACCGAACTCGAACGACGTGATGATGACGCCTGTCGTCGTCGATTTGAATGAAGATGGCATCCCCGATGTAGTATTCATCAGTTTCGTCGGTGAGTTGGATATCAATCGAGGTGAAGACGGGATCCTGCGCGCCATCTCCGGGGATGACTGCCGCGAACTGTTCTCCGTCGCCGATGTAGGCTGTCAGACGTGCGCGGACGGCGTCAGTATGAATCTGAACCAGACGGCCGGCATCGGGTTTCTTGTCCCGGGGGCTGGGGTGGCCGCCGGTGACATCGACGGCGACGGCCGTGTGGAAATCATCGCCTTGCTCGAGGATCCTGCGGCAGAAATGTCCTTCCGGCTCGTCGCCTTCGAGCACGACGGTTCGTTCAAGTGGTGTAGCGAGGCGGTGCGGAGCCCCATGCATCATCTCACTCCTGCCGCCCTCGCCGACCTCGATGGAGATGGAACTCCCGAGATCATCGCGGGAACGAAGGTCTTCAACGCGGACGGTACCCTTCGCTGGGATGGAGGTGGCTCACCGAGAGAGGGGCGGACTACGACGGTCGCGGACCTGGATGCCGATGGAATCCCCGAGATCGTAACCGGCCGCCAGGCCTTCCGCAGTGACGGGAGCATTTTTTGGGAGCGAGCAGACCTGAGCGATCTCCGTACTTACCCGGCCATCGCGGACTTCGACCTGGATGGTCTCCCGGAAGTTCTGGTGGTGATTCCCGGGCTTTCGCAAATGCTCCTCCTGAACGGACAGACCGGGGCGACTCGCTGCCTCGCGAGTATCCCGTTCGTGGACACGTGCTTCCGACCGAGAGGGGGAGGGGGACCTCCCACGCTCGCTGACGTCGATGGGGACTGCATTCCAGAGATCGGGGTTGCAGGAAGTTCTCTTTATAGCCTCTTCGAGTTCGTTCCTGACCTCACGGGAGGGACCGACTGCCTGGCGGTTCGGTGGTCCAATCCAACCCGTGACTGCAGTTCCGCACAGACCGGTTCTGCCATGTTCGACCTCGAAGGGGATGGGAGCATGGAGATCCTCTACAACGACGAATTGCATTTCCGCATATACCGGGCTTCCGACGGGGCCCAATTGGTGGAAATCAACAACGGCTCCGGCACCTTGATCGAGAACCCCACGGTGGCCGACGTTGACGCGGACGGACAGGCTGAGATCGTGATCTGCGCCAACAACTATGCGTTGGGGTCTGAGCAGGGGATTCGGATCCTACACGACCCGGATTCCCCATAGACGCCGACCCGGGAGATCTACAATCAACACACCTATCACATAACGAACGTGAACGACGATGGATCGATCCCAGCTGTGGAGGAGAAGAGTTGGCAGCGATTCAACAACTTTCGCGTTCAGATAGTTCCTTCGAGCTGCGAGGTCACGTGCGACCCGCGCACGCAGGGTTTCTGGAAGCGGCAGTGCGAGAACTCCCACCCGTCCGGAGAGCACGGGAAGCAGTCGTCCTATGTTCCCTTCATCAACGGCACCGCAACGTTTGCCAACGTGATCGATGTCGCAGGGATCTGCGATGCCCTACATCCGACGCCTCGGAACGACAAGTGCGCTCAGGCGCAGGCGCAGTTCATGGCCCTCCTCCTGAATGTCGCCTCCGAGCGTCTCATACGTGGGTGTTGCATCGACACCGGGATGTCCGGCGCCATGACGGTCGGTGAGGCCGTGACCGAGATCGACGCCTTGCTCTCCGATCCGGGCCGAACCCGTGAGGAGTGCGTGACCGCTCAGTCGCTCGCAGATTCAATCAACACCGGTGCCGCTCTTTGCTTCGGCCGCACGGGAGGAGGCAGCCCTCTGACGACCGAACGGGACGGCATCGGGGAGACTCGTGGCTCGCGCCCTCGACCAGGGGATGCTGTAGTCGTCCCTCGACGCTGACCAACCCCAGATGGCCAAACGAAAGCCCCGGGATGCGTCCGTTTCTGCTCGCCCGGCGTTGGCCGGACTCCCAGGATCGTACCACGCACTCTGTGGTACCCAGGGCCATCGAACATGACCCCACTGTGGTCAGCCGTCTTCGTGAGTGGAACTCGGCAGGAAACGGGTTCGACGTAAGTCTGAAAATCGGGTTCGGCAATGGTGACTCCATGGTCACCGAGGCCCCTTGCGGTCACTACCGCGATTCCCTAACCTATTGCCCGGCAAGACAAAGGGCCCTTAGCTCAATCGGCAGAGCAGGGGACTCATAATCCCCAAAACTGGATCTCGGCGGATCTCCGCAAGTTCTTTCACTCCTTGGTAAGGCGCTGATATGCCAATAGGATACGAAAAGGGCTATCGCGCGCTGACGCTCATTCGTCGGGTCCTCGCGCGACCTGAAATTATTTGGTTGGGCCTCCACTTGGCCACTACGCCTCCGGGGTGATCCCTAGCCGTCATGCTCCGTCCGTAACCATTCACGGGTTTTCTCTTGATCCGATGCAGCGACTGGTTCGGCGGTTCATTCATTCCGCCCCAATCATTCCCAAATATGCCATCAAAGACGGTACCCGCTGAAGGCTCAGAGCCCCTTTGCCATTCGATAGAACTTCAATCCCGGTATAGCGAATCGCTTTGGCCACTGCGACTCGACCTCCATCCCGCGGCGCTCGTAGAATCGGCGCGCCCCCTCATTTTTAGCTGAAACGTCGAGGGATAGTCGAGTCGATCCGCTCGCGCGAGCCCGCTCTTCAGAGAAGTCCATCAAGACGGAGCCGACGCCATCGCCGCGAAGCTCCTTATCAACAGCGATGGCGTGGAGGTAGAAATCGCCATCGGCGATTGAATCGATAATCCGCATGAGTGGAGCAAACAGTATTAGCACGATCCTCATTCGTAGATTATGCCTTCCGGCGGCCCGCTTCAGGGGTTGGCGCGAGGAACGGCGATGCTGCTCCGCGGTGTACCCCAAGACCATTCCCACGATGACGTTGTCACGTTCTGCGAAAGTCACATTCTGGTAGGAGAGGTCGTGGTCGGGCTGGGCGAACGCCGTGGCGATTATGTACCCGGCGCGGCGACCGAGCATAAAACGAAAGAACCCCTCGGCTGCTTCGTCAA
>JAPUJT010000179.1 GCA_027296055.1 Planctomycetota bacterium | reverse complement strand
CATCCACCCGGAATTCGGTTCGATGGTGAGAGCGGCCGGTAAGCGTAGAGGAACACTCCCAGCGCGAGGCAGGCGAGTGATGTTGCAGCAGTGACGAAAATCAGGGTCCTGCGCACGTGAGAGTGACTCCGAACTGCGGATTATCTGGATCTACATAACTCCGTTCGCGGCGCGTGTCCCACCGCCCGAGATGATAGACCCCAGCAGCCTTGCAAGACAAGGCCAGCTACTCCTCCTCGACTGGCGACTCCCTGGCGTATAGCGGGACGTCATCCCCCGCGATATCCACGCCGAACCAGCCGAGGAAGAAGTCAACGAACTCGCCGGGGCTGAAGGTGGCGCAAGCGTCCGACCTACCTAGAACCTAGGCTGGGGGTCAAAGCTGACTAACCCAACCCGCCCTTCAACGAATCCCGTGGCTTTGCCGACAAGTGCGCCTGCGGGATCGTTCCTATCGGTCTTGATCTCGTAGGCTAGCACAAACACGCCGAGCGATTTCTCATTCAGCTTCTCTCTGGCTCGACGATACTCTTCCTCGCGATTCTCAGATGTTGTGACGGATTCGTCGCCAAGTCTGATCTTGGATGGCCCGGGGGAGGTCGGTAGCATCGTCTTCCTACCAAGGACGGGTGCAAAATGACGGGGTATCCCCCCGGGAGGAGGTCTCATGGCTCGCACGACTGGATCCTTCCTTTTGTTCGCGTTCCTTCTAGCGCTCGCCACTCCTGCCGCCGCCGCCCAGGGCGCGAGCGACGAAAAGGCCGAGAAGCTCATGGATCGGCTGGAGCGCGCGCTGGGCGATGAGGTCCGGTTCGAGAAGGCGAAGCCGGGCAAGCTCTACAAGGCCGCCGCCGCCACGGCGGAGCTCGACGAGGCTCTGTACGCCCGGATCTCGACGGGAACGATCCACATCGAGTCGCACGGCCAGACTCTCCCGCAGATGCTCGCGAAGCTGGGCGAGCTGCTCGACGCCGAGATCACGGTGAGTGACGGAATCGAGAAGTCGGCAAGGGAGCGCAAGCTCGAGCTCGGCCCGGACGCCGAGGAGCTGACCTTCGACAGTGCCCTGAAGCGGATTTCGGAAGCGGCCGAGGTGGAGCTCGCCTGGAGGATCCAGAGCGGGAAGATCCACTTCATGACGGCCGACGAGCGAGAAGACGAGCGGGTTGCCCGGCGGGAGATGGTGGAGCAGCTCATCGACGATGTCGCCGGGGACGGCGCCCAGATCGTCGAGGACCGCTACCTGCTGGTCCATGCCGGGGAAGAGCCCCTGTCCCCCGCCGCCGTGAGGCTCCGGGTAAAGCTCGCGACCCGGAAGGTCACGCTGAACCTGAACGACTCATCCCTCACCGAGGTTCTGGCCTTCCTGCGCAATCTCGCGGGGATGAAGTTCGTGCTCAGCGAGGGCGTCGAGGAGAAGGGAGAGCTCACCACCACCGCCCAGATTAAGAATCTCGTCATGAGCGACGCGTTCGACATCATGCTGAATGCCACCGGAGAGGAGCTGGAATGGGTCGCGCAGGACAACGTCGTGATGATCCGCTCGAAGGAGGAGGGGGCGAAGCAGGAGGCGGACGAATCCTTCGTGCTGCTGGACATCCGCGACATTCTCTACGTGCGTCCGGGATCCTCCGCCGCGGAGCCAGGATCGGAGGGCCACGGGAGGCGTGCTTCCGCCGACGCCACGTCCCCGGCGGAAGGTCCGCGTCATGCATTCGACGTGGCCACGCCCGCGGAAGCGGACATCCCCGAAGAGCCCCTCGCCGGGATCGTGTCGAAGGCAAAGCGGGAGAAGAGCTCCGCCCTGATCATCCTGCGGGATGGAAAGCTCGTGGTGGAGGAGTACTTCGGCGGCAAGGTCGAGCCCCTGACTGCCATGTCGGCATCGAAATCCGTCGCGGCCCTCGCCGCCGCGCATCTGGCCGAGACGGAGATGCTCCATCTGGACAAGCCGCTCAACGAGATCTTCCCCGGGTGGGATGACGGAGAGTACGAGCCCATCACGGTCCGGAACCTGCTCAACCATACGTCCGGTCTGGCGAACGATCGGGCCAACTGGGAGGACCATACCGTCGTCGAGCACGCGATGAAGTCCGAGCGAGTCGCGGCCCCCGGCACCGAGTTCCGCTACAACAACAACGCCGTAGATCTGCTGTCCGCGATCTTCCCTCCGCTCTCGAAGATGTTCCTGGACGAATACCTGCAGGTGCACTTCTTCGGCCCCATGGACATCGTCGGGACGCGCTGGAGGAAGGACATCGCCGGCAATCCCCGCGCGGCGGGAGCGCTCAAGATCCACGCGATCGACCTCGCGAAGCTGGGGCAGCTGATGCTGAACGAGGGCAAGTGGGGAGAGACGCAGATATTGCAGCCCGAGACCGTCCGCATGCTCGTCGCACCGTCCCAGAGTCTCAAGTCGAGATGCGGTCTGCTGTGGTGGCGTGAGCAAGAGAACAACCACACGCTCACACGGGAGATCCTCGACGCCTCGAAACAGGCCGGGCTATCCGAGTCGTCGGTCGCGGCGGCGAAGCCACTCATCGGAAAGAAGTTCTCTTCCTATCAGGAGTATCTCCTGGCCATTCGCGCGGCCGTCCCCTGGAAGGATCTGGAGCCGCTCGACAAACTCATCAAGTCCGGCAAGCTCCCGTGGTCTCTCGAGGAACCGAGGGGGGAACTGCTCAGCTACAGCGCCCGGGGCTGGCTGGGACAGTTCGTGGTGGTCGTTCCGAGCTGCAATCTCGTGGCGGTCCGCATGCGAGCGCCGGTCGCTGCGGACTACGAAGCTCCGTCCGGGAAGAGCGAAGCCATGTACAACGATTTCCCCAAGGACATTCTCGATCTGGCGCGGTCCATGAAGTGCATCGAGTGAGGCCCTCTCCGAAATGGCCGATCCCTGTGAGTGTGCGCTGGTTGGCATCCCCGTCACTCTCGAAAAGCAGATCAAGACCTGTGGGTAACCTCAGTACCGACTGCCGAGCATCTGTTTCCAGGTCGACCCTGAGGTTTCTCCGTTTGACCGCCACCATCGCGTCAGGCAAGGTCAATACGCTTTAATAAAACGGGGTCTATCGGCATCGACCAAAACGGCGCAAGGTGGTTTGGGACTAGCCAGACCGGTGTGTACTTTCTAGACGATGGTGGGACACCTTTCGACAGAAGTGACGACGTGAGCTTCTACTCGGGGAAGGTCAATGGACTGGCCAGCGACAGTGTTGGTTTTAGGGCCAGGGGAATAACCATCGATAGTAACAACGGCAAGTGGATCTGTACCACCGATGGCTTCTGCTACCTCCCCTAGCCCTTGACGGCTCCTAGCAGCCGCCGCACCTCTCCGCACCAAACCCTTCGCACCACACCACCTCGACATGCCCGTGTAAGCTTCGCTAGAATGAGGGGTGTTAGAGGCTCCGTAGTATCATGATCTCGGCAGACTTTTCCAAAGTGACACCTCAAGCAGACCAGCCGAGAGTGCGCCCAAGCATCTGGCTCCTCATGCTCGTCGTGGGTGGGGTCGGCCTCCTCGCGCTTGGCCATAGCCACAATTGGTTTCTCGCCGCGTTCGTAACAGGAACGTTGCATAACCTCACCTTCTTCCTGGCGTGGGCACTTGTCGGCTTGGCCTACAGCATGCTGGCATCACTTGTCTGGCTTCGATGGGGGGGGGAGCCTGGCCGGGTGAATCGGGTTGTGGGTCTGCTCTTTCTCGTGGGCTCGATTATGTGGGGCAGCCAAGAGGTAGCCCATCTGGTCATGGACAAACTTGGCGTGCCCATCGTCCAAATTGGATGGGACCCGGATTCCCAGGAGTTTGTGGTCGACGTAATATCCACCAACAATGCTGTTGCTGGCGCACGCATGCGGGGGGATTTGCAGGCTATTGTTTCAGTCGAGGGGCTTTGGTGGAGTCCATCGGAGAAGGAAACGTCGCAACCGCCTCTCGCTAGTGAAGTGGAAGAGTTCGCTG
>JAPUJT010000178.1 GCA_027296055.1 Planctomycetota bacterium | reverse complement strand
ACATGGCCGTCTGGCGGTACCTCGAGGATGGCACCCTCGACCCTGGCTTCGGCGTCGGCGGGGTCTTCACGCATCACGACGGGGCCGGCGGAGGCGATCAGGACATCGGGAGGGATCTGATGGTAGATGCAAATGACCGGATCGTTGTCACGGGGAGCAGCCTCAATGCGGCGTTCGGTGTATCGATGATGGTCTGGCGGCTGACCCCCGACGGCGTTCTCGACAGTAAGCTGGGCGGGGGTGGATTCGTCGCCTACCTTGGGGACGATCCGGGTCCAGGCAGCGCCTCCGGCAACGCCCTTGCGCAGGACCCATCGGGAATGATCCTGGTCGCGGGCACGAGCACTGTCTTCGGACCCGCGATGACGATCTGGCGACTCCGCGACGACGGAGGCCTCGACCCGGAGTGGGGAGGCACGGGGATCGTCGCCCACTGTATCCCCGGGTGGAACGGAGGCGGACCTCAAGGCGGAGAGGGAGAAGACATCGCCATCGATAGCCAGGGTCGCGTCGTCGTCGCAGGTCGAACTCTGGAGAACAGCTCCGACATGGCCGTCTGGCGATATCGCTCGAATGGATCTCTCGACACGTCCTTCAACAAGCAGGGTTGGATCACGCACGGAGATTTCAACACCCGCGTCAATACCGAGCGGGCTTTTTCCGTGGCGATCGATCCGTGCGGGGATCTCCTTGTCGGTGGCCTGGTCTGGTCCTTCGAGGCGAGCTTTGCCGTCTGGCGTGTCGTCGACGACGGGCGAGTCGACCCGAGCTTCGGTGTCGGAGGCGTCGCCCTCATGCGAGATCCCAACGCGGCGTGGAACCAGACCACGACCGGGGTGCAGGGCATCGTGATCGGCCCGTCCGGGCAGGTGTTCGTGAACGGCTTTACCCAGCCGGCCCAGGGGGCAGACGCCGACATGGCTGTTGTCTGCATCCGCTAGACATGACGGCTGGCAGACGCGGACGCCCGTGCTGACAAGTCACCTCCAGACATCGAATCGGCCGCCGATCGGCGGCCAGGTGCCACATCCGACTACATCCCCCACCGGATACTGATCCGTACCGCGTGACGGCCACTCCCCCGGCGGGAGATCCCATACCTCGGCAGGGGCCATGCTGGGCCAGCACGGCCGCCCGGATTTCCGAAACCTTCCAATGCCCACCGGCGTCCAAGACATCAGGACAAGGGGCGGGGGAGCCGATTCCACCCTTCGAGATAGAAGGAGGCGCGATGCCACGCAGCGCACAATACGTTCGTATGGGGCTGGGAGCTTGCTTGCTCCTCGTGATAGGGCTCACGATCGGGATCTACTGGGAGCGATCCGGGACCGAGAGGGAGACCGTTGAACAGGCTCGGCTCGTCGACTCGCCGCCGGCCTCGTCCGACGATACGCCCCCGACCGACGCGATCCCGGAGACGGCCGAGCGTGCCGAACCCTCGGTGCTCGTGCAGGCCTTGCCGATCGCCCCGTTCGTCGAGAAGGCGATCGACTGGCTGGCCCAGTCCCAGCACGAGAGCGGCGGCTGGGGCGCCGGCTCTCACACCAAGCAGCAGATTCGCGATCCCTCCATCGTGAAGACCGATCCCGCCACGACGGCGTTTTCCGCCATGGCCCTCGTTCGGGCCGGGCACACGACGACAACGGGCGAGTACCGTGAGGTCGTGCGCCGGGCGACGGAGTACCTCCTGAGAATCGTCGAGAAGGCTCCCGCCGACGGCGGGAAGATCACGGACATCGTCGGAACGCAGCCGCAGGCCAAGATGGGACCGCTCGTCGACACCTCGATGACCGCACAGTTCCTCGCGAGGATTCTCCCGACCCTCGCGGACTCTAATCCCCTCCATCCCCGGGTGGACGCCGCCCTCGAGAAGTGCATCGACAAGATCCAGGGTTCCCAGCTGGCCGACGGGAGCTGGGGGAAGTCCGGCGGATGGGCCCCGGTGCTCCAGTCATCTCTCGGGACCACCGCCCTCGAGCTCGCCCAGGCGATCGGGAAGAACGTCGACATGGATCGCCTCACTCACGCTCGCGAGTACCAGAAGGGCAACTTCGACGCCGACAGCGGCGAGGTCCGGACCGGGTCGTCGGCCGGTGTTGCGCTCTATGCCTTCGCCGGGAGCCAGAGGGCTGGAGCCGCCGAGGCCTCCGCGGCCAAGATCATGATCGATGATGCCAAGGTGAAGGGGGACCTACCCGCGAGCGCCGAGGTGTCCGAGGAGAACCTGATGACCCTGGGCATGCACGCGGGCGGCGCCCGGCGACTCACCGCTGCATTCAACAGTAACGAGCGGCAGATCGCGCGCCTGAACGACGATAAGCTCCTCGCGGGCTTCGGCAACAACGGTGGCGAGGAGTACCTGAGCTACCTGATGACGAGCGAGTCCCTCGTCATCGCCGGCGGCGAGGAGTGGACCAAGTGGAACGAGAAGATGCACGTGCGCCTCGAGAAGATCCAGAACAATGACGGGAGCTGGGCGGGCCATCACTGCATCACGAGCCCGGTCTTCTGCACGGCGGCCGTGGTCCAGTGCCTCACTGCCGATCGCGACGCGGTCCTTCTCGCTGGGCTCGCCAGGAGCGAGTGCCATCCGGAGGATGACTCGGATGTTGCCGGGAAGGATAATTGACCCGTTCCGTCCTTCTCCGGGAGCCGTCAGATGCCCAAGACCCTCCTCCTCGTCCTGCTCGCTCTCGGATCACTCGCCGACGCCGGCCCAGCGGATCGTAGCTACGTCGAGCAGGCCCTTTCCCGCGCATGCGAATGGCTCTGGAGCCGGCAGGGAGAGGACGGCGGCTGGCACAGCGAGACGTACGGCCTCCTGAAGTCGGGCCAGGCGTACACGCCTTTCATACTGCACGCGCTCCTCTCCGTGCCGGTGGAGATCCATCCGCGCCCGGCAGGAGGGATCGAACGGGCCCTCGGGTTCCTGCGGGCCAAGGTCAACGACGAGGGCGCCATCGGTCTGGCGGATCCGGACCTCCTCGAGTACCCGATCTACGCCACGGCTTACGCGCTCCGATGTATCGTCCGGACGGGCGAGGATCGCGATGAGATCCTGCGGAAACGCATGAAGGCGTACCTCCTCGCCCAGCAGTTCACCCCGTCGTGCGGTTTCGATGCGCAGTCCCTCGTCTACGGCGCGTGGGGCTTCGGGGGGAAGCGGTCGCCGGGCTCGCCGGGGCACGTCGATCTCGCCCATACCCGGCGCGTCCTCCAGGCGCTGCGCGAGGCGGGCGTGACGGACCCCGTGGTCTACGACCGGGCGCAGGCATTTCTGCGACTCCTCCAGCGGCATCCGCGAGAGGAGCGGCCGCAGCCCTCGACCACGCCGGGCGCTTCAGGCAAGGGCGGGAAGGCGCCCTACGACGGAGGCTTCTACTTCTCGCCGGTTGTCCTCGCCGCCAACAAGGGTCGAGAGGAGCCCGGCCGTGACGGCGAACGCGCCACCTTCCGAAGCTATGCCACGGCCACGTGCGATGGCCTGCTGGCGTTGCGGGCCGCCGGGGTGCCCCGCGACGACGAGCGCGTGAGCAGGGCCCTTCGATGGCTGGAAGAACACCCCCGCTGGGAGACTCCCGAAGGCATCCCCGCCGAGCATCCCGAACCCTGGGGCGACGCCCTCCACTTCTATCACCTGGCGGTTCGATCGGAGGTGTATGCCGAGATGGGGGGACCCGCCGGCTGGAAAGAGAAAGCCGGCCGGATTCTCGCCCCCCTCCAGTTGCCCGACGGGAGCTACGTCAACAAGGCGAGCCACCTCATGAAGGAGGACGACCCCCTGCTGGCGACGACGCTGGCCGTCGTCGCGATGCTCAGCGCCCGGCCCTGACGGGGGGGTCACCCGGGCCAGGGGCGTGTGATCGGGCAAACTCGTTGTCTCGGACCGACCTCTCGTTCATACTGGGCGATTGCGCTCCAGGGCTTCCCGTCGGGGGAGAGTCGGAGCGAGTCTCGACACCTCATCACGATCCAGCCTGGAGCGTCATGAAGACGGAAGGCTTCCAGAATCTCGTTCAGCGCGCCAAGGACGGCGACAAGAAGGCGATGGACGAGGTCCTCGAAATGCTTCGGCCTCAGCTCGAGCGCATGGCCCGACCGTATGCGAATTCGGCCCGACCGATCGAGAGCACGGCCGACCTGCTGCAGGAGGCATGCCTTCGGGCCTGGCGAAAGATCGGCCTCTTCCAGTGCGCCGACAACGACGAAGAAACCTTCCTGCTGTTCCGAGCCTGGATCGAACAGATCGTCCGTCGCCTCAGCTTCACGGGGCATCGAGACCGGGGACGGCAGCGCCACATCCCCGCCAAGAAGATCGTGAGGCTCGACGGAGGGGGTCCGGGACAGACCACGGCCTCTGGGGGAATCCTGATCCCCTCGAGGGACCCCTCCCCGACGGAGCAGGCCCGGACCAACGAGAGCGCCGAAATCGTGCGGGCCGCGGTGGCGAGAATCGACGACGAGACGGAAGCCGAGATCCTCCTACTCCACTTCGGCGAAGGGTTGTCCCTCCTCGAGATCTCCAGGCGCCTGGAGATCAGCTACAAGAAGGTGCTCCGTCAGCACGACTCCGCCCTCTCCCACGTCGGAAGAGATCTCGGGGATCTCCTCTAGCTCGACTCGCCCCCGTTCCACTTTCACACCTCTGACAGCAAAAAGATGGGCAAACCCGCAGGGGTTGGCCGTATGGGAGGGGAGTCATCGACTCCCCTTGCACGGCCGGATCACGGTGGTCCGTCCTGAACGAGGGGCCTAAGTAGCCCGTACCGCCCAACGGTCGGGTATGAGGAGACCGTATGAAGCGTCGGATGAAGCATCAATGGAGCCATCAATGGAGAATCTTGAGCATCCTCGCCTGCTGCATGGCGTTTGCTCTCGTCCTCTCGGGGAATTCAGCAACTGCCGGAAAGGGGGGAGGCAAGGGGGGGCCGCCGCCCAGCGGGGACACCCTCGCCCCGGGGGAGGTCCTGAACCTGGACTTCTCGGTCGTTACCGGGACGACCGTCACGCTCACCTGGACCCGCGCGGCTGACGACGACTACGATTGCGACTCCGGCCCGGCCAGTTCCTACGACGTCCGTTACATGATCGACACCCCACTCGATGAGTCCAACTGGGCCGATGCCACCCCGCTTACCGGGGAGCCCGATCCCGATACGCCCTGTGACGGAGGCGACCCCCCCCTCTTCCTCCTCGAGAAACCCTACCCAATCCTGGGGCTACTACCACTCACGAACTATCATTTCGCAATCAAGGCCAGCGACGAGGCGGGCAACGCATCCCCTATCTCCGCGGATCTGTCCGTCTTCACCCTGGATGATGGCTGGAGCATCGAGGTCGTCGACGCGAAGGGAAACAATCCCGTGCTGGCTTTCGATCCAGAAGATGGCAACCCGTCGATCGCCTACAGGGAGGGAGGAAGCGAAAAGTTCGCGCACTTCGATGGTTTCCTCCAGGACTGGGTCATAACGGATCTTGGGACTTCATCCGGAGGCCACGACCTGGCTTACCTGAGCGCGGGAACTCCCGCAATGAGCTACCGGATCAAGGCCGCCAAGAAGAAGGACGGACAAAAGGTCGTGTACGCCCTGTGGAACGGGACGAATTTCGATGCTCCCGAGACCGTGGCCGTGGGAGCCGAGGCGCTCGTCACCTCCCTCGCTTTCGACGCGAGCGGGAATGCCAGCATCGTTTGGACCGAAGATACATCCCAGGGAGAAGACCTGATGTTCGCCACCCGCGATGCATCCGGATGGAACACCCCGGAGGTCATTGACGGCGAGGTGTTCATGAGGGCGCCGGACCTCGCATACGACTCGTCCGGGAATGCTACGGTAGCCTACGAGGCCAAACTTTCGGACGGCAGCGACGAGATCAGGTTTGCGGTCCGATCCGGCTCCACCTGGGGCGCACCGGTGACGGTTGACAGCGCTCCGAGTCCGGATGGCCTCAGGTACCCCAGCCTCGCTTATGACGGAGCCGGCCAGCCGGCAATCGCCTACCACTACGGCGATGCCGCGGGTCCACCTTTCATAGGAAACCAGGTCCGGCTTGCTGTCCGCGACGCCAGCGGCTGGCCCGAGAGTCCGGAGGTCATCACGACCAGGGACGACGGAAGCAGTAGCATTTCGCTCGCCTTCGACGGGCTGGGCAATCCTTATGTCGGCTTCGCAGCCGTCTACAGTGGCGACTGCTCGGAGAACGGCGTCGAGGTGGCGTTCAATGACGGTAGCGGCTGGACATTCGACCTGGTTACCGAGCTGGCCTTTTGCCCAAATGGGGTCTCGCTGGCTCTCGACCCGGACGAGCGGCCCTCGGTTGCCATCAAAGACACTGCCGGCGGCGTGCTGAAGTTCGCCTGGAAGAATCAGTAGGCGCCCCTGTCCGCGGATTGATTCTTGAACAGGTCAGGTTCGCCATTGAAAAGTAGGGGCCCGGAACCGACACTGGAGGTTAGCTTGGGCGGAGACGAACACTCTCCGCCCAGGCACATCTGAGGTCCTCTGAGGTCCATCGATGAGTGAGACGGTCGGTCCCGACACCGGTTCCTGGGAGGGCTCCACGCACGCGGAGGAGACCCCGGCAGACCGCGTCCGGGCGATCGGGGAAGAGTTCCTCGATCGTCTCCGGGCCGGCGAGTCCCCCGACCGCGCCGCCCTGGTTGCCTCCCACCCGGAGATAGCGAAGGAACTTGACCACCGCCTGAAGATAGTGGAGGCATTACACGGCGCCCGCCTCGGCGGAGACCCGCCTCCGGGGACATCCCAGGAGAGCCCTCTCGACACTCCAGGCCTCTCGAACGATCTGGTGCCGGCCCAGCTCATCGGCCCCTACCGCATCTGCGAGAAGCTCGGCGAGGGGGGGATGGCCGTCGTCTACCTCGCGGAGCAGACCGAGCCGGTCCGTCGACAGGTGGCCCTGAAGGTGATCAAGCTGGGAATGGCCAGCGAGGAGATCATCGGACGCTTCGAGATGGAGAGGCAGGCCCTGGCCCTGATGGACCATCCGGGGATCTCCAAGATCTTCGACGCAGGCGCCACCGGAGAGGGTCGGCCCTACTTCGTCATGGAGTACGTGGCCGGAGAACCGATCACCAAGTACTGCGACCGTCGGCGCCTGCCGACTTCGGATCGCCTCCGGCTCTTCCAGCAGGTCTGCGAGGCGGTGCAGCACGCCCATCAGAAGGGGATCATTCACCGGGACCTGAAACCCTCGAACATCCTGGTCGCTGGCAACGGGACCCATTTTCCCAAGATCATAGATTTCGGGATCGCCAAGGCGACGGATCGCACGCTGGCCGAGATGGGGATGCAGACCGAGATGGGTCGCATCATCGGCACGCCCGAGTACATGAGCCCGGAGCAGGCGTCCGGCAAGATCGATCAGATTGACACCCGGACCGATGTCTACTCGCTCGGCGCGCTGCTCTACGAGATTCTGGTAGGAGCCCCGCCGTTCGAGTTCGCGGAGAATCGCGGGGCCGCGCTGGAGGAGATCGGAAGGAGGATCCGGGACGACCAGCCGGAGAAGCCGAGCACGCGGGTGAGCACGCTTGGAGAGAGATCCACCAGGGCCGCTCGGATGCGTCTGACAGAACCGCGCTCCCTCGCCCGCCTGCTGAGGGGAGATCTCGACTGGATCACGAAGAGGGCGATGGAGAAGGAACCGGACCGGCGCTACAGGACCGCCTCGGAGCTGGCCGCGGATATCGACCGCTACCTGAAGCACGAGCCGGTGCTCGCCACTTCGCCCAGCGTGAGCTACCTGCTGTGGAAGTTCGTGCGGCGGCATCCCGCCGCCGCATCGGCGACGCTCACGCTCGGGATGGCTCTCATCGTGGGCATCGCCATAGGCACGGTCATGTCGCTCCAGCTTCTCCGAGCACGGCAAGATTCCGTCAAAGAGGGGAAAAAGGTCCGGGCGGTCAATGAGTTCCTCCAGGCGATGTTTGCCGCTATCAACCCGGTGGCGGGCAGCGAGGTGAAGGTCTCGGAGATCCTGGATCATGCATCGACGAGGATCGACGCGGCCTTCAGCGAGTATCCCGAAGGGGAGGCCGACGTACGGAACACCATCGGGGCCGCCTACATGACCCTCGGATTCCACGACAAGGCCGAGCCCCACCTGAAGCGCGGCCTGGAGATCCGGCGCGAAGTCCTCGGCTGGGAGCATGAACAGACGATCGAATCAATGAGCAAGTGGGCCCTACTTCGACTGAATCAGGGCAGGTTCGACGAGGCGGGCGCGCTCCTGAGAGAGGCTGTTCGTGTTGCCGAGGCAATCCTCGGTGAGGAGCACCCTACCACGCTCGGGCTGATGAGCGCGCTCTCCGGCCATCTGGACGCCAATGTCCACGATTCGAAAGCGGCAATTGCAATGGGCCGCCGGATTGCAGGTATCCGCCGACGAGTGCTCGGGGAGATGGATCCCCGCACGCTGGCGTCGGTGCAGACGCTCGCGTTGATGGAGGGAGATACGGAATCGCTCTCGGGGGCGGTTCGCCTTCTCCGGAAGTTCATCGAAAACAGCCAGGGGTCGGGGGACACTCAGCCGTCGGTCCTGATCTCGACGATGCACGGCCTGGTTCATCTCCTGGAGAGGCAGGGGAATCTGGACGAGGCCGAAGCCATCACGCGTGATCTCGTCCTCTTGGTCGCGCGGCAATATGGCGAGGAATCCTGGCAGGCGATGAATCAGAAGAGAGACCTCGCGAATCTACTCAAAAAGCAAGGCGACTACCACGGGGCGAACCGACTGCTCCGAGAACTTCTGGCTTCGAGCCGTGCGGACCTGGAACCGGGCCACCCCTTGACGATCGATCTTATGCGCAATCTGGAGTCGCTTCTGGAGAAGAGCGGGGAGACCGCCGAGGCCCTGAGCCTTCGGAGGGAGATCGTGGAGATTCGCCGAACCCTGGTCCCGAGGAACCATCCGTCGATGATGTCATCGCTCGAGAAGCTGGCCAAGCTGCTACGGAACTTGGGCGAATCCGCGGAGGCGGAGAAGCTCTACCGGGAGCTCATGGAGACGAGTCGGACGTTCCAGGGACCGGAGCATCCGGACACCCTATCCAAGTTGCACGGACTGGCGCACGTCGTCCGGGACCGGGGCAATCCCGCCGAGGCTGAGCGCCTCCTCCGTGACGAGCTCGAGATTCGCCGTCGTCTCCGGCTCTACGAACACGAGAGGCTGAACGACATTACACATCTCATGAAGGAGCTTGCCGAGACCCTGGACGAGCAGGGGAGGGGGGAGGAGGCCGAGGACCTCCTGCAAGCCATTGCCCGCTCGGCCGAGGAAGACTTCGGGGAGACACATCTCATGGCGCTTCGCGTCCAGAGGGGCGTCGCGCAGTGGTTGAGGGAGAACGATCGGGTCCGTCAGGCGGAGGCAATCTACCGGCACATCCTGGAAGTGAATGTTCCAGAGGGAAGGGCCGAGCGCTTTCTTACCCTGCGAGCCTCCCACTGGCTGGGGCACATTCTTCTGGATCGAGGGGAGGCCGTCGAGGCGGAGCCCTTCTTCCGGACGTCCTATGATCTCGCGGTTCGCCTGCGCGGGATTCGCAGCAATCGGACGGACAAGGCAATCCGTGATCTGAAGCTTTGCCTCGTGCGTCTGGGAAAGTACGGAAAGCTGGTTCAGCTGTACCTCGAGTCCATCCGCTTGCTCGTCGTGGAGGTGGGCGAGGAGTACCCGAGGGTCCTGGACTGGACCGGGGACATGGCGCTGACGATCGGGGCCGGCCTTGGGGATCTGGGCAAGGCGATTCCGCTCTACCGGGCCGCTCTCGAGAAGATAGAGCGAGTCCGGGGGCCGGGGCACCCGAAGACCTTGGAGCACACCGCCCTCTTCGCCCGGCTACTGAACGACTGGGGCGAGTTGGACGAGGCGCAACAGCTGTTCGAGGCGGTGATGGACCTCTCGGGGAGTAAGGAACACGAGCATCGGATCAGGGCGATGCTTGGTCTCGCGAGGGTGCTCCACCATCGTGGCAAATTCGAGGAGGCGGAATCGCGGTATCGCGAGGCGCTCGAGGCGTATGAGAGTGTGGGCGGGGGCGATACGTCGGGCGCGCTTCGATCGATACACGATCTGGGGCGGGTACTCGTCGACCGGGGCAAGGGCGAGATGGCAGAACCGCTCCTCCGCCAGGTCATCCAGGAACCCGGCCATCCCGATCTGGCAGTGACCAGGATCGAGTCGAAGAGCCTGATGGCTGCAGTACTTAGCAATCGTGGCGAGACTGTCCCGGCCGAGGCGCTCGCCAGGGAGGCAGCCGAAGCGATGCGGACGGCACTTCCCGTCGACCACTGGCGTCGTGGGGAGATCGAGAGCAACCACGGCTGGTGCCTGCTCACTTTGGGCCGCCATGAAGAGGCCGAGGCCCTACTCCGTCAGAGTCACGACACACTGAGCTCAGCGCTCATCGAGGGCCACCCGAGGACAAGACGTATCCTCCTCCGCCTCGTCACCCTGTATGAGGATTGGAGCAGGCCGGAGCAGGCTGCTCACTATCAAGCATTGCTAGACTCCTCGAGCCACGCCGAGAAGCGGGATTGATCCTCAGCCTATCAAGACGCCCCTAATCTTCACGAATCTGTTAGCCTGTTGGGGCTCCGATCGCCAGGAGCCGGACAGCTAACACGCCATCTCGTGAAAGGGGGAATATTCACCGTGGACGTCTTCCTGTCATTCATCTCGCTGGTGTTCTTGAGCGCCGGGCTTGGTATCGACAACGGCCTGCTCGTCGAATTCTCATTGAAGAGCCTCAACCTGGAACCCCGTAGGCACCTGTGGTGGCGTTCCATTGCCCTGGTCGTTGCTGCCTTGCTACGGGTCGTGTTGCTCTTCAGTCTTTCACGGTTTACTTTCCTGGAGCGACCGCTGCCCGCTTACGGATGGCTGCCGAATCGATGGTTCAGCCAGCACACCGAGGATCTCACCTGGATGAATCTGGTGCTGTTTCTCGGTGGGCTCGTCATTCTTGCGATGGCGATCTGGGAGTATTACCACAAGCTGCGCGAAGAACTGGAAGGCGTGGATCATGGAGTGGCTCCTCCGAGATCCGGTACGCTGAAGGTTGCCACTGTGGTGGCCTACCTGATCGGAATGAACATCCTCTTCAGCCTGGACTCCGTTTTTGCCGCGGTAGCGATCATGGATCTCGAAACTCAGTTCGGGTGGATGATGGTGGCGATGCTGCTTGCCGCTCTGATCATGATCTTCGGCATGATACCGCTCAGCGCCATCATTCTGAGAAACAAGCACTTCGGAGTGCTGATGCTCTCGATACTTGCCGTGATCGCCACGAAGCTCCTCGTGGATGGAACCGGCGCGCATTTTTCCAACGGCCTGCTGATCTTCATCATCGGCATGTTGCTGCTCAATGACGTCGCACAGGCGATGATCGACCGGGCGGCGAAGAAACGGCTAAAGCGAGACGCTGCTCACGAAGCTGGTTGACGCGACGCGAGATGGGCGCGCGTCATGAAACTCCCGGGAGCCGTAGATCTCTCGCCACGGCATCTGCGGTGGCGAATCCCTTGCGAGTCAGCCTCAGAACCCTCGTGTCCTCCACCGCGATGCCCTCAGTTACGTACTTTCTGATGAGATCGGCGTTTTCCGCCTGAAGGTCGACGCCGAACCGCTCCTCGAACGCGGTCAGATCGACTCCTCTCCTGGTGCGCAATCCGAGCATCACGGTTTCCAACGCCAGGTCGCTCTGGCTCAGGTCTTCGCTTCCGGCGACCGGCTTTTCTCCTGCGGCCACGCGCTCCTCGTAGCGCGAGAGCTGTCTCTCGTTCCACCAGCGACGGCCGTTGTCGTAGGAGTGGGCCGAGAGCCCGAGACCGAGGTACGGCGTGTGATTCCAGTAACGCTGGTTGTGCCGGGAGCGGTGGGCCGGGCTGCGGGCGAAGTTGGAGACCTCGTAGGCTTCGTATCCGCCTGCTTCGAGCATCTCGTGCGTCAGATCGAAGGCCTCGGCTTGCTCACGGTTGGGCAGTTCCTCGAGTCGGCCCTTATCCTGGTATCGGGCAAACGGCGTCCCCTCGTGGATCGTCAACTGGTAACACGAGACGTGGTCCGGGCGGAGATTGATGGCCTCCTCGAGGTTGCGTCGCCAGGCACCCTGGCTGTTCGTTCGGACGAACGACGCCGGTAGTCCATAGATTAGATCGATCGAGACTACCTCGAAGCCGGCCGCAAGGGCCGCTTGCACGGAGGAGATGGAGACGCCACGGTCATGGCGTCGCCCGAGAAATTTCAACTCGGCGTCGTCGAAGGACTGTACGCCGAGGCTCACGGTCTTACAGCCCAGGTCTCTCCACGCGGCGAGGGAGGCAACGTCTATGTCCTCCGGATTCGCCTCGATGGAGATCCAGGCATCCGTCGCAACGTCGAGCGAATGTCGTAACGCCTCGAGGATGCGCTCGAGTCCTTCCGGCTCCAGGGCGCTCGGTGTGCCGCCGCCGAAGTAGACGGTGTCGAAGATCAGAGGATAGCCCCGGTAGAGCTCGATCTCAGAGACGAGACGGTCGACGTAGCGGGAGTGTTGACCCGAGCTTCCGGTGGTGACGGCAAAATCGCAGTAGGGGCAGATTGCGGAGCAGAACGGGATGTGAATGTAGAGCCCCGCCCTCCTCCGAGTCGGCGTGGAGCGATCGGAGACCGTCACTCCTCCTTGTCCGACCTCAGGACGGCGAAGAACGCCTCCTTGGGAATCTCGACGGAGCCGACAACCTTCATCTTCCGCTTCCCCTTCTTCTGCTTGTCGAGGAGCTTCCGCTTTCGCGAGACGTCGCCGCCGTAGCACTTGGCGGTGACATCCTTGCGGAAGGCGTTGATCGTCGTCCGCGCGATGATGGTGCCGCCGATCGCTCCCTGGATCGGAATCTTGAACTGCTGCTTCGGAATCGCCTTCGCGAGCCTCTCGCAGTAGTGCAGCGCGCGACGCCGCGCCTTCTCCCGGTGGATGAGCTGCGAGAGCGCATCGCACCGTTCCTTGTTGACGAGGATGTCGACCTTGACGATATCGGTGGCGCGGTAGTCGAGTATCTCGTAGTCGAAGGAACCGTAGCCTCGCGTGATGGTCTTGAGCCGGTCGTAGAAATCGAAGAGCACTTCCGCCAGCGGCATCTCGCTCGTCACTTCAACGCGGCCGACCGACAGGTAGGTGAACTGGGTCTTCTCGCCGCGCTGCGCGCGGCAGAGGTCCATGACAGGACCGATGTACTGCTCGGGGATGATGATCGCCGCCCTGATGTACGGCTCCTCGACGGTATCGATGGTGGACGGGTCCGGGTAGTAGCTGGGGTTGTCGACCTCCAGCTTCTTGCCGCTGAGCAGAGTCACCTTGTACTTCACCGTCGGGGCGGACAGGAGAAGAGAAAGGTCGAACTCGCGCTCGAGACGCTCCTGGACGACGTCGAGATGGAGCAGGCCGAGGAATCCGCAGCGGAAGCCAAAGCCGAGGGCCGCAGAGGACACCTTGGAGAAGGTCAGGGCCGCGTCGTTGAGCTGTAGCTTGTCGAGTGCCTTCGTGAGATCGTCGTAGTCATCGGTCGACATCGGGTAGAGAGAGGAGTAGACGACCGGCTTGGCTTCCTTGTAGCCGGCAAGAGGCTCGGTGGCGGGCTGCTCGACGTCGGTGATGGTGTCGCCGATGTTGATATCCTGGACCGCCTTGATGCCCGCGATGACGTAGCCGACGCAGCCCGTCTCGAGCCGGGCCATCTTCACCTTCTTCAAGCGCAGCATGCCGACTTCCTCGACGACGTAGTCGGCCTGCGTGTGCATCAAGCGTATCGGCTGGCCCTTCTTGAGGGATCCTTCCCTCACTCGCACCAGCATGACGACACCGCGGAACGGGTCGTATTGCGCATCGAAGACGAGTGCCTTCAGCGGATTCGCCGGATCTCCCTCGGGAGCGGGCAGCTTCGTGACGATCGCCTCGAGGATTTGATCGATGCCAATGCCTTTCTTCGCGGAGCACTGGACGATCTCGAACGGATCGAGTCCGAGGTCCGAGTAGATCTCCTCGCTGACACGCTCGACGTCGGCTGACGGCAGGTCGATCTTGTTGACGACCGGCACGATCTCGAGGTCGTACTCCATTGCCATGTAGAGATTCGCGACAGTCTGGGCCTCGACTCCCTGCGCCGCATCGACGATGAGGAGTGCCCCCTCGCAGGACATGAGGGAGCGGCGCACCTCGTGCGAGAAGTCAACGTGGCCCGGCGTGTCGATCAGATTGAGCTGGTAGGTCTCACCGTCCTGGGCCTTGTACTCGAGGGTGACCGTGTTGCTCTTGATCGTGATGCCTCGCTCACGCTCGATGTCCATCGAGTCGAGCACCTGGTCACGAAACTCTCGCTCGGTCACCGCTCCACAGTTCTGGATCAGACGGTCCGCCAGGGTGGACTTGCCGTGATCGATGTGCG
>JAPUJT010000177.1 GCA_027296055.1 Planctomycetota bacterium | reverse complement strand
CTCTCTGGAGATGGAGGATTCGGGGGCCTCTCGCCTAGAGGCCTTAGGCTTTCCGCGAAGGACAAAGGGCGCATCAGTCTCGCGGTCCATGACTGGCCAACTCTTACTATGTTCCGATCGGAGGACACTGCAGGCATATGGATGTTCGTGACAGAAGAGTCGAGTTCGCTCTCCATGACAGACGGATCCTTCCAAGACCGCGCGCGTCTTGAGGTTCCGCACCCGACGACAGCCGAGACTGGCGAAGAGACGGAAGCGCCCCCTCCCTCCCTCATCTTCTCTGACAAGGAGGGTGATGTGATCTGGGAGGCACCGTAGACATACACCTCTCCTCCTAACAATTAAGCTCGGCGGGGCCTGACCGAAGCCAGCCAACCGGACCCCCGTTGGAGCCCGGCGCTCGACCGATGCTGGCTCAGTGACCTTCCCAAACGAGGACGACGACGTCGTCACGCCCCCACTGCAAGCTCTCGCTCGTCCACTGAGGGTGATGGGGGGAGGCCCTCGTCAGTTCGTGTCAGTCCCCTCAAGAAGTCCGTCATCTGCCGATGGGTGGCCGCACCTGGCCAGCGCTTCGGGAGTTGAACCGACGCGCGGGCTTGCTCGCCTGTAGAGCCTGACCTGCCCGCTCCATCACCGGCCCGCAGACCCTGGCGGCAGGTGTTCGGAATTGTAGACGCTCCCCGTGATGATCGGGCGGTCCGGGTCCCCTTCCAGGAAGGAGACGACCACCTCCGTGCCGAGGCGTGGGATGTGTATCGCACCGAACTCGGTTCCGGCGTTCAAGGCGGCGATCCGAATCCAGCACGAGCTGCTTTCGTCCCTTGCGCCCTCGCGATCCCAGTGGAACTGGACCTTCACGCGCCCGTACTTGTCCGTATAGATCTCCACTCCCGCCGGCCCGACCACCACCGCGGTCTGCGTCCCCGAGATGATCGGCTTCGGCGTCGTCCGGGCAGGCCGGAACGGGAGACCCTCGGGGATGCACTCGAACTGATTCCTGTACTCGCCGCCGCCCCTGCCGACCGGCGCCTGCACCTCATGGCGGACGGCGGTGATGACGTACTTGCCATCGCCATTGAAGTGCTGGGTAAGCTGGAACTTGTGGCCCGGGACGAAGGCCGGAGCGGATGAAGCGCCGCGGACGACGAGCGACCCCGCCGCCTCCTCCTGCATCCGGATTCCCACCGTCCGCAAGCCGTCCTCCGGGATCTTCCGCAGCTCCTCGGGACGTTCGACCCGTCCTCGATCGATCCCGTCGAAACGCTCGGCATATTCCCCTGGGTAATCGTAGATCTCGAACGCGTCGCCGCCACCGGCCCCGAGCCGATGCAGGACCTGGCCGGCGACGACGGATTCCTGGATCGTCGCACGCACTTCGAGGTCATCATTCGGCAGCTCGAAGTCGTAGTCCCGCAGCGTGTAGCTCCCGGATCGGATCTCCTGCGTCTTCTCGCAACTCTGGATGGAGCCGAGGTGTCCGGGGGAGAACGCCTTCTGTGTATACGGGAACACGCCCGGCAAGTCCGGATGTGCCTCGGGGACGTTGGCGACCACAAGCTTGTGTGCCCCCGCTGTCTGCTCGAAGTAGTAGAAGATGCCCTCCTCCTCCATGAGGCGGCTGATGAAGGCGAAGTCGGTCTCGCGGTACTGGACACAATAGTTGCGGTCGTGAAACGTTCCCTCGAGGCGAATATCGAATTCGAGCCCGGGCAGGTCACCCAGGACCTGTTCGACGATCTCGGGAACCGACAGTTCCTGGAAGATGCGGCTGGACTGTTTGCGCGTCAGTAGCCAGAGCCGCGGCACGATCTCCGCCCGGTACCGCCGGTTGCCTGCGGGATCCGGGTCCCTCTGAGTGAACCGGCTGCAGATCCCGTTGAAATGACGGGGCGGGTTGCCGCGAAGCGTCACCGTGACGCCCCACTCCTTTCCCAGGACGGCCTCGAACGGGATGGCCGCGGGATCGGTCGCCTGAAGGTCGATTTCGAACGAGAAGAGAGTCGACATCGACTCCCTCCCACGAAACCCCGTGAGCACCAGGGCACCGGCGCCCTGGGGCGCCGAAAGCGACATCTGGAGCCGTGCCCCCCCCCTGGAGTCGACCTTCGAAATCGCGGGGATTCCCCGGGTCGCCGCGGCGCCCGTCGCCAGGAGGAGGGAGATGGTCAGGACGAGTATTCCGGTGTGGTGCCTCATGAGCGCCTCCTTGCAAAACGCCTCCCTGGCGCGGCTCGGCCCGCGCGAGGAGGAATCAGAATCATGAACGGAGTCTCAGGATTCTAGACCGGGGAGTTGCTGAAGGTCAAGTACGGGCGCCGGGAACGGAGGCGCCTACCCGACGTGGAGTCCCCCCGACAAGGACAAAGGCCGCTGGGAGTGATTCCAGCGGCCTTCTCCATGGGATTGCTGAAGTAGAGTTTTAGCCCTTCTTGCCATCCTCCGGCTGCGTGGCGCCGTGCTTGTGCACGAGCACCAGCCAGGACTCTATCAGTTCCTTGTCGATCTTCTCTGTTTCCGTCAGGTCGTCGGCGGTCTTGAGGCGTGTCAGGTAGGCGTCCAGCCTGTGCACCTCGGAGGAGTAACTCTCGTACATCCCCGCGATCGCCAGCACCATCTTGTCGCGATAGGCGCCGCTCACCTCGACGATAGTGAGCTCGAGCGCCTCGTCAGCCGTCGCATCCGGGTGCTCGGTCCGGATCAAGTCTATCTGCTCCTCGAGGCCCTTGGTGAGGCTCGACTCGAGAGACGTCTCGAATTCTCGCATGCGAATATTCGTCTCCGCCACGATGTGCTGTTCCAGTCTGGCGCCCAGCTCCCGCGGGAGTCGAAGGAATAGCTCCTGGCCCCGATCGACGATCGCCGGCGCGGCCGCTACGGCATAGTCGCGGACCTGCTCTCTCAGCTCGGGGATCATGACCTGGAGCTTGTCCGTTGCGATCGCCGTCAGGGCCTCGGCGTCGAGGGAGGACATGGAGGTCAGGATCCATGTCATGTAACTTAAGACGAAGACGAGCATCGCCGCCTGGATGATGATGCCCCTCTTGGCCCGGCCGGGGGCCGAGGGATGATTTTCCCCGAGCTCCTTCGTCAGATAGGCCAGGGCCTCGTTCGTCGATGCGTCGGAGGATTTCGTCTTGCTCTGCGGTCTGGCTCTTACGGCGGTGTCACTCATTGTCGAACTTGCCTCCAATGTCCCCCGCTAGAACCAACCGGTCGAGACGCATCAGCCAGAGATGGGCGAAGTATCGCATCAGGGCGTCCTTCTCCATCCCATCGAAACGGCTCGTATCGAATTCTTCGAAGCTATTCCGCAGGAGCGCCACATCCCGTGAGTAGCGCGTCTGGAACTCGCGGATGATCGTCCGTGTGTCTTCCTCGATGGTGCTGCGCCACTTGTCCTGCAACGCCTGAGTCTTCTGATCCGAGGTCAAGGAGGGGAATTCCGCCTGGAGCATCTTCTGCTGCTTCTCGGCGATCCGCTCGAGGGTGGCGTTCAGCTGGCCCTCTGCATGGGCGCTGAGAGTCGTCGCCAGGCGCTCCAGCTCTCTCTGGCTATCCGCCCGGAGCGTGGGCAGGGCCTCGTTGAACTTCTCAACGGCGAGCCGGGCGTAAGTGGGACCCGCCTCCTTCAGGAGGGTCTCTAGATTCGGGGCGAGCTGCTTCAGGATGACCTGGGCCTTTTGCTGGACGGGATCCTGGAACTTTTCCAGGGCGTACATCGTATTCGCCTTGCCGTAGATGGCACCGAGAAATGCGACGAACACGCCGAGAGTGCAACAGGTCAAGATACGGCTGATCGTCTTGAACCGTTTGCGCCGGGTCTTACCGGCCCGGTAGATCTCGTGGAGCTCCTGGACGGCGCTCTCCACGGAGGGGTGGTCCATGAATCACCTCTTGAAAGTATATAGCCCCCACCCCCCCTGAAAACCGAGAAGCCTTCTGCATCGCGTTCGGATGTGTCCGCGGAAAAGTAAAAGCGAGCGGTGCCTGGCCCCCCTGGCATCTCTACCCTTGCGTCCTATTTGTGTATACAGCGTGAACAGAAATTCGTCAAGAAACGGGAGAAATGCGGATTACTTATCCAGGATGGATTCGAGGAGCCCGCCCTTGGCGATGATGTCCCGGATGTTCTTCGGGTAGGCGGCGGCGCTGAAGGTGGTGTTCTTGCTGAGGTTACGGACCTCACCCTTCTCCAAGTCGATCTCGATCTCGTCCCCCGACTCGATCCCCTGGTACGCCTCGGCGGACTCGAGGATCGGCAGGCCTATGTTGATCGAGTTCCGGAAGAAGATCCGGGCGAACGATTCGGCGATCACGGCGGAGACGCCGGCCCCGCGGATCGCCATGGGGGCCTGCTCACGCGAGGACCCGCACCCGAAGTTGGATCCTCCGACGATGATATCGCCCTTCTGAACCTCGTTCCGGAACGTGGGGGCGATGTCCTCCATCAGGTGCTTGGCTAGCTCGACGGGATCCTGCGTGGCGCAGTACCGGCCTGCGATGATGCCGTCGGTGTCGACGTTGGCCCCGAACTTCCAGGCCTTCCCCTTCAGCTTCATACGGGGACCTCCTCGGCGACGAGCTTCGGATGCGTGATCTCTCCGGTGATCGCCGATGCAGCTGCCACCGCTGGGTTGCAGAGATAGATCTGCGCATCGCGGTGGCCCATGCGACCGGCGTAGTTCCGGC
Organism: Planctomycetota bacterium; assembly: GCA_027296055.1. Taxonomy (GTDB): domain Bacteria; phylum Planctomycetota; class JAPUJT01; order JAPUJT01; family JAPUJT01; genus JAPUJT01. The sequence goes on along the minus strand of JAPUJT010000177.1, from coordinate 12,977 downwards.
TGGTCGTGGAGAGGCAGACCTCGTCGCTTGCCAGCACACCCATGTGTCCCCCCAGGCAGGCCCCGCAGGTGGGGGTCGAGACGGCGCCGCCCGCCTCGACGAGCACCTCGATCACGCCTGCTTTGAGGGCCTCGAGGTAGACGTCCTGGCTGCCGGGGAGGACGATCAGTCGCGTGCCCTTCTTGGTCTTCTTTCCGCGCAGGATATCGGCCGCGATGGTCAGATCCTCGAGACGGCCGTTGGTGCAGGAGCCGATCACGACCTGATCAACCTTGATTCCCGCCGCCTCCTCGACCGGCTTGGCCAGGTCGGGACTCGGGGGGAAGGCGACCAGAGGGCTCATTCCGGAGAGGTCGCAGTCGATCACGTCGAGATAGTTGGCGTCTTCATCGGATGCGTACTCGGTGTAACTGTTCGTGATCCCGCGCTCCTTCAGGTAGGAGCGGGTCGTGTCATCTACGTGGATCACGCCGTTCTTCGCGCCCATCTCCACCGCCATGTTGACCAGCGTGAGGCGCCCCGACATGTCCAGGTCGTCGATCGGCTGGCCGCTATACTCGACGGCCCTGTAGCGTGCCCCATCCACGCCGACCTTGGAGATGGCGAGGAGGACCAAGTCCTTGGCGCTCACCCATTTGTCGGGGGTGCCGTGGAACTCGAAGCGAAGCGTCTCGGGCACCTTGAGCCAGACCTCACCCGTAATGAAGATCCCGGCGAGGTCGGTCGCCCCGACTCCCGTCGCGAAGCAGCCGAGGGCCCCGTAGGTGCAGGTGTGGGAGTCACCCCCGATGATCACCATTCCGGGCTTGATGAACCCCTTCTCCGGGAGGACGACATGCTCGATCCCCCCCTGGCCCACTTCGAAGTAGTGCGGAATCTTGACCTGATCCACCCACGCCCGGATCTTCTTGGTCAGCTCGGCGGTGGCGATGTCCTTGTTGGGGGTGAAGTGGCTCATCACGATGGCGATCTTGTCCGGGTCCCAGACCTCGGTGGCCCCCACCTTCTCCAGGCGCCCGATCGCTGAGATGGTCGATAGGTCGTTCCCCATCGCCAGGTCAACCTTCGCCTGGATCAGGTCGCCGGGCTTGACACTCTCTTCCCCGGAGTGTGCCGCCAGGATCTTCTCTGTAATTGTCATTGCCATGGATTGGACTCCTCGAAGGGGTCTCCGTCGGCTTAACCCGACCCGGTCTCGGCCCTCCCCGGGGTGATATATGGCTCAGCGATCGGGGTGGGGAAGGCCTGGGCGGACTGCCGGGGGCCAGTTTAGCAGATGCCCCTCACACCCGCAAGCGGCAGGCAGGGCGGGTGTCCCCAGAGTGCCGTGGCCCCCAATGAGACTACTGAGGGAAATCGCAGTGGGGTCGGCGAGCCGCCGGTGGTCTCGTGCCCGATTGCCCCCCTCTCGGGACAGGAGACCTCGCCATGGGCGAACGGATATCACGATGGTTGTTTTTTGGAATGGCGTGGGCTGTGGCTCTGACACTGACGGTGCCTGTGTCCTCGCAGGGGAAGGGTGGAGGCGGAGGCGGCAAGCCCCCCAAGGGCTCGGACGACACCGACCCGCCCCCCGCAGTGACGGATCTCGGCACGGGCCTGGTGACCACGAATTCCGTCGAGCTTCTCTGGACAGCGAGCCGGGATGACACCGGCGATGAGGGGAGCGGAGCCGCCGACTCGTACGACGTCCGCTACTCCACCGATCCCATCACGGATGCAAACTGGGGTTCCGCCACGCAGGCCCAGGGTGAGCCTACCCCGCAAGCGCCGGGGTCGCCGGAGACCTTCACGGTCAGTGGCCTCCTGCCCGGCGGGACATACTACCTTCGACTGAAGGTGGCGGACGAGGTCCCCAACATCTCCGATCTCTCGAACGAGGGGAGTGCCTTGACGGACACTGGAAACTGGTCCATCGAGGTCGTGGACAGCGGTGTCTTTTACAACGCTCTCGCGTTTGATCCGCTCGACGGAAACCCCTCCATCGCCTACGGGTCGGACACTGAGGCGAACTTCGCCGACTGGAACGGCAGCTCCTGGGACATCGAGCACGTTGATTCAGGGGCAACTGACGTGGACCACGGATACAACTCTGGCGGCGTCCCCGGCATGGCCTACCTGAAGGGGGGGAATCGGAAGAAGAAGCTGATCTTCGCTGAGCGCGCTGGCTCCTCGTGGACTTTCGAGACCGTGGACAGCGGTCTCAGCGCTGGAATCGAGCTGTCTCTTGCCTACGACGACAACGGCAATCCCGCCCTGGCCTACGAGAACAACGGATTGAAGTTCGCCCACTGGAACGGGTCGTCCTTCGACATCGAGACCGTCGACAACAACGGAGTGAGGCCTTCCTTCGCATCCCTGGCCTATGGCGGGAGCGGAAACCCGGCGATCGCCTATCGATTCCAGTACGACGATGGAACCGAGGCCCTGAAGTACGCGAGCTGGAACGGTTCGTCCTGGGACATTGAGGACGTCGAGCGAGGCGGACGCTTCAAGGGATTCCGCGCCAACCTCGCCTTCGACCCGATCACGGGTCACCCGTCGATCGTCCACCTGGCAGGGCCTTCCTGCTCAGTCAGAGAGCTGAGATTCGCAGGATGGGACGGGACACAATGGAACTTCGACATTATCGATTCGGGCCCGGACTGCGTTTCCTCTCCCTCTCTGGCGTATGACGCGGCCGGGACCCCCCATGTCGCTTACGGGAAGTCCCTTCCGGGAATCGGCGACCTGAGGTACGCAGTTTGGGATGGGTTGGGATGGGTCGTCGAGATCGTCCAAAGCCTCGACGGGGGCGGCGCGAGGCCCTCCTTAGCAGTGGATTCAGGCGGGGTCCCGGCACTGAGCTATCGGGATGCGGATACGTCTGCGCAGCTCCGTTTCGCCCGGAAGAACAATCCCTGAGTATGTTGTCTACCTGTAGTGTGTCGAACGCGCAATCGGCGGGGCTCGAGAGCCCCGCCGATTCTCTTTCCGATCGGAGCGCTTCCCTCTATCTAGTCCGCATCTTCTCGAGGAGCCTTGAGTAGTCGGGATCGGACTCGAAAGCTCTGAAGTCCGGATCCGGGGCGGCACCGGGCGGTTCCTTGTAGCCTTTCTCGACGGCGTCATTCAGCCACCGAAGGGCGGCGTCCCGATCGCCTAGCGCGGCGTGCACGCGAGCTCGCATGTGGGAAGCACGAATGCTTCCCCCTCCTGAAGCCTGTGTGACCAGGCGTAGGGCGAACTTCGATCTGCCTGCCACCGCGGAAAGGTAGGCGAATTCGAGGATCTGTCCCCCGTGCTCCTGAGAAGCCGTGCGCTCCAGGGCCAATTCTCGGGCCTCCTGGTCCTTGCCGAGACCGAGCAGAGCCCTCACCTCGAGCATGGGAAACACGGCGGAGTCCGGGAACTTCTCACCAATGCTGCGGGACCGGGAGGTCGCTTCATCGAACTTTCCTTGGGCGAGAAACGCTTCAATGAGATAGGAGTGGAGCTGCCAGTGTCCAGGGTTTAGCTCGATGGCCCGATCGTAGGCCTCGGCGGCCCGGTCGAATTGCCCCAGGAGAAGGAATGTAAACCCGAGGTGGAGAGTCGACTCGAAGTGTTCGGGGTCGAGCTGAGTCACGCGCGTCCATTCCGCGATAGCCTCCCGGGTTTTGCCGGTCTTGTCCAGGGACTTTGCTTTGACGTAGTGGGCTGCAGCACACTCCGGAGCCAGCTCGACGGCGCGACCTGCAGCGACGAGCGCCTCGTCGTACCTTCCCAGGTGACTCAGAGCCCCCGCCTGAACTTCGAAGGCTAGGTGGTTCGTCGTCCCGAGATCGATGGCGCGGCCCAGGGTTTTCACGGCCGCCCCGAATCGCCCGAGGCTCTCGAGGGTGTCTCCCAGCGTGACGAGCCCCGGTTCGTAGTCGGGGTTCAGCTGGAGGCTTTTTTCGAGATGGAGGAGCGCCTCCTCGTGTCTACCGGCCTTCTCCAGGAGCCACCCAAGCTGCTCTCGGCTCTGTTCATCATCCGGATCGAGCCGGATAGAGCGCCGAATACTCGCTTCGGCATCATCCCGACGACCCATTTTCACGAGGACATTGGCCCTCAGCCCATGGGGCCTCGCCACGGTCGGGTCCAGCTCGATGGCCCTCTCGTAGCTTCGGAGGGCCCCATCGTAGTCCTCTTGTTTCTTCAGGGCCAATCCCAGGTTGATCCGGAAGCGCGCATGATCCGGGTCGAGTTCGATGGCCTTACGCAAGGCCCGCTCGCCTTCCTCGTACCGCATCAGATTGACGAGCGTGCCGCCGAGCCCGCCCTGGGCTCCGCTGCACTCCGGGTCGATCGCTACGGCCCGCGCGTAAGCGAGCGCCGCCTCCTTGGTCAAGCCCAATCGTTCAAGGGCCATCCCGCGGTTATGCTGAACGTCGTGGGAGTAGGGACCTAGCTCCTGCGCCCGATCCAGGGCGGCGAGAGCCTCGGCTTTCAGACCCTTCTCGGCGAGCAGATGAGCGCGATGGGACCACGGAGAGCCATGCATCGGCTCCAGTTCGATCGCCCGATCGGAGGCAAGGATGGCCTCATCAATTCGGCCGAGCCCTCCGAGAGCTCGGCCTTTTAGCGAGTAGGCGCGCCGCGAATGAGCGCCGAGGGCGACGATCCGTTCTGACATCTCCAGCGCCCCTTCGTAGGAGCGGGAGTTGTACAGGTAATTCCCTCGAAACACGAGAATTCCAACAGAATCGGGGTGGATACGAAGGGCCTCGGCGGTGGCGCGGTCCTGCCACTGGCTGCCAGGTACTTCCGAAGAGGCGATGCACAGGTCGAGCCAGGCCGCTTCGGTGCCCTTCTCGCGGACCTGGTCAAGGATTTTTCCGAACATGCCTTCCGCCAGATCCACCTGGCCGAGGCGTCTCCAGACGGAAGCGATGCGAACGCTCGTGGCGGTCTCCTTTCCAGCGAGAATCTGGAAGGACGCCAGGTCCTCGATGGCCTGCTCCAGGTCTCCATCCATCTCTCTCGCTAGGGCGCGAGCGTGAAGGGCGAGGGAGGACGTGAGATCGCCTGGGGACAGCAACTCTATAGATTCGGTGAGCTTTTCTATCCCATCCACTCGCCGTCCCCGCTGGACGAGCAGGAGGCCTTCGAAGTAGAGATCCTCGGCGCTCTCTCCCCCTATGGCTTCGGCCAGCTCCCGTTCCTCTGCCGCCCGGACCTCCTCACTGTTCTCGGCCAGGATGGTCGCCCTCGCGAGGTGCGCCGTTCTCCGAGGAAGGCCCCTGGCGACCGACGCGTCGAGATCCTGGAGACGCTGATCGAGGGTTCTTGCACGGATAAGCGATCGGCGAAAATAGGCGTCCGGTCTATCCGGGACCAGTCGAATGGCTCGAGCGAGCAACCGCAGAGTTTCGTCCACGAGATGGGCATCGGGGTGTACGAGGTCGTGCGAGGAACTATTCAGTCTCGCGAGGAGAGGATCGGCCTGGGCGCAGAGCTGGGTGTACTCCATGTCGCGACTACGCTTGGCTTCGCGGGCTTGGGCAATCTCCGCATCCTGCCGCCGAGCTGATTCGCTTGAGCCGTGGACGGCCAGGATGGCGGCGGCGGATGCGAAGATGACGAGGGAGGCGACCAGGGTGGACCGGACCTTGTTCCTCTGGATTTTGCGCACGGCGCGGCCGACGGGGCCGACGGGCCGGGCGCGAAGCGAGGTTCCGGAGACGAAGCGGCGCAGGTCTTCGGCCATCTCGCGGGCGCTCCCGTAGCGTTTGTCCCGGTCCTTTTCCATCGCCTTGGAGACGATCGTCTCCAGATCCTTCGGAATCCTCTGGTCGCAGCGCCGGGGGAGCGCGGGGTCCTTCGTGATGATCTTTGAGCAGATCTCCTGGAGGTCCTCCCCGCGAAAGGGCGGGGCCAGGGTGAGGACCTCGTAGAGCGTCGCACCCAGGGAGTAGATGTCCGTCCGGTGATCGATCCGGATGCGCTTCGCCATGGCCTGTTCGGGACTCATGTACGCCGGCGTCCCGAGCAGATCGCCCGTCATCGTCATGGAGAGGCCCTCGCCTTCGACGCGGGCGAGGCCGAAGTCCATCACCTTCAGGACCCCTTCGTCATCGAGAATCAGGTTGGCGGGCTTGATGTCGCGGTGAATGATCCCCTGGCTGTGAGCTGCCTCGAGCGCGTCTGCTATGCCGGCGAACATCTCGGCGATCCGGACGTAGTACGCACGGTCTCCCGTCGGCGTCTTGAATGAGTGTGTCGCCGAGGATGCCGGAGACCGATCTCTGGTGGAGACGAGGCTCAGCCGGTTCCCGTCCGGTCGGGCGCCGAGGGACCGGACCTGCGCGATGACCTGGCTGAGCGATCGCCCGACGACCAGCTCCATCGCGTAGTACCAGACTCCGTTGTCCTCCCCGATTCCGTGTACGGGAACGATATTGGTGTGGTGCAGCTGTCCTGCCGCCCGCGCCTCCCTCTGGAATCGCTTGATCGCACGAGGGCGGTTCGCGATGGCGGGATAGAGGACCTTGAGGGCGACTCGCCTGTGCATCGGGACCTGCTCGGCCTCGTAGACGATCCCCATTCCCCCGCGGCCCAGCTCGCCGATAATCTTGTACTCCCCTATCTGCCTGGGCGCATCCGTGCTGGCCTCCCCGAGCGCTCGGTCGATGAGGGGGAGTGTCTCGAAGCGCGCGCGAAGATCGGAGGCGAGGTCCGGGTGCTCGCGGATCACGTCTTCGGGGTCCGACGATTCCCCCCTGTCCTGGCGGTCGAGCCATTCGGCGAGGATCTGCTCCAGGCGATCGTTCTCAGGCATTCCGTTCCTCCATCATCCGCTGGTAACGCTGGGTGAACTTCGACAGAGCTCTAGCGTACAGCTTCTTCACCGCCTCCCGGGAGCGACCTATCCGGTCCGCCACCTCGCGCAGGGATAGGCCCTCGAACCTCGCGAGGCGAAGGACCGTCCGGTAATCCTCCGGCAGAGTCTCGAGAATCCTCCGGAGGCGCTCCTCGAGCTCCGCCCCCATGGCCACCTCGCTCGGGGTGGGGCCACGCGCTTCGAACTGGTTCGTGTGGGGGCGGTGATCCCGCGAGACCTCCTGGGCCGCTCCGCGCTTGGCGGTGCCGGCGTATCTGCGCATGGCGTCGCCGACCTTGTTCTCGGCGATCTTCCCGAACCAGGCCCGAAGCGAGCCCGGCCCCCGATCTTTGAAGTCGGCGGCGCGCTGCAGGGCAACGATCCGGGTCTCCTGGATGACGTCGGAGACCGAGATCTTTCGCCGCAAGGTTGCAGGGACAGATCGCTGGATCTGTCTCGCGAGCTGGGGCTCGTGGCGTCCGAACAGGACTTCGAACGCCCGTTCGTCCCCCTCACGGACGAGACCCAGGAGTTGGTCGTCCGATGCTTCTGCGGGAACGCCCCTCTCGGGGTCCGCTCTGGACACTCTGATACCTCCTGGAATGCTTATTGGAGATTCTGGAGGGTTGGGGACGCGGAATCAACGGAGACCGCTGGCGGTCTCAAGAAGGGGGACAGCGAGGGTTGGGAGGGCTCAGGCGACCGATTCGAAGACGACGGCGATCCCCTGGCCGCCGCCGATGCAGGCGGAGGCGACTCCGATCTTCTTCTTGCGACTCCGGAGGGTATAGAGGAGCGTGAGGGCCAGGCGTGTGCCGGTGGCCGCCAGGGGGTGGCCCAGGGCGATGGCTCCGCCGTTGACGTTGACCTTGTCCCGGTCGAGCCCCAGATCCTTCTCGACGGCGAGATACTGTCCGGCGAAGGCCTCGTTGATCTCGAAGAGGTCCACGTCGTCGAGCTTCAGGCCGGCCCTCTCGAGGGCCTTCGGGATGGCGACGGCGGGCCCGATCCCCATCTCGCTCGGCTTGACGCCTGCGATGCCCCAGGCGATCACCTTGCCGATCGGCTTCTTCCCGTTGCCTGCATGGGCGGAGACGACGACGGCGGCGGCCCCATCGACGATGCCGCTGGCGTTCCCCGCCGTGACGGACCCTTCCTTTCCGAAGGCGGATCGGAGCTTGGCGAGGGCCTCGAGGCTCGTGTCGGGTTTGATGTGATCGTCCGTCTTGACCTCGATCTCCTTGCGCCCCTTCTTCACGGTCACGGGGACGATCTCCGCGCCGAAGGTCCCTTCCCGGACTGCCTGCGTGCCGAGGGTGTGGCTTCGATAGGCGAACTCGTCCTGCTCCTCTCGGGTAATACCGAAACGCTTGACGAGATTTTCTGCCGTACCCGCCATGGAGCACCCGCAATACGGATCGAACAGGGAGACCGCGAGGAGATCCTCGAAGTCGATCTGCTGGGTGAACTTGAGGCCCGTCCGGGCTCCTCGAACGACGTGGGGGGCCTGACTCATGTTTTCCATGCCGGCGGCGAGGACGGTCTCCGCCTCGCCGAGGAGGATCTGCTGCGAACCGCTGACGATCGACTGGAGGCCGGAACCACAGAGACGGTTCACAGTCAGGGCGGGAGTCGTCTCGGGGACGCCGGCCTTGAGGCCGACGTGCCGCGCCCCGTAGATCGCGTCCTTGGATGTCTGCAGGGCGTTGCCGACGATCACGTGATCGATCGACGACGGGTCCGCGCCCGCCCGCGCCAGAGCCTCTTTGGCCGCCGCCGCGCAGAGGTCTATCGCCGTGATGTCCTTGAAGAGTCCGAACCCCGGCGTCCCCGAGTACTCGGCCATCGCAGTCCTGGCCCCTTCCAGTACGTACAGATCCTTGGTCATTTCTGTCTCCATGTGGGGAAAGTGGCTACTTCCCCTCGAACTTGGCTTCCCTCTTTTCCAGGAAGGCCACCATGCCTTCTATCTTATCCGTCGTGCCGCATGCCAGCCCGAACTGCTCCGCCTCGATCTCGAGGCCTGCGGCTATGTCGAGATTGATTCCATCCAGGATGGCATCCAGCGCGAATCGAGTGGCCGTGGGAGCGCGCGAGAGGATCGTACGCGCCAGGGACTCCGCCGCGGCCATCAACTCGCCGCTCGGGTAAACGCGATTTACGAGGCCAATGCGGAACGCCTCCTGGGCACTGATCATCTCGCCGGAGAGGATCATCTCCATCGCCCTACCGAGCCCGACGACCCGGGCGAGACGCTGCGTTCCGCCATAGCCGGGTATGATCCCCAGCTTGACCTCTGGAAGCCCGAACCTGGCGTTTTCGGATGCCAGCCTTATGTGACAGGCGAGGGCAAGCTCGCATCCCCCGCCGAGCGCAAAGCCGTTGACCGCGGCGATCACCGGCTTGGTCAGATTCTCGAAGAGAGAGAAGGTCGACTGGCCCTTCCGGGAGGCGGCCGTTCCCGTCGAGGCGTCGAGATCCTTCAGCTCAGCGATGTCCGCGCCGGCGATGAACGCCTTCTCACCCGCGCCGGTCAGGATCACCGCACCGACCTCGGGGTCCGCTCTGAGGCGTTTCGCCGCGGCGCTGAGGGCGTCCAGGGTTGCGCCGTTGAGCGCGTTCAGACTCTTCGGCCTGTCGACGGTGACGATGGCCAGTCGGTCCCGGATCTCCGTTCGGACGCTGTCCTCGCTCATTCGGCCGATGCCTCCTTGCCGGGAACGATCTTGACGCTTCGCATCACGACCTCCTTGACGGGACGAGTCTGAACCGTCTCGGTCACGCCGATCTTCAGTACGATGTCAGCGCCCGCGACCACCTTGCCGAAGACCGTGTGCTTGCCGTCGAGCCAGGAGGTTGCCTTCAGGGTGATGAAGAACTGACTCCCGTTCGTATTCGGTCCAGAATTGGCCATCGAGAATATGCCCGGGCCCGTATGTTTCTGGCGGCTGGGCTCATCCGGGAAGGCGTACCCCGGGCCGCCCCGTCCAGTCCCGTCGGGATCTCCCCCCTGGAGCATGAAGTCCTTCATTACCCGGTGGAAGATGAGGCCATCGTAAAAGCCCTCACGTGACAGCCGGACGAAGTGCAGGACGGTGTTGAGGGCATCCTCGGCAAAGAACTCGCCCTCTATCGTTCCGTGGTTCGTCTCGATGATCGCGCGAACCCTATCCGTGTCGCCTCGAGGGAGCACCTTGATCGTGAACGGGTTCGTGCGAAGGGTCTCGCCGACCCCGCGATAGGCGGCCGTGACCTCGTACTCGCCCGCCTGAACGGCGTAGAAGGGATGCGATAGGGTCAGAGTGGAGCCAGGCTCGATCTGCACTTGCTTGGGCTTCATGGGGCGGTTCTGGGCCATACCCCAGTGAGTGTGACGGAACGACTTGTCCTTGAACTTGATGTCGAAGGAAACCGATGCGCTGTCGAAGATGAGTTCGTTGGCCTTGACGGCTTCGTCCCCCTCATTGGTGAGGTCGAGGCTGATCGGGACCTTGTCCCCGACGTGGATCTCCCCTCCCGGGATACTCACGCTAAGCTTCAGGCCCGCCGCTCCGGCAGCAGTCGCCACGACGGACCCGGCCGCCCCTGAAGGCTCGAGGAGAAAGATGCCTCCCGCCACCGCTAAGGCACAGCCGACCAGAACGAGATAAAACAGGATCGTCCCTCTCGAGAGACGCATTCATTCCTCCTTGGCTCGCCAATCCCGGGTGACGTTCACCGGGAGCGGGCGCTGTAATCGAAAAAACCCCTTCCGCTTTTCCTACCCAGATACCCGAGCGCCACCATCCGCTTCAAGAGGGGTGGCGGGGCGAATCGGGCTTCTCGAAGTTCACCGTAGAAGATATCCGCAATGTAAAGGCTCGTGTCGAGGCCGACGAAGTCGAGCAACGCCAGGGGACCCATAGGATGTCCCGCCCCCAGGGTCATCGCCTTGTCGATCGCCTCAGGCTCCGCCACCTTCGCCTCGACCATCCGGATGGCGTCGAGGAGAAAGGGGATCAGGAGCCGGTTGACGATGAAGCCGGGTCCATCGGGAGCGCGTATCGGTTCCTTTCCAAGTTTTCGGATGAAGGCCTCGCCCGCCTCGATCACCTCGGGGAGCGTGGCGAGCGTTCGCACCGTCTCGACGAGCTTCATCCGAGGCGCCGGGTTGAAGAAGTGGAGGCCTATGAATCTGTCCGGTCTGTCCGTGGTGGCCGCCAGTTCGGTGATCGAGAGGGAAGAGGTATTGCTCGCGAATATCGCATCCGGCGACGCCACCTTGCTCAAGACCTGGTACAGCTTTTCCTTCTCTCCGATGTTCTCGATGACTGCCTCGATGAACAGGTCCACGTCCTTCAGATCGCCGGGATCGGTGGTCCCGCGTATTCGACCGAGCGCGGAATCCGCGTCCTCTCGGGACACTCCTCCCTTCTGGACTCCCTTGTCCAGGCTCGCGCGGATCCGTCCAAGGCCTCGCTCCAGGAGATCCGCGGTGACCTCCATGACCGCCGTATCGAAGCCCGCGCGGGCGCAGACCTCGGCGATGCCGGAGCCCATCAGGCCACATCCCAGGACGGCGACTTTCTTGATTTCGATGGTCATCGGTGAAACTCCGTGGCGACTCCGAGCCCTCCGCTCACACAAAGGGTAGCAAGCCCGCCGGCGACTTGCCTTCTCGCCATCTCGTGGAGCAGCGTGACCACGATCCGGGTCCCGCTGCATCCGATGGGGTGGCCGATGGCGATGGCCCCGCCATTGACGTTCAGCCTGTCCAGGTCGAATCGAAGCTCGCGATCGCAGGCAAGGACCTGTGCGGCGAAGGCCTCGTTCAGCTCGACGAGATCGTATTCTTCCAGCTTCTTCCCTGTCCGCTTCTCGAGGGCCCGTATCGCATCCACCGGGCCGATCCCCATGATGGTCGGGTCGACGCCGACCGTGACGCTGTCCCCGAGCCTGGCCAGAGGCTTGAAGCCGTGGCGGCCCGCCGCATCCTCGCTCATCAGGATCACCGCTGCCGCTCCATCCGTGATCCCGGAGGAGTTGCCCGCGTGAACCGTTCCATCCTTCTTGAATACCGGCCGGAGGCGGGAGAGGGACTCTGTCGTCACGCCGTCCCGTGGGTGCTCGTCACGCTCGACCAGGACCTTCTCTCCCTTTCCTGCCGGGGACGCAACCGGGACGATCTCATCTGCGAATCGATCTTCCTTCCGGGCCGCCTCACATCGATTCTGGCTCGTGGCGGCGTACTCGTCCTGCTCGTCCCGCGAGATCTGGTACTTTTCGGCGAGGTTCTCCGCCGTCTCTCCCATGAGGAGACCGCTCAGGGAGCAGAGAAAACCGTCACGATACTGTCCATCGATCAAGGTGGCGTCTCCCAGGCGGTAACCGGTCCGCGCCTGATCGAGAAGGTAGGGGACGCGGCTCATGCTCTCGCTACCGCCGGCGACGACGACGTCTGACCGTCCGAGGCGGATCGACTCGGCTCCCAGGGTCATCGAGAGCATGCCGGAGGCGCAGGCCTGATTCACCGTGTAGGCGGGGGAGCGCTGAGGTATCCCCGCCCCGACGGCGATCTGCCGGGCCAGATTGGGACCGGATCCGGCCTGCCGGGCGTTCCCGATGACGGTCTCATCCACGTGCTCCGGCGAGAGACCCGACTTCTCGAGCAGGCCCCGGACGACGGCTACGCCTAGATCTCGAGCGGGGACATCCCGGAAGACTCCGAGGAACCTTCCGATCGGCGTTCGCAAGGCGTGGGTGATGACGACGGTCCGCTCGGCCACGGAACCCCCTGTTCCCGAACTCTGTGGGTGAACCTACGCTTGCAGGACGTCCCGCGCGATGAGCATTCTCTGGATCTCGGAGGTGCCTTCCCCGATCTCGCAGAGCTTGGCGTCCCGGAAGTACCGCTCGACCGGGTACTCCATCGAGTAGCCGTTGCCTCCATAGACCTGGATCGCGTTCTTCGTCACACGGTAAGCCGTCTCGGACGAGTAGAGCTTTGCCATCGAGGCCTCGCGGGCGAACGGCTTGCCCTGGTCCCGGAGCCGAGCGGCGCCATAGACCATCAGGCGCGATGCATGGATCTCGGTGGCCATGTCGGCCAGGTAATGCTGGATGGCCTGCTTCTCCGAGATCGCCTTCCCGAACTGCTTCCTCTCCTTCGAGT
>JAPUJT010000176.1 GCA_027296055.1 Planctomycetota bacterium | reverse complement strand
CGTAGGAGGAGGCTCTTCCGAGAGCCGGTCAGAAACCCAAATCCCCCATCAGGATAAAGAGTTCGCTCGCTTCCGGTCGTCCCTTCACCTACGCGTGAGGCTGAGAAGAGTTACCCCTTCTCGATCCGCCAACCACGAGGTCGACACCGTACACTACCTTCAATACCTCCGCACTACTATGCATACAAATGACGTACCGTCCGCGGAGAAACTGTCGCCGAAGTCCTAAGATAAATTGGATACAGGCTTTAGATACGCCATCACGCGATCCGCTGTCGACCGGAGCCCACCAGAGCTGTTCATTATTCCGACACCTGTTTTGGCCGAATCCATAATTCATTTCGTTTGAGACACTTAAGGGTGTTCAATTTGTCGACACCGAGGATATCGGGAGGAGGTCGAAGCTGACATCACTCCGAACGTCGCGAACCGGCGAATCCTCAAATCAAGGATTCTATGGAAGTTCCACATCAGAAAGGGTTTATCACAGAGATGCCAGTTTCGTCAGTGTGAGGGGAGAGTCGTCGCCGTCTCGAGGATGTGTTCAATTTTCCGACGGGACCCGCATCTTGAGCTTCTTCAGGAGGTCGTAGAGGGTCCCCCGGCTGACCCCCAGCTCTCGGGATGCCTCGGATACGTTCCCACCGGTCCTGTCGAGAACCTCCCAGATGTGACGCATCTCCGCCTCCTCACGGACCTCCTTCAGGGTGCGAGCCTGTGTCCTGGTACCATCAAGCTCGAGGTCCTGCGGAGTGATGGAGGGGTCATCCGTCATGATCACGGCGCGCTGCACCCGATGCTCCACTTCCCGGACGTTTCCCGGCCACCGATGATTGAGCAGGGCGCGTTTCGCCGCTTCGGAGAAGCCGCTGATCTCCTTCCCCTGCTCCCTGGCGAATCGCGAGAGGAAGTACTTGGCGAGGAGGAGGATGTCATCGCCCCGGTCCCTCAGAGGGGGAAGATCGATCGTGAGAACATTGAGCCGATAGTAGAGGTCACTCCGGAAGCTCCCTCGTTCGACGAGCTCCTCGAGCCGCTGATTGGTGGCGGCGATGATCCGAACGTCCACCTTCTTGCGTACGCCGCCCCCCACCGGCTCGATGTCTCTTTCCTGGAGGACTCGAAGGAGCTTCATCTGCAGGGCGACGGGCAGATTCGATATCTCATCGAGAAAGATCGTTCCGCCGTTTGCCAGCTCGAACTTGCCCTTGCGCGACTCGTAAGCCCCGGTGAACGCACCCTTGCGGTAACCGAACAACTCACTCTCGAGCAGATTCTCCGGGATCGATCCGCAATCGATGATCTGGAACGGCCTCGCCTTCCTGACGGAGAGCTGATGAATCGACGAGGCGATCGCCTCCTTCCCGGTCCCGCTCTCCCCGTAGATCAGGACGGTGACGTCCGTCACCGCCGTCTTCTCGAGGGTCTTGAAGACCTCCTTCATCTGGGGGCACTCCCCCACGATCGACAGGCTGCCCTCGAGCCGCTGTCGGAGGCGGATATTCTCCTCCTCCAGTGCGATCCGCCGCTGCTCGTCAGAGAGCCGCTTCTCCTCGACGAGGCGGGCATTTTCGATCGCGATCGATACCTGCTTCACGATCGCCTCGAAGAAGGTGAGGTTGGTCCGGTAAAAGGTCTGATTCTCGATCTGCGAGTCGAGGTAGACGATCCCGAATCGCTTGTCCTTCACTTCGAGCGGGGCGCAGATGATGAAACGAAGGTTCAGCTCCTGGACGCTGTCGGAAATCAATCTCCGGTCCTTCTCCGACAAAACATCGGGCACGAAGACAGCGTCTCCCGTTTTCATCACGCGCTCGATCGTGCTGGTCGATAGCAGCACCTCTTCGGTCAGGGGCTTCTTGCCGGCGAGCCGGGCGGCGGCCTGTACGAGGCTGTCGTCTTCGCCCTTGAGCATCAGGATCCCCCTCTCGGCGCCGGTCATCTCGATGATCTGGTCGAGGACCCGCTCGTAAAGGGTCTCCATGTCCCCGGGGGAGGTCACGGCGGAAATCGTCTCGAGGAGCATCTGGACATTTCGCGAATCGGTCCGCGCGTCTCCGCTGAAGATACCCACCTCGGCCGGAGGCGGGCTCTCGACCGCCCGGAGAATGTCGCTCGTCTGTCGAGTCCGAAGGCGCACCCAAATCTCCTCCATCCTGCGGAGGAGGATCTCCGGCTCACGTCCATCGACGGGATAGCCGACGATTCCCATGCTGGGCGTGGGCGCGACGGACCCCGGGGTGGATCTCAATGCCTCCTCTGCCTTTCGGGCGACCGGTTCGGCGCCCAGGGTTGGAGTGTGGGGGACGCTGATCAGGTACTTTCCCGGGCCCCACTCCTCCAGACGATCGAACGACCGGAGGACCTTTCGGATCTGGCTCGTCAGCGCCGAGTTTACGCTCGCGACATCTTGCCCCGCGACCAGCTCATCGAAGTTCCGTATGCAGATCATGACGAGGGAGAGAGGCGTCTCGGTGGAACGGGCGAGGACGATCTCATGGGTCAGCTCCTCGGAGAAGGAACGGGCGGGCGACTCGGCCGAGGTCCCCGCCGGAGCCTCGGTCAAGGCAACGGCGAACGAGCGGGCAAACAGGGAGGCGACCTCCACGTCTCTCGTCGCGAACTTGCCCCTGTCCTTCTCCAGGAAGATCCCCATCCGGGAGTGCCCGTACGCAGCGCCCGGAATCGGGCAGAAGAGAATGCCGCCGTCCGGGGAGGGAGGCCTTTCCTCACCAAGGCGGGCAGGTAGATCCTTGGGGAGGCGAAACGTAGATGAGAGGACCGGCGCACCGTCCGCGTCTGCAGCAAGCCAGACGGAAACGATGCCTTCCCTCTCGCGAATGAGCGCGGATCGTGAGGATCCCGTGAGCCGGCCGACGAGTCCCAGGAGGGAGACCAGGTAGGCGGTCCCGCTGGCGAGGGGCGGTGTCCCGCCCGGTTCGGTCATCGCGGGTCCGTCCATGAGGCACTCCTGCGCCGGTGGCTTTCTTTTTCTCGGATCGAGATCCTTTCTAGTATAGGGCAGCCCCGGGCCCTTTTCAACGCGACGGGGGTTCCGCTTCCTCTTCTATTGCGATCCTCCTCCTCGATCGGTACCCTTTTTGCCACATCGGATCGCCGTCCCCCCGGGAAAGCCATATGCTGGATCGGATTGAGCAAAAGATCGAGTCGGGAGAGAGGCTCACCTTCGAGGATGGGCTCGTCCTCTCCCGTGACCCGGATCTACTGCGGATCGGGGGCATGGCGAATCGGGTGCGAGAGACCCGTCACGGGAACAAGGCGTACTACGTCGTCAACCAGCACATCAACTACTCCAATATCTGCAAGGACGTCTGTCTCTTCTGTGCGTTCGGGAAGAAGAGAGAAATGGACGGGGCCTACGAGCTCACTCTGGAGGAGATCTATCGGAAGGCCGAGGGGCTACGGGCCAGCGGAGCGGATGAGATCCACATCGTCGGAGGCCTCCATCCCGACTACCCTTATGACTTCTACAAGGAAATGCTCAGCGGGCTCCGGGATCGCCATCCGAACGTGCATCTGAAGACCTTCACGGCCGTGGAGATCGACTATCTCGCCGAGCTCTCGGGACTGACGATCCAGGGAACGCTCGAAGATCTGCGCGAGGCAGGCCTGCAATCGATGACCGGAGGCGGGGCGGAGATCTTCGCCCCGAAGGTGAGAAAGAAGATCTGCGCCACCAAGATCTCGGCAGAGCGGTATATGGAGATTCACGGCATCGCCCACCGGATCGGGCTACGCAGCACGACCACGATGCTGTACGGCCACATCGAATCGGACGAGGACCGCGTGGATCATATCCTGCGGGTGCGTGACCAGCAGGACATCTCGGGCGGTTTCACGGCGTTCATCCCGCTCGCCTTTCACCCCGCGAACACCCACCTCGCCCACCTTCCCGGCCCCACGGCGGTCACCGACCTCCGCTGCATCTCCGTTGCGCGTCTCCTGCTCGACAACGTGGATCACATCAAGTCGTACTGGATCATGGTGGGCCTGAAGGTGGCGCAACTCTCTCTTCATTACGGGGCGGACGACATCGACGGGACGGTTGTGGAGGAGCATATCACACACATGGCGGGCGCCACGAGCCCGCAGGAAGTGACAGAGCCGGATCTTCGCCGTCTGATCGAGGAGGCGGGTCGCCAGCCGATCCGTCGAGACTCACTCTACAACGAGGTCAGCCGCCCTACCGCCCAGCCGGCGATCGGCTGATGTCCACTCCCGACGAGTACCCGTTCGAGATCGAAGGATCGGATCGAGAGCCGATCCGGGGAGAGATCCGCCTTCCCACCGGTGCGGGCCCGAGGCCCCTCCTCGTGATCTGTCACGGATTCAAGGGGTTCAAGGACTGGGGGTTCTTTCCCTATCTCGGCCGCCGCCTGGCCGAGCGTGGGATACCGAACCTGATCTTCAACTTCTCCCATTCCGGAATCGGAGCGGATGGAAAGGACTTTTCCCGGCTGGACCTGTTCGCGAAGAACACCTGGGCGAGGGAGCTATCGGATCTGAAGTCGGTGATGGACGCCGCCTCCGAGGGAAAGCTACCCGAGCCGGATCGCTACGACGCGTCCTCTTTCCATCTCCTCGGGCACAGCCGGGGGGGCGGCGTCGTGATCCTGGGAGCGGCTCGTGACGCTCGCGTTCGGCAAGTCGCCGCGATAGCGTCGATCTCCCACGTGGATCGGTTCAGCGACGAGGTCAAGAAGAAGTGGCGGGAGGCCGGGGTGATCAAGATCCAGAACATGCGAACGAATCAGGAGATGCCGATGGACATCAGCTTTCTGGAGGACATCGAGGGAAATCGTGACGCCTACTCGATCCGGCGAGCGACGACCGCCCTTGCCGTGCCCCTGCTCCTGATCCACGGCGAGAAGGACGAGTCGGTCCGGCCCGCGGAGGCGGAGGAGATAGCCTCCTGGGCCGATCCGGAGAGACTCGAGATGGTGATTCTCCCCGACTGCAACCATGTCCTCAACTCGAAGCACCCCTTCCCCGGACCCAACCCCACGCTGGATCACGCCATCGACATCCTCAGCGACTTCCTTTCGTAACCCACTCAGGACGAGGCCAACTGGAGGAGTCGATCGACTCGGGGACCGGGCTGGTTCGCTCGAGGGTCCCGAAGAGGTTGTCCATCTGCTGGATGAGAAGGTCTACCCGGATGTCGAGGTAGGTCGGGAGATGATGGATCAGCTTCTCGCGGCCGGCCCGATAGAGAGAGACGGCGCCCGGCACGTTTCCCCCCTCGAGGTGGTGGCACGCCACGGCGGCCTGGATCAGACCCTGCGTGAAGCGCTTCCGCTCTCCCTTCTGATGATTCCAGAAGTCTTCCAGGGCCTCGTGACAATCGAAAAATCTTCGATCGCGAAATAGCTCCACCCCACGGACGAAGTGGAAATGGATCTCATCTTCGGATGTAGGCATGGATCAGAGAATCGCTCAGGAGGTCTGGCCGACCTTGGACGTGACGGTGCCTCCGATCATCCGGGCCGCCTCGGCAGGTTCGCGCCAGACGCCGACGAAGAGCGGGATATCGACAAGCGTGTACTGGCTCACCTTGGCGCTTCGCAGCTTGAGCACGAGCTCGAGGAAGTCATCCGGCTTATCGGTCTCGAAGGCCAGGATGAACTCGAAGTCATCCAGTCCGAAGCAGTAGGTGGTGCTCAGCCGGACGGACGGGAACTCCTTCCCGATGCTGATGTGCTCGTTCATCATCTCCTGGCGAGTCTCCTGGCTGAGCGAGTACCACTCCCGCTTTTTCGTGAACGGATAGACCATCACGTACCGGAGGGGGTCCATGTCGGTCTGGAAAGCCTGGGCGTGCGAACGGGCGTACGTCGTGGGACGCGTCATGGAGAAATAGCAGGTCGTCAACTCCAGTTGCTTACCGAAACCCGTGCCGTAGATCGCGGCGTTGAGATCCTGAAAGGCGGCGGGGTTGGGCCCGTAGGCCCAGATCAGGAGATCCGCGTCGTGCCGGAAACCCATCGTGAGGTAACTTCGAGTCTTGACCTCCGGCTCGAAGGACCGGAGCGCTCCCACGAACTCCTCGATCGCAGCCTCGCGCCGATCCACGCTCTCGCGGCGCCAGGCCGGGTCGACGCGGAAGAAGAAAAAGTTGCAAAACGTCTTTTGCGGTTCGCTCATGGTTTCCCTCGGAAGCTCTCAGAGAATATCGGCCCGATCGGGGGGTGTCAACGGAGGGACTCCTCGGCCTGTCCGTACACGCCGGCGATCAGATCCGGAAGCTCCGAGATGCTATCGATCAGATGGTTCGGGCCCGCCTCCCTCAACGCCTCCTTCTCGACCAGTCCATAGGTCACGGCGCACGTCCGCACCCCTGCCTGACGACCCGCGGCCACGTCGACCGGACTATCTCCGACGAGGATCACGCTGACCGGCCTGGCTCCCAGAGAGATCATGGCCCTGTAAATCGGCTCGGGATGCGGTTTCTTCTCGGACGTCGAGTCGCCCCCCAGGATCACACCGAACCGCCCCGCCACGCCCAGACCATCGAGGATCATGCGACAGAATCGCTCCGGCTTGTTGCTCACGACGCCCATCGAGTAAGCGGAGAGGGCATCCAGGGTCTGCTCGACGCCGTCGTAGAGGCGGGTCCGGTCCAGACAGTGCTCCTCATAGTGTTCTCGGAATTTGGCAACCGCCTCGTCCATCGGAAGAGAGCTGTTCTCGCCCAGCGCCTTCCCGAGCAGGGCGCGGATCCCGAGGCCCACCATCTTCGACACGGCCTCCACCGAGTAGGCCGGAAGGTCACAAAGCCCGCGCACCTCGTTGACTGACGCCGTGATGTCCTCACGGGAATCGATCAGCGTCCCGTCGAGATCGAACAGGATGGCGGTAAGAGGCTTCACACTAGCGAGGCGCCAGCGACTCTCGGCTCCGTGCCTTGCGAAAGGAATTCCAGAAGACCAACCCCATGAGACCGAGAAGAAGGAAGGGGGCGGGAACGAGGACCAGCGTTCCCCAGGAGAACCCTGAGCCGTATGCGGCGGCGGCCGGATCGGAGCTGTCCAGGGCGGACTTGCACATCGGGCACTGGGCCCATGCCGATCCCGCGAGAGCGACGGAGACGAGAATGAATAGGATGAACGAGCGCGACATCTGCTCCACTCTTCTAAGCCGCATCGTACACGACATACAGAAGCCAGTAGATGATAACCCCCGTCACCGAGATGTAAAGCCAGATCGGGAAGGTCCACCGGGCGATCCGGCGGTGACGATCGAATTGCCCGCGAGTCGCGTGATAGAGCGTGACGAGCACCATCGGAACGAGGGCGATGGCCAGGATCACGTGGGAGATCAGAATGGTGAAGTAGACGGGGCGAATCCAACCCGACCCGGGAAACGGCGTCCCTCCCTCGTAAATATGATAATAAACATAACTGACGAGAAAGAGGGACGAGGTCACGAAGGCGGAGACCATCGCGACGCGGTGGCCCGTCACGCGCTTTTTCCGTATCAGCACGAACCCAGTCAGGATCAACAGGGCGGCGAGGCCGTTCAGGCAGGCGTTGACCGTCGGAAGCATGTAGAGCGGAATCAGCCCCGCGCTTTCCTCCAGAATCGTCTTCACATCGATCCGGAGTTGAGCGAGCTTCTCGTCATCCGTGGCGGTGTAGTACCCGCGTATCCGCCCCCTCCGATCGACGAGGACATATTTCGGGCTGTGGGGTATCTGATTTGCGGCGTCCTGATCCCCGACGTCCAGCTTCAAGCTGTCGACGGAGAATCGGACGATCTGATCCCGATCCCCCGTCACGAAAGACCACTGCTCGAGATCGGCCCCGTAGTTCTCGGCGTATCGGGTGAGGACCTCAGGCGTGTCGTATTCCGGGTCCACCGTGAACGATACGAGACGCACCTCCGGATCCAGGTAGGCCTGCATCAGCCTCATCCGTGATGTCATTATCGGACAGGGGCCGGCGCACCGCGTGAAGATGAAGTCGGCGATCCAGATGGTACCCCGCAGATCCGAACGGCGGAGGCGCGCCCCGTCCTGGGCGATCAGATCGAAGTCCCCCACCTTGCCCAGAACGGGCGGAGCCCCGCCAACCTCATCCTGTCCTCTGAGGGAGGAAGCGACGAGGGCCGACCCCAAGGAGGCCAGGGCCACGACGATCAGCCCCACGATCAAGCCATTCCAGGTCCAGGACTCTCGGCTCATGTCAGACCCATCCCTTCCGCGAGCGGGACGCCGTCGCCGAGGCGACGGCGAAGGCTACCGCGGCAAACACCGTGGCGGCCAAAAGGCACCCGAGAAGGCCAAGGAATTGTCCATCCACGGGCATCCCCTCCCCCGTCGAGTGGAACGACCACCGGAAGGCCTCGACGCAGTAGAAGATCGGATTGGCGAGCATGACCGGCTTCAGCGCGGCGTGTGCGCCGGAGACGGGAAAGAGGGCGCCAGAGAGGATCCAGATCGGGATCAGGATCACGTTCATGATCGCATGGAAGCCCTGCGTCGATTCCATCCACCACGCGATGGCGAAGCCGACCGACGTCAGCGCGATCGAGACGACAGCGAGAAGGTAAAGAGTGAGGAGGAGACCGACCGGTCCGCCCAGGGATATCCCCGCCAGGGGGGCGAGACAGAGAAAGAGACACCCCTGCAAGAAGGCGAGCGTCGCCCCGCCCATCACTTTTCCCAGGACAATCGTCATCCTCGAGACCGGCGCCACCAGCACCGACTGCAGGAACCCCTCCTTCCTGTCGTCGATGATCGAGATCGTGGAGAAGATCGCCGTGAAGAGGACTATCAGAACGAGTGTCCCCGGAAAGAAGAATTCGGCGTACTTGGTGCCCGGGGCCCCGCCCGGGGCGACGAACGATTTGTCGAGACCGGCCCCGATCAGGAGCCAGAATACGACTGGCGATCCGAGGGCCCCGATGACACGGCTTCTCTGGCGAAGAAACCGTATCACCTCTCGCCACCAGAGGCTCGTCGCGGGGAGGAGAGTCAGGGTCGTCGGTCGATTCATGCTCATCGTCCGTTCTCCCCGGACGGGGTCGGCTCGTCAAGAAACCGATGACCGGTCTCGTGGAAGAAGACGTCCTCCAGGGTAGGTGGGCCCAGCGTGAGGGAGTGGATCCTCCCCGGGAATGCCTCGAGCAGCGCCGCGGCATGCGCCTGGCCTCCCTCCCGCTCGATACGGATCGTGCCATTGACCAGCTTGGTCTCGTATCCGAACTTCTCCTCGATGTCCATGCAGAGGGCACCCGGCTCCTTCGCCTCGAGGCGAATCACATCCCCCCCCAGCGCGGACTTGAGTGATTCGGGGGTGCCGGAGGCGATCACGAATCCTTCATCCAGGATCGCGACGCGGTCGCATCGCTCCGCCTCTTCCATCAGATGGGTCGTGAGAAGGATCGTCACCCCCCTCTTGATCTGAAGTTCACGGAGGATATCCCAGACCTCGCGGCGCGCGCCGGGATCCAGATGGCTCGTTGGCTCATCGAGGAGGAGGACATCGGGCTCATGCAGGATGCCCTTCGCCACCTCGACCCGCCGCTGGAGTCCCCCCGATAGGGTCTCGACCCGATCGTCAGCTCGATCCGCCGGCCCGATCCGCTGTAGGAGTTCATCGATGCGAACCCGCAGGATCTCTCCCCGATAGCCGTAGAGGTGGCCCTGGTGGCGAAGGTTTTCGCGGACGGTGAGCTTTCGATCGAGACCGGGGGACTGAAAGACCACGCCGATTCGCCTTCGGATGGCGATCGGATCGGTGGCCACATCGTGGCCGCAGACGCTTGCATGACCGGCGTCGGGTCGAAGCAGGGTGGAGAGGACACGGAAGATCGTGGTCTTCCCGCCCCCGTTCGGCCCGACGATACCGAAGATCTCGCCCCGCGAGACATCGAAGCTCACGCCGGCGAGGGCGAGCCGGCCGGGATACGAGAAGGCGAGGTCCTTCACGTGGATCACGGTGGAGTCACTCATCGGCCGCATTCCAAGAGAAGCACCGGCCACGACATTGCCGGGAAGATCAGAAGGGGAGGAAATCCGTGAACTTGCCGACGTCCGGCAGGAGTCCGAAGGCGAACACCAGCACGAGGATGAAAGGGGCGCCCACGATGACGTAGAGGATCTTTCCTTTCGCCCACTCGAATCGGAGGTGCATGAAGTAGAGGGCCACCATCCCCGCTTTCACCAGGGCGAAGGCGACGAGAATGACGACGAGCGTCTTCTTCTCCAGGTCCCAGTTGGCAGCCCATACCTCGACGCCGGTCAGGACACCGAGCAGAACAAACAAGAACCAGTAGTTGGGATGCTTTCCCTCGAATTCCGCCATGGCGTGTCTCCTGCCTACCGGAGGATCATACCAGGTACACTACCGTAAACAAAATGATCCAGACCAGATCCACGAAGTGCCAGTAGAGACCCACCGCCTCGATCGAAGTATGCTCGTCCTTGCCGTACTTTCCCCGGAACGCCTGTACGGAGAGACAGGCGATCGCGATGACCCCTCCCGTCACGTGGAGGCCGTGAAACCCCGTCATGATGTAGAAGGTGGATGCGAACATCCCGAGGCCCTTCGCCGTGAAGCCCTTCTCCAGGAGGTGCTCCCCCAGTTCCTTGGACCCCGGGTGGAAACCCTCGTGAAATAGAGTGTAGTACTCGAAGGCCTGGACGCCGACGAAGGCTGCCCCGATCACGGCCGTAGCGACGAGATACCACTTCATTCTCGTCTGATTGTCCTTGGTGGCGAATTCGAAGGCCTTGATCATCGTCACGCTGCTGAAGATCAGCAGGAAGGTATTGGCCGCCGTCAGGGGAATGTTCAGGACACCCACCGGCCCCACTTCTGGCCAGAGTTCCGGGCTCCCGATCCGGATGATCGCGTAGGTTCCGATCAGGGCGGTGAAGAAGAGGATCTCCGTCCCGAGAAAGAGCCACATGGCGAACTTCCCGTTCGTCATCTGCGGACCCATGGCGAAAGGTTGTTCCAGCGACTGTGCGTGGGCCATCTCTTCTCCTAAACCCTGTCGATGACCATCAAGAGAAAGAGCGCCGGGATGTAGATCACCGACGCCAGAAAAACCGATCTCGCCGAGGCCGTCGTGATTCTCCGGGCCGCCCGGACCCCCAGGATGAGAAGTCCGACCCCCAGCAAAAACGCTCCAACGAAATAGAGAGGCCCCGTGATCCCGACCACCGTCGGCAGGAGGCTCACCGGCAGGAGGGCCAGAGACCAGTTCAGGATCTGCCTCCCCGTCGCCTCCCCCTCCGGATCGACGACTGCGAGCACGGGCAGGCCGGCCCGCTCGTAATCTTCACGGTATATCCAGGCGATCGCGAGGAAGTGGGGTAGCTGCCATATCACCATGATGGAAAAGAGCAGCCACGCCTCGGGTCCGACGCTTCCCCGGGCCGCCGCCCAGCCGATCAGCGGGGGCATCGCACCGGGGACTGCGCCCACTATCGTGGAGAGCGGGGTCACCTTCTTCAGAGGCGTGTAGATCCACACGTAGCCCACGACGGTCGCGGCGGCGAGAAGGCTGCACAG
The DNA here is from genome assembly GCA_027296055.1 of Planctomycetota bacterium. Taxonomy (GTDB): domain Bacteria; phylum Planctomycetota; class JAPUJT01; order JAPUJT01; family JAPUJT01; genus JAPUJT01. Next base: position 17,814 of record JAPUJT010000176.1, on the reverse strand, counting down.
GATGTTCGTCCAGATCGCCAGATGGATGACCCCGCCGATCGATAGGGCCACTCCGAACGCCATCCCCTCTCCGGGCAGGACCCGGCCAGAGGGGAGAGGGCGCCGCTCCGTCCTCCGCATCAGGGAATCGGTGTCTCTTTCCAGGACCTGATTCAGGGCGCTGGCCCCGCCCGCCACGAGGGCGACCCCGAAGAGCACGTGCACGAGGCTGGCGACGGCGAGACCCGCCTGGCTCGCCAGGACAAAACCGACGAGAGCGGTGAACAGCACCGTGAGGGCGATCCCCGGCTTGGTCATCTCGACGTAGTCCGCAACCCGGGCGCGGGCAATGGCTTGAAAGCTCCGGGGGACGGCGACGCTTGCCCTCATGCGGTTGCCCCTCCCATGGACCGGATGGTCGGGATGGACTGGACGGACTGATTGAACAGGGCCTCGCCTCGGCCGGGCTCGGCCTCCGCCGCGCCTGCGCTGGTAAGCAGTCGGCGCGACCAGAGAGACAGCCAGACGCAGGTGGCGAGGATCAGGGCGCCGACGGCGACGTGAGCCGTCGTGGCCAGGACCGATCCGGCAGCCACGAGGGCCACGGTCCCGAGGGCGATCTGGACGACGAGAAGCATCATGAGAAGGATGGCAGGACGAAAGAGACGTCTTTGATCCACCTGCCGGTCAAAGACTCTCAGGGAGAGCACGGTCAAGAGGACGAAGACGAGGACTGCCCCGAGCACGTGAAGGAGTAGCCCCCCACCGGTATGTCGAAGAACGGCCCCGAGGACGAGCTGACCGAAGACGGCGACCGTGGCGAGCGCCGCCAGGGCCGGTATCCCGGCCGCCGCACCCCGCTTCCCCCCCGCCGACGCTAACCAGCCGGGAGAGGTCAGGACCACGAGTGCGATGGTCAGGCAGAAAAAGGTCTGGGCGAGAGCGGCGTGGCTGATGGAGATGACGGCGGGCAGTTCGAGGAGCACGGTCGCACCGCCGAGCGCCACCTGCGCCAGAACAACCACCGAGGCCAGGCTGGCCAGGACCTTGACCGAGCGCCGCGCCTCGCGGCGCCAGATCCAGATCGTCAATGAAAGAATCAGCAATGCGACCATTCCCGCGATGATCCGGTGACCATGCTCGAAGAAGACCCCTCCGACCATCCTCGGAAACCACGATCCGAAGGCGAGGGGCCAATCCGGGACGGCCAGTCCGGACCCGGTGCTCGTCACCAGGCCTCCCGCGATGATCAAGATGAAGGTCGCTTCCGCCGTGTACCTGGCCAGACGGTGAATTCCGACATGCGACCGGGGGGTTGTCGGAGGTGTGGACGACTCCTGCATTCCGCTCACCTTCTCAGCCCTCCGATGCCTTGGGCTTCAGCTCACGAGTCTGCGGCAGGTAGTCCTCCTCCACGTCGGGCGAGGCGTACTCGTAAGGCCCGTGGTGTACCGTCGGGATCGTCCGGAAGTTCTCGTGCCACGGCGGGGAGCTGCAGGTCCACTCCAGCGTGTTCGAGTTCCAGGGGTTGTCCGGCGCCTTCTTCCCCCAGAACAGGCTGTAGATGAAATTGACGGCGAAGATGATCTGGACGGCAAAGAGGACGAAGGCGGAGATCGTTATGAACACGTTCAACGGCTGCAGGTCCTTCAGCCAGGTGTAGACGTACGGGTCAGCCACGCGCCGCATCATCCCCCGGACGCCGACGATGTGCATCATGTAGAAGGTGCAGTTGAGGGCGATGAAGGTGAGGAAGAAGTGAATCTTTCCCAGGGTCTCGTTCATCATCCGGCCGAACATCTTGGGGAACCAGAAGTAGATCCCCCCGAAGATCCCCACCATGCTCCCTGCGAAGAGGACATAGTGGATGTGGGCGACGATGAAATACGTATCGTGGATGAAGATGTCGACCGGGGTGGCCGCCATGTAGATCCCGGACAGCCCTCCGATGATGAACATCGAGACGAAGGCGATCCCGAACAGGGCGGGCGTCGTGAACCAGATGTTCCCCTTGAACAGCGTGGCGATCCAGTTGAACGTCTTTATCGCGGAAGGGAGGGCGATCACCATCGTCGAGACCATGAACGTCATTCCGAGAGCGGGGTTCATTCCGCTCTGGAACATGTGGTGGCCCCAGACGATGAACCCGAGCCCGGCGATCCCGCAGATCGACAGCACCATCGGCACATAGCCGAACAGCGGTTTCCTCGCGAAGGTCGAGATCAGATCGGAGACGATCCCCATGGCGGGGAGGATCATGATATAGACGGCCGGGTGCGAGTAGAACCAGAAGAGGTGCTGCCAGAGGAGAGGGTTGCCTCCCCCCGCCACCTCCACAGGAGTGTTGGAGACGACCAGCCCCGCGGGGAGGAAGAACGTCGTTCCGGCGACCTTGTCCAGGAACTGCATCGTCAACGCCGCGGTCAGTACGGGAAGGGCGAAGGCCTGGAGGATCGCCGTGATGAACAGCGACCATACGGTGAGCGGCATCCGGAACATCGTCATCCCCGGCGCCCGCATCTTGACGATCGTCGTGATGTAGTTCACCGATCCCATCAGGGACGAGAGCCCCACGAACAGCAGGGCCACGAGCCAGAGGGTCTGTCCGGTCCCCGACCCTGGGGCCGCGTCGGCAATGATGGATAGCGGAGGGTACGCGGTCCAGCCTGAGGACGCCGCTCCCCCTTCGACGAAGAAGGAGAGGACGATGCAGATCGACGCCGGCACGAAGGCCCAGTAGGAGAACATGTTGAGTCGCGGGAAGGCCATGTCCCGGGCGCCAATCATCAGAGGGATCAGGTAGTTTCCGAACGCCCCGGTGAGCAGTGGGATGATCACGAAGAAGATCATGACCGACCCGTGCATCGTGAAGAGGAGGGTGTAGTCCTCGGCGGCGATGGTGGGAACGCTGCCGCCCGCTTCCGCCGGCCCCCGGAAGAGGGAGCCGAGGATCGGCAGGCTTTTCCAGGGCCAGGCGATCTGCCAGCGGATCGCCATCGCGAGGAGTCCCCCCACGATGATGAAGGCCAGCCCGGTGAAGAGGAACTGGATCCCGATGATCTTGTGGTTCGTCGTGAAGACGTACTTCCAGACCCAGCTCATCTGCTCATATTCAGCATCGTGAGCGTCGGCCCCGTGGGATGCGTGCCCCTCAGCCCCAATGTCCGTCATTGTCCCTTCCTCTTCGAAGAACGGCTACTCTATCCGCCCCTATTTCTGGGTTTCGAGCCACTTCGACACGTCCGCCGCGGACTCGATGATCAGCATCCCCCGCATACGATAATGACCGAGCCCGCACAGCTCCGCGCAGGCTATTTCCACCCTGTACTCGCGCGGCCGCCAGGGGCCTTCCTTGATCCGGGGAAACTCGGGTCGTTTCGGCGGGAACGTGAGCGCGCCGAGGAGGTGCGCTCCCTCCGAGGCGGCCTCGAACGCCGCCACCGCCGCGCGGCTGGCATCTTCCGCCGCACTCTTGAGCGGGCCCTTCGCCGCGGTATCCTTCTCATCGTTCCACTTCTTCCAGGCGTCGTGATAGATGTCCTCCGCAGCCTGCCAGGAGGAAAGCTCCTCCCCCGCACCCTCCTCCCAGAGCGACCGCGTGGTGCGCGTCGCCTTGAACCAGACGGGGATCGTCATGCCCGGCACCGCGTCTTGCTTCAGCCGGAAGTGGGGCAGGAAGAAGGAGTGCAGCACGTCGAGGCTCTCCAGGGAGACCACGACATTGCTGTTTACGGGGACATGGAGATTGTTGGAGGAGTAGATGTCGTCGTCGGTTCCCATCTGTCCGTCATCACCCGGAAACTGAAACGACCACTCGAACTGTCTCCCCAGCACGCCGACCTGGAAATCGGCCTCGGGAAAGGAGGACGGGTCCTTTATGTGGTCCCATGTCGACTTCTGGGCGAAGGCGATGAAGATGAGGATCACACCCGGAATGATCGTCCAGACGATCTCCAGGGGCCGATTCGAGTGGGAGTACTGGGCCTTCTTCCCCTCCTGGCCCCGGTAGCGGAGCAGGAAGAAGAAGAGCGCGCCCTCGGTGATGACGAAGGCGACCGCCGTGATCCAGAGGATGACGTAGAAGAGGTTGTCGACCTTGTCGCCGTAGGAGCCGAGATTCGGCGGAAGCCACCACCTACCGTAGGAGAACACGAACGCCCCGACACCGAAGATCGGGACCAGCATGAAGAGCAGCCCCCATATCATCGAGTCGCGCCGTGACGCCAAGTCTCCCTCCCCCTTCAGCTCCCGGATCCCCGCAAAGGGCCTGCCTACTTCCTCTTGTAGACCGTCTTGTGCCGCAGCTTGTCTTCTTTTCCGTCGAAGGTGAAGTCGGCCGTCGCCGTCCCGCCGGCATCCACCTTGACCTTTTGCTCGACCTTTCCCCACCGCTCGTGGTAGGCCTCGAGCGTGTACTCCCCGGCGGGCACGTTCTTCAGCTCGAAGGTACCGGCTTCGCCCGTGACGTCGAAATAAGGATGGTCGAAGACGCTGACCCAGGCGTTCATCCAGGGGTGGACCTCGCACTTCATGTAGATCCCCACCTCCGGGTTCTTGAACTTCTTCGTCACCTCCATCCCCTTCTTCGGCATCGCTGCATTGAAGGACTTGTTCGAATCCGGCTTGGCGTTGATGTTGTGGAGGGTATCGTCGCTGTTCAGGATCTTGATGTCCTGGCCGGCGCGGACACCGAAGACATGCGGGTCGTACCTGCAGCCCTTCTGGTCCAGGACCACCGGGGTATTGGGAACGGGGAACTTCACGTTGCCCACGCCGCTCTTGATGAAGACCACGACGTTTCCGAGCGTGCCGTTGTCGTTCACCATGTCGTGCTCCTGGAAGACGTCCTCTCCGCCCGCCATCGCCTCGCACTGCTCATCGGAGTCGAGCTTCAGCTTCTCGGCCGCCGGCTTGGTTCCGGTGAACATCACCTTACCCGTGATCGTGCCGGCGGTCGCCTTGTCGACGTTGGCATATTCGTCGACCGGTGCCGCCGTGGCCTTCGAGGCCTCGCTCTTGACGCTGTTGTTTCCACTTCCGTCGTCGCCTGAACCTGTGCAGCCTTCGATGGCCAAGAAACCGAAAACCAGGGCGACCGACAGCAGCCCTACGAATGTTGCAGACCGAAGCATCAAACTCCTCCTCTTTGTCGCCTCACGGAGGGAGGGGGGAACTCCCCGATCCCGCCGATGGACTTCAAAAACTCCGCATGGTGGCGCATTTGATCCCATCGGCCATTTCCCCGGACCGATGGGGCCCTTGGGACGCCAGCGGATAAGGCCCGAAAGACCCATCCCGAACGACACGTCCCGACATCAAGCCAACATCTAGCAAAGGATATTCCAAACGCGGACGGCCCGTAACGGCAGGGGTGGGCCCGCATTGAGTCGGTGATTTTAGTCAACCATCGGGGGCTGTCAAGGGGCGGGGACGGTCACCATTTACGGGTGGGCCTCCAGCCAGTTTTTCCCCCGGCCCATCTCCACCTTCAGGGGGACGGCCAGTTTGACGCACCCCTCCATCCGCTCCCGGACCAGGGCCTCCAGGGCATCGGCCTCCTCCTCCGGCATCTGAAAGACTAGCTCGTCGTGGACTTGCAAGATCATGCGTGAGGCCATCTTTCGCTCTCGCAAATCCCTGTCGATCTGGATCATCGCCACCTTGATGATGTCCGCCGCCGTTCCCTGGATCGGCGTGTTGACCGCCGCCCGCTCTGCGAACTGCTGGATCGCCCGGTTGGGCGAGAGGATGTCCGGAAGGTACCGCCTACGGCCCATCAGGGTGGCCACGAAGCCTTCTTCCCGAGCCATTCGCCTCTGCTCCTCCAGATAGCGCTCGATCCCCGGGTACTTCGCGAAGTACGACCGGATGAACTCCTTGGCTTCGGCGAGGCTCGTCCCGGTCTCCTGGGCGAGACGCCTGGGGCCCATCCCGTAGATGATCCCGTAGTTCACCGCCTTGGCCCGACCTCTCACCTCGTCACTTACCTCCTCCGGCTCGAGGCCGAATATCGTGGCGGCGGAGCGACGGTGAACATCTTCATCCGCTTCGAAGGCCGAGATGAGTCCCTCGTCGGCGGCCATATGAGCGAGAATCCTCAGCTCGATCTGCGAGTAGTCCGCGCTGAGGAAGAGCTGCCCCGCGGCGCCCGGGACGAAGGCTGCTCGTATCTCCTTGCCCGCGTCCGACCGGATCGGGATGTTCTGTAGATTCGGATCGGAGGACGACAGCCTCCCCGTGGTAGCCACTGCCTGGCTGAACGATGTATGGATGCGGTTGGTCTCCCCGTGAATGGCCCGGGGGAGGGCGTCCAGGTAGGTGCTCTTCAGCTTGGAGAGCATCCGGTACTCGAGGATCGTTTCCACGATCGGGTGCTCGGAGAACTCCTCGAGGACGCGAGCCGCCGTCGAGTAGCCCGTCTTCGTTCTTCGGACCCGCGGGGCCCCCGGGGCGTCCTGGATCTTCATCCGCTCGAAGAGGATCTGCCCGAGCTGCCGCGTCGAGTTGATGTTGAACTCCTCGCCCGACAGCTCGAAGATCCTCGCCGCCGCCCGATCGATTCGCTGTGCCAGGTCCTTCGAGAGGCGGACGAGCCGCTCCTGATCAAGACCGATCCCTTCCCTCTCCATCCTCATCAATACCTGGATCAGCGGAACTTCTATGTCGCGGAAGAGGAGCTCCATCCCCTGCTCCCGGACCTTCGGGAGGAAATGCTTGTACAGACGCAACGTGATGTCCGCGTCCTCGCAGGCGTAGCGGCCAACGGTCTCGATCGGCACCTCCAGCATCGTCTTCTGCTCGGCGCCGGAGCCGATCACGTCGCTCGTCGGTATCTTCTTGAAGTTGAGCACCCGGAGGCTTATCGAGTCGAGATTGTGCTGGCGGCTTCCCGGATCCACGAGAAACGAGGCGATCATCGTGTCGAAGGCCACTCCGTCCATCTCGATCCCGTGATTGAGAAGGACGTGGAGGTCGTACTTGATGTTCTGACCGCCCTTCTTCACCGAAGGATCGACCAGCAGCGGCCGTATCGCCTGGAGGATCCCCTCCCCTCCTCCCATCTCCTCGGCGAGGGCCGGGTCGTTGAGCGGCACGTACCAGGCCTCGCGCTCCTTGTAGGCGAAGGAGACGCCGACGATTCGCGCCGATATCTGATCGAGGCTCGTCGTCTCCAGGTCGATCACGAACTCGCCCGCCTCCCGGAGATCGGAGAGGAGCCGACCCAGCTCAGCAGCCGTCCGCACGATCCGGTAGTCGTGAACATCTTTTTCCTGAACGGATGTGACTCGACCGAGCAGGGTCTCGAACTCGAGATCGGAGAAGAGTCGGGTGAGGGCATCCCGGTCCGGCTCCCCGAGGCTGAGGTCATCCCACTGGACATCTAGCGGAACCTGGGTGTCAATCCGGACCAGATCCAGAGAGAGTCGAGCCAGCTCCGGGCTCGAGAGGAGTCCCTCGCGCGCCCGCTTCGGCGTCACTTCCTCCGCCTTTGCCAGGACCTCCTCGACGGACCCGTACTTCTGGATCAGCCGGATCGCTCCCTTCTGTCCGATCCCGGGCACGCCCGGCACGTTGTCCGACGCGTCCCCCATCAAGGCCAGGACCTCGACGACCTTGTCCGGGGGGACGCCGAATTTCGCCTCCACCTCGGCGGGTCCCATCTCCACTCGTATCCCGCGCCGGAAACCCATCATCCGGACCCGGTCGCCCACGAGCTGCATGAAATCCTTGTCCTCGGACACCACGTAGCAGAGGACGCCGCGCTCGCGCGCCTGACGGGCGAGGGTGCCGATCACATCGTCCGCCTCGTAGCCGGGAGCGATGATGAACGGGATGCGCAGTCCCTCGACCAGCTCTCGGATCCAGTCGAGCTGGGAGACGAGATCCTCGGGCATCTTCTCTCGAGTCGCTTTGTAGTCTTCGTACTGCTCGTGACGGAACGTCGGGTCGGGACCGTCGAAGGCGACGGCGAGATGATCCGGCTTCTCCTCCTCGATCAGCTGGAGGAGCGAATTGGCGAAGCCGAAGACGGCGCTCGTATTCTCCCCGCGGGAATTCTTGAGCGGATTGTGTATGAAGCCGAAGTAAGACCGATAGGCGAGGGCGGTCCCGTCGATCAGGAAGAGGCGCTCTTCCATTCCAGGATCAAAACTCCTCGGCGATCGCCACGACCAGCCTGGAGAGCGCCATCAGGTCCCCCGCGTGGATGATCTCCACTGCCGTGTGGGAGTTCCGGAGCGGCCAGGCGATGGGGAGGTCCACGGCCCCACCCGGAACGAAGGCGGAGCCGTCGTTGCCGCCGCCGGTGACGCCGTACTCGAGTGGGATCTTCCGATCGCGGGCCAGGTCGAGGAGACGCATCACATCATTGAAGGGGGCGATGTTGCTCCCGTCGATCGCCCGAACGACGGCTCCCTCTCCCAGTCGGACATGGCCAAACCTCGGGCTCTCGCGTGGAGAGTCCGAGGAGACGTACGTGTCGACCGCAAAGACGAAGTCGGGCTTCTTCACCGCGGCCAGGCCCTTCGCTCCCTCCAGTCCGATCTCCTCTTCCGTCGACCAGACGAAGGTGACCTTCTTCGACAAGGCCTCCGGATCCAGCTCTCGGATCGCCCAGAGGATGGCCGCCGATCCCACGCGATCATCCATACCTCGACCCATCTTCTTCCCGCCGAGCATGGGATCGAACCGCTTGGGAACCGTGATGGTGTCGCCCACCGCAACCCCCAGGCCCTGGGTCTCCTCCGCGCTCCGGGTCCCGAGGACCACACGGATCGAGTCGTACCCGAACCGGCCCTGCCCCCGCTCCCGGGGCGGGACCACGCCCGGCACGACGCCCTCCTTGGCGTGCACCTCGACGATTTCCCCCTCGTAAAGCGTCGGGAGGAAGCCGCCGCGATGGCGCACGACAAGGGAGCCGTCATCCGCGATCTTCATCACCTCGAGGCCGGTCTCATCCATGTGTGCGACGAAGAGGACCCATGGCTTCCCCTCCCCCACTTCCACGATGAGGTTGCCGTGTTCGTCCTCGACGGCCACCTTGGCGGCCCACTCGGGCAGGCGCTCGCGGATCGCCTCGCGGACTCTCTCCTCGTGACCGGAGACTCCGGGGATGATGATGATCTGCTCGAGGAGTGCGGTCGGATCGTCCGCGCCCGGACCCGCGAGGATCGCAATCAAGATGAGGTACTTCACCTGTCTTCCTTTGTCAGGGAGAAGATCAGCTCGATGAGGGCATCAAGATCCCGGGTATCGATGATCTCCGCCGGAGTATCCGGATAGAGGACGGGAATCGACAGGATGTGTCTCTGCCCTGCGCCGCGAAAGGCACGCGTCGGATCCCGCCCCGCACCCTTGATTCGCTGGATCCCCTCCCCCTCCGCAAGAGCAGGGACCTCTCCCTCCACCGAGAGGACGACCGGGCCGGCCCCGAGTTTGCTCTCCGGATACCAGTAGCTATCCCGTGGCTCGGGCGCGCTATCCGGCGCCCGGCGAGGGGCGACGCGGCCTACGTAGTAGACCTCGTCCGGCTGAACCTGCTGGGCGAGACGCTGCACTCCCCGGCCGACGCGCACCCCCCGGCCGCGGATCAGGTCCTGCGCGGCCCAGGCGATCGTCCACTTTCCCGCCGGCGGAGAATCGGACCAGCGGTGGGCCAGCTCGAGGAGGACCTGGCTTCCGAACCGGTGCGAGAGGGCCACTCCCGTCACCTGGGTTCCCGCCAGGGAGCGAAACTGCTTGGTGAGTGTGAGCGGCGCGAGACGCGTGATGCCGGCCGCCTCCGCCTCGTCTCTGGACGAGGCGCCGATATCTACCCAGACATCGTCGATCGAGAATCGCTCGGGCCTCTTGCCACGGAGGTGGATGCTCGTCGCGGTCACCGCCCCTGGGATCCAGCCGGCCTTGCCACGGACGACCACCCGTTTCCCTTCGAAGAACCGCAGATCGAGCCCCCCGGGCCCGATCCCGCCGAGGGGCGAGAGCCGGAGATAACCGTCGGGCGTGATACGCGAGACGACGAGGCCCGGCTCATCTAGCGAGGTGACGAAGAGCCGGTGCGGCGATCCCTCGCCACCCTCGAGGATCAGGCTGCCCAGGTTGTCCACCCGGGACGTTACGCCCTTGGGAAGTGATTTCCGGATCAGCACCCGGAGAGACCCTTCGTACCCGGAGGGCGCGGAAATCATCGAAAGGCCGGCGAGATCGACATCGGGAGTCGACCCTCCGGGAGCGGCCCATGCCGCGAACATCATCGCAATGGTAAGGGTGTGAGTTCGCATCAGATCGGTGTCGCGCCTGAGACTAGCAGCGGCCGGCCGCACTGTCAAGCAACGCCGATGACGCCCCAACTCCATGGGAAATCGCTTGACTGAAGATGGGGCCTCTGCTAATATTCCGCCCCGCGGTCAGGAAACCAGTGTGTTCCAGACTGAGGGATCTCGGCGAACGGACGTCGAGTCATCCTGGAGAAAATGATATCGGCGGAGGGCGTGATCATGTTCCGCCGATGGAATGGAATCGCGGCAAGGATCGAAAGGGGGTGTCCTGGAGATGGCAAAGAAGCGCGAGAACCTGATTGTCGGAAGCAAGATCAAGGCTTACATCCGCTCCAAGAAGTGCATGACCGCAGGGGATCTCGTCGAGGGCCTGAGCAACGAGGTCTACAATCTCCTGGACAAGGCGGTGGGCCGAACGAAGGCGAACAAGAGATCCACGGTGAGACCGCAGGACCTGTAGATTTGATCGGCCAGTCTTGATCGGACGATCTCGATCGGAAAAATCAAGGAACCACCCGGGGGGCGGCGAGATCGGCCGCCCCTTTTTCTTTGCCCTGCCCCTGCCAGCGTTGCCCGCGATCGCGACCGAGAGTATCATCGCCGCGACGAGTCTGACCGAAGGAGATAGGCCATGAAGCGACCCGAGACGCTCGGAGACCTGAAAAGCTCCGGATACAGATCGACCAGCGTCAGGGACGAGATGCGCCGGAACCTGATCGCCAGGCTCCGATCCGGGAAGACGCTCTTTCCCGGGATCGTCGGATACGAGCGCACGGTGATCCCGCAGATCCAGAACGCGATCCTCGCGAAGCACAACTTCCTCCTGCTCGGGCTACGCGGCCAGGCGAAGAGCCGGATCATCCGCGGGCTCCGCACCTTCCTGGACGATGTCATTCCGGCCATCGCCGGCTGTCCGATCCGGGACGATCCGCTCCAGCCTCACTGCCGCGGTTGCCGGAACAAGCTCGGCGAGAAGGGGGACTCCACATCCATCGAATGGATTCCTGGCGAAGCGCGATACCGCGAGAAGATGGCCACCCCGGACGTGACGGTCGCCGATCTGATCGGCGACGTGGATCCGATCAAGGCGGCCACGGAGAGGCGCGCCCTCTCCGACGAGCTCGTGATCCACTACGGGATCATCCCGCGGACCAACCGAGGGATCTTCGCGATCAACGAGCTACCGGACCTGCCGACCCGTATCCAGGTGGCCCTCCTGAACATCCTGGAAGAGCGGGACGTCCAGATACGGGGCTTCCCCGTTCGCATCCCTCTCGACATCCTGATGGTGTTCACCGCCAACCCGGAGGATTACACCAACCGAGGCAACATCATCACCCCCCTCAAGGACCGGATCGATTCGCAGATCCTCACGCACTACCCCCTCTCGATGGATCACGCCAGGGCGATCACCGAGCAGGAGGCGTGGCAAGATCGGGATCCCGACATCTCGATCGTGATCCCCGACTACCTGAAGGAGGTGATCGAGGAGATCGCCATCCAGGCTCGCCAGAGCGACTACGTGGATCAGAACTCCGGTGTGAGCGCCCGGCTCTCCATCTCCGCCCTGGAGAACCTCCAGAGCGCGGTGGAGACGCGCGCCTACCTGGCGGACGAGAAGAAGGTGGTGGCTCGCCTCTGCGACCTATCCCATGCCATCCCCGCGATCAGCGGGAAGGTGGAGCTCGTCTTCGAAGGGGAACAGGAGGGCCTCCAGAAGGTCTCACGTCACCTTCTCGGCAAGGCGATCAAGGCGACGTTCGATCAGTACCTCCCGGACGCCTACAAGCTGGAATCGAAGGAAGAGGCGGACTTCTCCTGTTACCGGAACGCCATCCGATGGTTCGCCGAAGGCGGCAAGATCGAGGTCTCCGACACACAAACCGTGCGTCAGTACTTCAAGGCACTCGACAAGGTCCCGGACCTCAAGAAGATCTCCGTGCAGTACCTGAAGACCAAAGGCGAGGCGGAGACCGCCACGGGGATGGAATTCATCCTGGAGGGGCTGCACCAGTCGAGCATCGTCGCCAAGCAGGATCTCGAGACGGGCGCCGTCTACAAGGACTTCCTGGGAACAATGTTCTCCGGGATGGAAAGCGATTGATTGGTTTCGGGGACATACACCCAGACCGCCGTCGTCGCCTATGACCCGAGGACCGAAGCCGGAGAGCCATTCGCCTATCCTGTGGGTCCCCAGGGCTGTGTGTCCCCGATCCGGTTAGGATGTATTTTGCGACCTACGCGGAAGCCTCCGCGGCGCGCAAAAACGAGTGTCCCCGAAACTGAAACGAATTAAGTGAGTGTCCCCTTAATTATGAGATTCCTCTACACAAAATGGGAAGAGAGCGCGGAGGATCGCCGCCGTCGGTTCGAGAACCTCCTGCGACTCTACCGCGAGCTGCTGCTCCGCACCGACGGAGACGCGCAGGAGGCGCTCCGGCTCCTCGAGATGTACGGCAAGCGCTTCGGGCTGTTCAGCGCGCAATACACGATCGACGACTTCAAGAAGGATCTGGAGCGCGCCGGAGAGATCGAGCGCCGGGGCGGGATCTTCCGGCTCACTCGCAAAGGTGAGCGAGGCATCCGCCGTTCATCCCTGATGCAGATCTTCAACACGCTGAGGAAGGGAGACCGCGGGTTCCACTCCACCCCCCACGAGGGCACAGGGGGCGAGCGGATGACGGAGACGCGTCCGTTTCAGTTCGGCGACGACCCGGAGGGGATCGACTACCTGTCCAGCATCCGGAACACCCTGAAGAGAGGCGAGATCGACGATATCCGGATGATCGAGAAGGACTTCGAGGTGTTCGAGACGGATCACCACACCTCCGTCGCCACGGTGCTGATGCTCGACATCTCCCACAGCATGGTCCTCTACGGGGAGGATCGGATCACCCCGGCGAAGAAGGTCGCCCTCGCCCTGACCGAGTTGATCACGACGGACTTCCCCAAGGACGCCCTGAACGTCATCACGTTCGGGGACTTCGCCGAGGAGATCCCCCGGGAAAAGCTGCCGTACGTCAAGGTGGGCCCGTTTCACACCAACACGAAGCATGGACTCCAGATGGCCCAGAAGATCCTCCTCAGCCGGAAGGGGAAGAACAAGCAGATATTCATGATCACCGATGGGAAGCCCTCGGCGATCTACGAGGATGGCGGGCTCTACATCAACACGTTCGGGCTCGACCGGAAGATCGTCAACCAGACTCTGAACGAGGCGGCCCGCTGCCGCCGGAAGGGGATCGTGATCACCACGTTCATGGTGGCGAGCGACCCCTATCTGGTCGATTTCATAGACCATTTCACACGGATCAACCGGGGTCGGGCCTACTTCACCTCCCCGGATCACCTCGGCGGCGCCCTCCTCGTGGAATACGTCCGCAACAAGCGCCGCCGGGTTCGCTGAGCGGCCCTGCCCCATCCTCACCGTCCCTCCAGGAGACGACCCTGCCGATCGGTCCGCATGGATCGGTTTCCGCTTGACAGGCCCCCGGCAGCAATATTACGCTCGGTGACGTCTATATCCGTAGGGGTTAGGACCTACCTTCGTAGATCTGGATAACTGGTTGACCCTGTGGCCCTGTTCGATGGGGAGGCAATGGCCTCTCGGGGGGTGACCGGGCACCATAGAGGAGGAGTGGGAAATGCGTTTTCATCCCAGGATGCGAGTCCTTTTCATGGGCATGGCCGCTCTCGGCCTCGCCATGGCCGGCTGCAACTCGGGCAGCTCCTCGAAGAAGACCGTCATCGTCACGGTGCCTGAGCCGCTGACGATCGTCACACCGACCGTCCTTGCGGGCGGCCAGGTGGGCGCCTTTTACTTCGATTTCGTACAGGCCTCCGGAGGCATAGCCCCGCACATCTGGGTGGAGGACCCCGGCACGCCGACGGCGCTGGCCTCGATCGGATTGTCCATAGATCCGGCGGGAGCGATCGTGGGAACGCCTTCGACGACGGGCAACCACAGCATCTCCCTGCTCATCACCGACTCGGCCATCCCGGCGAACTCGATGATTGGAAACTTCTCCATCGACGTCACCCCGAGCACACCGCTGATCATTACCACCTCGTCCCCCTTGCCGAACGCGAACGTGGGCGTACCGTATTCCGAATTTATCACAACGACGGGGGGCGTCGGGACTCTCACGTTCTCCGTGAGTTCCGGCAGCCTCCCGATGGGCCTGAACATCAACGCCAGCGGCGGGCTGATCTTCGGAAGTCCCTCGACGATAGGACTGTCGACCTTCGATGTCACCGTGATGGATGCTCAGACGCCCGTTCCCAACTCGGATACGGCTACCTTCGACCTGACTGTCGATCCGGGAGTCGTATCGGATCATCTCCTGGTCAACGAGATCTTCACCGGAGGGGGGGACTTCCTGGAGATCTTGAATCCTCTGGCCGTCCCCCAGGACATGACGGGATGGAGCGTGCAGATCTACTACCTGGGCCAGGTCCTCGACAGGTTCTTCCTACCATCCTTCACGCTTCCGGCGGGCGAGGCGTTGGGGCTCATCGAAGGGACCGGGATCGACTCGATCGTGTCCGCGCCTTACTTCGTCTTCACCATCTGGAACAACCCTGCGGGCTTTGGTGACGAGCAGGAAGTCATCCTCCGGGACAACACGGGAACCCCTGTCGACTACGTCGCTATCAATCCCGGCGGGACGGCCACTCATCTCCCGTCAAATCTGAACTGGTCCGGTGAGATCACTCAGACCGGAGACTTCTCGACCGGCGTCTTCTTCGACGACGTGGCCCGAACCTCGACGGTGGACTCCGATACCGCCTCTGATTTTGCGGTCCTGGCGGGTAGCGGGACCCTGGCGAGACCGAATCCGGGCCAGGCCCCGGACATTATCAACATTCTCGTGACCGTGATCAGGGACGGCTACGAGGGCTTCAATTACAACCACCGGTTCTCGGCGATCGGTGGCCTTTCTCCCTACTCCTGGTCGGCCAATCCGGTGGACTTGCCACCCGGCACAACGCTCGATCCGATCACGGGAGTCCTGAGCGGGGTGGCGACGACGGCGGGGTCCTACACCTTCACCATCGATGTTTCGGATGTCCAGCCGGCGCCGGCTACCGCCTCGCTGTCCGTCACGATAGTGATCCTGGGTGGAGTGACGATCGGCAGCCCTTTCGACATCAAGATCAACGAGGTAGGGACCGGCGCCGACTACGTCGAGCTAATAAACACGAACACGGGTACCGGCGCCGTGGACATCGGCGGCTGGAATGCACGGTTCTTCGAGGACAATACTGTCACGTTCGGCGTGCTGCCCTGGATCGCCCACTTCACCCTCCCGGAGGGGCTGGTGCTGCCCGCCGGACAGACTCTGCTGCTCACGGAACTGAGCGTGGGGTGGCTCGGCCCGTGGGAACTCGGGACAGGGCTACTCAACATCCTGTGGAACGCCGGCGCCGAGCCGGGTGGTTGCGGGTTGGTTGATCGGGGATTCAACGGAATCGACTATATGAACTGGGGTATGCCTCCGAACCCTCTTCTCCCGCCGAACACGTTCTGGACCGGCTCCCTCTCCGCAGGCGGCGTAGATTCTGATTTCGAGCGGAGCCTCACCAGTGGCGACACGGACACGCCCGCCGATTGGTGTGCACAGGCCCCCGGAACGGGGACGCCCGGGGCGCCCAACAACTGCCCCTAGTCGGGCGAGGCGCGCACGGCCCTTCCGTTTCAAGCATCACAACTCCCCTCTCCTCACGGAGAGGGGAGTTTTTTTTATGGGGAGAGAGAGGGCGTTCGGCCTCAGCTCGTCAACTCATCAATGCCACACCGCCCGCCGTCACCCGGAAGGTCTTCAGGGTGAGCGGGAACCGGCGGCTGTCGTAGGAGGCGGCCAGGTCATCCAGGAGCCCGGAGAGGGCCGTCTGGTTGGATTCGGCCACGGCGATCAGGACGTCGCGGTTCGGGACCCCGACCACGAACGGGCCTCCCATGTACTTGTTCAGCCACGGATAGAGGTTCGGGAGGAGCATCCTGGAGGCATGAAGACCACCCTCGCTCTCGAAGAGAAGGACGCCTCCGTCCGGGCTGTCGAAGAACTTGAAGGTGGCCCCCGCCGTGTCGCGGGTCAGGTTGGCCATCGCCGCCTTGTGGACGGCCTCGGCAGTCGCACGAATCGCGGGAAGCTGCACCTTGGTCAAGGGGAGCACCCTCTCCTCCTCCTTGATGATGTACCCGACCTGAAATCCGGTGAGGAATCCGGTCGTGACGAGTGAGTCCTTCCGGAGATCCAGGTGGGGGCTTTTCTCCATGAGAACGGGAAAAACCTGACGCCCCCAGTCGCTGCCCGGCGTTGCGTGAGTGGGCATGCCGCTCCTTCTCCTGGTTTCTCATCCCCCGCGCTGTCACCTCGATCCGTCAACCCGAGTCGCCGACGGTATCGATTCGGCTCGGTCCCCTGGATTATAATGGATGCCGTCCCGGAGAGTCGGGGGATGTCGAGGAGGGGACAAATTGGCCGGCGCTCTCGCTCTGTACGTCGTGGAAGGGCCCGACGAGGGGCAGGTCTTCGATCTCACGGACCTTCCCATCACCCTGGGGCGCCATCCGCTGAATTCGCTGCCCCTCAGCGATGCATCCATCTCCCGCTACCAGTTCAGGATCCTTCTCCGCAACGACGGAATAGTGATCGAGGATGCCGGGAGCCTCAACGGGACCTGGGTGAACGGGGAGAAGATCACCTCCGTCCGCATCCAGGAAGGGGACCGGATCGAATTCGGCAAAACTACCCTGGAGATCCGCGCGGTCCCGGGCGGGGGGGACATCCTCGACCAGACGGACAAGTTCCGGATCCCCCAGGAGGAGGCGCCCGGGGCGGTCGAGGCGATGCCCCGGTTCCAGGACGAAGCCTACCTGAACATCTCCGCCAAGAAGGAGGACTTCGAGAAGATCTACCGGTCCTACGTCGCCTTCTCCGCCCTCTACCAGATCGACAAGATCTCCCACCACGGTGCGGACCTGGAGGAGGCCCTCGCCCCGATCCTCGACTTCATCCTGAAGTTCACCAGGGCGGACCGGGCCTGCCTCCTGGTGAAGCACAAGAAGGGAGCGAGGCTTTCTCCCCGGCTGATCCGGTACCGATCGGAGACCGAGACCCCTCCGGGGCCGTTCCCGATCAGTCGGGCCATCGTCAACAAGGTCATTGCGAAAGGGGAGGCGGTTCGAGCAGTGAAGAGGGACGCGGATGGAGGCACTTCGAGGTTCATCCTCTGCTCCCCGCTGAAGCATCGCCGGGGCCTTTCGGGGGTCCTCTATCTCGAGGCGGCCTCTCGCGAGGAGCCCCACTCGAAAGCCGATCTGGAGCTCTTCTCCGCTCTGGCGTTCAAGGCGAGCTCGGTCCTCGAGAACGCCCTCCTTTATCGGGACCTGCGCGACCTGTTCTATGGGACGGTCGAGACGCTCGTCGACACGATCCAGGAGAAGGACCGCTATACGAGCGGGCACTCGCGGAGAGTGGCGCTGTACTGCGGCGCCCTGTCGGAGGAGCTCGAGCTCTCCCGCGTCGACCGCCGCAACCTGCGTCTCGCCGCC
>JAPUJT010000175.1 GCA_027296055.1 Planctomycetota bacterium | reverse complement strand
GAAACGCCATTCCCCGTCGTTTCGATAGAGCGCGTTGCGGACCGCAGGCGCATCCTCTCGCAGGATCTCGATGGTGGAGCCGTTTATCACGTAGAGATCCAGATCCCCGTCCAGGTCGTAGTCGAAGAGCGCCGCCCCGCTCCCGTTCGCCTCGATGATGAACTTCTTGTCCTTGGGGGGACCGCAGATGGTTCGGATGGTGACCCCCGAACGTTCCCCCACTTCGCGGAGGACGAATCCCTCGGGGGCAGCGACCCGGACTCCTCCCGTGCCCGGGCCCGCCGATCGGGAACAGGAACGGTTCCAGAGGATACCGGAGACGATGAGGGACGAGAGGATGGCCAGAGAGAGGAGGAGGCGGCCTTGCGTCATACTTCTTCGCGATCGCCCGCAAGAGGAGAAGGAGGGGCCGGCGCGAGCCCGCAGGCCCGCGCCCACCCCCTCTTATGGACCTCGTATGAACCCATCACGCCGGGGCACGATCCCCTCCCACGGGCCGGGAGGGAGATCCGCCGTTGCCCTAATTCGTCGTCACGTACATCTCGTAGGCGTTGGATGCCCCGCCGGCCCCTTCCACCAAGACGTAGTATTCCCCCGCAGCCAGGCTGATTCCCCTTCCGCTACCATCGTCGATCAGCTCGTTATCGTCCGTCGAGGAGGACGATCCGACGATCGTGTTCCCGCAGGGGGGAGACCCCGGTCCGGAGCGGCCGCCTCCGCTGAGGCACCAGAGGCTCACGTCGACGTCCCCCAGCGCGTGGATGAAGCGGAGAGACACCGTGACTCTGCGGGTGTTCCCCAGGGTGAAACAGTAGTAGTCGACGTCGAATGCCGAGTGCAGCGACAGTTTCGTTTCGGAGAAGTTGAGGATGATCGGGGTGCACGAGTTTAGATCGCTGTTGTACTCGTACACATCCGACAATAGCCCTCCCGCCCCCGCCGCCGTGAAGATGTCCAGCCGGTAGTTGTTGGCAGACACTCCCGCCGCGTAGACGCGGATGAAGTAATCCCCCGGCACGATGGACTCGGCGATCTCTTCGATGTTCTCGGTGGTGGCCGAGGTCGCGATCACCATCAAGTTCGAGTCGAGGAGCTCGAGATCCAGATCCCCCAGAGCGTGCGTGAACGAGATCTTGGCGGTAAGCAGGTCGGGGCTCTGAAGAGTGACCTGGTAGAAATCGGGGGTGCCGGGGTCGTGGATCGACAGCGTCGTCAGAGCGAACGGCAGCGGGATAAAGCTGGCTTCCATATCGTTGTTGTTCGGCTCGAATGCATCCGGGCCCGGCGGCACCGGCGCGGAGTCGGAGATCTCGAAGGTGTAGGTGTTCACCGCCCCCAGGAACCCGAAGACGACGATCCGATAGTCGATGCCGTCGGCGATGTTCAAGGTCGCGGTCTCGTTACTGTCCGCGGTGTTGGCGAGCAGGATGACGTTGTCATTATCATCGAGGATGGCCATGTCGAGATCGTTTCCGTTGTCGGGGTTCGCGGCGTAGTCCACAACGAAGGTGAGGTTCACCTGGACGGACTTTGGTGTGTCCACGGCGAACTGGATGTAGTCGAGATCGAGCGCGTTGTGGATCGTGCGTCCCACCACCGGAGTTCCAGGGAAGTCGCCCTGGGTGAGCCATATCGGGTTCGGGGAGGCGAAGTCGTCATTCGACTCCCAGCCGTCAGGGGAGAGCCCACCCCCGTTTACATCTTCGATCAGGATGTGGTAGGTGTTCATGTCCCCATTAAAACCGTAAGCCCGCACCGCGTACGTGTAGGCGGGCCCCGCCGGTATGATCGTGGTCAGGATCTCGTCCGACCCTCCGCTCTCGCCCCTGGCGATCAGGCGGGGATTGATAGGATCGACGTAGATCTCGACGTCGAGATCGCCGATCGTCCCATCGAAGGTGAGCGTGATCGTCACCGTCCGGTTCCCGGTCCCATTCATGGAGAACAGGAAGAAGTCGCTGTCCGCCGAGTTGTGGATCGTCAGCGGCATCGCCCCCCCGGCGCTGGAGTCGAAGACCGGGCTCCCGACATTCGTGCCGGAGGTGAAGGTATTGTTGGGCTCGTACCGGTCGGGGCTGAGTCCGCCTCCCCCCGGCACCACGGTGATGTCGAGGTCGTACCCGTTCATTGCCGCCTGGAATCCAAAGACCCGGATGTAGAAGGTCCCCGGGGAGAGGATCGCGACGATCTGCTCGTCGTCCGAGCGGGACGCGGCAAAGAGGACCAGATTCAGACCGGTGTCGTAGAGATCCATGTCGAGATCGCCGATGAAGTGCTGAAAGAAGATGTCCATCGTGACGGTCGCGTCGACCGCACCCCCCAGAGTGAACTGGAACCAGTCCTCGTCGAAGCTGTTGTGTATCGTCAAGGCGGACTGCATGCCAGGGGCCGCGACCACCGCGGCCGTCGCCGGATCGTCGTTCACCTCGAGAAGATCCGGCTCGAATACGTTGATCATGAGGTCATAAGTGTTCGGATCGTTCTCCGTGAAGACGTAGACGATGTAG
This sequence comes from Planctomycetota bacterium, assembly GCA_027296055.1. Taxonomy (GTDB): domain Bacteria; phylum Planctomycetota; class JAPUJT01; order JAPUJT01; family JAPUJT01; genus JAPUJT01. The sequence continues at coordinate 42,694 of JAPUJT010000175.1, read as the reverse complement.
TCTCCCGCGACGACATCGCGGATGACCCTCTCGCCATCGGCGAATCCGTTCGAGAATCCCAGCACGTTCTGTGCCGAGTCCAGGAGGCGGAGGCCGAGGTTCCCGTCCACGTGGAGGAAGGAGATATCCACTGCAATGCTCGCGTCCCTGGTCAAGGTGAAGCAGTAGTAGTCCTCATCGAGATCCGTGTCGATCGTGAGCGGCTGGGAGTTCTGGAACGTCGGGACCGTCGCGATCCCGCTGAGGTCGCCGAGGTACGCTGGTCCGCCACTGCAGACCGTCGTCGGATCGTCATTCGGCTCGAAGGTATCCGGGGCGAGCCCACCTCCGAGGACGCCGGCGATGCGCATCTGATACCGGTTGATGGCCCCCGCGACGCCGTAGACGAAGACGGCGTACGTCCCCGGCGGGAGCACCTTGGTCACCCTTTCCTCGTCGCCGACGGTCATGGACTCTATCAGGACCCCCTGGGAGGCGTCCAGGAGCGCCATGTCCAGGTTCCCGACCGAGTGGAAGAAGACGATGCTGATATCCATCGTGGCGACGGCCGAGACGTCAAAGCAGTAGTAATCTATGTCGTTCGCGTCGTGGGTCGTGAGGTTGGTCGCGGAGAAGGTGTTGTTCCCGAGGTCCCCGAGATTCACCCCTGTGGGGCCGCAGAAGTTGTCGCTGTCAGGCTCGAAGACGTCAGGGACGATAGGACCCCCGGCGCTCTGCGCTCGGATGTCGAGGGTGTACAGGTTCGTCTCCTGCGTCGGGCTGTAGATCCAGACGAAATAGTCCCCGGCGGTCACGTTGGCGAGGACCGCCTCGTAGTCCTGCTGAGTCCGAGAGGCGTAGATCTCCTGCTGGAGAGAATTGAGCAAGGCCACGTCCACATCCCCGTTGTCGTGGACGAAGGAGACCGTTATCGTGATGGCGGCGTCCTGCGTCAGCCGAACGCAGAAGTAGTCCTCATCGAACGCGTTGTGCAGGGTGAGGTCGCCCTCGAAGAACGTCGCCTCCGGCGTGGGGTCGAGGAAGATACTCGAGCAGGCGGCTGCGCTGTTGTTGAGCTCATAAATGTCGGGTGGGATGCTAGATCCCCCCCCGCCGCGGCTAGAACTTCCTCCGGGGCAACCCCACAGGAAAACCAGAAAAAGCGCTCCCCACGCCATCCAGCTCCGTTCGCATATATTCCGCATAGCCCTCTCTCCTCCTCCCCCAATTAACCCTTCCTCGGATCCCCCACCTGGTAGTAGAGGTTCCTGATCTCCCCGCTTCGATCCACTACCAGCCAGAATCGGTCCTCATGTTTCAATTCCGCGTAGAGCCTCCGGCCATCCGCGTCGCCGGATACCGGCCTCCCGTTCACCGACAGGATCACGTCCCCCGGCTGGAGGCCCGTCTCCTCCATCAGCGACCCGGGCCGGATCGACGTGATCTGGAACCCCTCTCTGCCACTGGCCGATGATGCCTGCTTCCCCGCGACGTCCAGCGCTAGCATCATCGCCTCCCGGGTTTCGAGGAACCTCTCGCGGATCTGCCGCGGCACCCGGTAGATCTCCCACCCATCGGCCGCCCGGATGCGGTACCTGAGCTTCTTCGCTTCGGGCTGTTTCCCTCTCTTGCGGAGCTTCGAGCGTTCGCGGTCGCTGAGGCCCAGCCGGTCTTCCAGGCTCTCCTTGCCGTCGAAAGCCGCCGGAATGCCCACCCCGGATCCCCGCCGGGAGGGGGCGGTCCATTCCACCGCCTGCTTCGGGAGTCGGGCAGCCACCTCCAGGGGAATTTCCTCCCCGGAGGCGATCTTCCGGATCGATTCCCTCGCCTCGATGTCGACCTGCTTCCTCCGCTCCCCCCCGAGGAGGACGACCATCAACCCCAAGGCGCCCAGAGCGATGGCCGCGAGAAATATCCCGCTCCTGTAAGGCATTTATAGCATCCGATTTCCGTGGGGGACCTGCGGCTCGAAGACCACATCCATAGCATCGTAGCACGCGCACCGCTTGTCCGTCAAGGCTTCTCCACTCTGGCCGGGTCCCCTATCTCCTTGTCTCGCAACTCGTTCCGGAAACTTTCGCTCTGGATCTCGCCAAGGCTGGCGGGCCCATTGCCCGCTTCGAGCCCCTCCTCCACGAGGCGCAGTGCCTCCTCTGTCCTCCCGTTGGCCCGGAGCGCCTCCGCCAGGATCTCCACCCCCTTGTATCCCCCCTTTCGCGCCTCCTCCGCCCAGATGAGCGCTTCCGCCGGCCTCCGCACGCTGGGATCCTGCGCCCTTGCCAGGAGGAAGCTGAGGCCGTTCATCGCCGACACCATGTCCTTGTGGAGATCGATTGCACGCCGAAAGTGCTCCTCCGCGAGGGGGTACTCCCGAAGCTGTGCTCGGGCGCACGCCATCTGGAAGTGGTACTCGGCGTTGTCGGGGTCGAGAACGATCAGCTTCTCCATCGCACCCACCAACTCGGGGAAGTCCCAGTTCTCCCGGCACAAGGCCATGTAGTTTTCCATCTCCGACCGGTACCTGGGATCCGTGACCCTGAGCTGATCGATACGCGTACGGGCCGCCGCCGTTACGTCGTTGGCCCTGGCCATCCGCCTGCTCATTTTGTGAAGCCTCGTTCCTTCCTCCCGCTTCCCCCTCTTCAGGAGGACCTCGGCGAGGTTGACGTAGGCCTTCGTATACCCGGGGTTCATCGAGATTGAGTCCCGGAAGGACTGCTCCGCCTCCTCGAGCCGCTTGAGCCTCTTGTACGTCATGCCCAGCTTGAAGGTGGACTCGTAGGTCTGGTAGCCGAGCTCCAGAGCCCGGCGACCCGCCTCCAAAGATGGCTCCAGGTCGTTCAGGGTGAGATGGGTCCAACAGAGGTAGTAATGAATCTTCCCGAGGTAGAAGGGATCCGCGTCCGGGGCGAGGAGGAGGACCTTTTCGTAGTCCCACTTCGACTTCTCATACTCTCCCAGATTGGAATAGATGTCTGCCCTGAGCTCGAAGAGGAGGTGGTAGGTGGGCGACCTCTCTGCAAACCGCACGTGCTCGGGATGCTCGAGCACGACGTTGATCGCCCCGAGGGCAGCCCGGGGCAGCCCGGCGTTGAAGTAGGCCAACGCAAGCTGGTAGTGTCCCATCGTCTGCCTTGGATCGATCTCGGCGGCGGTGGCGAGCGCGGGGACAGCCTCCTCGAACAGGCCAGGTTTCAGCTTGGCGACCCCGGCGTCGTAGAACTCCTGCCACTCGGCGGAGGGGGTGGGCGGTCCCGTAGGCCCTCCGGAGAGCCCGAAGACCAGCGCCACGGAGACGATGGCGACGGCTCCGAGGCCGAGGATCGCCAGCCGTACGCGATGGCGACCGACCCATCCGATCATGGCCGCGACCCCCCTTTCGACCCGCTTCCGTCCGCGCCTTTCTCCTCCTCGAGCATCTGGGTCAGCCGGAGGCGGAGTGTCGGGATGTCGCCATCCACCGTCATGATGGCCCGTCGGATCGTCGTGATCGCCCGATCCAGGTCCCCCCGGGCGCGGTAGTACTCGGCGAGCGCCATGGCACCCACGCCGCCGTGGGGTTTCGCTTCCTCGATGACGCGCTCGCACGCCTCCAGGCTGCGTATCGATTCGTCATCGGCCGTGGCGTAGAGCGTGGCGAGCTTTGCGCGGGCTTCCCGAAGAGTCGGATCCTTCGCTATCGCCTTCCTGTAGATGCTCACCGCCACCCGGTACTCCTTGAGGACCTCCTTGAGGTATCCCTTCCAGACGAGGTTTCCGGTGTTCTCGGGCTCCATCGCCAAGAGGTCCTTGCAGAGGCTCTCCGCATCACGGGTCTGGCCCAGGAGAAGATGCAGGGTCACGAGCCGACGGATCCCAAAGGGACGGATCTGGGGACTTACATTTCCGAGTCGGTTGTGGATGGTCTCGATCTCCTCCTCGATCTTCCGGAGTTCCGTATGGCGTGAGAGGAGCGCCTGGCTCTCATCCTCCCGGGAGGTCCTCGCCAGGAGGTTTCCGAGCGAGTAGTGGGGCTTCGCGTACTGGGGACACAGACGAATGGCCTCCCGCAGGTCTCGTTCCGCCTCGTCTCCCTTTCCCTTCCGCTCCAGGGCGACGCCACGGTAGTAGAGCAATTGCGCCGCGTAGAACGGGTACTTTGGATCGAGATCCAGCGCCAGGGCTCTGCTAGCCGTTGCAATCGTGGCATCCAATTCGGAGAGCTTGAAGTAGATCCGGCAGAGGTCGGGGTACGAATCGCGGAATTTCGGGTCCGCCTCGACGCCCTTCTCGAGGTGCAACACCGCCTCCTTCATCCGGCCCAGCGCCACCAGGGCCATCGCCTGCCGCCTGAAATGAAGCACGTTCGGCGAGACCGCGTTCTCCAGGGCGACGGTCATCCGTACGACGGCTCTCTGCGGGTCCTGAATCGCGATCAGGACGCCTGCCGCTCCGTAGTTGGCGCCGGGGTGATGCGGGACCAGCTCCAGGGCCTCCTCGTAGGATGCGAGCGCCTCATCGTGCATCCCAAGCTTCTCCTCCCCCATGGCCCTGTGCAAGATCGGCATGAAGGCATCCGGCAACGCCGCTCCGCCGTCCGCTTCCCCACTGCCGCACCCGGAGAGGGAGATGGCGAGGAAGAGGGACAGGATGATGGGACGGCCGGGATCGGAAACGAAAGCGTTCACCTGGACTCACCCTTCTCCCCGACCGGCGCGGAGGTGGACCGAGTCACTGACTCCGGGACCTCGCCGGAGGGCCTTTTTTCGCGAAATCTCTTCAGTTGCTCCCGGTACCGGGCGGCCTCCGGGTGGCCCTTCCGGATGGCGGTCTCGAGGGTCCGACAGGCCTCTTCCACCTCTCCATTGCAGAATCGGGCCTCCGCGAGAGTCCCGGGCCGATCGGAGCCGAGGTCCTTCGCTTTCTCCGCGAGGCGGATAGCCTCGTCCGGATCCTGAAACTCCTTCACCGTGGCAAGCAGCCACGCGAGGTTGTTGTAGGCCACGGCGTAATCGGCCTGGACCTCCATCGCCCGGCGATAGCGCCTGATCGCACCTTCATGGTCTCCCATCTCCGACAGGATGTACCCCAGGCGGCAGAGGGATTTCGAGTCGTCCGGTTTCTCCTTCAGCACCCGCTCAGCGTGGAGGCGGGCATTCTTGAACTGACCGAGTTCCATGTAGAGCCGGCTGAGGATCCCCGAGCAGTGGAGGCACAACGGCTCGTGGTTTGATCTCTGGAGCTTATCCACCTCATCTCGTTTCCGCTGGAAAGATTGGTGGGTCTCCATCTCCTTCGCCGCCTCCTCCGTCTTCCCCATGCGCTTGAGCGCCTGTGCCAGGGCATAGCGGGCCTCGGCGTGCGCCGGGTTCATCGAGAGGGTCCTCCGCAGAGCGCTCGAAGCTTCCGGATACATCTCCTTGTTGAGGAGGATCTTTCCGACCAGGTAGGACCCGTCGTCCATCCTCGTCCCGCTCTTGATCACGGCCAGGGCCTCGTCCATCGCCTCGTCGTCTCGGCCCTGCTTGAGGTACAGGCGAGCCATCTCGTAATGGGCCTTCACATTCGTACCGTCCCGGTCCAGGACGAACTTGATTTCGGACTCGGCCTCGTCCAGCCGACCGAGCCAGACGAGGATCTCCGCCCGGTACAGGCGAAAGGTGAGAAGGCCCGAGCCATCGAAACGCGTGAGATCGATCGCGACTGCCATCTCGTCCAGGGCCTTCCGGGCCTTGCCGCTCTTCCAGTGGACTTTCGCCAGCTCGTAGTGGGGCCAGGAGGAGAGGGGGTTCAGGGCCGCGGCCTTCTCGTAGGCCTCCAGAGCGGAGTCCAGCCTTCCCTCGGACAGGTGCCTGCGGCCCAGGTCGGTCCACTTCTCCGGGGTCTCCGCGGGCCGCTCGTCCTGACCCACGGCCACGAGGAATGCGAGAAGGCAAACGGCTGGGCTCACTGCTTCCTGTCCTCCATGCTTCCTCCGACGAGCCTCTGACGGTTCTCCTTCCACCACTCGAGCAGACGCTCCATCGCCGCCCTCTTCGCTCCCGCAGGGGATCCTGGAGTGATTCCGAACCTCTCGTCCGTGTAGAAGGTGAAAATCTCCGAGAAGATAGTCATCCTGTCCTCGACGTGCCGAGCGGGGTCCGAGATCCCCTCCATCAACCACTCGATCCTCGTCTTCGAGCCATTTTCCGCCCACCAGCTCTTCCACTTCTCGATGGCCTGACGCACTTCATCGGGCGTGGCCTCGACGGTGAGAGGGTTGGAGTTACCGGTCAAGCCCTCGAGGGCCTCCGCGTAAAGATGCCGCTCGATCGGATCGTCCGACGCCAGCTTCTCTATCGCCTGCTCTGCGGACTTGCGCATCCACTCGTCGGGGCTGATATCCTTCCGCTCGTCCCACCAGGCGGAGGCCTTGATCCGGGCTTCCTTCCAGTTCGATTCGTCCGCAGCCCAGTCGTAGCCGAAGTCGAGGCCGCTGGCCGCTTTCAGGGCCATTCCCACCTCCCGGCGCACAAAGACGTACTCGTGGGTCATCAGCTGGATGTACTCGGGCACGAGGAGCCTGTCCTCGGGAAGATAGATCATCCGCATCGCCTCCCGTGAACGGGGGGCCTCCTTCCCGCGGTCGTATAGCGTATCTCGGGCCAGATAGAGATTGCTGAAGAAGACGGCGTTCATGAGGACGTCAGGCGCGGTCTCCTTCGGGATGAGCGCCGCGAGGGCGGGGACCAGGGAGCGGTCGCGATACCTCCCTAGCGCAAGAACCACCTGATCCCTGACCCGGTCGTTCTCGTCCTCGATCAGGGGGAGGATCGACTCGAATCCCTTACTGTCGTCCGCGCCATAGACGCCGAGAGCCCAGACGGCGAACATCCGTGTATGAAAACCATCGTCATCGAGGAGCTCTTGGATATCGGCGAGGGGGGGTTCCCCCCTGAGGTAATAGATCGCCCGGAAGGCCTGATCCTCGAGTCTCACGTTATCCGTGACGATGAAGGGCTCTATGAAACGTATGTGCTGCCGGTCGCCGATCAGGCTCAGGGTGTAGACGGTGGTTTGTAGCACGCCTTTGTCCCGCTCTCTCTCGAGGAGCAGGACGAGTGCGGTGATCGCAGCCTCCCCGCCCACTTTGCCCAACCCCAGGGCGGCCTCCCGGCGGACGCGGGAGCTCTTATCATCCAGGGCCTGGATGAGAGGCGGGCCGGCGTCATGCCCCCCGATCTCGGCCATCGCTCTGGAGACCTGGACCCGGATCTCCTCCACCTCATCGTTCGCGAGCGGACTGAGGTGCTTGATGGCGGCCGGATCTTTGATGTATCCCAGAGAGAAGATGGCGGTGCGCCGCACCCACTCCCCCTCGTTCAGATCGCCGGCGATCTGGCCCAGGACGGGGATACCCTCCGGATCTTCCTGGAGACCGAGCGAATTCAGCACGTTCGACCTGACCTCGGGTTCCGGATCGAAGGCACACTTCAAGAGGGCCGCCTCCCCTTCCTTCGACTTGAATATGGGAAGACCCCGCGCTGCGCATATCCGGACGATGTGGTCGGGATCGTAGAGGAGCTTTTCGATAAACTTCGGGATCGCCGGTTGGTGGAGCATATGGCCGAGGGTGAACAGGGCGCCCACGCGGACGTTGGGGTACTCGGAATCGACCGCCTCCATCAGGAAGGGAATGGCCTTGGGACCGATCCTCGTGAGCTCCTGGCTGGCGAGCAAGACCCCTGTTGACGCTTCGGGAGAAGCCTCGAGGTCCGGATTGAAATCCTTGATCAGCTTGCGTATCTCCTCGTCGGTCGCCGCAAGATACTCCTTCTCTCCGGCCTTCAAGGGGTGTGGGATGTTCCCTCCACTCATCGCACGCTCGCGCATCCGCTCGAACCTCTCCCTCTCTTCGGGTTTGAGGAAGCTGAAGTCGGGCGAAGGGGCGACTGACGCGCCCGCCAGGGACTCCTCATCTTCAGATGAGGAGGCCGTCGTCGCGGGAGGAGCCGCCTTCTCCGGCGCAAGGGGCGGCGGGGAATTCTTCCCTCCCTTGCAGCCTGCCAGACCAAGGGTCACGACAATGGCAAGGGTGGCAAGGGTGGCAAGGGCGACCGTCGGCGCCAAGCGCGAAACCACGGTTCCGAGAAGTCGAGAGCGCCGGTCGTAGTGGACCCTCTTGGGGGACACGGAGACTTGGGGACCCACGGGACCCACAGGGGAGGGCGATGGCACGGTGGCTTCGCTGCTCGAATCTTGGGCGATCACGTCGCTCTGGGTGCATGTCTCCCCTGGCGGTGAGTCGTGCGGAGGTCTGTCAGTTACGAATCGTGGTCCTCCATCTAGGCGCATACGTTCATACCTCCACTCCCCCCTGGCGATCCTTCGGGGACCAGCCCACGTCCGTTCCTCAGGTTTCTAGTACACGGGTTCTCCGGTATTGGATAATACATTTCATCAAGGCGGGACGCCAGTCCGGGAGAACTTTCCAATATGCTATCCAGAAAAGGGAAAGGGGGCCCACCCTGAAGATGGGCCCCCTTACGTTTGGGTACGTTACGATACGTTATGAGTCGTCATTCAACAGCGCTTAAGGGAGCCTAGATCCCTAGACTCGTCCTCACGCCCCTGATGCACTGCATCATGTCCGTAGCACTGTCCGAGTCGACGTGCTTCCCGCTTTGAGCCTCAAGATGATTCGTGAGCGCTCCGAGCGTGCTGCCGGCCGACCCGAACGAGCCGCGATTGAAGGCCGCTTCGGAATTGACAGCCTTCTTCCACAGCGCGTTCCTGATCCCTGCGAACCCGTGCGGCGGGTTCGAGTTCGGCGTCGAGCCCAGCTCGGACGGCGGGTTGCCCGTGATGACGGCGTCCAAGATCTCATCCTTCAGATCGGAATAGGTCTTGCAACCGCCCGCCTCGACCTTGAGGACGAGCCCCTGCCAGAAGCCGAACCCGGAGTTCGCAAACCCCGTGGCGCCGGCGCCGACGCCCCAAACACGAAGCTGGGGCATGGTACCCAGAGTGCCCTGACCGGCAATGCTGCTACTCAAGTCCGACACGAGCAGGCTGCCCGTTCCGGCTCCCGACGTCGTGCGGAAGTTGAGGTGCCAACCGAAGCACTGCCAGACCGCGGCTCCACATGAGCCGCAGGCCGGATTCCGGGTGTAAACGAACCCCGGACCGATTGACGTAATCGGAGTCGGCAGGCGCGCATTCGTACGAGTCACATCTGGCGGGGTCGGATACGACAGGGTGAACCCCCCAGGGAAGAAGATAGTGGTCGGGTTAAAGTTCAGATTGTCCTGTCGGAAGACAGTGAAGGTCAGTTTCGTAATCCAGTGCGCCGTGCCCGCGTTGGGCCGGGTCCTGGTGGACGTAAACGTGTTCGCGAACGGACCGTCCGGATGCGTCGAGACTCCGCCCACCTGGGCCCCGACGACGAGGCCGCTACCGGGCAGAGGCGGACCGAACAGGTTCGGCGAATCGACGCAGAACTCGGATTCGGAATGCACCTGCTGGTAGGCAATGTTTCCGAAGATAACAGCGTCATAAGGAATGACGTTGTTCGCGTTCGCGTCAGCATCTTTCGCATGGCTGGGGAAGATCCCCTGGGCCAGCACCGGGCTGGAAACCAGGGCCAACCCCAAGATCAAACTAAAGAACAAAAAATTACGCTTTGGCATACTTGGTTCTCCTCTACTGTCCTTGAGCCTCCAAAACACATGGTCTCGAGTGGCGGCCATGCTACTCCTCAACCTGAACCAGGTAGCCGTCGTTCAGGAGAACTCCGCTGCCCACTCCGGCGACATCGACGATCCTCGGGAAGCCGCCCTCGGCTACGAGGTTATCGCTGCCATCCTGAGTCATTCTGACGGTCCTAGCGACACCGTTGATCTGGGTTGGCTTCAGGTATGTAGAAAAGCCACGACGGGTCAGGACCACGAGGCCGCTCGAGTCCCTCACCGCAGTCATCGTGGCGGGATCCTCCCACCCGTCGATCATCTGCTGCGTGACGGGAGTCGACGCGCTAAGAGATGCCCCGTATGGATCCAACGACCCCGAGACGGCCTGATTGCCGTTCCCGCTGTCGCCAGGGCCGCAACCCGCCGCCAAGGCGATTACCAAGCAAGAAAACAAAATCACGCTGTTCCGTACCATAGCTCCTCCCTAATTCCCTATTACCTCAACTTCTCTTCACGAATTCTGTGCAAAATCAAGGTTGCACCCAGCCCGTTCGGGGCCGACCCCCTGGACGATGTCCTCCTTTCCACGGGCCATTCGAACAGGTGCGCCTCCATCCGTCCCCGCCTATGCGGCGACTCACCTCCTCGGATGTTCGTCTCCTCCGCCTTGTTGGAGACCGGGCACGCGACGACAACGCATCCCACTAAATATCGATGGGTTATACGAGGTTTTGTCGCCGCCTACTCGCCACGGCACACAATCCAAACGCAATCTAGACAGGAGATACTGGAAGGTACCCAGACTTTAGCGGATATCCGCCTCTCCTGTCAAGAATATTTTTCCTCTTTTTTCCCTCCTCCCCGGCAGGCCCCTGGGGATGGACTGGGCTCCTCGCCTACTCCTTCCCGTGGGCGATCTCCTTCCAGGACCGCTCGAAGGAGAAGTCCGGATTCCGGTCCTGGGTGTGGCAGGGCCTGCAGAGGCTCCGGATATCGGGCTCTCGGTAGGGGGGGACGCCCCCCCCCTCCACGTGGCTCCGGCCGGGGCCATGGCACGCCTCGCATCCCACGTGTACCCGGTCGGACGTCAGATCCTCCCGCACGAACCCGCCCGCGGTCCCAAACCCGACGACGTGACAGCCGACGCACTCGGGATCGTAGTGGCTGCCCACACGACGCAGGGACTCGAAGGCATGGCCGTGCTTGGATCCGGACCAACTATCGTAGGCTCGCGGGTGGCAGTCCCGGCAGGCCTCGGACCCCGCGTAAGGGCTCTCCTCGAGTCTCATGGCCGGCGGGGGGGGGAGGTCCCGGAGGAGCCGGCGGTAGCGATCGATGAGCGCCGTCACAAATTCGTCCCGAGGAGTGTCCTCAGCCACGGGCACTCTCTCTCCTTCGATGTAGATCTGTCCGTCGGACCCCAGGGCGACGGCAAGAAGGCCCACCGTCTTCCCGGCCCCACCGTTCTCCACCAGGACGGACCTACCGATCCGGATGGGCCTATCGAGCCCTTCCTCGGCGTGCCCCACCACCGCGATGTCGATCTCTCTCACCCGCCGGAGGAGACGGATCGTCTTCTTCCTCCCGAGGTGCGAGAGGAGCACCACAAGGTCGGCCTCTTCACGGATCCGGGGAAGATGCTCTTGAAGGACCCGCTCCGGGTCGACCGCTCTCAGGAGCGTCTCTCCGGGATCGAAGATATTTGGGTCCGCTATGCCGACGATGGCGACCCGGATGCCGCCCACGTCTTTCCAGATCACGGGCGGGAAGAAGGGCGGGCCGCCTTCCTTCTCGAGGATGTTCAGGCTCGTGGCAGGAACGGATGCCCCCTCCAGGGTTTCCTTCAGGAAGGATGGGCCGAAGGAGAAGTCCATCTCCCCCGCGGTGACGGCGTCGCAGCCCATCCGCGAGAGGGCCTCGGCGTGGAGCGAGGCCCGGAGCCGGAAGTGCTCCCCCCCGCTCCCGAAGGCATCCCCGGCGCCGACGAGCAGCGATGCCTTCCTGTTCGAGCGGATCCGCTTGACGATCGTGGCGGCCCGCTCCAGACCTCCGAGACGGGCCTCACCGCACCCGCAGGACTGGATCTCTCCCGCTTCGTCGCCCATGTAGAGGAGGGTGAACCTTCGGCTCCCCTCCGGGAAGATACACGGTCCCTTCTCCACGTAACCCGTGACGTGGAACGGTACCTCCGGATTCAACGGGTCGTTCGACTCGACCTCGAACGTCAAGTCGAGGATTCCCGCCCGGACCGCAGGAGGAAGCATCAGCCGGATCTCCCCCGAGCCGCCGGGGGGGATCGGCGGGGGCGTCGAGATTTCGAACGGATGGAGCTCCTCGTAGGTCCGGAGGCCGCGGATCACCAGGGGTGCACCTCCCCTGTTGAAAACTCGCAGGCCGTGGGAGGTCGGAGCGGACCTCGAGACGACACCAAGATCCCACTCCCCATGGCCCAGGGAGAGGAGTGGTGGCGACGCGGGCACGGGCCCTTCCCCGATATCGCCCGTGATTTCCAGCATCGTCTCGGGAGAGAGGGGGTCGTTCGACGCTATCTTCCACCTCGTCCTCGCCGACCCGATTCCCCCTCCCCCCAGGAATGAGATCGCGGCGAGGGCCCCCTCCCCGGGCGCTATCCGGATCCCGGGATCGACCTCGAGGACGAGTCTGGGATCACCGTCCATCCGCCGCGCCCCCTTCACCTCGAGATCCTCCGAGCCGGCGTTGTAGAGCACGACTTCCCGCCGCTCGGGTTCCGTCCCCAGGGATCCGAAGTGGAGAGATTTCCGGTTCACCCGGAGGGATGGGGCCGGGGGAAGGGTGACGTACGCGGCCACGTGAAAGGAGAGGCCTCCGTGGTAGGGGTCGTTCGACCGGACGGAGAACGGGAAGTGCTGAACCCCCGCGGAGGCCGAGGGGGTTACGCGGATCGGTATGGGCATCTGCCCTCCTGGGGGAATCCTCACCGGGGGACGAATCGCCGCTTCCGCGCCGGCGGGCGCCGTGACCTGGAGGATGACGAGGTCCCGATCCCCGTCGTTTTTCGCCTGGACCTCCGCGGAGCGGGAAGTCCCCGCGGGGACGACCCCGAGATCGGTAAATCTCGGAACCAGAACGAGCGACGGACTCGGCTGGGCCTTGACGGACACCTGGATCCGCAAGGTGATCCGCCGCCTCTCCGGATCGTTGGTGTAGACGTAGACCCTCCTCCTGTCCGGTCCCCTCTGCCCCTTCGAGTCGTAGGCGACCAGGATCTCCCCGCTCCCCCCGGGCGGGATCCTCTCTCGGGACACCCTGGCGGAGACGCATCCGCAGGACGGGCGGAGACGAGTGATGATCAGGTCCCTGTCTCCCCGGTTGGTGAACGGGAAGGAACGACTCGGGATCTGCCCGTGACTCACCTCGCCAAAGTCGATCCGGTCGGAGGGGAGATCGATCTTCGGGCCGCCCGCCTTCTGCGGGGATCCGCGGCCGTCCCCCCAGGGAGGGAGAGGCCCCCCACCTTCCGGGGGCGCCGGGAGAGGGCCGGGACAACCGGATAGGGCGAGGATGATGAAAGCCGCGAAGGGCCGCGATGGCACGCTGATAAAGACCGGCCGATCCATCCTCCCTCCTCTCCTCGAGCAGGGAGCATCCTAGCACCCGCGCGCCGGCTGTCAACGCGGGCAACCGCCCCCCATCAGGCTCTTCCCACTGCGAGCCGCCTGCCAGGAGAGAGGGCAAGTTGCGCGCCTCCCGAGGATCGGGTAAGATCGGGCGTTCCTGCGCGATATCGACATCGGAGGCACTTTGCGCACCAATGCATTGGCGCTCGCGGTGGGGTTCATGGCGCTGGGGTTAATGGCGCTGGGGTTCCTGCTCGGCGGGTGCCCCGGTGGGTGCTCCAAGCAGCCCAAGACGGGAGGGTCCGGCGCCGCTTCCGCATCCTCCGCAGTGTCAGAACCTGCCATCGACACTTCAGTCAAGGTTCGCTACACCGACGTCACCAGCGAGTCAGGCGTCGCCTTTCTGCATCGCCACGGGGGGACGGGAGAGAAGTACTTCCCCGAGTCAATGGCCGGCGGGGTGATCGTGTTCGACTACGACGGGGACGGCGATGTCGACCTCTACTTCATCCAGGGAGGAAAGATCCCGGTCGAACCTGATGGCGAGTGGAGAAACGTCCTCTACCGTAACGATGGGGGCTGGCGCTTCACGGACACCAGCACCGAGTCGGGCCTCGACGACCCGGGCTACGGGATGGGAGGGACGGCGGGAGACTACGACAACGACGGGCACGTCGATATGTACATCACCAACTTCGGACCCAACCGCCTCTACAGGAACCGAGGAAACGGGACCTTCGAGGACGTCACGGGTGGGGCCGGGGTCGGGGATCCGCTGTGGGGGGCCTCCGCCGCGTGGGGCGACTACGACCTGGACGGTTTCCTCGACCTCTATGTCACGAATTACATCAACTTCACGATGGCGAACCACAAGTACTGCGGGCGGAAGGAACCGGGCTTCCGGGCCTACTGCCACCCGGACGAGTTCCTCGGAGCCGACGACGTGCTCTTCCGGAACCGAGGCGACGGGACGTTCGAAGACGTCACGCGTACGGCATTGCCCGGTCCGATCGATCCCGGATCGAGCCTGTGGCTTTCGGGAGTGCAGGATGGGAAGGCGCTGGGCGTGGTCTGGACCGACTTCGACCTCGACGGCGATCCCGATATCTTTGTCGCCAACGACTCCACGGCCAATTTCCTGTTCGTCAACGCGGGGGACGGGACGTTCGAGTTCGGCCTCACCGCGGGGGTCGGCTACAACGAGGAGGGCGCGACGCAGGCGTGCATGGGTGTGGACGTCGGGGATGTCAACGGGGACGGGTTGCTCGACCTGTTCAGCGTGAACCTCGATGGGGAAACGAACATCCTGTACCTCAACGGGGGGGACGGGACCTTCACCGACTTCACGATCCCCACCGGCCTCGCCCACGTGAGCCTCACGTTCGTCGGGTTCGGCACGAACATGCTCGATTTCGACAACGATGGCGACGAGGACATCTACGTGGCCAACGGCCACATCCTGGACAACATCAAACAATACAACGACGCAGTGGACAACAAACAGACCGACTTCCTCTTCGAGAACGACGGCGAAGGGATTTTCCGGGACGTCTCACGGGAGTCAGGAGAGTACTTTTCCAAGAAGATGGTGGGCCGGGGATCCGCCGTGGCGGACCTCGACGATGACGGCGACCTCGACCTTGTGATCACCAACAACAACCAGCCTGCGGTCATCCTCCGGAACGACGGGGGAAGCCTCCGGCGCTTTATCCGGTTCCGCCTGATCGGGACCCAGAGCAACCGGGACGGAATAGGAGCCATCGTCCGGATCACCGCTGGAGGCCGCACGCAGATCAAGGAGGTCCGTGCCGGATCCTCTTATTGCTCCCAGAGCGACATCCGCATCCACTGCGGTCTGGGCAAGACCGATCGGGCGGAGAGCGTGGTAGTGCGATGGCCGAGCGGAACCGTCGAGAACCTCGGAGGACTCGACGCCGGCCTCCTCTACACGGTGGAGGAGGGGAAGGGAATCGTCGCCCGGATGCCCCTCCCCGCCAGAAGGTAGCCCTAGCCCGAAGAATCGCGCTCCATCCTCCGGCCCCGGATCCTTCACTCAGCCACATCTCCTTCGCGAAAAAACCCCCCGCCTCCCTCGTAGGGAGGCGGGGGGCTCGTGTGTCGAAGGAATCGGTTCTAGTTATAGGTAAACATAATCGGACCGCAGAGCCCGTTCGGGTCCGTGATGAAGACGAATGCCGGCCCGGGGACGCCGTCCGGGGCGGCCGGGATGTCGAAGGTAATCTGGTTCACGGTAGCGCCCGTGATGTTCGCGTCCACCGAACCCGCCTGAAGGAAGGTCACCGTCGTCATCCCGGGACAGAAGTCAGACCCACTGATCGTGCCGGTGCCTCCACCCACCACTGCCGCGTTGGTCGGACTGATCATCGTCGCGACGCACGGGCCGGCGGTGGGGCATCCCGCAGGCGGATCGTAGGTAAATCCGCCCAGAGACGAGCAGTCGCCGCCGCTCGGCTGCACGACATGGAGATCCACGACGCCCTCGAGATTCCCCATCGGAGTCGTGCACCTGATCTCTGAGGCGCTCACCCGGGTGACGCTGACGGCCGGCTGCAAATCGATGACGACGCCCGGTGTTCCGACCTCGAAACCGGTCCCCATGATGGTGATGGCCGTGCCGCCGTTCACCGGCCCGTTGGCGGGTGTGATGCTCGTGATCGTACAGCCCACGGGCGCGCCTGGGGTGTCGTATACGTAGGCGCTCAAGATCGTGCAGGTCTTACCGGTGTTATGGGAGATCACCACATCCACGAAGCCGTCCGTGAGCGACGGGGGCGTGTTGCAGGTGATCTGGGAGGTGCTCAAAACGGTGACGTTCGTGGCGAAAAAGGGGCCGAAGGTGATGGTCGTCGGGACGACATCGAAGTCGCTGCCGTCGATCGTGATAGCCGTATCCCCCACCTTGGGCCCGTTGCCCGGGAGGATGCTGTTGACGATGCACCCGGAGTACTGGAATCCGCCCGGCAGCGTGCAAGAGGTTCCGTCGATGATGCTCGTCACGGTCACGTCCACGATTCCGGGCCCCGAGCCCGCGGGGGTCGTGCAGACGATCGGGCTCCCTGTCGGGTCCCGCATGATCACTGTCGCCGGGACGCCGTCGAAGGCGACCTCGGAGTCGGTCGGGTTGAAGCCGACCCCGGTGACCGTGACGGGCGTGCCACCGGCGACCAATCCCACGGTCGGGAGGACGCTCGAGACCACGCATCCCGTGTAGTCGAAGCCTCCCACCTCCGTACAGGTGGAGAACCCCTGGGGCACGACGAGGACATCCACGAGGCCGACCTGGAGGGCCGGCGGCGTCGTGACGGTGATCATCGTCGCGGTGGCCACCGAGAAGAGCCCCAGCTCCGTGCCGAAGAAGACCTCCGTTCCGAAGGGATCGAAATTGGTGCCCACGATGATCACCATGTCCCCGCCGGCGGCGTCCCCCATGTTCGGCGTGATGCTGGTGATCGAGCAGGCCGGGCCCACCGGCGGATCATAGAAGTACCCGTCGATCACTTCACAGAAACCCGTGGTCGAGTTCGTGATCCTTACCGTCGCCGGGCCCGAAGCGGGCTGACCGGGTGTCATGACGACGATCTGGGTGTCCGTGGCGCTCACAATCATGGCCCCGAGGCCCGCGAAGGTGACCGTCGGGTCCGGAGGTAGGGGACCGAAGTCCACACCAACGATCGTGACCGCCGTCCCTCCGCCCTGCGGGCCGTTGGGCGGAGTGATGCTCGTGATCATGCAGTTGATCGGGGCAGCGATGTACTGGAAGCCATTCGTCAGGGTGCAATCGCGGCCGGCACTCTGCACGCGTACGTCTACCATGCCCGCCGCGTGGGCCGGCGTGTCACACGTGATGATCGTGGTGCCAATGGTCATGACGCCCGTCGCAAGGACGCCCCCGAACGTGACCGTGGAGGCCAGTTCGAAATCGGCCCCGGCGATGGATACGAAATCGCCGCCCAACGTCGTACCGGTGCCGGGTACTACGCTCGTGATCGAGCAGTTGACGGGGGCAGCGATGTACAAGAAGCCGTTCGTCAGGGTGCAGTCGCGGTTGGCGCTCTGCACCCGCACGTCCACCATGCCCGCCGCGTTCATCGGGGTGTTGCAGTTGATGATCGTCGTGCCCACGAGGTTGATGTTGGTCGCGAGGGAGCCCCCGAACGTGACCGTGGAGCCGGGTTCGAAATCGGTCCCGGAGATGGACACGGCATCGCCCCCGGTGGTCAACCCGTTGTTGGGCGTGACGCCAACGATCGTGCAGTTGACGGGGCCGGCAGTGTACGTATACGCTCCCACGTCCGTCGCCGTTTGCCCGTTGACAGCGGCGGTCACCACCACGTCCACGAGGCCCGCGGCATGGGCGGGGGTGGTCACAATGACGGTATCCGGACCCGATCCCGCCGGGCTCGTGCCAGGTAGCCCGTCGAAGGTCACCGCCGGTGGATTCACCGTAAAATCGTCGGAAAAGTTGGTGGTCACGATCGTGACGAGTGTCCCGCCCGCATCAGATCCACTGGCGGGCGTCACGCTCGAGATCGTGGCAGAGGGACTTTTCTTCTTGCTGCTGCTGCTTCCACCGCAAGCGGCGAGTGTCAAACACACAGCGAGGGCCACCACCCCTGTCGTCACCAGACCTACTCGCGTTCCCCTCATGACATTCCTCCATTTTACGCCGGGTGCTTGCGCCGCCAAGCGGGCGGCCCTGCCCCATCGCGAAGCATTTCGAGGATCACGGGCCGACGCCGATGCACCAACTCGTATCCCGAAAACGAAATTGTTATTCCGCTTGTCTCCCCCCTAGGATTGCCGAAGCGGTCCGAATGTGCCTGCTCCCCCCCATCAAGTCAAGGGGAAACCTGGGAATGAACTCGGGCCAATACCCTGCTTCAAGAGACGGCGGAAGGGCTCCGTTTCTTGCCAATTCCGGATATAGATGACCCCCCCGATCACCCGCTGCGGTCAACCGCTACTGGTAGGTGTATCCATCATGAACGCAAAAGTAGCCGGCGGGCTGAATGACGGTCACCCAGGCCGTTCCGACGGTATCTCCCGGAGGAACGGTTATGCCGATAAAGGTCGAGGTGATGACTCCCACGGTGGCCTCTTTGTTCCCTATCCAGACCTGAATGGGCCCCGAGCAGAAATCTGTCCCGTTGATGACGGCGCTGTTTCCCCCCGCGAGCAGCCCCTGGGGAGGATTCATATCGACGATCGTGCAGTCCGTATCACAAGTCGGCGGAGGATCGTAGGTGTAGATCCCCACACCAACGCATTGATCGCCGTTTTCTGAAATGACGGTCACGTCCACACTCTGGCTGGCCGCCGCTCCGGGCGGGACCCGGCAAGATATGGAGAACTGATTATTGACCACGACGTTCGTCGCCGCCTGCAGGCCGAACAGGACCCCCGCCGGCATTGACTGGTCGAACCCCGTTCCGCCAACGATGACCGAGTTTCCCCCTGTCACCGGGCCGGACGACGGGGAGACCCCCGTGACGCTGCACCCGCCGCCTCCCGGTCCTCCCACATAAACAAAGCCCCCCACGGCCGTACACTGGATGCCTGTGAACCCGTAAACGGTGACATCGACGGGCCCGGTAACAGCGGACGGGGGAGCTTCCGCGGTAATCAGGCTCGGGTTGACATAGGTCACGTTCGTGGAGAAGGAGTCGCCAAATCGCACCCACGTGCTCAGCTCGAAGAGACTCCCCGTTATGGAAACCTGGGTGCCCCCGACCTGGGGACCGCTGCTAGGTGAGACCCCCGTCAGGTTGCATCCCCCGAGATACACGAAGGCGTCCACGACTGTGCAGGTTATCTGGCACCCTACTCCGAATATGGCGATGTCCACTGGCCCCCCATCTGTCTGCCCGGGTGCAACGGTCTGGATCTGGGTCGTGCCTATGACGCAGGTAAGGGACGGGTTCGCCATGATGTCCCCGAAGAAGACGCGGACTCCCTCGCGGAGATCGGTGCAGTCCAGTTGCTCACAGAAGTCCAACCCATCGATCAGGACGGGCGTGCCCCCGATTCGCTGCCCAACGGCTGGCGTGATATTGGTGACCGAACATCCTGTCGGAGGGTCCTTGTATTCGTAGCCGTTCACGAAGGTGTATGACAGCGGCCCGGGGTTGGTGTAAGTCACGTCCACCACGCCCTCCGCCGAGACGGAGGGGGCGATTACCTCCACCGTGTTCGCGTCGATAAAGTTGAAGTCCGTCGTCAGGTCCACGGAATTCGAGCCGAAGACGATTCCATCGGGGGGCACCGGGTTGGGAGATAAGTTCGCGCCCCGTATCGTGACCATCTCCCCCGCCCTCGCACCGAGGGGCGGGTCCATCTCGAAGATGATGGGCTGGCCCGGGTCCAGGTATTCGAATGCGGCGGGGAGGGTGCACATTCCACCCGAGGTCTGGTTCGTGACCGTCACCGTCACCAGCCCCGGCGTGATCGTCGGGGGGACCTCCGCCGTCAGCGTCAGGGCGTCCACCTGGACGACCAGCGGGGACATCGTTGCCCCGAAGAGGACCTGAGGGGCTGGGTCCGGCGGCTCCTCGAACATGGCACCCGTGATCGTCACGTTGTACCCCCCGCCCAGGATGCCTGCCGGCGGATCCACCGAGGCCAAGCTGCATGCCCCTGGATCCAGGAACTCGAAGGCATTGGGGAGGGTGCACGTGTTGTTCGGGTTCGTCACGATGACATCCACGATCCGGACTCCTGTCACCGCCGGCGTCAGGCAGGTGATGCGGTCTCCGGACGGGTTCACCACCACGTTGCCAGCCGGATCCGCACCGAAATCGACCGTGGCATTGGGACTGAAAAGGCTGCCCAGGATGGTCACAATCTCGTTGCCCGCCACGAGTCCGGTGCTCGGAGAGACGCTCGCGATCGTGCACGGGACCACGGTGTACTCGAAGCAGTCGACGCAGGTACAAGTCGCCCCGTTCTGGGCCTGGACCGTCACGGTCACGAACCCGACGGCGCCCCCCGCCGACGGGGGAACCTCTGCCTCCAGCAGGGTGTCGGAGAGGAGTAGGACCCAGGGTGATGCCTCGGCGCCGAAGAAGACCGACGGACTGGGGCCGCCGATGAACCCGAAGGCGCTTCCGAAAATCGTCACGCGGTTCCCGCCGCTGGTATCTCCCTGGTCCGGCGTCAATCCGACGATCTGGCAGGGGGGCGGCGCGGTGTAGGCGTAACACCCCATGCAACTAGCGGTCTGGACAACGTCCGTTGAGGTGACCGTGACCTCCACGCTCACCAGCGCAGTCCCCTGCGGGACCGTGGCCGTCAAATCGAAGGGTGTCACGGGGATCACCAGAGGGGAGAGGACCGAATCGAATCGGACTTCGGGAATGAAGAACCGGAAGCTATCGGTGAAATTCTCGGTGACGATCGAGACGGTGTTCCCGCCCGTGAGCACGCCCGAGGAAGGTGAGACGAGCGCAATCCGAGGTCCGGCGGCCTTGGTGCCGCCGCTATCACTCTTCTTGCAGGTCGTGGCACATAGACCGGCCGCGATCACCAGCACTGCCAACGCTACCGTACGTGACCCTTTCGCAAACATCTCCACTCCTCCTCACCCCCACCTTTCGCCCGTGTCCCCCGCGCGAGAACCAGGAAACGGCCCTCGCGACACACAGAGCGACCCTGGAGTGTCTTCTCTTCCACCTCTATCGAAGTCGAGGTCCGAACGGGGTCCGAGCTGAGTTCGAACGAATGTATTCTAACCCGGCGCTGACGAAGTCGTCAACCACCCCCGGACTCTCCCCCTGGCCTCCCCCTGATCTCCCCCAGGATGGGGTGGGGATGTCCCACTCCTGCCGCTAGTTATAGGTGTAGCAGCAGTAAGCTGGGAAGATGAAGCACCCGGATGCGTCAGCGTAGATTATGTCCGCCTGACCCGGGCCCGAGACCGAGGGCGGCACCTCCACGTCCAGCTGCGTCGCGCTGATATAGGTCACCTGCGGGGACGATTGTCCGCCAATGATTACCACGGGCCCGAAGTCGCAGAAACCGGTCCCCGTCACACGGATAATGTTTCCGCCGGCCTGGGCGCCGTTGGTCGGGCTCACAGTGGACACGCTGCACCCGCCGGGGCAGGAAGGAGCGGTGTAGGTGAACCCGCCCGACAGGAGGCATGGGTCCTGGCCCGTCGGCATCACCCAGACGTCCACGGTGACAGGGGCACCGGCGCCCCCGCCATACGGAGGGGTGTCGCACTCCAGCGTTGTGGAGTTGATCACGTTGACATTCAGGGCACCGACAGTGAAGAACATGACCCCCGTTCCCGCGTCGAAGTCGGTCCCGGTGATCGTCACCCGCGTTCCGCCCCCTAGGTAACCGTTGTCGGGGCTGACGCTCGTGATTGAACACGGGCCTCCCCCGGGGAGATTGTAGGTGTATGCCGCGGGATAGGTGCAGCGGGAGGGGATCGTCTCGTTGATGATCTCGATGTCCTTGGTACCGCCCGTAGGAGACGGCGGGATGCGGAAAACAATCTGGGTCGGCGTATGTTGGATGTCGAAGGGCGGGTAGACCGGATGCCCGCCGACCAGGATCCCCATGCTGTTCGGGTCGAACCCGGAACCGGTGATCGTCACGGTCGTTCCGCCATTCGTGCCGCCGTTGTCTGGAACGATGCTCGTGAACGTGCACTCCCCGAAGTTGTAGCAGCAGTACGAACAGGAGTCCCCGCCGGCGTTGTCGACGCGCACCGGCACCTGGGCCTGCCCGTTGCCGGGCGGCGTGAGGACGAGGATCTGCGTGCTCGAGGCGGCCTGCGGTATCGCCAGTTCCGTGCCGAACCAGACGTCGGGGGGAGGGTTCGCCACGAAACCGCCACCGTCGATGAACACCGGCTGACCCCCGGAGGGAGGTCCAACGAGGCGCGAGATCGAGGTGATGAAGCATCCCGTGTAGCTAAATGCTCCGCCACGGCTGCAGCAGGCGCCGCTCGGGTTCCAGACGTCGACATCCACGGTCTGCCCCGTCGAGACGGGGACCATCACGGTGATGAAGTTCGGCACGTTGACGTAGGCGTCGACGACCGTGGCCTGGGCGGTACCGAAGAATACGAACGCCCCAACCTCCAGCCGGCCTCCTTCCACGTCAACAATATCGCCTGACTTCCCCGAGTTCGGGTTCACGCGCTGGACCTGGCAGGGCTGCCCGCCGCAACCGATGTAGGCGTAGGCGCCCGGCAGGGTGCAGGTGATCGCGCCGCCGATGCCCACCGTGATGCCGACCGTTCCGACGCCCGCGGGCAACTCCGCCGTGAGCTCCATGTCGGTAACGTACGTGACCAAGGGGGACGGCGTCCCCCCGAAATCGACGGTGGAACCGGCCACGAAACCCGTCCCGAAGATCGAGACTACGTTCCCTCCGAATTCCGGACCGGTCCCGGGGCTGACCGACGTGGCCGTGCACATGGGAGGCGGAGGAGGGTCTACGTAGGTGAAAGCGTTCGCCTGGCTGCAACGCCCCACCAGTGTAGTGACGGCCACATCCACCATCCCCGCGGCCAATCCCGGCGGGGTGGCACTGATGCGGATCTGCGTCGAGTTGAGGACCGTGACGTCCGAGTTCGGGACGACGTTCGTCCCGAACTCGACGGTCGGCGCAGGGGCCGGAGGAACGTCGAAGTTCGAGCCGTTGATGAAGACCAGGTCGCCGCCGAGCGTCGTCCCCTGGGTCGGGGCCACAGACGTGACGGTACAAGGCTGAGGGGTCATGTCAATGTAGAGGTATCCGTTGGGCAGGACGCAAACGCTCGCCTGGTTCGTGACGATGACGTTGACGGTCCCCCCCGTCGGCGGTCCCGCCGGGGTGACCACGGTGAGCTGGGTCGCGCTGACGACGGTCACGCTGGGGGCCGTATTGCCCAGACCGAAATCCACGGTGGGAGGGGGATTCGGCGCCACATCGAAGTTGGTCCCATTGATGGTGACGGTGTCCCCTCCGATGGCATCTCCCGAGGCTGGATTGACGGAGATGATCGAGCACACCCCAGCGGGGGTGCTCGTGTAGGTGAAGCCGTTCAGGAGCGTGGCGCTCTCGAGGCCGCCGTTCGAGACAACCGTGACGTCGACGGCCACGGGTGGAGTCTGTCCTCCCGTATACGGCGGAGAACGGACGGTGAGAGTCGTCGAGTTCAGTGGTGTCGGCGTCCCGGTGAGCGTCCCGTCGAACATGACCTGAGGGAGGTCGGTCATGAAGTCGTCCGTGAAATCCTGGGTATAGACCAGGATCAGATCGCCGCCGGACGTCAGCCCATCGGCAGGAAGAACCTGGATGATGAGAGGGGTGCCCGGCGCCGGGCCGCCCGGCTTCTTCGAGCGATGTTTCTTCTTGCAGCCCTCCGCCCCTAGACCTACGGCAAGGAGGACGATCAATACAACAACCCATCGATTGAACCCGAACGGATTTCTCATCTCTTACCCACCTCCTACGTTGACCTCGTCTCCCTCTCCTCGCGGACCCCCCACCATAGGGGTTTCCACATCCGACGCCTCTCAGTGAGACGCTGCGTGGGCCGGCTTTGTTGCAGCTTGACCAAAAACGCGTATCTTGAGAAACGTAGACCCATTCTATATCACTGGCGACCCCATATGTCAATGGAGGGTCTCTGGGGGGGGGGGGGCCGGGTGGGGGGCCTGGAGACGGATCGTCCTGGCCCGATGCACGGACGTGAAAACTCGGTCGGGCTTGGTGGGCGCCTACAGGTCGTCCCGGATCTTCAGGACTTGCCCGCTCTCGAGGGATTGGGGGCTCTTCAGGGTGTCCCGGTTGGCATCGTAGATGACCCGCCAGCGATCGCCGTCACCCAGAATCCTCTCCGCGATCTTGTAGAGCGAGTCCCCTTCTCGTACCACATACGACCTCCTGCGCACCGAGGGCGGTGGGTGGCCCGGCAGGAACAGGGTCTGGCCCGGCTTCAGGGACTTCGGCGTCCGGTGACGCGAGTCCCGGATCAGCTTGGCGAGGGCCGGGTCGCCGTAGACACGTCTTGCAATTCCATCCAGAGTGTCTCCATTTCTCACCCTGTAAGCGATCGTGGCGGAGGGCGGGGCATCCGCAATGTGGGCAAGGTTTGCCATCGGCAGGATGGGATCGGGAGGGGGCGGGGGAGACCCGGCGAACTCACGGTCGAGCAGGGATGAAGCGCCTGCGATGAGGATGATGATCCCCACGAGGAGAATCTTGGATGTCGTTCCCATTCCGTGGCCTCAGCAGCGAAGGGGGCAGCGGCCCACCCTCGCTATATCGGCCGGAACCACGCCAGAGTTTAGGTTGGACCGCCGGGTGTTTTCCCCGCGGAGAGGCTAGTCGATGTGTACGTAAACGCCGCCCGCTCCCGACGCCAGTTCCTGCAGGAACGCGGCGAATATGCCCGAGTCGCCGATGCCAACGGTGTTGAGGACGTGACCCTGACCGTTCGCCGAGAGGGCCAAGGCCTTGTGCCCAGACGTACCGGAGGCCCCGCAGTTGGGCGACCCATCGGAGAGGAGCCAGCAGGTCGCCGTGCCTGGAATGCCACCGTCGGCGAGACCGAACGCCTCGACCTGGGCCGGGCCGGTCCCGGTTCCGCCACCCGGACGTTGTCCGTTGAGCCATGCGATGGCGGATGCGACGACGCCATCCGATGCGTCGACGAGGACGGGGCTAAATTTCCGGCTGGTGCACGAGTAGGTCACGATCCCGAACTGCCACTCCACCGTGAGCTGGGAGAGGGCGATCGTCGTCTCGGAGACCGCCCGATCCCACCGGCTGCCCGAAGTGGGAGATCCGTCCGGTCCCGGAAAGGTCCCCCCATGAGCACCCATGCTGCCGGAACGGTCCAGGCACCAGACGATCTTCATCCTCTCTCCCCAGTTGCCGTCCTCTCCGAAGAACGGTGGGGGCGCGGGAAGCCAGCCTTCCCCGGGGTCGTCCGGATCGGAGGAGTTGCCACTGGCCTTGGCCAGAGGCTGGTCCAGGCCACGGGATGGCTGCGATGGCCGGGGAGGCGGCGTCTGGGCCAGGACGGTCCCGGCGACGAGCGCGGCCAGAGCCGCGAAGGTGATGGGTCCACATAGGCTCCGCATCGGATCCTCCCTTCTTCCACGCGAGCGAATAGATCTGTCGTTCAACAGGGATGACGATCCCTCCAGATCACATCCTTCGGAGATAATGCGCGGAGAAAGAGATCGAAGGTGGGCCAGGTAAAGGAGTGCAAATGAAAACAGCCACAAAGAAAAGGGGCGAGCCGTTCGGCCCGCCCCTGTCGCATCTACCAAATCTGCTTATCGTTACTGGACGTGGACGTAAACGCCACCCGTCGCCTCCGCCAACTCTCTCATGAAAGCGGCGAACCTTCCGGTGTCGGCGATGCCCACGGTGTTCAGCACGTGGCCGGTGCCGTTCGCAGCGAGCGCTATCGCCTTGTGCCCGGTGGTGCCCTGCGCGCCGCAGTTCGGCTGCCCCTCGGAGCGAAGCCAGCAGGTCGCCGATCCCTCGACGGTCCCGCCGTCAGCGTGATGGAACGCCTCCGCCTGCGCCGGGCCGGTTCCGGTCCCACCCCAGGGGAAGTGGCCGTTCAACCAGGCGATCGCCCCTGAGACCTCGGAGGCCTCCGCGGGAACGAGGTCAGGCTTGTACTTGTCGCGGTTGCAGGCATAAGTCAGGACTCCGAACTCCCACTCGGGGGTGAGCTGGGAGAGGGCGATGGAAGCCTCGGCCTTGCATCGATCCCAGCGGGATCCAGTCATAGGATTCCCGTCCGGTCCCGTGAATGTTCCACCGTTGTAGGACATGCTACCGGAACGATCGAGGCACCAGACGATCTTCATCTTCTCGCCGATCCCTCCGTCCTCACCAAAGAAGGGGGGAGGATCCGGCAGATCGTCCTCTTCGTCATCGTCATTCTCTCCATCCCCCACATCAGCCTTGGATACTGGCTGATCCACGCCCTGGCCCTGTGGCGCAGCCTGGACGAGAGTGGCGTTGGCGAGGAACGTCGCCAGAATGGCAAACACCGACAAACCCCATAGCCTCCGCATCGAGCCCTCCTTTCATCACCTAGCAATTGGTCAACATCGCAATAGCCTACTCGATGGAAAGACGTTGTCCAGAGCTTTGATCCTTCGGAGAAAATCAGGCCAGATGTGCCTCGGGGCCAAACGTGGCGCCCCCCGGCTCACAAGCCTATGGTCTGAAAGAGATTGCAGCTCGGGCCTACATCGCCTGGCGCCAGGGCGTGAGAATCAATTGCCCTTGCGCGCGAGGAAGACGAGGACCTCCTTGTCTACCATGGCACGGAGGCTTCGGATGGCGCTGAACGACGGCTTGCCCTGGGGTGTGATCGGCTCCGCCGGCCTTTTATCCAGGATGTCGGCCTGGAGCCCGGCCTTCTTGTAAAGGATTCGCGACCATCTCATCGTGAGGCCGTAGAGGCCGGGGATCAGCTTGTCGATCCTCTCATCCGCGCTGTGCAGCTTCCCCGCTAGTTTCGTTTTCTTGAACTCCTTGTGATCGTGCATCACCCGCGCGATGCGCCCGCGAAGCCCGCCCGTCTTCAATGGATGCGTCGCGATATCCTTGTCTTTCTCCCTGTCCAGGAACTCTCTCCAATCCTTTGTCTTGAGCTTCCCGCCGCTGACGAAGCGCCCCTTGCCCTTCAGAAGATCGAGCCGGCGATCCAGCTCATCCCCCTTCTCCGGGAGCATCCTCTTCTCCTCCACGTAAGCCTTCCATTCCGCGGCGCTGGAAAAACCGGCCCGGAGGGCGGAGACGTAAGCCTCCTCGAATTCGATCATGATCTCCTCGAGGGCCTTCGTGCACCCCGAGTAGTACTTCTTTCGCTCCCGGTCCTCCTGGGCCGCCTGCGCGGGCGTACCGACTCGTACCGCTGCCCTGACGCTGAAGTCGATGTACTCCTTCCATTCCTCCGGGCCATGGAAGAGGCCCTGGCGGAACTTCTGTGTCGCGACAGGATCCGACTGGTCGTTGTAGACGAATCGGACCACGACCCAGTACCAGCCTCGGGGCATCTTGCTCGTCTCGTAGGGTCCGAACCGCAGAGGCGTCTTGATGCCAAAGGTCCCGTCCTCGACCGGGACATGCGTCCTCACCTCGATCGGCTCGTTGGTCGGTTGGGCGAAGTAGAGCGAGACGAGAAACTCCAGCCTGTCGGGAAGCTGGGTCGTCCCCTTGACGACAATGACCCAGCGACCGTCGGGCTGCCGTTCGAAGACGGGAGTGACGGTGAGGAGAACTCGTGTCTCCTTTCCTTCCAGGGCATCCTCGGCCTCCGAGTCCTGCTTGGGCTTTTTCCTTTTCCTCTGGGCCGACGCCGTCGGGGGCGTGAGGGCGCCAGCGAGCAGGAAGGCTCCGAGCAACACCATCAGCAAGGTCCGGCCAGAGCGGCGATAGATCGCTGCCTGCATCGCGTCCTCCATCTTCCGTGGTCTGTTAGCCAGGACGGTGTTTCCGGCCCGGATCTCGCGGACTAATCGAGAATTTCTTCCTGACTGAGCACTTCCGTCTTCGGGAGGAAATAGGTCAGTGTGATGTCGTCCAGAACCGGTGTCGCGACATTGCCCAGGGAGTTTTGACCGGGGTACATCCGGACCCGGTACGTCAGGGGCTCCCCCTTCTGGAGATATACCGGCTTGCCCTCCGGCCGGAGGTTCTGGGTCAGGGGGATTCCCCCCTCGAGGAAGCCGTCGCTGAACTGCCGACCCCCGCCCGTGAATCCCTGCAGGGGCCGATCCCCTTTGAGCACCGTGATCTCGATCCGAGCGCCCCTGATCTTGTTCGCGTCCGCGTCGTTGTACTCCTTGGGCATGTAGGCGGTGAAGGTGAGGGTTCCGAGACGGAGCCGTTTGACGTTGCCCGGGAAGGGGATGTCGAACCGCTGCTCGTACACCCCGGCGACGAAGCGGTCGGTGGGGCGGGCGACCTGCATCCGCTCGATGATCGCCTCCTTGAAGGTCCTCACGTCGTCGATGGTGCCGTTGGAACCGAATGTGACTTCCTTGTCGAACTTGAATATGCCGTCCTCGGCCATCTGCGGGCGATGGATGCATCCGATGTACATCGAATCCTTGGCGATCGGATCGTTCGGCCTGTTGGGGTTCTGGCCCGGGACCGGATAGTGGTTCAGTCTCACGAACTCACCCGCATCTTCACTGAGGCCCCCCTTGTCCCCCCGAAGCCAGAAGTTGATCCTCTGGGCGATGCTGACCGGCTTCCCATCGATGAAGACGCGTATGTAGTCCTGGGGCGCCTGCTTGCCGTTGCCGCCAGCATCGTCCCAGACGAGAGCGATGTGGTGCCACTCGTGTGCCCGCCAGAATCTCAGATCGTCATAGGGGACGACGAAGTCCTCGCGAGCGTACGTGACCGGGCTGCCCGCCAAGTGTTGCAAGATCTCGAGGTCATCGGGAGGCCACTTCCATGTGCTACCATTCACCCCCTGATTGGCCTCGATGTACTGTGATATGGTCATCGGATCTGGGTAGAGACCCGAGGTGTCCGGGTTTTTCAGAAGCGGATGCTGGTCGTCACCTCCGGCGGTCCCTGTGTCGAGCCCCGTCACCTCCGAGTAGAGCCGCACGATACGGAGGTCCCCCAGGGTGTTCCGGAAGACGAACATCTGCACGACACGTGTCGGTTTCCCCCTACTCCCGGTGACGCTCCCCGCCTCCACGAGCGGGTTCAGCTGGACGTGGGTCGACTGGAAGAGTCCGCAAAAGAGGGGGTTGGCCTCGATCGGACTCCGGTTGCGATCGTCCCAGAACGACCAGTCGAAGTCGGGCTTGTACCAGAACTCGAGCGACCCCTTGAACATCTCCAGGTTGACTTCCCCATCGGTGCGGCTGATCCCCTGGGCCGCCGGATCCACCGTCGCCGAGGCCGCGCGATACCACAGGGTCCGTGGGTCTCCCGTCGTCCCCTTGCCTTCCGCCGCCAGAGACGACCGGATGCCGTCGGGGTACTGCACGCCTCCCGCGAGGACAAAGTTCCCTACCGGACCGATGTTGGAATCGTGGGAGCGCCAGGCGGCGGTCCCGTACGGTTCCGCCATCGGTTGACGGGGATTCGCAATCCCACCTCCGGCTCTGGTCGCCCGGA
Organism: Planctomycetota bacterium; assembly: GCA_027296055.1. GTDB lineage: Bacteria > Planctomycetota > JAPUJT01 > JAPUJT01 > JAPUJT01 > JAPUJT01. The sequence goes on along the minus strand of JAPUJT010000175.1, from coordinate 13,335 downwards.
GGGCGTCGTTCATGAGGAATCGTCCCGAGCTGGCATTCCGATCCCGCTTGTCGAAGAGGGCCTCGAAGAGTGGCTGAGGACGGCTCGTGCTGCCGGGGCCCTTGGTCAGGGCCGGCTTGCTCCGCGGCTCGCTGCCCCGGGAGAGGGAGGTGTCGAGCTCGATGTGGCCGTACTTCGTTGCCGCATCGCCGCCGTGTCCCGCGCTTTCCCGTCCGCTCCCATCTCCAGGCTCCCAGAAGATGTCGTTCTCCGGATAGGACCGGACGAAGTTCCGCTTCCGGTTGGAGGAGTTGTACAGGTTGTCGTTCCGCTCGAAGTCTCTCTGGGTCGTGTGCCGGATCACGCCCATCATCTTCACGACGGTCCTCACCTTCGTCATGCCGTAGATCTTGCGATCCTTGCCTGGAGGCAGGTCCGTATCCTGTGCGCCTGAGACCTCACCGACGGAGGTGATCTCGTAGACGCCCATCGGGGCGTAACAGAAATCGACCGACTGGCAGGAGATAAAATCGCCCACGCTGGCGGAGCGCCCGCTCGTCAAGTCGAGCTTGTCGATCTGTTCCGGCATCGGGTAGAGGAGGTTTCCCTTGTCGACGGGCCGCCACGCGGCGGATGACGGGTTGAAGGAGTTGATCAGACCGTTCGGATTGAAGTTGGCCTTGATCATCGACTTGATTGATTCGTAATGGAACCTGGGATAATCGGCGTGACCCCGGATCGGTCCCCACTGGCCCAAGGCGTTTTCCGTAGGAATTTCCGTCACTTGAGTGGGCAGGAAATAGATGTCCGTATTGGGAAGCTGCTCTACCCAGTTCTCGAAATCCATCACCGACTGGAACGGTCCCTTGGATCGACCCGCTGCGTACGTCTCGCCGTTCCGCTCCTTGATGATCGCCCGGGCGAGGCGGATCGCCCGCTCCACTCCGTTCGCCTGCAGATAATACGGCGGGAAGAAGACCCACTGGTAGGGCTGCCACGAGGAGGTCCTGGTTTTTCTGTAGTAGAGATTCGCGAAGCTGTCCACCCCTTCTTCGAGGAAATCCCTCAAATGGCCAACACCCCCGTCCCCCGAACGGTTCTGATCGATCGGAAATCGGTTCGGGATGCTGGGGATGGCGTGGTAGGCGCGCCGCCCTCCGATCGGCATGATCGCCGCGGCGAGGACCTCCAGGGGAGCTTCATTGATGTTGATGGGCGCCCGGCCCCCGATCTGGAGCAGGTCGCTCTGGATCGGAGCCGCGTCCTCCGGACGGACGAACTGGACCTGGCCACGAGCGACCGATGTGCTCGGGTTGGTGATCGTGTCCAGCGCGGGCATCAGAGCGGCCGGGTCCACCCACGAGTCGGCGGTGAGGAAATCTTTCACGAGTCGGTACCGCTCGGAGCCGATGGCTTCCCGTAGCTGCACCTTCGAGTTGAACCGCCCGCCGTAGATGTTGTCCCGCACCAGGAGCAGCTTATCCCCCGCGCCCCTGGGGATCGGGTTATCGACCTCGCGCTCGTGGGCGATCACCGACCCCAACGCCTCGAGCATTATGGCCAGCGTCGGGTGGTGATCGTTGATGTTGATCATGGCGTTGGCCGGTATCACCTTGGTTCGAACGCGATTCACTCCGTCTTCGTACTTCGGGAACACTTCCCGGTAGAGGGATGTCTTCTTCGGATCGAGATCCTCGACAGCGGTGGTCAGGTCCGCCATGCCGTCCCGACCCCGATTGAAGGTGAAAACGGATTTCGGGTCGGAGAACGAACGCAAGATCTCTCCCTGCTTCAGCTGACCGACGACCGCATCGACGCCCATCTTGCTGAGGATTCGCGACTCCACGCGATCCACGTAGGCGTTCGCCACCTTTTTTTCCAATGACATCAAGAGGAGGAAAGTGACACCGAGAAGGGTGATGAGGGTGAGCACTCCCATCGCAACGATGAGCATCGAGCCACGCTGGCGGTCGCTATCGAAGAGCTTGGGCATCGATTCACCTCCGTCGGGGCGGAACGTCGTTGGACAATCCGGCGAGACACACGGACCCTACCGTAACGCGAATTATAGGGAGCCCCCGGATCGGCCGCTACCCCGGCCCCTACGCACCGACCGCTCCTGCGAAGTAGAGGCTAAGGGAGGATCTGGGGAGGGTATTTGTGCTGGTTGTCCTTCCACCAGGCGCGCCAGAGATCCGGGTGGTGCGCTCGCCCGGCGAAGCCTGTGATCCGAAGCAGCGCATCTCCGATGGCCACCTTGACTCCCGTATCCGGCTCGCTATCCCCCAGTCCCTGGATCAGCGCCAGGACGGCCCTCTTCTCCCCCCTGTCCGCGAGCGTGTGGGGACAAAACAGCCGGACCCATACGTTGCCGTCCCGCAGGCCCTCGATCAGTGGCATCGAGGCGGAAGGACCCAGATCACGGAGCTGCAGTCTGGAGCGCTTCCGGACTGCAACCTCGGGGGATCGAAAGAGGGATATGTAGTATCGGGCGACCGCGTCCTGTCCGGCATCCCCGGCTTCCAGGATGTGGCCGAGAGCGGCGGATCGGCTCTCCATATCGCTCATTCCCGATAGGGCCACTTGCAGCTCGGTGGTGCCACGTTGCCCCAGCAGAGCGAAGACCTTTCCGGCCGCCTCCCGGTCCTCCGCATCATCCGAGCGAAACATGTCAGCCGCGGCGCCGGCCACCGGCGCCGCGGGGAATTCGTCCGCTGCCGACTCATCGATCAGATCCATGGCCGCGGCGCGGAACTCCTTCGTCCGGATTCCCCATGCAATCCCCCGACCAAAGCTCGCCGGGTGGGCGCGAAGATCGGAATGAATGCTCTGCTTCTCCCCGCCAACTGCTCTCGCGTAGGATCGTATAAGGGCCTTCGTGCGCATCGGCCTCCAGGCCCAGAGGCCGCCGATCAGGACGACGGCGATGAGAACCAATACGCTTCTGGACTTTCCTTGCAACAAGATTGGAGCGCTCATCGTCAACATCAACTTTTGAATTGACTCACCATAATGGGGGTGCTAGCATCCGGCCGTCCCTTTCGGATGTGCCGGTTGGCCCGCTCGGAGGTGCCGCCTTGCGAGTGACGAAGTGGGTTGGAGGCCCCAGGGTTGAACATGGAGAAGATTCGACATCAATACTCCAGGCTCCTCCAGAGCACAGAGGTCTCGGAGAGGCTCCGCGCGCTCGACGAACTCGAGTACCTGGCCTGCGAACAGGACCTCACCCCCGAACTGAAAGTGGACCTCGGACGCATCGTCGTCGACAAGTACCTCGGCCGCGGAGGTCGGGAGCGCCTCAAGACGGCGCAGTTCCTCGATGTCTGGTTCAACGCTGAGCCGGACGCCTCTCTTTCGCAGCGCATCCACGCGATCTATCTCGAAGAAGTAGACTCGTCGATTCGGGACTCTCTGCTCTCCGCTGTCTATAGCACCATGCCGCTCTCCCGTATTCTGGAGGAGCTGGAGAATCCCAAGACCCAGGCCATGCAGGGAGGCCACTCGCTGCTGATCCTCGTCGAAGCCCTGGAGAGGCGAGTCAAACGCCGCCTCGTCTCCGGATCGGATCTGGACCGGGTGATCCGCGTCCTGAAGCGGGCGCGGGCTTACCGCGCTTCCCTCATCGCCCGTCCGTTCCTCTGGCAGATCGAGATCGTCCTCGAGGGCGCCACACTCCTCCGCGAGAAGCTTCGCCACTTGTAACTCAGTCCAGCCGGCCATCCGCACATTGAATACGTGCCCGAGACCGAGCGCGAATGCGCTTCGAATCATCGAGCGATATATTCCCCAAAATTATCCTCGGAAAGCGCTTCCAGGAACCATCGGTAAGACTGTTTCTGGTGCCCGAAGGAGATGGTGTTGATCTTCACCCGGCGGTGCTGGTTCAGCTCGTTCACGGCGATTTTGAACTCGTTGAGTCTGGGGTGCTTGTGCTTGCCCGCGGTAGGGATGCCATCGGTCAGCAGGTAGATCGTATCGACGTCTTTGTCGCCCAGAGCCCTCTCCAGGGTGTCATAGATGTTTGTCACGCCTGCGGGCTGAGCTTTCTCGACGAACTTGATCGCCAGCTCCCTGTTCTTCGGCGTCGCCTTCTGCAGCGACTCCTTCCAGGGCTGGGGGAACGCCGTGAAGAAGAAGATGTTGAAGTTCGTATTGGGCTTGAGTTGCTCTATGAGGCCGATCAACTCCTTCTTCGCCACGTCTATCTTCCGCTCCTTCTCTTCCGATCCAGGCTGCTGCGTCCCCGTGGTTCCCAAGGGCACGTACTCTTCCTTCATGCTCTGGGAGAGATCGATCAGGAAGATCATCTTTCGCGAGTGGACAACCCGCTTGAAAAACGTCGCCTGGTCGTCCTTGCCGCGCCGCCGGGTCGGGGTGCCATCTGCGAATTCACCCTTCCTGTCCGGCACCTCGAAGGTATCCTCGTTATCCTTCCACCATCCCTGCCAGTCATCCAGGTAGGAGTCCATCTTCATCCGCGTCAAATCCACCAGGGCCCGGTGGACGTCGTCCTTCAATCGACCGTTCTCTTTGCCGAGGGACTTGATCAGGGGAGGTATGCATCGCTTCTGGCGGATCGACCTGAGCACGACGACGGCCTGGGCGCGGACCTGCCAGGCCCTGTCGCCGTGTAGCGCATCGACCGTCGCGTCGAACACCCAGTCGTCCGTTCGATCGCGCAGGGCGCCGAGGGCCCCCGCTCTCACCTCCCAGACCTTCTTGCGGAGGGCGCCCATGATTGTTTTCTTCGACAGCGGGTCCTTTCTCTTACTTAGCGATGTCATCGCCTGGATCTGCACCTGACGATCCCTGTCGGAGAGGAGGTTTTCCAGAGCTTCGAGCGTGGCCTTCCCCTCGAATCCCGCCAGTCCCGTAGCGGCGGATACGCGGATGGGCGTATGACGATCCTTCAGTGACCCCAGCAACGCCTCCTCGGCTCGCCCATCCTTGTAGAGGGAGATGACCTCAAGGGCGACGAGACGGTCATCGATCGAAGAGGCGCCCTTGCCCCTGGCGCGGTCGTAGACCACGTCCCGGACCTCGGGGGCCGAGCATCCTCCCAACCCCTCCACGATCAGCCCGTCGAACTGTCTCTCTGATCCGATCTGGATCAGCATGTGAGCCGCCACCTCCGTCTCCATCTTCACCATTCCCTGGAGCGCCGCTTCCTTGGCCTCGGGGAGGATCTCCTCCCGGAATACTTTCTGAAGGAATTGTGCGGCTCCGTTTTCCTGGAGCCTCCCGAAGGCGAGGATCGTGGGAATGCGATTGTTGATCCGGAGGTTCTTGGAGGATTCGTAATTCTCGATCGCTGTTTGCAGCTCTTCGCTCGGCGAGGCGACGCTCGCAACGGTCCAACTCAGGATGATGGCGAGGACCACGCGCATGGAGGGTTTCCTCTCTTCTTCGTTATCCCGGCTGAGAATATCGAAGGCCGGAGTATCGGAGCAGTGCCCGTGCCGCGAGGGTCAGGGTGCCGTAACTCGCCTTCCTCCGCTTGATCTCCTTGGCCACGTCCAGCGACATCCGCCGGAAAGCGCGATCCACCCATGGCTGGTGGACTTCCTCCCACGGGCCAGAGATCAGGACCCAGTTGAGGTGGAGGGCCGACGTCTCCAGGGATCGCACGCCAAGGAATCCCAGCCCGCCGTCAGCCGACTGCTGCGATTTCAGACGGTTCCGCCTTTGGGAGAGCCTGGACTTCACCAACTTTTCCAGGGCTGGCGGAAGCCCGCCCTCCTCTCCAGCTTTCCGGAGCACATACGAGAGAGCGAAGAGGTGATGGGCCCCGTCGTCGAGGTAGGCGGCCGGGTTCTTCTGGAGGGAGGCCTTGAGCAGTCGCTCCACGGTCAGCTTCCTGGATGCTCGGGGAATGTCCCACTCCTCCCCCCAGGGCAGATACTTCGCCAGCGCGACGATCGTGCAGGAAAGTTCGCGTGAGGGATTCACTCGCTTCTTGGCCGTTTCGAGGAGATCCTTGACCGTCACCTCCTTGTTCTTCGAGATCACGATCTTCTCGTCGAGTCCGACGCCGGCCAGAGCGAGGACCATGAGGATCTCGTCGGGGAGGTCCTGGACCTGTCCCCTCTCTCTGCCGGCCGAGATGACGAAGACGTCTCCCTTCTTCTCCCGGAAGATGCGCTTCCCCTTGTACTCGGCCTCCTCGAGGAGGTAGCCGACGGCGGGGAGGAAGGTGTCGCCCTCGGCCTCGTACACCCGGAACTCCTTTCCGAAGGCGAAGATCCCGCGGAGGATCTCGTGGGGTGTCTCGGCGCCCATCCGGACGCGTATCTCCTTGATGCCATCGATAGACCGCTCCATCTGGGCTCGGTCTTCGGCTTCCCTGTCTTGTGAGGCGGGGAGGAAGGGTAGGGTCAACAAGAAGGCGAAAGCGAGTGTCTTCATCGGCATTCGACCTCGATTATAGCGGCGCCCGGAGGGACTACAGTTCCTTTTCCAGACAGACTTCATCGAGAATGATGTCGATGGGCTTGCCTTCATCCTTCCAGATTCGCACACCGATGATATCACTCCAGGAAGCCCTTCCCACTTTGCGGAACCGCGCCCCTCTCCCCTGCAAGGGGAGGCGGATCTTCTTCCAGCCGGACCAGTCGATGGTGCTCCAGGCCTCGAAGTAGTCTTCTCCGGTAGTGATCGCGTCGATCGTGAGCCTTGTACCGGGCTTGGCGGAGTAAATCCACATCGTGAGATATCGGTATGGGGTCCAATCGCTCCTCTCCTCCGATCCAATCCGGACCTCCTCCTCCCCCAGGCTCATGGTCTTCCAGCGGAAGGCGGCCTTCCCCTCCTTCACCTCGCCGGGGCCCTCCACGATCTCGCCGGAGGTGCCGTAGACATTGTCCAGCCCGTCCTCGAAGCCCTCTATGACAAAGACGACATCCTTTCGGATCTTCTCGCGGACCATCTCCGCACGCTCGAGGAGCGTCTCGTCTTCTCCGAACTTCTTGATGAACTTGTCGAGCGACTTGAGTACTTTTCCCGGACGCTTGGAGGATCGCCGCAGCTTCTTGAACTTTTCCCACTCCCGCTCGCCGTTACAGCGGAGAAGAGCGCCGTCAAGCTCCTCCTTCTCCTCACCCTTCACCATCAGGCGAAGCTTCCGGATCGCCTTGGCCGCCTCGCGCCACTCTCCCTTCCCGAATCGCTTCTCGATCTCGGTTCGAAGGGCCTCCCGCCGGGCCTCCTTGTCGTCCTCCTGGACGGCCCCACACAGAACGAACAGTCCGGCCAGAACAGCGATACGGAAGATCGGTCCACGGCTCATCGATCACCTCTGGAGGCGTGGGAGAAAGCTCCACTGGTATCCTCGCGGTGGGGGGCGTGTCAAGCGCGATGGGAAGCGGGGACACCACAGCTCGCCGGGCGGATGAGCGGGGTGTCCCCTTCACGGATATAAACCGTTGTCTACTCGACGATTTCGTACAGGGTCCCGACGAGGAAGACCCGGACACGGGGGCCGATCGCCAGATAGGGAGCGATCTCCGGCTTCTCACGCAGCAGCGCGAAGTACTCGTCGGAGAGGTAGATGATACGGTTCGCCTCCTTGTCTGCGGGGGAGGCGCTATCCACCCAGAGGGCGCCGTCCTTGTAGAAGGTCTTCTCCCCCACCTTTCGTATCACCTCGTCGATCCGGATCGACTTCTCGAAGTCGTCCGCCTCCAGCCTTCCCAGGTTGATTCGCTCCCGGAACTTCTGGATGGTCCCGCTGAGGTCCTGACTCCCCCTGCCCTTGGGTATGCCCATCGCCCGGGGCGCGCGGGCAACCCTTTTGCCCGCGGTGCGTTCCGCGCCGGTGTCTCGCAGGCCCCCGAAGTGCCTGCGGAGGGCCCTTCTCGGCGCCGGCAGCGGATGCAAGCCGGTCACCTCGCCTTCCTCCATCACGAGGTAGGAGGTGTAAGGGGTGATGATCCCGTACTTCTTGGCCAATCGGACGATCTCATCCTTGACCTCCTTGCTCACTCCATTCAGTCGGATCTGGTCGAGGAGATAACCCACCTTTCGTAGCGCCCAGAGCCTGGGGATCGCCGGGCGCTTCGCCTCCTTCGCGAACGTCCCCTCGAAGACGAACTCCTTTTGCTCTCCCAGGAAGGAGCCGGAGAGGCGAATCGCGTGACTCCCGTCCCCCTTGTACCGGCCGAGGAGGATCACCTGGCTCCCGTAAAACAGATCGGGAATCCGCTTGGGGTAGAGGTCCTTCGTCCAGACCCCGTCGACCTTGAGAGTGAGATCCGTCATCACAGGATGCGAGATGCGATCGTAGAAGGATGAGACCTTGACCTCGATGTTCTCTTTGGGGGAGACGTAACTCCGGCTGCCTCGGTTCTCTTCCGCAACCTTGTCCAGGAGATGGGTGTTGACGTCGTAACCCACGCCGAAGGTGAAGATGCGAGCCCGCTCGCCGTTCTTCTTGGCAATGGCATCGAGAAGCTCGCCCGACACCGTGATCCCGACGGTGGGGAGGCCATCGGTCAGGAAGCAGACCATGTAGGGCCGGTTCGAATCCCTGCCATCGAGGGGCTCGAGGGCCCGGATGAGGGCGTCGTGAATGTTGGTGCCTCCGCGCGCCTCGAGATCGTCGATGAAAGCCTTGGCGGCCGCCTTCATCTCATCTGTGGCCGGAACGAGGCCCTGACGGAACGCCCTCGCCTCGGTGGCGAACTCGATCACGCTGAAGCGATCCTCGGCCCCGAGGCGGGAGATGCAGTTCCGTAGGGCCGCCTTCGCCTGGACCAGCTTGCCGTCGTCCGCCATGCTGCCGGATGTGTCCAGCACGAAGACCAGGTCCTTCGGGAGGATCTTCTTCCGGTCAAGCTCGTGGTGAGGGGAGAGGATGGCGAGGAAGAATCCCTCCTCTGCAGGGCGGTGATGGGTGATCAGGTCGAGCCCCACCGCCTTCCCCGAAGTGGAGAAGAAGAGCTGGAAGTCCCGCTCCGGCGTGACGTTCTTCAGCTCCATCCCCACCGTCGCCTTGCTGGATCCGCTCCGGGTGACGTCGACCGAGTGAGTCGGGGAATAGATATTGTTGAGATCCTGGCTCGTCTCGATCCGGCAGGTGATGGAGAGGGTCTCGATCGGCGCGGAGGTGAACCGCTGGGTCTTCAGGTGATACCGGTACTCCCGGAGGGATGCCTCGCGGGGCAGGATCTGGGAGTACTGGAGCTTGACTCGCGTATCGCCGCGCGCCGGGATCGGAAAGATCCGGGCCTTGAACATCCCGCCGTCCATGAACTCGACGAGCGCCGGGTCGCGCATCTTTCTCACGATCCCCTCGTAGATCTCACGCGCCTTGTCCCTGTCGAGGATCTCTCCTGCCACCTCCTTCCCGTTCATCGTGAGGCGCAGTTCGTCGAAGGCGGCGCCGGCCGGGATCGGGAAGATGTAGGTCCCCTCCATCTGGATCGGGTTCGGGTTATAGAAGACCTGGTCGATCTTCGTCCGGGCGAGCGACCCGGTGAGGTCGGTGTCCACCCGGTGGGACTTGATCTGGAGAGGGAAGTATCTAGGCCAGATCCGGCGGACGTGGGGCTGGTGGTACCGATCGTCGTCCACGACGATGAAGCCCTGCGCCTGGGCCGTCGCGGGGAGAAGGAGCAGCAGAGAGAGAACCCAAAGGGAACGGTACTGGAATCGCATGGACATCGCCTCCAAAGAACGTTTCCCTCTTCGACGCCCCCGACCCGCCCCCGGTTCCAAATTCGCGCCAATTCATGACGCGCACGAATTTCCCCCTGAATTCTCGCCTAAACTCTTGGCGCTCAACAGTCTCCACGCATTTGGGGCGCGTATTTGGTGCGCGTCATGAATTACGTGAATTACGGGGAGAGGGCTTTGGCCATGATTTCGGCAGCCCTTTTTAGGGCATCGGGGATCTTGGAGGCGTCGCGGCCGCCCGCCTGGGCGAACTCGGGACGTCCCCCGCCTCCGCCACCCACGATCGGGGCGATCTCCTTGATCAGGGTCCCGGCCTTCAGATTCTTCCCCTTGACCAGCGTGTCCGCGACGAAGGCCAGGAGGTGGACCTTTCCCTCCTCGGCGGTGGCGAGGACTCCCGCCACGGGCTCCGTAGCCGAACGGAGCGAGTCAGCCACGCGGCGAAGGTCGGCGAGGGGTATGTCGGGGAGGTCGGCCGTGATGAGCCTGGCCCCGCCGATCACGGTCGCCTCACCGAGGAGCTTCCTGGAGATGGCCTTCGCGTCGATCGTCGTCGGCGCGGGTCGCTTGGATAGGTCCTTGATCTCATCCTGCAGCGCCTGGATCCGCCGGACGAATTGATCCGGCGCCGCCCGGAGCAGCTTCCCCATCTCGGCGATGACCCCGCGGTGGCTGATCACCTGTTCGATCGCCTCACGGCCCGTCACGGCCTCGACACGACGGACGCCGGATGCGATCGAGCTTTCCGATGAGATGAGGAAGAAACCGATCTCACCGGTGTGGTGCACATGGGTCCCGCCACACAGTTCGCGGCTGAAGCCCCCGATGTCCACCACCCGGACGAGGTCGCCGTACTTGTCCCCGAAGAAAGCGAGGATCCCCTGCTTGATCGCCTCCTGGTACGCTATCTCGGAGGTGTCCAGACCGAAGCTCCTCCGGATCTTTTCGTTGACGAGCCGCTCGATCTCGAAGACCTCGTCGCTGGATACCTTCTTCGGATGGGCGAAGTCGAATCGGAGGCGATCCGGGGCGACGAGCGATCCCTGCTGGCGGACGTGGCTCCCCAACGTCTCCCGCAATGCCCAGTGCATCACGTGGGTCCCCGAATGGTTGCGCGTGATGCGGCGACGGCGGGCGCCGTCGACGGCCGCTTCCGCGGGGGCCCCCGGGGACTTGATCGTACCCGTGACGAACCGACCGATATGTACGATCCGGTCGTCCACCTTCCGGGTGTCGAGCACATCGAAGGCAAAATCGTCGCCGACGATCCGGCCGGTATCGCCCACCTGCCCCCCCGACTCCGCATAGAACGGCGTCTGCTCCAGGATCAGGGCGACCGCCTCCTGTCCCTCGTGCTCGATCTCGCCGGCGCCAAGGACCTTCGAGCGACCCTCGATCCCCGCGTACCCGGTGAAGGCCGACACGGCTTTCCCTTTCAGGAACTGGATCGAGGAGAGATCCAGCCGCTTGACCCCATCACTCTCCGCGGCCTCGCGGGAACGACTCGTTTGCTTCTTCATCTCTTCCTCGAATCCCCTCCCGTCCACCTTCAAGTCGTGCTCCCGCGCCATCAACTCGGTGAGATCCAGTGGAAAGCCGTACGTATCGTAAAGGGTGAACGCATCCAGCCCCGAGATCACCCCGCCCTTCTTGCCCTCGAGTCCACGAACCATCTTCTCGAAGATCTTGATCCCCTTGTCGAGTGTCAGGCCGAACCGCTCCTCCTCCCCGCGGACGATCATCTCCACCTGCTTGGCGGAATCGCGGACGGTGGGAAAGACCGGACCCAGATCCTTCACGACACGCGAGACCAGCTGCCAGAGGGTTGGCTCGTGGACACCAAGATTCCGGGCGAAGCGAGAAGCGCGACGCAGGATCCGGCGAACGACGTATCCTCGTCCCTCGTTGGACGGGATGGCTCCGTCCGCGATCGCCACGGTGATGGCCCGAACATGATCTGCGATGACCCGATGCGGCGTTCCCCCCGGGCCAGCGTCGTAAGGCTTTTTCGTCAAGTCGACGACTCGATCCATCAGGGGCTGGAACAGATCGGACTCGTAGTTGGAGGGCTTCCCCTGAAGGATCGCCACGAGCCGCTCGAAGCCCATCCCCGTATCGACGTGCTTGGCCGGGAGATCCACCTTGGTGCCCGACCCGTCACGGTCGTACTGGATGAAGACGAGGTTCCAGAGCTCGACATATCGACCGCAATCGCCGTTCACCTCGCAGGTGTGCCCTTTTCTCCCCGCCTGCATGCAGCCTTCGGATCCGAGGTCGAAATGGATTTCCGAGCAGGGACCGCAGGGTCCCGTCTCGGCCATCTCCCAGAAGTTCTCCTTGTCGAACCGTAAGACCTTGATGCCGGGGACCGTCTTCTTCCAGTGCTCCTCGGCCTCATCGTCCGTCGTGTGAACCGTGGGGGTAAGCCGCTTACCGTCGATCCCGTAAAGTTTCGTGAGCAGCTCCCAGGCCCACTCGATCGCCTCCTTCTTGTAGTAATCCCCGAACGACCAGTTGCCGAGCATCTCGAAGAAGGTGTGATGGGTCCCATCCTGGCCGACCTGCTCCAGGTCGTTGTGCTTGCCGCTCACCCGGATGCACTTCTGCGTCGAGACCGCCCGCGTGTACGGTCGCGTCTCCGTGCCGAGGAATACGCCCTTGAACTGGTTCATCCCCGCGTTAGCGAAGAGGAGCGTCGGGTCCTCCGCCGGAACCACGGCCGAGGAAGGGACATGGGTATGCCCACGGTCGACGAAGAAATCGATGAACGCCTGACGTATCTCGGTCGCCTTCATGGGGGGGATTATAGAAGAGCCAGGGGGAGAGTTGAAGTGGCCCCTTACGGCCCCCCCAGGGCGACCCGCGCAATAGGGGTGTGAATGGCGCCCGAGGGTTCCAGCTCGCTCTGAAAGAGGACAATCGCGCCCACCTCCTGCTCACCGCCCTCGAAGGGGTCGTCGAGCCGTTCGGTGAGGTCGCCGGAGCGGCCGCGGACGCGGGCGAGCGTGATGTGGGGATGGAATTCCCCCTTCCCCTTGTCGACCCCGAGGGGACGCAGTCCCAGGTCTATGGAACGGGCCAGGACCTGGAGGGCGTGAGCAGGGTCCCGGACGCCGGTCCACATCACCCTGGGCCGGCGAGCGCTCGGAAAAGCCCCGAGATCCGCAATCTGGATCGTGAAAGGGGACGACACGGAAGCGGCCTGCTCCAGGACATCCACGACTTCGGGCACCTGCTCGGCGCGGATGTCGCCCAGGAATTTCAGCGTAAGGTGCATCGAATCTATCTTGACCCAGCTCGCCTTGATCCCCGATTCTCGGATGCGGGCGACCGCGGCGAAGATCGCCCTCCGGATCTGGAGTTCGATCTCGACGGCGACGAACGCTCGCACTACTGCCCGAGGTGCTGCAGGAATATCACGTGCCTCGCCTCTATCTCGTTCCGGGTGAGGGTCCGCATCCGGTCGACGCCGTAATCCTCCACGTTGAATGAAGCGGCGACGGTGCCGTAGCGGATCGCTTTTCGGAAATGATCGTACGACGCCTCTCCCACCGAGGCCAGGTACCCCATGATCCCCCCGGCGAACGAATCGCCCGCTCCTGTCGGGTCGACGACCTTCTCGGTCGGGAAGGCGGGCAGGAGGTAGATCCCGTATTGCGAGATCACGATCGCTCCATGCTCTCC